>CAZKFH010000005.1:0-78716 GCA_964551945.1 uncultured Actinomycetes bacterium | reverse complement strand
CGTGTCCGGGGTTCGACATGATCGTCTTCACCTGCCGCTTGTCGCCGTCGAGCGCTCCCGCGTAGTACTGCTGATCCTCCATCCAGAACGCCTCATGGATGCGCTGGCGGAGCACCGTCGCCTGATCCTTCAGCTTCACCGAGCGCTCGAAGTCGTCGAGCGCCGCGTAGACGTCCGCCATGCGCGTCTTGGCCATGTACACGTAGGCCTGGACCTCGATCAGGGCGATCGGGGGCTCCGCGAGCACGCCGTTCGTGTGCACGATCGCGTCGTGGGCGTCCTTCCACCCGTGGTTACGGAGCCCGCGCGGGGAGCGGGTCTTGTACTCGACCAGCCCGTCCCCGTCGTGGTCACCGAACACGTCGATCCATTCCAGCGCGGCCTCGGCGGCCGGCATCATCTCCTTGATGAAGCCGAGATCGTTCGTCCACCGGAAGTACTGCGCCAGCAGGATCAGGAACCACGGGGTCGCGTCGATCGAGCCGAAGTACGGCGTGTGGGGCAGGTACCCGGATCGCGCCAGCTCTCCCTTGCGGATCTCGTGCAGGATCTTCCCCGGCTCCTCGTCTCGCCAGTCGTCGACCACGGTTCCCTGCAGCCCGGCGAGGACCCGGAGGCTCTCCCTGGCCGGGCGGGGCGAGAGCATCAGCATCTGATGCGACGTGATGAGGGTGTCACGGCCGAACGCGGCCACGTACCAGGGGATACCGGCCGCCAGGATGCCGCCACCGTCCATCTTCGTGTAGAGCGCGCGAAGGTCGCGAAGGCCGCGCGTCAACAGCGTGTTGAACAGCTCGTTGTCCGTGCGAACCTGTGTGCACTCGCGCTCCCAGTCCTCGTAGGAGTGGCGCAGCTCGTGCACGACGTCGTCGAACACCCCGCCGGCGTTGCTCGGCTCACCCTCGATCACCGGCTCCACGACGAGGCCGATCGTCTTCGTCTCGTGCGCTGCGAGACGGATCGCGAACGACACATCGACCAGGTCACCCCGGACCTCGACTCGCCGAGGCTTGAGGCCGAAGCTGATCCGGGTGACGCGTCGAGTTGCGTCTTCGCCGGTGTACGCGAACTCCACGGTGCGCCCGTCGACCTTCGGCGGCTCGTAGGTGCCTCGGGTCTCGCGCGAAAGGCCCCGGACCTCGAAGATGTCCGCGAAGTCCGCGCCGAACGTCAGATCGATGTCGAACTCGACCGGGAACGGGTTGTAGTTCTTCGTCCGGATGCGCTCGAACAGGGAACCCTTGATCGCGCGCGTACGGCGGATATTCAGGGAATGCTGGGGCACGGCCGTGCGTCCGTCGTCGTACAGGTCGGGGTTGGTCAGATCCACGTGCGAGACGTAGACCCGTTCCGCTGACGAGGAGAGGAGGATCGGGTCGCGGGCGGACACCTTCAGCCCGAAGTTCGACAGGAAGCGCGTGTCCTTGTGGTACAGACCCAGACCGAGCTCTTTGCGATCGGAAAGGTTGCCCTCGACGTCGGTGTACAGAAACGTCTCCCCTTCCTTGATGGCGAGCACCTTGCCTGGCAGGTCGGAGACGACCGGGACACGCGGGACGGGAGATGACGAGAGGAAGTCGGGCAGCTGAGCGGGAGCCCGCTCGTCCTCGGGCATCGCGCCCAGTGTAGGTTCGACCTCGGGTCCGCTCAACGTCCCTCCACGGAAACATCGGCGCCCGTCGGCGCGGGCTGGAGGCGAAGTGTGCGCCATCCCGGGCCGAGCTCGGGGACGGTGTGATCATCCGTCTCGAACGCAAGCAGAGACGGCCCCGCCCCCGCGACGCACACGGGGATCCCGTGATGTCGCAGCTCCTCGAACATCGCACGGCTCGCCGGCACAAGGGGAAGCCGCCGAGGCTGATGCAGGCGGTCCTCGAGCGCGGCGGCGAGCACCTCGGGGCGTGCGGTAAGCGCCACCACGGCGAGCGCCGCGCGGCCTGCGTTGAACGCCGCGTCCGCCAGCGAGACCTCGCGCGGCAGCGCGCGACGCGCGTCCACCGTCGCCAGCCGCTCGTGCTCAGGGATGAGGAGGGCAAGTCGCAGGGACGGGTGGGGCTCCAGCCGCTCGGCTCGCCACCCCTCCGCGGATAGGTACGCGACGATCAACCCACCGCGCAGACACGCGGCCACGTTGTCCGCGTGACCCTCGACATCCACGGCGATCTCCAATAGCCGGTCGGGCGCCAGGGAGAGCTCCAAGAGTCGGTCGGCGAGCAGGAGGCCCGTCACCACCGCAGACGCAGACGAGCCGAGACCGCGCTCCAGCGGGATCGCGTTCGAGGCCGTCATGCGGAATGGCGGGAGTGGCTTGCCGCTCTCCCTCGATACGAACGTCATCGTGCGGAAGATGAGGTTCGAGCCGTCCGTGGGAAGTTCACCCGCACCCTCGCCCTCGATCTCGATCGCGGGCTCCGCCTCAGTGTCGAGCACCACCTGGTTGTGGAGATCGAGCGCGAGGGCGAGGGCATCGAACCCCGGCCCGAGGTTCGCCACGGTCGCGGGCGCGCGCGCGACGAGACGCATGGCTACAGGCCGAGCTCGCCGGCCACGATGTCCGCGTCGGCGGCCACGAGCGTCGGACGGTCCATGCGCTCGGCCGCCCGCTCCGGATCCTTCAGCCCATGGCCGGTGAGCACGCACACGACCGTGGCACCGCGCTCCAGTCGCCCCATCCGCGAGAGCATCAGCATCCCCGCGACCGACGCGGCCGAGGCGGGCTCGCAGAACAGGCCTTCTCTCGCGATCCGGTCGTAGGCGCCCAGGATCTCCTCATCGGTGACCGCCATGATCTCGCCCCCCGACTCATCGGCGGCCTCGACGGCTCTCCCCCACGACGCGGGATTGCCGATGCGGATGGCGCTCGCGATGGTCTGGGGATCCTCGATGACCTCACCGCGCACGATCGGAGCTGCGCCCTCCGCCTGGAAGCCGAACATCTGCGGGAGGCGACCGATCGCGGCAGCCTCTCGTTCTTCCCGGTAGCCCATCCAGTGGCTCGTGATATTGCCAGCGTTGCCGACGGGGACGCAGTGGACGTCCGGCCCGCGACCGAGCGTGTCGCAGACCTCGAACGCCAGCGTCTTCTGTCCCTCGAGCCGGTACGGATTCACCGAGTTCACGAGCGCGACGGAGCTCCGATCCGCCAGCTCACGCGTGACCGACAGCGCAAGGTCGAAGGAGCCCTCGATCTCCAGCACGCGTGCGCCGGCGATCAGCGTCTGGGCGAGCTTCCCGGTCGCGACACCCCCCTTCGGGATCAGCACGCCGCACCGCAGTCCGGCCTGGCCCGCGTACGCCGCCGCGGATGCGCTGGTGTTGCCAGTGGACGCGCACACCACGGCCCTCGCGCCTTCCTCAACGGCCTTGGAGATCGCGAGCGTCATGCCGCGATCCTTGAACGAGCCGGTCGGGTTCCCACCCTCGTACTTCAGGAAGACCGCGCAGCCCGTCTCCTGCGAGAGCGGCTCCGAGCGCAGCAGCGGCGTCCCGCCTTCCAGGAGCGTCACGACGGGCGTCGCATCGGTTACCGGGAGCCGATCGCGGTATTCGGCAATGATCCCTCGCCACGGCTTCGCCACTATTCCTCCCCCGCCACGCGCATCACGCTTCGTACCTCGAGCACCTCGTCGAGGGCTCGCAGGTCTCGAACCGTGCCCTGTACCGCGCCCTCGTTCGCGCGGTGCGTGATGATGACGATCAACGCTTCGTCGCCGATCCCCTCCTGCCAGACGCTCTTGATGGAGACGAAGTTGTCGGCGAACGCTCCGGCGATCTTCGCCAGCACGCCGTGGCGATCGGCGACGTCGAGCAGCAGGTAGTACTGCGTCTCCATCGCTTCCATCGGACGGAGGCGCCGATCGTCACGCGGTGTGCGCGTCCCGCGCCCCCGGCGGTCGCCGAGCCGGCGTGAGACCTCGATGATGTCTCCCACGACGGCGGTCGCCGTCGGTCGCCCGCCGGCTCCCGGGCCGTAGAACATCAGCTCGCCGACGTTCGGGCCCTCGACGAACACCGCGTTGAACGCGTCCCGCACGCTTGCGAGCGGATGGCTCGCCGGCACCATCGCGGGATGGACGCGCACCGCCACGTCTTCGCCGTCGAGCTCGGCGATCGCGAGCAGCTTGACGACATAACCGAGGCGCGTGGCGAACTCGATGTCCTGCCCCGTCACCGCGGCGATCCCTTCGCGGTAGACGTCGCTCGCCACCACGCCCGCGTCGAACGCTATCGAGGCAAGGATCGCGCACTTCGCGGCGGCATCGAACCCCTCGACATCCGCCGAGGGATCCGCCTCCGCGTAGCCGAGCTCCTTAGCCTGCGCGAGCGCGTCCTCGAACGGCAGTCCCTCCTCGGTCATCCTGGTCAAGATGTAGTTCGTGGTGCCGTTCACGATGCCGAGCACGCGCGTCAGCCGCTCGCCGGCGAGCGAGCGCTGGAGCGGGGCGATCAACGGGATCCCGCCCGCAACCGCCGCCTCGAACGCCAGGTCGACGCCGCTGCGTTCGGCCGCCTCGAACAACTCCGCGCCGGCCTCCGAGAGCAGGGCCTTGTTCGCGGTCACGACGGGCTTGCCGGCCCCGAGCGCCTCCAGGATCAGGGTCCTGGCCGGCTCGACGCCTCCTATCACCTCAACCACGATGTCGATGCCGTCTTCAAGAACAACCGCTTCCAGGTCGGTCGTGAACCGATCTCGCGTGAGTGGAACGTCGCGAACGACGGCATCGTCGCGGACCCCGACGCGCCGAACCTCGATGCGGCGGCCGGCGCGACGCTCGATGTCATCCGCGTGCTCATGGAGCAGGCGGATCGCCGCCGCGCCGACGGTTCCGCTGCCGAGCATCCCCACACCAATGGTCCTGCTCATAGCCATCGCCCCATCACGATCTCATCCTCGTACCCATAGGACTTCTTCGAGTGACCCGAGAGCCGCCCCTCCTCGAAGAACCCGAACTTCTTGTACAGGTTGATCGCCCGCTGATTCTGCGGGTACACGGTGAGGGCCATCTTCTCGATCTCCGCCCATCGGGCCCAGCGAAACGCCTCGCCCATGAGCGCGGATCCCACGCCACGGCTGCGCCATCCCTGCTCCACGGACATCCCGAGAGAGGCAACGTGCGCGGTCACGGGGTTGTTCTCCCGGCCAACCCAGAGCGTCCCGATCAGGTTGCCGTCCGCCAGCGCAACGACGTTGAGCTCGTCCCGCGTGTAGGGCTTGCGGAAGCGTTGCCGGATCTGCCGCAGTGTCCAGCGCACCTCCTCCGTTCGGATGTACCGACCCTCCGCCGCAACCTCCGCGATGTGACGCAGCCACTGCCGCCCATCGCCGGGCCTCGCGGGGCGGATCTCGACGCCCTCGGGCGGCTCGGCTGAAGGGTCTGGCCCGCCACTGTCCGGCCGTGTCACCGCTGCTCTTCCTCCTCCTCCACGAGCCGGTCCATCGACTCCGGCGCGGACACGCCGAGGATCGCCAGAACGTTCGCGAGTGCCTGTCGCGTCGCTGCCGAGAGATGGAGTCGTGCCTGGGTCAACGCTGCATCTTCCGTCACCACCCGGCACTCGGTATAGAAGCGATGGAACTCGGCCGCGACCTCTTCCGCGTACTTGGTGAGCCGGTAGGGCGCGCGAAGCTCTGCGGCCAGCCTGACCTGCTCCGGCAGCTCCCCCAGGACGCGCAACAGCTCGAGCTCCGTCTCGTGCGCGAGCTCCTCTGGGTTCACGTCCGCGAAGGGGACCATCGGAGTGCCCTGCTCCGCGGCGTAACGCAACAGGCTCGCGATGCGCGCATGCGCGTACTGCACGTAGTACACGGGGTTGTCGAGCGTCTGACGCTTCACGAGCTCGATGTCGAAGTCGAGCGACGTGTCGACCGAGCGGGAGAGCAACGTGTATCGCGCGGCATCCGGGCCGACCTCGTCGAGGAGCTCGTCGAGCGTGACGATGTCCCCAGTGCGCTTGCTCATGCGCGCCGGAACGCCGTCGCGGTACAGAGCGACGAGTTGCGTGAGGATGAACTCCACCAACGCCGGGTCGTGGCCGAATGCCTCTGCCGCGCCGCGCAATCGCTTCACCGTCCCGTGGTGATCGGCCCCCCAGACGTAGATCAGGCGATCGAACCCGCGCGCGAACTTCTCGCTCAGGTACGCGCAGTCCGCGGCGAAGTACGTGGGCTCACCGTTCGCCCGGATGAGGACGCGATCCTTCTCGTCTCCGAATCGGGCCGCGCGGAACCAGATCGCGCCGTCCTCCTCGTATGCCAGATCGCGTTCGCGGAGCAGACGGATCGCCTCATCCACCTTCCCCTGCTCGTGCAGCGTCGACTCGTGGAACCACTCGTCGAAGCGCACGCCGAAACGCTCCAGCGACTCCCTGATCCCGTCGAGGGCGACGCGCATCCCCTCACGTGCCATGAGATCGCGGCGCTCGTCCTCGGGCATGTCCAGGAGTGCTTCGCCGTGTGTCGCTGCGATCTCTGCGGCGATCTCCTTGACGTAGTCGCCGCCGTATCCGCCCTCGGGGATCTCGGCCTGCCGCCCGAATCGCTCCAGGTAGCGAGCCTCGACCGAAGCGCCGAACAGCCTCGCCTGCGTGCCGCTGTCGTTCACGTAGTACTCGCGGGAGACGCGGTGTCCCGCCGTCTCGAGCACTCGACACAGCGCGTCGCCCACGGCGGCGTTGCGCGCATGGCCGATATGGAGCGGGCCGGTCGGGTTCGTGGACACGAACTCCACCTGCACGTGCTCGGCGCTCTCCGTCTGGAGCCGGCCGTATGCCTCGCCCGCGGAACGGATCTCCTCGAGGATCCGGTGCAACCAGCCATGGGTGACGAAGAAGTTGATGAAGCCCGGACCTGCGATCTCGTGCTTCGCGACGTGCTCGGACTCGGGGAGGTTCCGCGCGACGATCTCCGCGACTTCCCGCGCGCTTCGCCCACTCTGTTTCGCCAACGCGAGCGCGACGTTCGTGGAGTAGTCCCCGTGCTCGCGTTGTCGAGGTCGGAGGACCTCGATCTCTTCAGGGACGTCGTCGACGCCGAGCTCCGGACCGGCCCGAGCAACAGCCTCGCGGATAAGTCGGTCGAGCTCCCCCTCGATCACGGTGAGGAGGTCCGCCTCACCGACGCTTCATCAGCTTGCGGATCGTCGCGACGAGATCTGCGGGGTCGAACGGCTTCGTCACGTAGCCCGCGACCCCGAGCTCCTCTCCTCGACGCCGATCCTCGTCCTGGGTCCTCGCCGACAGGAAGATGATCGGGATCCGAGCCGTCGCCTCGCTCTTCTGCAGCCGCTCGGCGAGCTCCCATCCGCTCATCTCGGGCATCATCAGGTCGAGCAGGATGAGGTCGGGAGACGTGGAGCCGGCCTTGGAGATCGCGTCCTCTCCGCGGTTGGCCGTCACCACGTCGAACCCTTCCAGGTCGAGGTTGACCTCGATGAGCCTCAGGATCACCGGGTCGTCGTCAACCACAAGGATCCGCGCTGGTTTCGCCAATTTGTCCGAATCTTAGCAAGGCGACCAGGGCCGCCCCCCGTTCGGCTCCTCTCAGGCGGGGACCCGCCACACGTTGTTGAACGCGAAGTCGGTCATCCACACCGAATCGAAGTCCACTCGCAGGCTCCCGATGCCCTTCTGGTCGGTGTACCGCTCGACGATAGCGTCCGTCGCGGGATCGATCTTCGCGAGCAACGTGTACTGCGTTCGCACCCAGACGGAGCCTTCGCCCACCGCGATGTGGCCGGCCTGCCCGGGGTTTTCGTCGATCGGTATGGTCGCGGCGATCTCGTTCGTCTCGGGATCGATCCGGGTGACGGAGCCGTCACCGGGGACCCGCTCGCCATCTGTCCCGCTCAGGACCCAGACGCCCTGATCCCCCGCAGCGACGAAGTTCGGCGCCTCCAGGCCTGTGACCTCGGCTACGACCTCCTCGGAGGCGGGATCGATGCGGATCAGGATCCCGTCATTGGGTGCCGTAACCCAGACGGCATCCTCGGTAGCGGAAACGCTTGACCCCTGGTACCCCAGGGGGATAGTCGCGACAACCTTCTCGCTTCCGGGGTCGATCCGAGCGAGGGCGTCGAAAACACCGGATTTCCCCTCGGTCACCATCCAGATCGAGCCCGCGCTGGCGCTGAGCTCGGTGCTGAAGGCACCGGTCGACAGGTAGACCGGAATCTCCATGACCGCCGCGGCCCTCTCGGTTTCCGGATCGATCCTGAAGAGGGCCTGGTCCTCGCAGCTCGGCACCCAGACGGCGTCGTACGCGGCGACGATCCCGGCACAGGGGTGGGCGCCGACGTCGATGCTGGCAACGACCTCGTTCGTCTCCGGGTCGATGCGTTCCACCGCGGCAGCCTCGTCCCGGGTGACCCACACGGAGCCGAATCCCGAAGTGATCCATTCCGGCTGATCGGGGATGTCGAACTCGGCCTGGAGCTCATCCTGCAGCTCGAGCTCGCGAACGCCTCTGGAGGTTTCTTCCGGCTGCGCCGACTCTGCCGGTTGGGGCTCGTCTGCCTCCGAGCCGCCACAGGCGGCGAGCAGCAGCAAGAGCGCAAACCTCGACGAGATCCCGCGCTTGCCCATGGGCAGCCCACCTCCCTGGTCCTGGTCGCGCCACCCTCCCACGAAGGGACGCGGTGCGCACATTGCCCGCTGCTACGATTGGCTTCGCGCCCCCGTAGCTCAGGGGATAGAGCACTCGCCTCCGGAGCGAGGTGCGCAGGTTCGAATCCTGCCGGGGGCACATCTGGACGTGACCGGACCGACGGACGCCGGTCTTCAGCCGGTGCCGAGCAGCTGGGCCTTCTTCTTGCTGAACTCCTCGTCGGTCAGGAGTCCCTCGTCTCTCAGCTGGCCGAGCTTGCGGATCTGGTCAGACACATCTCGCTGACCCGCGGCGGCGATCGTTCCGCGCGCAGCGTCCACGATCTCTGGTTTCTGTAGGAAGAGGACGATCAGCAGACCGATCCAGCCCAGGACGAGCGCGAGAAGGACTGCCAAGCCCACACTCTGGCCTCTCGAGGAGGCGACTGCTCCCGCGATCACCATCGGCAGCGCTGCCCACAGCAGCGCGAAGAAGATGAAGCCGCCGAACCCCCCCGAGCCGGGCTCCCCAGGAATATCGCGGTCGATCAGATTCCCCTCAGAGTCGAACGTGCAGGAGGGCGGACCGTTCGGGTAAAGGCCGTCGCCGATGCACTCGTCCAGCTGATCCATCTGATCCTGGGTCGGCTGGGCGTGGGCAATCGACGTCAGCGGAAGGGCGAGGAGCATCGAGGCCGCAACAAAGGAAACAACCACGCCAACCAAACGTCTCCGCATCCACGGAGGGTTCCGCAGCGAGAGCCAGAAATCCTTCGTGCGGGTGCACAAGAAGCGATCCAGGCTCAATCGCCTGGGGGAGGAGTTCGGACTCTCGGCATCGAAGTAGTACCTCTCGCCCCGTTGGGGGCTCTGTCCACCTGCACGAGAGGTGACGCCATGAACCGATACGTGAAGCTCGCCACAACCGCACTCGTCGTCGGAAGCCTCTCCCTGAGCATGGCCTGGGCGGGATCCGTCCTCATCCCCGTGGACCTCAGCGGCTCGGAGGAACAAACGGCAACCGACCTCTCGGAGCAGCTCACGACAGCGCAGGAGTCCTTGCCGATCGAGACCGTGGAGGACGGCGGAGGATTCACGCTTCAGCCGGGCCAGGTGTTGGCGGGAGCCTCCAAGGTCTCAACCGAACCGCGACCTGCGGACTACGGCGGCGTCTGGGAGACCGAAGGGTGCGCCACCATGAGTGGCGACGCGCCGCCCGAGGCGACCCACGTCCCCGACTTCCGCGTGCGGTGGCCGGAGAAACCGAACTGCATCTACATGGGCGGATACGGCATCGGTCCGATGTATCCGATCACGAAGTGGACGGATCCCTACGGGCTCGGTGTCCGCTCGGTCGCGATCGGAGACGGCACGGACACGGTCGTGCTGACGATCCTCGACGGCGTCTACTACTTCGGCGAGTACGTCAACATGTGCGACGGCTGTGGGTTCTTCGACCTGGCGGCCCAGCTCGGACAAGAGCTCGCGATCGACCCCGACGGCTTCTTCTTCTCGTCAACCCACAGCCACACGTCGCCCGACTTCATCGGCGGCTGGGGCGGTGTTCCCGACTGGTACATGCGGCAGGTGGCCGACGCGATCAGACAATCCGTGCGGGAGGCCGTCGGTTCCATGCGGCCGGGCGTCATCGAGATGGGCGAGGCGTTCGCCCGACCCTTCAACTCGGAGCGGCGCGACTTCTACCACTCGGCAGAGGACAACGCACTCTCCTGGTTCCGCATCATCGATGCTTCCACGGCAGCATCGCCGGCGCCGAAGGCGATCGCGACGGTCGGCGGGTACTCCGCGCATCCCGTTACGGCGGACGAGAACTCGGGCATCGCAGACGCGGACTTCCCCGGCGTGTTCAACGCTCGCGTCGAGGAGCGATTCGGCGGGACCGGACTGTACTTCCAGGCCGGCTTCGGCAATGTCTCCCCTCGCGGCAACAAGGTGGAGATGGGCAACGGGCTCGCGAACCTCCTGCCAGAACCGGGAGGCGGCACCGTGATCACGAACCCCGACGTTCGCTCGGCACAAGCGTTCTGGGACCAGCCGGTAACGAACTCCGGTCTGACGGCGCTGGGTGTTCCGGGCTTCTTCGATCGGCCCTTCGCACAGAAGCCCTCGTCGGTGTCGGCCGGCGAGAACGCGAACAAGCAGTGCCAGTCCGCGTCCGGGATAACGGTGACCACCGCCGTGTCCGCGGCCAAGATCGGACCGCTCACAATCACAGGAGCGCCCGGAGAGATCTTCTCGAACTACTCGAACACGGTCGAAGAGAAGAACCAGAACGGCATCACGATGGCGTTGTCGCTGGTGAACGACGGCCTCGGCTACATCATCCAGTCGTTCGAGACCGACCACGCCGGCCGACAGATATTGGGATTCGCCGGTGAGGTCGTCGAGTACGAGGACGCTTACTCCATCGACCACTGCTTCGGCGACGAGGCACTGGAGACGACCCTGTCACTCCTCGGCGGCCTCTAGCAGCAGCAGGAAACGTCAGGCGGCGCGGATCGGCAGCCGAGGGATGCCGCCTGCCAGGCTGAATGCGTCCAGGCCTCGACGGCGCAGATCGTGCGCCACTATCTCCGAACGATTTCCGTTCGTGCAGACGAAGAGATACGTCTTGGTGAGCTGAAGCTCAGACGTCCACTGGGAAGCCTGACCGAACGGGAGCCGAAGATCCCCGACCGTGGTTCCCTCGTCCGGCTCTCGGATGTCGACGATCACTGCGTCTCGAGGGATCTCCTCCACCACGTGCTCGGGGAGCGGCCCGGCTGTCCAGGTTGTCAAGTCGACGCGCGTGGCGTGCTCGACAGCCGCCGCAACGAACGAGTCATCCAGCTTGCCCTCCGCTCCGATCACCGCGTGAAGCCGAGCCGCCGTCTCGACCCGGCCGGTGGAGATGTCGCAGTGCTCCTGGACCCGAGACGACACATCGTGCGTCCCGATGTGCCGCGCCCGACCGATGATCTCGTCCTTGTCCATCCCGACGAGAGGCCGGAGCACCGGCAGATCGGTGGCGTCCTCCGCCACCGTGAGGTTCCGAAGGGTCTGGGTTGATACTTGCCCGAGCGCTTCCCCGGTAACGAGCGCCTCCGCGCCGAGCCGCCGCGCCATCAGCGTCCCGGCCCGGTACATCGCTCGCTTCAGCACGACCTGACGGATCCCGGGATCGACGCGCGCTCGAAGGGCGGCGACGACCGGCACCAGGTCGACCACGTGCGCGGCCGGCTCGACGCCGGGGGCCCATGCGGTCACCAGGTCCCGCGCAACACCCAGGGCGGCATCGATCTGACCGCAACCACCCAGGTCGCACACGACGAGATCCACGGCGACACCGCGACGCATCGCCATCCACGTCGCCACCGGAGAGTCGAATCCCCCGGAGAACAGCGCGAGTGCCTTCCCGCCGACGCCGACGGGCAGACCGCCCGGCCCTCGGATGGGTTCCAGAAGCAGGTGGGCGACATCGCCGGAGATCTCGATCGGAAGCTCGACCTCGGGGCGACCGAGATCGACACCGGCGGAGAGCGGACGCAGACGTTCTCCGAGCTCGACCGCGACATCGCGAGAGCGGAACGCGTGTTCTCCCCTGCGACGGACCCGCAGGGCGAACGTCTTTCCCTGCACGAGTTGCTCCAGGTGAGGAACCGCCCCCACCACGAGCTCCTCGAACGAGCGGAACCGCACCGTGGCGGTCTCGGATACGGAGTGCACGCCGAACACCTGCGCCAGTGCCGCGGGCGCCCCGGCATCGTCCGTTCGCACGAATAACCGGCTCCACCGCGGCTCGACCGCGCCCCGGATACCCCGCCGGCGGAGCGCCGCACGAGCGTTCGATGCGAGCGCGCGCAGGAATCGGCGCCGCGTCGGGGCCGACTTCGTCCCGATCTCGCCCGCGATCTTCACCAGCACTTCCACGAGCCAATCGTAGCGCCCGGGCCCGAGCAGGACTCCAGGGGGCGCGCGGCGAACCAATAGAAAGAGGAATCGGACCGTCCGGTCAGCACGAGGATGCGAAAAACCCCCTTCATCTCTGTCCTCCTGGTTCTCTGCGGCGCCCTGAGCTGGGCGGATCCCGTCTCGTCCGCGACGGCCGCCAATGCTCAGACGGTCATGGCGGGCGCAGCTCGGGTCGACTCCACCTGGCATGTGGGGGCCTCCGCCGGCCAGTACGCGTCCACGGAGCACTGCGACCCCGTCGTCGAGGAAGCGTGCGTGAGCCTCTCCATCGGAGATCACGGTGTCGAGCCGTTCACGCACCAGACCCGTCGCGCCCCCTCCTACGGGATCCAGGGACGGGAATCGGTGAGGGCGCTCGTGGTTGAGGGCATGAACGGCCAGCGGTTCGCGGTCGTAAGCAACGACCTCTACATCCCCCAGGATCTGCTCAATCGCCGCGTCGCCGGCATCCTTCAGGAGCACGACCTCCTCAACCCCGAGAGCGCGACCGGTATCACGCCGGAGAACCTCACGATCTCGGTGTCGCACAGCCACTCCTCGCCCTATTACTCGTCGCCATCGTGGGGCGTCTGGGCGTTCCAGGACGTCTTCGACATCCGGTTCTTCGAGCACATCGCGCGCAAGATGGCGGAGGCGGTCATCCAGGCGTCGAACACGATGGTGCCCGTTCGGATGGGTGCGGCCACGATCCCCTTCACCGTCGACGACACCCCGCTCGGGCCTTCCTGGCTGAAGAAGCACTCGTACGGGCCCACGACCGGCGATGACGAATCACCGGCCGGCTATCCGAGATGGGAGACCGATCGGGACCTCGCGGTGGTCCGCTTCGACGACGTGTCGCACCCCTCGTCCCCGAAACCCCTGGCAACCTGGGTGGTCTGGGGCATGCATCCCGAGAATCTCGACGGCAACGATCTTTTGACAGGCGAGTACGTCAACAACATGTACCGGATCGTGGACCGGGAGGTCGGAGGCGTGACCCTGTTCTCCCAGAACGATACGGGCACGGCCGAGGCGCACGACCTCACGAGCGGCCAGACCGTCACCGACACGCACGCGCACCCACCGCATCTGCGTCAGGAGTTCTCTCATCGCGAGTACGCCCAGGTCGAGCGCGCCGCGCGGAAACTCTCCGACTACGTCGAGGCGGCGTGGCGCGACGTCGAGATCGCTTCGGACGGGGGCTCGGTCCCGCCGGATCATCGTGTGGTCCCATTCCGGAGCAGCTTCGAGGTCGGGGTGAAGGACCTCCGCTTCGCGCCACCCGGCTATCGCACGCTGCCCACCGTCTCGAGCTGCCGAACCGAGAAAGCGTTCCAGGGCAATCCGGGAGTCCCGCTCGCCGGTCTGCCCGACTGCAAGTTTCCGTTCGGCCCGGCCGAAGACGCCGTCGACGAGCTGCCGTTCGACCCCGGCGTGACCTATGAGATGCTCCGGGACCTCTGCGACGACGGCATCGTCGCGGCATGTGTCCCCGACAACATCGGCGCTCCCTCGTACACGGGTCTGCAGGAGACGGTGCAGGTCCACCTTCAGGCCATCCGGCTCGGCGACATCGGGATCACGGTGTGCCCCTGTGAGCAATGGGCGGACCAGTCACGCAACATCAAGACCCGTCTGGACAAGATCGCCGGCAACGTCTGGTACGGCTGGGACTGGACCGCGAACTACACAGATCCTGCATGGGAGCCCGGCGTGATCTACGACGGCAAGACCGACGCCTCGGGGAACCTGATTCCGGGGCACGGCCCGATCACGCTTAACGACTGGTGCCTTCCCGACGCCAAGGGAACCCCCGATACCGCCGACGACGCCTGGGCCTGTAAGAACACCGGAAATCCGGGGGCGGCCCGCAAGGTCATCAGCGACTACGTCTTCAGGCGGATGAAGGCCCAGATCTACAACGACGCGATCGGATGGGACACGACCGAGAACTCCTTCAACGCCGAGACCGAGCCCCTCGAGCTCGACAAGATCTGGGGCAACTTCACCCACGAGGAGTACACGGAGGATGGCTACGACATGGTCATCACGGTGGGCATGTCGAACGACTATTGGGGATACCTGGCCTCCTACCGCGAGTTCCAGCGTGGCGATCATTACCGCAAGGCGCTGACCGGTCTCGGGCCTCACTCGGAGGACTTCATGGCCACCCGCCTGTCGAGGATGGCCGCTTCCCTCAACGGTGGCCCGGACATCATGCAGGGCCCGAAGGACCTCGCCTACAACTGGGACTACCAGCACCAGGGCCTGCGACAGGCCGCGCTTGGGAACAGCGCGCGTGCCTACCTCGCTCCCTACGAAGCCCAGCAGCCTGCCGACGGCGGCACCCCGGGCCTCTCCCAACAGCCTGCCGACATCGAGCGCTTCGCGACTTCGCGCCTCGAATGGGTCGGCGGGTCGAACTGGATCGACACGCCGTCGGTGGCGGTGGAGCGGTGCATCGCTCCAGAGAACGCGTGCGACCCCGACAACCCCTCCCACTGGAAGACATACGCGGACGGCTTCGGCGAGGTCGAGGTGAAAGCCAACTACCCCGCGCCGGATGAGGTGCCTCTCTGGCGTGCCGGACAGTTCGAGTGGGTCTGGGAAGCGACCTTCGAGGCGTTCGACTCAGACATCCCCCTGCCCGACGTGCAGGGCGTCCGACGGACCAAGACCCCCTCCGACACGTACCGCTTCGTGGTTGACGGCTGTCACCGAACCGTGACCGGCTCCCCGACCGCAACCCTTCCCGACCCCGCGTGCGACAGCTGGGACCCACAGGGGCGGGCGAAGCCGTATCACCTCGCCTCGGAGCCGTTCGACGTGAGCCCGTGGGACGGCATCACCGTCGAGGACATGAAGGTCGAGAGCGACAACACCGTCTCGTTCAGAACGGGGCCCGACTTCACGACACCCGCGTTCCCGTACCCCCACCGCACCTCGAACATGGATGAGGTCTTCGACGCCGCCTTTGGGAGCTACGAGCAAACAAGCCCGGCTCTCGACTACCCCGACACGTACGACAGCCCGTTCCGGTTCATCAAGCCGCGGAACCTCACGCCCGGAGACGGCGACGACACCGACGTGCGCATCTACGATCCCGCGGACCCCCTCGATGACGAGGTGTTCTGCTTCCACTGCTCGTTCCGACCGTGGGCGGACACGGGTGCCGTCACCCAAGCTCGCATGACGATCGAGCGCGCAACCACGGGCAGCATCGAGCTCGTGGACGCGAGCTACGACCCGTCAACCGGCCGGTGGAGGACCAGCGCGGCCCTGGAGCCGGACGACGTCGCCTACGTCGACCGCGGCTGTGTGACCGACACGTTCAGGGAGTTCAACGGCGCGCGGAGCGCGATCGTCTCGCTGACGGGACCGGCGTCTGCGGGAACGACCGGGGCCGGATGCGAGGTCGAGGGCCCCGACCTTCGATCCGAGCTCGTTCCGAGTCAGGGCGGGCCCGGCGGCGGCTCGAACGGGGGGCCGAATGGTGGGTCAGGCGGATCGGGTGGCGGCTCCGGAGGCGACGGAGCCGTGAACGCTCAGCCGGTGCCACCGCCCGCGAATACGAGCGGAGGGTCCCCGATCGACTGCGGTCCGTATCCAGGCAACCACGTGGTCGGTACAGCTCGGGGCGAACGCCTCAGGGGGACTCCCGGCGTGGATGTCATCTGCGGCTTCGGAGGACGCGATCGTCTGCGCGGCCTCGGCGCCAACGATCTGCTCCTCGGCGGCGCTGGCCCCGACCTTCTGATCGGCGGCGCGGGCGTCGACCTCTGCCATGGCGGAGGCGGGCCGGACCGGGCCCGTCGCTGCGAAAACGGCCTACGCTAGGCTGCGCCTTCCCCGATTCGAGGCGGCTCCAGAACGGGAAGCGGCTCGTCCGCAGAATCCGCGGCTTCGACGGCTTCGGCCTGACGCTCGACCTCGGCCGCCAGGCGCTCGAGATCGATCCCGTGATGATGCGGCCCGAACCGCGTGATCCTCGAAAGGGCGCGCCGCATCAGCACATGCGTGCCGTGAGGATTTCCACGGCGGTAATGCGTGTATGCCGCACCGAGCTGCGACAGCCCCTTGAAGAACTCCTCATCAGGTGTGCGCTTCGACTGCTTCCAGACCGTCTCCCACGCCTCGTGGGCCGGGAAGAAACGGCCCGCGTCGAAGTGGTGGATCGCCAGACGATGGTTCTCCTCCGGCGGGAGGTTGTCGAAGTCCTCCAGATGCAGGAGATTTTCCGAGCCCCACGGCAGAAGCCTTCCGTGCTCATCGCGTGGCCGCTTGGTCTTCTCTCCCGGCAAGCGAGAGCCGTCGGCAGGATCACCGACTGGCCGCCCACCCGGGCCGTCAGTCAGCGTGCTTCAGCCGCAACAGCGCCGGGACCAGCACGAGCCCGACCACGATCTCACCCGTCCTGATCTTGTCGGCGACGACGAACAGAAAGATGATGCTCGCGACCATGCCGACCGAGCTCGTCGCTACGCCGGCGATCGCCATCCCACGGCCGAGGCCCCCCAGCTTCTTCGCCTTGCTCAGGCCCACCAGGCTCAGGATCAGGCCCACGATCGCGATGATGGTTGCAGGCCACGTGAGGAAGAAGAGCACCACGGAGGAGATGCCCAGAACCATCCCCGCGATCGCCAGGCCGTTCTGGCTCGCGGCTGGGGCCGAGTAGCTCCCTGCCGGAGGAGGCGGCGGGGCGGGAGGAGGAGGGGGAGGGACCGGCGGCTGCTGAGCCATGAAGGCATCCTTTCTGGTGGCGAGATCCACATTCTTTCCCGCACGGTCAGCCCCGTCAACGAGCACGCCGCCCGCGCGGAGGGCCTCTGCTACATTCCGCGCCACCGCATGTCTCATGCGCTCACCATCGATCTCTACGAGCTGAACATGGCCGCGTCGTACGTTCGGCGCGGAATGACGGCGCCCGCGACCTTCAGCCTGTTCGTTCGCGACCTTCCAACCGAGTGGTCCTTCCTCGTGGCCTGCGGCCTGGACGGGTGCCTCGAGTTCCTCGAAAGCTTCCGCTTCTCGGATGAGGACCTCGAGTACCTGGGCACGTCTCTCGGATATCCGAACGACACGCTCGAGGCGTTCTCTCGGCTCCGGTTCACCGGGGACGTACGCGCGATCCCCGAGGGAAGCGTCGTGTTCGCCCGGGAACCGTTCCTCGAGGTGACCGCTCCTCTCCCGGAGGCGCAGCTGGTCGAGACATACCTCCTGAACCACATCACGTATCAGACCGCTGTCGCATCGAAGGCAGCGCGATGCCGCCTGGTCGCCCGCGACGCATCGCTCGTCGACTTCTCGCTTCGCCGCGTTCATGGAAGCGAAGCGGGAATCGGCGTTGCGCGAGCGACCGCGATCGCCGGCTTCAACGCCACGAGCAATGTGGAGGCTGCCAGGCTGCTGGGACTTCGCGCAGCCGGGACCATGGCGCACTCGTATGTGGAAGCGTTTCCCCGAGAGATCGATGCCTTCCGAGCATTCGCCGAGGACTTCCCGGAGAGCGTCGTGCTTCTCGTCGACACGTATGACACGGCCCGTGGTGTTGAGAACGCGATCGAGGTGGCACGAGAGCTCGAGCCGAAGGACCGGAGGATCGCAGCGGTTCGTCTCGATAGCGGAGATCTGGACGAGCTCTCGAAGCGTGCACGGTCCATGCTGGACGCGGCGGGGTTTCCGGACGTGAAGATCTTCGCCTCCGGGGGCCTCGACGAGCACCTGATCGCGCGACTGAGCACCGGGGGTGCACCCATAGACGCCTATGGCGTGGGAACGAAGATCGGCGTGGCCGAGGACGCACCCGCGCTCGACAGCGTGTACAAGCTGGTCGAGTACGAGGGTCGAGCCGTCGCGAAGCTATCGACGGCGAAACGAACGCTCCCTGGACCGAAGCAAGTGTGGCGGCGCGAAGGGATGAGGGGGGATCTCATCGGTCTGGCGAGCGAGTCGGGGCCGGCGGACTCGGCACCGCTCCTGCTCGAGGTGATGCGCTCCGGTCGCCCCACGCTCTCCACCACGCTGCCCGACGCGATCGAACGCTGCGCCGCCGAACTGGCCCAGGTGCCGGAGGCGCTCCGCGCCCTCACGCCGGCTCGCTACCCGGTTGAGATCTCACCGGCACTCGAGCGGCTCTCGGACGACGTGGCAGCCGCGATCGCCGAGCGGGAGCTCAGGTGACAGAGAACCGGAGGAGGGGGAGACTGGGCGGGTGAGGTTCATCCGACTGCTACGCCACCCAGAGCTTCGCGAGCCCGTCCTGATTGCCGCGTTCCGAGGCTGGAACGACGGCGGCGAGGCATCGTCGAGCGCGCTCGCGTACCTCCGCGACCGCTGGGGAGCCGAGCCCTTCGCCGACCTCGACGTGGAGGAGTTTCTCGACTTCCAGGTGACGCGCCCCACCGTGCGCCTCGAGGGCGGGGTCACGCGCCGGATCGACTGGCCGGAGAGCCGCTTCTGGCACGCTTCGGTTCAGGGACGCGACGCGATCCTGTTCCTCGGGGTGGAACCGAGCATGCGGTGGCGCAGCATGACGGAGGAGTTCGTCGAGCTCGCTCGCGAGATCGGCGCGAGAGCCACGATGACGCTCGGGGCCTTCCTCGCCGACGTGCCCCATTCGGCCGACAGCCCCGTCACGGGATCGGCCGGAGATGAGCGGAAGGCGGAGGAGCTCGGACTCACCACGTCTCGATACGAGGGTCCGACCGGGATCGTCGGCGTGCTCCACGACGCGTTCGCGAAGGCCGGGTTCCCGACCGCCTCGCTCTGGGCCGCGGTTCCTCACTACCTCCCCGGCGGGCCCAACCCAAAGGCCGCACTCTCGCTGGTTCGCAAGATCTCGGCCCTGACCGACATGCCGGTGGAGATCGACACGCTCGAGCGAGCGGTCGAGTCCTGGGAGCGGCAGATCGCCTCCACGATCTCCGACAACCCCGAGCTCGCCGCCTACGTCAGCCAGCTCGAACAGAACGCACCCGAACGCGGAGGCCTGCCGGAGATTCCCAGTGGTGACGCACTGGCGGACGAGCTGGAGCGGTTCCTTCGGGAGCAGCGCGGCGGGCGCAGCTAGCTCGTCAGCTCGCGGCGCGCCGAACGACCTCGCCCGACGCGAGCACGACCCCGTCCTCGCATTCCGCCTCGACCTCGCCGCCCTGGAACTGCTGTGTGTAGAGACGGGCGTACTTACCGCCCGCGGCGAGGAGCTCGGCGTGCGTCCCTCGCTCGACGATGCGGCCGCGCTCGACATAGAAGATCACGTCGGCGGCGAGGATCGTCGAGAGGCGGTGGGCGATGGCGATCGTGGTCCGGTTCTGCATCAGCGGACGCAGCGCCTCCTGCACCAACCGCTCGGACGTCGTGTCGAGCGATGACGTGGCCTCGTCGAGGATCAAGATCCGAGGGTCCTTGAGGACCACGCGGGCGATCGCCAGGCGTTGCTTCTCGCCACCGGACATCTTGTAGCCGCGCTCCCCGACCAGCGTGTCGTAGCCCTCCGGCAGCTCGACGATCCGATCGTGGATGAACGCGGCTCGCGCGGCCGACTCGATCTCCTCGTCGGTTGCGTCGGGTCTCCCGTACAGGAGGTTGTCCTTGACGCTCGCGTGGAACAGGTACGTCTCCTGCGTGACCATCCCGATGATCTCTCCAAGCGAGTCCAGCTTGAGGTCGCGAACATCCGTGCCGTCGATCTCCACGCTCCCTCGCTGCACGTCATAGAAACGAGGGAGCAGATACGTCATCGTCGTCTTTCCCGCGCCGCTGGGCCCCACGAGCGCAGCGAGCTGTCCCGGCTCAACGTGGAGATCGACACTTTGGAGCGTCCAGAGCCTGCCGTCTTCCTCGACGGCGATCTCTCGATCCGGCGGGCTGACCGGCGCCGCTCGGTCTCCATCCGTCGGCGGGGTGTCGTAGCGGAACTGGACCGCTCGGAAACCGACCTCGCCGCGAACGCGCTCGGGCTCCAGGACTTTCGCTCCGGGTCGATCGACGATCTCGTGCTCCATGTCGAGGTAGTTGAAGATCCGCTCGAAGAGAGCCATCGCGCTCTGCACCTCGACGTTCATCTGGAGCATCTGGCCGATCGGGAAGAACAGCCTCGCCTGTAGCGTGGTGAAGGCCACGATCGTTCCCGGGGTGATGTTCGTGGGCCCATCACCCGCCAGGACGAAGCCCGCTGTCAGGTACACGAGGGCGGGCGTCACCGAGAAGAAGATGTTGATCGTGGCAAAGAAGAACCGCCCCATCATCGTTTGTCGGAGCTGGAGACCCGCGAGACGCTCGTTCTCCTTGCGGAAGCGCTTGGTCTCGAAGTCCTGACGGCCGAAGGCCTTCGACAAGAGCATCCCCGAGACGGACAACGTCTCCTGGGTGATCGTGGTCAGGTCGGCCATCGACTTCTGGGTGGAAGCCGCGATCTCCCGCCGGGCCTTCCCCACCCGGTTACTCAGCCATACGAACAGGGGAACGATCCCCACCGACACCAAGGTGAGCCACGGGGACAGGATGAGCATCGCCACGACCGTGCTGAGGACGATGACGACGTTGGACAACACGCTCGAAGCGGTGTCGGTCACGACTGACTGGATACCGGCCACGTCGTTGGACAGCCGCGACTGGATCTCGCCGGTCCTCGTGGACGTGAAGAACCGGAGCGACATCCGCTGGAGGTGCGCGTACAGCGCGTTGCGCAGGTCCTGCATGACGCGCTGTCCCACCAGGTTCGAGAGGTACGTCTGCCAGATCCCCAACAGTCCGGAAATGATGGGAATGGCGAACATCATCCCGACGTAGACGAACAGCAACCCCATGTTGGGATCGAAACCGCCGTCCAGTCCTCGCAGGAACAGTGCCTTGTCGAAGATCTCCTTGATCAGCAGGGGGTTGATGACCCCCAACCCGGACGTGATCAGGATCAGACTGGCCACCCCGAGGACGGTCTTCCGATAGGGACCGAAGATCCTCGCGACCCGCTTCAGGGTCACGGGATTCACGGGTCCCGCGTCGGGATCCGGCTCGAAGCTCCAGTAGTGTCCGCGGCTCACGATTCGAGGATACGTCGGAAGGCTGTTCTCACCCTCCCGACAACGCGCGGGCGCGTCGGAAGATTCCGTCCAGCATCTCCTCCGTGAGCACCCCCGTGAACGTGTTCTGCTGGCTCGGGTGATAGCAACCCAGCAGCGTGTACGCCCCCACCCCCACCTCCGCGCCATGGCCGAAGCGGGGTCGCGGGCTGGGGATCGCGTTGCCGGCCGCCAGCAGCGCTCGCAGCACACCGTCCCAGGCGAAGGAGCCGAGCGCGACGAGGACCCGAACCCTCGCCAGGAGCTCGAGCTCACGGACCAGGTACGGGAGGCAGTTGTCTCGCTCGCGAGGCGTCGGGCGGTTCGCGGGGGGGCAGCACCGATTCACGGCGGAGATGTAGAGGTCCTTCAGCCGGAGCCCGTCGTCCGGATGAAGCGATGTCGGCTGGGACGCGAACCCCCCGCGGTGAAGGGACGCGAACAGCCAGTCCCCCGAGCGATCGCCGGTGAAGACCCGCCCGGTGCGGTTGCCTCCGTGGGCGGCGGGGGCCAAACCGATCACGAACACCCGTGCACGGGGGTCTCCGAATCCCGGCACGGGCTTGGCCCAATACTCCTGATCCGCGTATCGCTTCGGTCGTTCGGCCGACGCCTGTTCGCGCCACGTCACGAGACGCGGGCACAACCGACATGTCGTGACCTCTTCAGTCAGCGCCTCGAAGAGCCGAGGATTCACCATAGAACCCGATGATGACAGGGGTACCCTAACGTGGTCATGGTCGCGCAGGTTCGCGTGCTCGTCGTTGACGACGCGGACGAAAGCCGAGAGATCCTCCGGCGTGCGCTCGGGTTCGACGACGCCATCGACGTGGTCGGTGAAGCTGACTCCGGCAAGGAGGCGGTCCGACAGACCGAGGCGCTCCGTCCCGACGTCGTGCTGATGGATGTTCAGATGCCCGACGGCGACGGCGTGACGGCGACCCGAGAGATCACCCGGCGATTCCCCAATGTCAACGTGATCGCGTTGACCGCGCACGACGATCAAGGATCGGTGCGAGAGATGCTGACTGCCGGCGCCGCCGGCTACCTCGTCAAGGGCGCGCCGGTCGACGAAGTCACCTCTGCCATCCGTAGGGTCAGCACGGGCGAGTCGCAGGTTGACCAACGCGTGCTCCCTCACGTGATCGACGAGCTGCGGGTCGTGCTCGGACGCGAGCGTGCGCGACGAGCAGAAGCTGAACGACTGGCGCGGACGCGTCAAGAGTTCATCCAGGTCCTCTCTCACGAGCTCCGCACGCCCCTCACCGTGATCGGCGGAGCGCTGCAGACGCTCGGATCGAGCGAGTTGTCGGACGAGGTACGCAACCTCCTTTCCGCCGCGATCAGGCGCACCCACGACTTGGAACGTATGGTCGAAGGGCTCGAGCTCATCGGGCAGGCGCGGCCAACCACCAGCGACCAGGCGAATCCGGCCGGGACGCTTGCCCGGGTTCTCAGCGCACTTGCCGAACGGCCCGAGGAGAGCGAGGCGCAGGACGAGACCTGGCACGGGGTGCACGAGAACCAGCTGGGGCGCGTCACACATGAGCTTCTGATGAACGCGCTGCAGCACGGCCAGCGCCCCGTGAGCGTCAAGCTCTATCGGGACGGGCGTGAGGGCGTCGTCCAGGTGATCGATGCGGGAGGGTTCGAGCCGGACGCCGCGATGTTCGGCCCGTTCGTGCAGGGCGACATGTCAACCATGCGCGAGAGCGGCGGGCTCGGTCTCGGCCTGTTCATCGCGACCCGACTGTGCGAGTCCGGCGGTGGCCGGCTGGACGTGCGGCGTCAGGGCAGCACCACCATCGCCGAAGGTCGCTTCGCGCTGACGGCCTAGGAACGCGGCTCGGGGCGGCCGGGCTGCTCCTCGACACTTCCCCGAGTGGGGACCATAACCTTCCGCCGGAAGTACAGAACCTCGGCGCCCTCCTGGTTGTAGCCCCGGGTCTCGACCGTCACGATCCCGCGGTCCGGCTTGGACGAGGACGGCTTGACGTCGAGCACCGTGGTCTCGGCGTAGAGGGTGTCGCCGTGGAAGAACGGCGCCTTGTGCTGCAGCGATTCGACCTCGAGGTTCGCGATCGCTTTCCCCGAGACGTCTGGAACGCTCATACCGAGCGCCAGCGAGTAGACGAGGTTGCCCACGACGACGTTCCGCTTGAACTGCGTGGACGTCTCGGCAAAGTGCTCGTTCGTGTGCAGTGGATGGTGGTTCCAGGTGATCGCGCAGAAGAGGTGATCGTCGGCTTCGGTGATCGTCTTCCCGGGCCAGTGCTTGTAGACGTCGCCGACCTCGAAGTCCTCGAGGTACCTCCCGAATCGCCGCGCCTCTCCCATGCGGCCGGGATACTACCGCCCTGACTACGCGAAGGGGCGGCCGAAGCCGCCCCTTCGAGCTGATCCGAAACCTTAGAACGTTCCGGAGATGCTCCTCGTGACGTTGTTCGTGAGGTCCGACACCCGCACGTTGCTAAAGCTGAGGTCGATCAGCGTCGCCCTCTGCCCCGGCGGGCACTGCAGCGTCGTCGAGGTGGTCAGGGTCAGGCTCCCGGTGATGCTCCCGTTCTTGTCCGAGGTGAAGCTGCCTGACTTCGAGACCGTGCCCTGCGTCACCGTCTTCTTCGGGTCGGAGGGCACCTTGCCCCCCTTGTTCACGCACGAATCCGTCCTAGTGAAATCGGCGCTCGCCTGGACGGTGACGGTCTGGTTGTTCCCGAGACCCGCCTCCTTGAATGAGACGACCAGGCTGTTGCCCTGGCGACTCGCGCTTGCCCGCACGAAATGCGGGTTCGCGGCAAGAGCAGCCTGTGTGGTCAGGCCGACGGCCATGACCGCGGCCAGCACTGTGATGTAACGACGCGTACGCATACGGATTCCCCTCCAGGGCGCTGAAAAGGACCGGCCTCGCGGGTCGCCCTGTCCCCGTGAGGCCGCTTGCTACTCTCCGTAGCCTAGTGCCACATGGCCGACAGGAGCAAGTCGGCCGAACGCACCACACCTAACTGGTACCCGGTGACTACCGCCCCACACCTGCCCTCCCGAAGGCGGCTTGGGCGGGGTCAGCCGACCTTGTGACGCTCGAGTAGCTGCTTGGCGATGATCGTCTTCTGGATCTCGCTGGTCCCCTCGCCGATCAGCAGGAACGGCGCGTCCCGGTAGAGCCGCTCGATCGTGTACTCGGCCGAGTAGCCATAGCCTCCGTGCACGCGGAGCGCCTCGGTCACGATCTCGTGGCAGGCCTCGGAGCAGAAGAACTTCGCCATCCCGGCCTCGAGGTCCGAGCGCTCGCCGGCCGACTTCTTCCTCGCTGCCGAAAGCATCATCAGCCGCATCGCCTCGAGCTTCGTGCCCATGACCGCGAGCTTCTCCTGGATCATCTGGTGCTTCGCGATCGGCTTCCCGAACGTCTCGCGGGTCTGCGCGTACGCGATCGCCTCTTCGAATGCTCGCGTCGCGAGCCCGACCGCACGAGCGGACACGTTCACGCGCCCAACCTCGATGCCGTCCATCACCTGCTGGAACCCGCGGCCTTCCTCGCCGCCGAGGAGATTGCCGACGGGCACCCGGTGATCGTCGAAGACCAGCTCGGTGGTCTCGACCCCGTGGTACCCCATCTTCTCGATGGCCGGCGGGACCGTGATCCCCTCGAACGTGTCGGCGCCGGGCTCTTTCTCTACGAAGAGGAGGGACATGCCCTTGTAGGGCGGGTCGGAGGCCGGGTCGGTCTTGCAGAGCAGCACGACGAGGCCCGCGCGAAGGCCGTTCGTCACCCACATCTTTGTTCCGGTGACCCGATACTCGTCCCCGTCCCGGATCGCCTTGCACTGGATCGCCTGGACGTCGGACCCCGCGCCCGCCTCCGACATCGAGAGCGCGGCGCGGAGCTCGCCCGTCGCCATCCGCGGAAGCCATCGCTGCTTCTGCTCCTCGGTCCCGTGCTTCTGGAGGAGGTACACGCCCATGAAATGGGTGTTGAGCACGCCGGAGAGCGACATCCAGCCACGGGAGAGCTCGGCGACCACGAGCGCGTACGTCATCACGTCCATGCCCGCACCCCCGTGCTCCTCGGGCACGGTCAGGCCGAAGAGCCCCATCTCCTTCATCTGCTCGACGATCTTCTCGGGGAACTCGTCGCGAGCCTCCATCTCCTCCGCGACCGGGTAAACCTCCTGCTCGACGAAGTCGCGCACAGCCTTGACGACCGCTTGCTGGTCCTCCGTCAGGTCTTGAACGCTCATCGAAGCCACCTCCGGGGTCTGTGTGCGCCGGCTCTCACCGCGCGGGTCATCGTAGCGGCTCGCCGGAGGCCCTGAGCCCGAGGAAGGACTCGGGGACGGCCGCGTCGAATCTGTATGAACGAACCGCCCGCCCCCGCCGCCCGAAGGGAGAACAACCATGTCGCGCTCGCCCCTCGCCCTCCTCGCTGGGATCCTGGTCCTGCTCGCTTCCGCACCCGCATCAGCGACTCACGGTGGGATCCATCCGACGTTCCGAGAGGAGCGCGTGTACTTCCACTGCACCGGTCCCACAAAGCTCTACAACGTGAACTACTGGGTGCCCGACCAGAACATCACCGGCTGGAACACCACCCCGCCCAGCGGGTCGGTGGAGGGAGGCGCCGGCTGCGGGGGACTCGAGTACGGCGGCTACACCAATCGCGCATACGACGTGGCGTTCGGGGGCACGTTCATCGGGAACGTCCGCGATCTGACCTTCGAGATCCACCAGCTCCTGCTGGGCAATGCCCGATCGGCGACGACCGAGGCGCTACGGCTCCAGGGGTGGATCGACGGGATACCGCTGTTCCCGGTGGGGACCCAGCCGGAAAGCGGCCGGACCGTCACGGTCACCCCGGTACCGAGCTCGAGTGGCGCATCCGAGCGGTTCGAGTTCTCCATCACCAACATCGGCTACGCGAAGGACGTGAAGGACGCGCAGGGCAACGTTATCGGTGTCGAGCGCGGCGGAGCGGCCCTCGAGGACGGCGTTGGCTCCGAGGAGCACACGTTCCTGATCTACGTCGGCACCCATGGGGACCAGGACACCGACGTGAAGACGAAGCTCGGGGCGTGGGCCTGGGATACGACCGAGGTTCCCTCGGGGATCACGTTCAACCCGGGAACTCTCTCAGCAGCGAAGGTCGCCGCCGACCTCCCCGCGTACTCGTAGGCCCGTCGTTCAGCGGCGCTAGGAAGGCGCTTCTTCCCAGGCCTTCTTGTAGTCGTCCCAGGTCTTCTGCACCGAGAGGCCAGCGGCGCTGCCGCGCGAGGCGAGCTGCTCGGCCATCTTCCGGCTGGCCTCGTCGATCATCTCGTTGCCGAACATCACCGCGCCCGTCCGTTCCACCTCAGTGGCGTGGCGGTACGCCTCGAGCATCGCCTCCGCCTTGTCGTACTCCTCCTGCGAGGGCGTGAAGACCTCGTTGAGGACGTCGACCTGGCCCGGGTGGAGCGCCCACTTGCCGTCGTACCCGAGGGCGCGTGAGCGCATCGACATCTCCCGGAACCCGTCGAGGTCCTTGATCAACAGGTACGGTCCATCGATCGCCTGCAGGCCCGCGTCACGAGCGGCGATCAGGATCGTCGACAGCACGTGGTGCCAGTGGTCTCCGGGATACCCCGGCATCGGCAAACCCGCGGTCACCGTCGGCAATCCGAGAGACGCGCTCATGTCGGCGGGCCCGAAGATCAGGGTTTCGGTCCGGTCGCTCGCATGCGCGATGTCGTGGATGTTGTGCAATCCCGTGGCCGTCTCGATCTGCACCTCGAGCCCGATCCGCTTCTCGAGCCCGGATGTCTCCTCGATCATGCGCAGGAGGTTGTCGACGAACTGGACGTCGGCCGCGTACTCCACCTTCGGGATCATGATGCAGTCGAGCAGCTCGCCGGCGTTCTCGACGATGTGCAGCACGTCGTGCGCGCACCATTTCGTGTAGACGCCGTTCACGCGAACGACGACGGTCTTGTCCGTCCAGTCCCCTTCCTTCAGGGCCTGCACCACGTTGTCCCGCGCCTCCTCTTTGGCGAGGGGCGCCACGGAGTCCTCGAGGTCCATGAAGACCTCGTCGGCCGGCAACGTCGGGGCCTTCGACAGCATCTTCTGGCTGGAGCCGGGAACCGACAGGCACGACCTGCGAGGCCGCGTCATGCGCGTGGTCATCGGATCATTCCTCCTCGGACCCGCGCAAGAACCTTCGCCGCGCGGGTTCCTCTCGCTTGTTCACGATCTCTCGGATCCTCGTCTCGACGAGCTGCACGAGCACCTCGAACCGCCGGTCGAATGCCCGCTCCATTCGGTCGAACACCGCCTCGACCAGATCCTCCTCGACCGCGCGCTGCACCTCCACCACGCGGTCGTCGATCGCGGCGATCTGCTCGGCCGTCTTCGCGGAGCGTCGAGACCGACCCCATGCGTCGATCTTCTCTCGCATCGCCGCGATCTCCTTCGCCACGCTCGCCGTGGACCGTTCGACCATCTCGCCGCCGGCACGCGCGGCTTCGGTGATGAGCTCATCCCTGAGGTTCTCGACCTGCGCACCCACGTCCTCCGCCACCTTGCTGGCCGCGGCCTCCGATATCGAGCTCATGCCGCGGGTCAGCCGGGCCCCCAGATCCTGGGTGATCGTCTCGCGAAGCTCGGCGACCGACTGCGTGACGCTGTCGGAGACGGCCTCGCTCAGCTTCGTTGGATCGATGCGCTCCAGCATCGATCCGAACTCCTGCTCGATCGACCGAATGCGCTCGCCGAGCTCGTCCGCGGTGGCGCGCACAGTCTGGGAGAGTGCCTCCTGCTGCTCCAGGAGCTGGCGTTCTCCCTCCAGCAGGTCCTTGGTCCCACGCCGGCGCTCGAGCGAGTCGAGGGCTCGCGAGAGCTCGTCCACGCGATCCAGACCTTCCTTGAGCGCGGTCGAGCGCCGCTCCTGGACCTCGTCGAAGCTGGCGAGCGCCGCCTCCACCACCTCCCGAACCGTGCTCTGGATCTCAGGACGAGCCACCGTCATCTCGCCGACGATCTCTCGCACGGTGCGCTCGATCTCGAGGTGGCCGGTGGCCTCGCCGATGACCTCGCGAACCGTTCGTTCGAGGTGCGGGAGCTGCACCTGGGCCTGCGACAACTCCGCGAGAGTGCCGTCCACCGCCGTCTGGCGCTCGTCGAGGCCCGCGATCGCCTTGCGCAACTCGGACACCGTGGCGTTCAGCTGCGGAGGGAGGGCGCGCACATCCTCACGCACCCCGCCCAGTGAGCTCACGATCCGTTCCAGGATCGAGCCGACCGAGTCGCGGATCGACCCCATCGCGTCATCGATCCTCTCGGGGAGCCCCGTGGTCTGATCGCGCAGGGGAACCAGCGCTTCCTCGAGCTGCGACGGAAGCTCGGCAACGCGCGCTCGCACGGCCGAGATGGCCTCCGCGACCTCGTCGGGCACGCCGCCAACGGCATCCGCGACCTGAACCGGCACGCGCTCGACTGCCTGGGCGACGGCGGCCAGGGCCATGCCCATCCGCTCGGGCAGACCTTGCAGGAGACTTTCGACCTCCCCGACGCGACTCGAGACATCACCGAGTGTCGGCGCCAGCTCACCAAGTCGGCCCGTGGCTTCATCCACGACCGCGCGCATGGCTCTTTCGATCCCCGGCAGATCCGCCGCGGACTGCGCGAGCTCCGCGAGCCTTCGCTCAGTGGTCTCGCCGAGCTCGGTCAGCTTCCGCTCGGTCGCAGCCCCGGCCTCGGTAACGGTTCGATCCGTGGACATCAGGCCTTCGCCGAGCGAGTCGAGCGTCTCGCGAAGCCCGGCGATCGTCTCGCGGAGCTGGGACACCGGCTCGTCCATCTGCGGCGCAACCCCTCGAACGTCCTCGCGGACCGAGCCGATCGCGTCCACGATCCGCTCCAGGATCGCCCCGATGGAGTCGCGGATCGACGTCATGGCCTCGTCGACTCGGGTGCCGACCGCGGTTGTCTCACTCCGCAAGGGCGCGAGTGCTTCGTCGAGCTGGGAGCGAAGGTCGGTGATCCGAGCCTGCACCGACGCAAGAGAGTCGGTCAGCTCCTGCGGAACACCGCCGACGCGTTCCTCGAGCTCGCCGGGGATGCGCTCGACGGCCTGGGCCACCGACGTCAACGCGGCACCGAGGCGAGCCGGGAGCTCCTCCAGGATATTGGGAGCCAATTCCTCGAGCCGAACGGTCGCCTCGCGCACCGTCCGCTCGAGCTGCGGCAGGCCGGTGGCGGCGTCACGGATGGAACGCTCCAGCTGCGGCAGGTCGACGGTGGCCTCGGCCAGTTCGGCGAGCTTGCGGTCCGCGGCGATCTGGCCCTCGCCGAGCCCGGCGATGGCCTCGCGCAGGTCGGTGAGCGGACCGCTCACTTGCGGCGGGAGTGCGCGAACGTCGTCTCGCACGCTCGTCAAGGACTCCACGACCCGCTCGAGGATCATGCCGACCGACTCGCGGATCGAGCTCATCGCCTCGTCGATCTTCGCGTTGAGCCCCTCGTTCTGATCTCGTACCGGAGCGAGTGACGCATCGAGCCTCGCTGCGGACGCATCGATCTTGGCGGCGATCGCGGACGTCTGCTCGCGGACCGGCGTGAGGGACTCGTCGATCCTCGCGGCAAGCGCCGAGGCCTGGTCGCGGAGAGGCGCGAGGGACTCGTCCAGCTTCGCGGCGAGTGCACTGGCCTGGTCCCGGACGGGAGCGAGCGACTCGTCGATCCGCGCGGTGGACTCGTCGATCTTGGCGGCGAGCGTCGCGGTCTGATCGCGCACCGGAGCGAGCGACTCGTCCAGATGAGCGTTGAGCCCCGCCACCTGACCCTGGATGCCCGCGAGGGAATCGGTCATCCGGTTCTGGATCGCCGAGAGCGATTCGGAGAGCTCCTCCGGGACCCGGCCGGCCGAATCGCTCAACTGCTCGGGGAGGCGCTCGATCGTTTGCGCCATGCGTCCGAGTGCGCCGCTGAGCCGCTCGGGGAGACCATCCAGCAGGGTCTCGATCTGCTGAACGCGCTGCGAGACATCGGTCACCGTGGGGGTGATGTCGTCGAGACGACTCGTCGCCTCGCCGATCGTGAGGTTCAGCGGCGCGACGGCCTCGCGCAGACCGTCGCCGGCCTCGCCCACGGACGTGCGGAGCTGCCCGACCGCCTCCTCCAGGCGGGCGGCGAGATCGTCGATACGGCCCGAGATCCCGACCTGTGTCTCGCCGAACGCCGCAACGCTTTGCTCCCGGATCCTCGTGAGCCCGACCTCGAGGCCCGCCACCCGGCGCTCGACTTCCTCGAGGATCCTCGCCGCCTCGTCGAGCCGGCTGGGGAGCCCGCGCACGGGCTCGAGCGACTGTGAGAGTGCCGTGGGGAGCGCTTCGAAGGCGCCGCGAAGCGCGGCGGACGACTGGGCCAGCCGGCCCGTCAGCTGGTCGGGCAGGGCCGAAACCTGTCTGCCGAGGGCCTCGACGCGCCCGAGCACAGCGGGCTCCGGCGCCTCTGAGATCCGTCCTACCAACCCCGCCAGCTGGCGCACGGCCGCTCGCAGATCCCTCGTGAGCTCAGGACTGCCGCCGGGCAGATCGGTGACGTGCCGCTCGATCGCATCGACCCGGTCGCGAAGATCGCGCAGGGTCCTGCCCAGGGCGTTGGCGAGGACGCCGATGCGGGCTTCCAGACCACGCTCCGCGCGGGTCCTCGGGTCGCTACTCGTCGATGGCGTGGGTCGGTCCATCCGGAAGTAGCCGAGATTCTACGTCGGGAGACGTATGGCACTCACATCGGATCGTGGACAGTGCCCCGCCACCCAGGGACAATCAATGGGCATGGCCATCCGACCTTCCCCACGGCCGGCACCTCTTCGGCTTGCCACGATCGCGGTCCTGGCCGCGGCCTTCCTCGGCATCCTGCCTCCCGCGGCCGGTGAGGGGACGCCGCCGACCGTGGTGCGGTTCGTTCACCTCGACGAAGGTCGCCTGGCTCCCGCGGGCACCGCACGCGTCCGGACAACGCCGGGATCGGTCGGGCTTGCGGCCGCGGCCTGGTCCGCGCCGGCGCGCGTCTGCTCGCCCATCTCCTTCACCATGGCAGGCCTCATCTGGCAGCAGTCCGGCGACGCAACGGTTCCCACCCGCATAGCCTGGACGGGCGAGAGCGGCGGGCGGGCGCGCCCGGTCTCCGATCCCGACGAGGGACCCGATCCCGGATCTCCCGACGACAGCGGTCTCACAGGGACACCGCCGGTCTGGACGGACACGGCACGCTGTCTCGACGTCCGGCTCCGCCTCCCCGCCCGAGAGTCGCTCTCGAACGTGCGCGCCGTGTTCGTGGACACCTCCGGAGCGTCGGTCGAACCGTCGTTCCTCGATCGGGCCAGCGACATCCTGGCTCGAGCCTGGGGCATCGCGAGCGCGCCGGCGAGGAGCCCGGCGGCCTCTGCGCTCACCACCCAGCCGCCGATCATCACTCGCGCGCAGTGGAGCGCCGACGAGTCGCTCCGGAGGTGCGGGCCCGACTACGCCCCGGCGCTGAAGATGGCGCACGTGCACCACACCGTGAACTCAAACACGTACTCGCAGTCGCAAGCCGACGACCTGATCCGGGGCATCTACGCGTATCACGTCCAGGGCCGCAAGTACTGCGACATCGCCTACAACTTCCTGATCGACCGCTTCGGCCGCATCTACGAGGGCAGGTACGGCGGGATCGACCAGCCGGTGATCGGCGGGCACGCCATGGGGTTCAACACCGGCAGCACCGGCATCGCCGTGCTCGGCACGTTCACATCACAATCACCGCCCAAGAAGGTGATCTCCGCGTACAAGCGGCTGCTCGCCTGGCGGCTGGACGTCGCGCATCTACGCCCGACCGGCACCACCGTCATGACGTCCGGCGGCGGCTCGAGCCAGAAGTTCGAGCGGGGCGAGCAGGTGACCCTGCCCATCATCAGCGGCCATCGCGACACGGGCCTGACGTCGTGTCCGGGAGCGAAGCTCTACGAGAAGCTGCCGGTGATCCGGACGCGGGCGGAGGCGCGAGGCCTCCCGAAGATCTGGGATCCCCTCGCCACCCCGAACCCCGCCCCGACGGGGACCACCCAGATCCAGCTGAGCACACAGCTTTCGCAACAGATGAGCTGGTCGATCGACATCGCCAACGCCACGACGCCCACGACCGTTTTCAAGCGATTCACCGGCAGCGGCGTGGACGTGCTCGTCACGTGGGATCGGACGGGCGACGACCCGCTCGCAGCCCCCGCGCCCCCGGGGACCTACCTGGTGACGTTTCGAGCGAACGCCGGGTCCCTGGTTGCGCGAGAAGCCGTCGTCACGCTGACGCTTTCCTGATGCCCTGCTCGCGCGCGATCAGCCGCGAGCGTCGCGCGCCGATTCCGCGAGCACATCGAGGCCCTCGGCGAGCTGCTCGTCCGTGATCACGAGCGGCATCAGGTGGCGAAGCACGTTCTTGTGGATACCACAGCTGATCGAGACGACACCGCGCTGGAGCGCGCCGCGCACCAGTCGGCCGATGAGGTCCTTGGCCGGCGCTTTGGTCTGGGGGTCCTCGACGAACTCCACGCCGATCATCGCGCCGACGCCCCGGATCTCTCCGATCTCGGGCACCTCGTCGGCGACCTCTTCCCATCGCGAGCGGATGTCCTTGCCAAGCCGTTCCGCGCGCTCGATGAGACCCTCCTCCTCGATGACGTCGAGGACCGCGATCGCGGCAGCGCATGCGACGGGGTTGCCGACGTAGGTCCCGCCGATCGCGTTGTCGCCCGGGGCGTCCATCACCTGGCTGCGACCGACCACCGCCGACAGCGGGAGACCTGAGGCGAGCGACTTCCCGAGCGTGATGATGTCGGGGTCGAAACCGAAAGCCTCGGACGCGAGAAAGCTGCCGGTGCGTCCGAAGCCGGTCTGGATCTCGTCGGCGATCGTCAGGATGCCATGACGCGCGCACAGCTCCTGCAAGCCTGGAAGGAACTCCGCGGGAGGCACGACGAACCCGCCCTCGCCCTGGATCGGCTCGACGATGACGGCGGCAACGTTGTTGGGATCGACCAGAGTCGTGAACGCTCGCTCGATGGCCTCGAGCGCTTCCCGTCCTGCGAGGTCGGGTCGAGGGTGGCGGTAGGGGTAGGGGTAGGGCACGCGATAGATCTCGGGAGCGAACGGCCCGAATCCCACCTTGTACGGCCGCTGGCTGCTGGTGAGACTCATCGCCAGCAAGGTCCGGCCGTGGAACGCGCCGTCGAAACAGAGGATGGCCGGCCTGCCGGTCGCGGCACGAGCGATCTTCACCGCGTTCTCCACTGCCTCCGCGCCGGAGTTTGCGAGGAACACTTTCCGGTCGCCGCCGCAGAGCCCGACCAGTCGCTCGGAGAGCTCGATGTAAGACTCGTACGGGATCACGGTGAAATCGGTGTGGGTGAACCTCGCCATCGCCTTCGTGGCCGCCTCGATCACCTTGGGATGGGAATAGCCCACGGTGTGGCACCCGATCCCCCCTGAGAAGTCGAGGAACGTGTTGCCGTCCAGGTCGGTGAATGTGGCTCCCGACGACTGATCGATCACGGCCTCCGCGTGCACGCTCAGCGCGTCGGCGACGACTTTCGCCTTGCGATCCAGGACCGCACGGCTCTTCGGGCCCGGGATCGATGTGACCATGTTGATGCTCGACACGAAGCGCTCCTCCCTCTCGACGATTTTCCGCGGGCTCGAGTGCAGGCTACCGGAGGCGCGCGAGGGCTGTCTGCGATCGCGGGTGCCAAGATGAGCTTGTGGACGGGGCGGGGCTCGGGGAGCTGGCAGATCAGGCCTTCTGCTACCTGACCACGACTGGTCGCCGCTCGGGCAACCCCCACCGGATCGAGATCTGGTTCGGTGCGCACGGCCGCACGCTCTACCTCCTCGCCGGGGGCGGACACGCGGCCGACTGGGTCCGCAACCTCGAGGCGAACCCTGAGGTCACGGTCGAGATCGCCGAACACGGCTGGCAAGCAACGGCTCGCGTCGTGACCGATAACGAAGAGGAACAGCACGCGAGGCGCCTGCTCGCGTCCAAATACCAGGGATGGCGCGAGGGAGCCGCGCTCTCCGGGTGGGCGCGCACCGCCCTGCCGGTGGCGCTGGACCTCCGCCCATGACGATCATCTACATGGGATCCGCGAACACCTCGAGGGGCTCGATGAGATCCGCCAGGACCGCGACGAGCCCCTCGTAGTCGAGGCTGGGAGCGTCGAGACGTAGCCTCTCAGCCCGACGGAGCGATTCTTCGATCCCTTCGGCGAGCCGGTCTCGGGAAGGGTCGCGCCCCGCGACGGGGATCAGGTCGACGGCGCGGCGCAAGCCCTCCTCGAACGCGAGCAGCGCGTCGGCGATCGAGCGGGCGGGGAGACCTCGGGGAGATGGAACCGCGGCCAGGAGATCCCGCTTCGCTTCCTCGACGGTACCGACCAGCGCGCCAACATCGTTGCGGTCGACATCTTCCATCGTGGTGATGCTAACGGCGCTCGTGGTCTCAATAAAGAAGAATGGGCGCGTGCCCGGCCTGGCCCTGATCGTCAACGCGAACGCGAGCACGGTCACCCCCGGAATGGTGAACGTGATCGAGCGCGCCCTATCCTCCGAGTTCGACGTCGAGCGATCCGAGACGAAGCGGCAGGGTCACGCCACCCACCTGGCCCAGGGAGCGGCACACCAAGGCAAGGACGTTGTCGTTGCCATGGGCGGGGACGGCACCGTGAACGAGGTCGCGAACGGACTGGCCGGCACCCACGTCCCCCTCGCTCTCATCCCCGCGGGAGGGACGAACGTGCTCGCGCGCTCGCTCGGGATCCCCAAGGATCCGGTGGAAGCCACCTGGCATCTGCTCGCGAACCGCAACAACCCACCACGCCGGGTCCCGTTGGGAAAAGCCGTCGATCGCTATTTCACGTTCGCCTGCGGCATGGGATTCGACGGCGCCATCGTCCGTGACGTCGAGCGCCGGCAGCTCCTCAAGAAGGGCCTCGGCCACCCGTTCTTCGTCTGGTCCGGCCTGCGGATCTTCTTCGCCGGCGTCGACCGCCGACACCCCCCAATCCGCCTCCGCTGGGGACCCAATCTGGAGCACGGCCGGACGGGGCTGTTCCTGGCCATCTGCCAGAAGACGAGGCCGTTCACGTACTTCCGCAACCGCGAGATGAACATCTGCCCCGACGCCCGCCTGGAGAAGGGCATCGACCTCCTCGCGGTCGACACGTTCGCCGCGCCGGCCGTTCTGCGGATCGTCGGGCAGGCATTCCGAAGGGGCATCGACGTCAGGAACCCTCACGTGCTGTCCCTCCACGACCAGCAGCAGATCCAGGCCACCGCCGACATCCCGCTGCCGGTGCAGATGGACGGCGAGTACATCGGGGACCACCGGGAGGTTCTCTTCGAGTCGGTCCCGGACGCCCTGTCGCTTCTCTACTGAGCAGGAACCACGCGCCGCCGAACGGCGACGGCAGCCGCCGGATCGTTGCAGGCGATCGCGTCCACACCCCACCCGAACAAGGTCTCGAGGACGACCTCGTCGTCCGCGACCCAGGTGCCGACGCGGACCCCGCCCTCGTGAGCTTCCCGGATCAGTCCCTCTCCCGCCTCGAGGAGCGCCGGTGTCTGCGGAAGGACGAAGTCGTGGCCGTTGCTCTTCGTGTAGACGAGCGCCGCGTGCGCATCGATGGCCGCTATCGTCAGGAACCCCGTGGCCAGATCGGGCGCGAGCTGCTTGCTCCGCTCGATCGTCAGCCAGTTGAACGAGGAGATCAGCACGGGACCGCGGAACGCCGACGTCTCCAGGACCTCCAGCGTCGCCTCGAGCACCGCTTCGCGTGGCGAGTCGAACGCGGGCTCCCCCGGGAGGTTCTTGATCTCGATATCGACACCGCCGCGATCGCCAATCGTCTCCAGAACCTCCGCCAGCGTTGGTACCTCGACGCTCGAGCCTCGACCACCAGAGGCGTCCAGACGCTTCACCTGAGCAAGCGTCATCTCGTGAACGAACCCCGATCCGTCCGTGGAAGCCGTCACGTCCGCGTCGTGCAGGACCACCGGAACACCGTCGGAAGTGAGCCGAACGTCGAGCTCGACGGCATCCGCGCCCGCCGCCAGGGCGGCCTCGAACGCGACCAATGTGTTCTCCGGCTCGGCTGCCGACGCGCCGCGATGCGCAACGACCAAAGAACCACCGTGGAATTCGGCTCGACCTATTGTCACCTCTGGGGGGCCTCCGTATACTGACGCCCTCGTGCTGCCTGGCGCGACGCCGGAAGGACGTTCGGCCCGGCGAGAGGTCCACAGGACCCCTGGGGAAGCCGACCGCAGTGGAAGGAGACTGAGTCGGAATGGAGTGGGTTCACCGGGCCAAGTGTAGAGACGTGGACCCCGAGCTTTTCTTCCCGGTCGGTACGACCGGCCCCGCCGCCGCCCAGATCGAGGCCGCCAAAGAGGTGTGCGTGAAGTGCTCCGTGCGCGACGAGTGTCTCGAATGGGCCCTGGTCACGGGTCAGGACGCCGGAGTCTGGGGCGGGACATCGGAGGAGGAGCGACGCTCCATCCGACGCGCTCGCCGACGCGAGGTTGCCGCCGCGCGGCGCGTCGCCGTCGCCGGCTGAGTGGTCCGCCGGCCGCGTCAGCAAGCGTTCCACGAGCCGATCGGCCTCTCCCCCGCCCCTCGCAGCCGTCGCTGGATCCTGTCGCTCGTGGCGGCCGTCGTGATCCTGGGAGCGGGGGTCGTCGCGTGGCTCCAGCTCACCGAGCGGATCTGAACGACTAGGAACGCCCGGCCGGAACACTCACCCGAGCGCTCGTCCCCTTCTTCCCGTCGAGGCGCAGCGTTCCCCCCAGCTCCGATTCGACCAGCGCTCGCGCGATCTGCAAGCCGAGCCCTGACCCATCCTCCAAGCTGAAGTCCTGGGGCAATCCCCGGCCGTCGTCCCAGACCTCGAGGGCGACGTTTCCCTCGTCCCGTTCGAGACGCACCGCGATCCGCCCACCGCTCTCCCCGAACGCGTGCTCGACCGAGTTCTGGAGCAGCTCGGACAACACCACGGCGAGCGGCGTGGCCACGTCCGCGATGACGGAGCCGCAGGAGCCCTCGACGGTGACCTCGACCTCGGGACCGGTGAGGCCCTCGCTGACCATCTGGACCACCTGACCGGCGACCTGATCGAAGTCGACCATGTCGTGTCGCTCGTGAGACAGGGTCTCGTGGACCAGCGCGATCGAGCGGATGCGCCGCTCGCTCTCCTCCAGAGCCTGGCGAACGTCCAGACGCTCGTCTCGACGCGCCTGCAGACGCAAGAGGCTGGCGACCGTCTGCAGGTTGTTCTTCACTCGGTGATGGATCTCTCGGATCGTGGCGTCTTTTGCCATCAGCAGTCGGTCCCGGCGGCGGAGCTCCGTCACGTCGCGGAGAAGCACGACCGCGCCGTGCACCACGCCGTCCTTGATCAGCGGTATGGCTCGGCGCAGAACGACGGCTCCGAGAGCCTCGACCTCGCTCTCCACCGGCCGCCGAGACCGGAGCGATCGAAGAATCCCTGCCGGCTCGATGTCGAGGTCAGCGAGTGGATGATCGTCGAGGTTCTCGGTGACTCCGAGCCTCCTGTAGGCCGAGACAGCGTTGGGGCTCGCGTACTCGACATGCCCCTCCGCATCGAGCCTCACGAGCCCGTCCCCAACTCGAGGCAGCGTCTCGGGATCCGGCAGGTCCGCGTCGAAGGGAAACACACCCGATTCGATCATCACCGCCAGGTCGCCGGCGGTGAGGAGATACGTGAGCTCGAGACGGCTCGGCTGCCGTGCCGTGTTCAGGTTCGCCTGCTGGCTGATCGCGGCGATGACGCGGCCGCGGGCTCGCACCGGGATGCCCTCGACGCGGATGGGAACGCCCTCCCGCCAGACCGGGTCGCCCTCGCGCACGATGCGCTCTTCCTCGAGGGCCCGCCAGGTGAAGTGCGCCTCCTGGGGAGGGATCAACCTTCCGACCTGATCCTCCTCGTAGACGGTCTGCGCGGTGTACGGACGCATCTGCGCGACGACCACAAGCCCATCGCCTTCCCGTTCCCGGCACAGGAGCAGGAGGTCGCTGAACGCGAGATCCGCGAGAAGCTGCCACTCGGCCACGAGTCGAACCAGGTGGTCAGCGTCGCGCTCGTCGAGCGGTGTGCGCTCACCGATCAGCTCCTTCAGGGCCATGACAGGATGGTAGGACTTGCGGCCGTGGCGCGGAGTCCACTACAACTCGCGAGCAACCAGACCCCTAGACCCAAGGAGGCCCAGTGACCGCGCTCGCCGAAGCCATCCCTCGCCCGCGAAGCCGCAACGCGAATCTGGTCCTCGATGCGATCCTCGTGATCGGCGGGAGCCTCTTCATCGCTGTTATGGCTCAGGTGACGATCCCCCTCGGGTTCACTCCCGTGCCGATCTCCGGGCAGACGTTCGCGGTGCTCCTCATCGGGACCGCTTACGGATGGCGTCTGGCGGGTCTGACGCTCGCGCTCTATCTCGTTCAGATCGCGGCCGGCCTCCCCTTCGCCGCCGAAGCGAAGAGTGGATGGGAAGTGCTCACGATCACGACGGCGAGCGGTGGATACCTCTGGGGGATGCTGATCGCGGGCATCTTCACCGGATGGCTCGCGAATCGAGGCTGGGACCGATCGTTCGGCTCCGCCCTTGGCTTGATGCTTCTTGGGAACATCGTGATCTTCGGCGTCGGCGTCCCCTGGCTCGCGGCTTCGATCGACATCCCCGTCATCTCGTCCACGGCATGCGATCTCGCAACCGGAGCGGGCTGCGACGCGCTCGAGCTCGGCCTCTATCCGTTCGTGATCGGGGACCTGCTCAAGCTGCTGCTTGCAGCTGGACTGCTCCCGGCCGCGTGGAAGCTCGTCGGACGGGACAAGCGAGGCTGATCGGTCAGACGCGGCTGGACGGGCAGAGGTGGCTCACCGGGCAGAGCTCGCACTTCGGGGTGGGAGCCTTGCAGATCGCCCGGCCGTGCTCGATGAAGACGTAGCTGAAGCTGAACCACTCGTCGCTCGGGATCACCTTCATGAGGTCCCGTTCGATCTTGTCGGGGTCCTGCTGCTTGGTGAACCCCAGTCGCTGCGAGACGCGCCGCACGTGCGTGTCGACCGCGATGCCCCGGTCGGGATCGGTCGCCGCCTTTTCGGGATAGGAGTTCCCGAGGACGATGTTCGCGGTCTTGCGCGCGACCCCGGGCAAACGGATCAGCTCCGCCATCGAGTCGGGGACCACGCCATCGAACTCCTCGATAATCATCTGGCACGCTGCGCGGACCGACCTCGTCTTCTGGTTGAAGAACCCGGTCGGCTTCAGCTCCCGGCGCAGCTGCTCCTCGGGCACGCGGAGCCAGTCCTCGGGCGTCCTGTACTTCTTGAAGAGAGGCTCGGTGACCTCGTTGACCTTCTTGTCGGTGGACTGGGCCGACAGCATCACGGCGATGAGGCACTCGAGCGGACTCGAGAAGCGAAGGGCAACGGTCGCCTCCGGATACTCCTCCTTGAGGAGCCTCATCACTTCCGGGGCTCGCTGCTTGAGGGAGCTCCGGCTGTTCAGCCGCGTGGCGTCCGCCGCCACTACTTCCCCTCGAACTCGGGCTTACGCCGCTCGCGAAAGGCGCGCACCCCTTCCTTGAGGTCCTCGCTGGAGAACGCGTCCGCCGCCATCATGTCGAAGTCGGCGACGCGGAAGCCTTCCGTCTGGCGGTCGATCGACAGCTTCTGCAGGACCGCCCGGATCCCGCGCTTCGACCCTCGGACGGAAAGGGGGGCGGCCGTGGCGATCGTCTCGGCCAGCTCCTCGGCCCGGCCAGTCAGTCCATCCGGATCGACCGACTCATTGACGAGGCCCCAGGCTGCCGCCACGTCCCCGGTGACCGGGTGTCCCGTGAACAGGACCTTCGCGGCACGCTTCGGGCCGATCGACAGCACCAGCCGCTGTACGTTCTCGAAGTTGATGACGATGCCAAGTCTCGACGAGGGGATCCCGATCCTCGCGTCGGTCGCGGCGATCGCGAGGTCACACGCGACCGCGATCTGACACCCCGCGCCGAGAGCGGCTCCCTGGATCACCGCCATGACCGGCACCGGATGGTCGGCGATCGACGCGAGCACCTCCTCGAAAGCATGTTCGTACTGGAAGCCTCCGGGCCCGCCGGTCGCGTCGCCGAGCTCACCGAGGTCGGCGCCCGCGCAAAAGTGGCTGCCTGCCCCTCGGAGCATGACGATGCGCACATCCGGGTCGGCGGCCGCGTCGGCGAGCGCCGTCCCGAGCTCCCTCAGCATCGCTTCCGAGACGGCGTTCCGCGCATCCGGGCGGTCGATCGTGATCCGCCAGACGCGACCGGACTCGGAGCGGATCGACGACACGGGGGTCAGCTGCGGTCCGGAGAGCTCGGCAGTCGCTCCTCGGCCTTCTTCCTGAACGCGGAGGCGAGCTCTGGCTCTTCGGCCAGCAGGTCTTGGAACGAGTCCTTCGGCACGACCAGGAGCTCCGCGTCCTCCACGACACGGGCATTCCTCGAGCGCGGACTGTCGAACAGCAGCGAGAGCTCGCCGAAGTAGTCGCCTGCGCCGATCCGGGCGATCTCCACCTCCTCGCCATTGCGGCCCTCGGTGATGCGGACCTCGCCTGAGAGCACGACGAACAGGGCCTCGGCCGGCTCACCCACGCTGAAAACGGAGGACCCCGCGCGCCAGAGCATGTTGGCCGAGCAACCCACGACCTCGACCAGGCCCTTCTCGTCGAGGGCGTCGAATCCGGGAACGGAGCGGAGCGCTCCAACCAGGCTGTGTGTGACTCGGTCGCTCACGGGTGCGGCTATCCTACGCGGACGCCCCTCATGATCAGAAGGAGAGAGCCCTGAGCATCGCTCAGATCCCGCTTCGCATCGCGCAGTTCAGCGACATCCACTGCGGGGACCCGAGCTTCCGACCCGAGCTGATGGAACGGATCGTGGCGAACATCAACTCGACGCGGCCGGACGTCGCGGTCGTGGCGGGCGACCTCACGGCGGCCGGGTACGACTGGGAATTCGAGGAAGCAGCCAAGTGGCTGACCCAGATCGAGATCCCGATGGTCGTTATCCCAGGCAATCACGACTCAAAGAATGTCGGCTACATCCATTTCAAGCGCTACTTCGGCGAGCGATTCTCGCGGTACCGGCAGGCGTTCGATACCGAACGCAGCGAGCGCCTCGCCGCGACGGGTTTCACGATCGTCGGCGCCGACTCCTCGGAGCCCGACCTCGCCGAAGGGCAGATCGGCCGCGAACGCTACAAGTGGATCGGGGAACAGTTCGACGAGCCGGATGACATCAAGATCTTCGCGCTGCACCATCATCTGGTCTCCGTGCCGGGGACTGGCAGGGAGCGCAACATCATCACGGATGCGGGCGACGTCCTGGCCGTCCTGTCGAAGATCGACGTTGACGTCATCCTGTCGGGACACAAGCACGTCCCGTTCTTCTGGGGGCTCAACGGGATACTGCTCGCCAACTCCGGAACTGCCACGACCCGTCGCGTCCGGGGGCTCACCCCACCGTCGTGGAACGAATTCCAGATCGACGCGTCCACGATCAAGGTGTACCTGCACTACGAGGACGGACGCCGCGAGCTCGCCGTGATATTCAGCCGCAAGACCCGGGCGATGACGCGAGAAGCCTTTTACCTGACCGAGGAGTTCCTCCGCTCCAACCAGGTCATCGCGACCTAGCGACTTAGCCGATCGTGGCGATGAGGTCGCCCTCCTGGACGACGCCGCCCTCCTGGACGACCTGCTTGACGGTCCCTGCTTCCGGAGCCTCGACGGGAATCTCCATCTTCATCGACTCGAGGATCACGAGCGTGTCACCCGCAGCCACATCGTCGCCGGCTTTCACGACAACCTTCCAGACGTTCGCGACCATCTCCGAGCGGACCTCGGCCACGATCAGCGTCCGAGGATCGCGCTTCGATCCGGTGTCTCGGGGAGAGAGAGGAGCCGCCTCGCCTCCGCAGGTCCGGCGACCTGCCGGCCCTCGAGTCGAACGAGCTGGGCCGCCGCCTCGACGAGCTCGCCATTGGAGGACGCCATCTCCCCCGAGGGGAGATAGAAGTTGTCCTCGAAACCCACGCGGACGTTCCCGCCGAGCGCGGCTGCCGCACCCAGCATCGTCCACTGGTCGCGGCTGATCGCGATCACTCCCCAGGTGGACCCCTGCGGCACGACGGAAGCCATGTGCGCGAGGTTCCGTGCGGTCGCCGAGATCCCCCCGAGCACACCGTGGATCAAGGAGAACTGCACGGGCGCTGCGATCACGCCGAGATCGAGCAAGGGCTCGACCGACTCGACGTGGCCGACGTCGAAGCTCTCACACTCGGGTTTCACGCCGTTCTCCTTCATGCGCTCGAGCAGGAAGATGATGTCGTCGAAGTTGTTCTCGAACACGAAATTGAAGACGAAGCTCTTCCGCTTCCTCGAGTACTTCGCGTAGTTCATCGACCCCATGTTGAGTGCGCCGACCTCCGGCTTGAGCTCCGTGATGTGCCCGACACGCTCGGCCATCGGAAGGCCGACCCAGCCGGTCGAGAAGTTGATGATGATGTCGGGGGTCTCGGCGAGGATCGCCTGGCTGATGGCACGGTAGTGCTCGACCGCGACCGTCGGCGTGCCGTTCGGCTCGCGGGCGTGGATGTGAACCATGGACGCGCCGGCGTCCGCCGCGCGCCGGACCTCCTTCGCGTACTCCTCCGGGGTGTACGGGATCCCCGGGCACTGCTCCTTGTTAGCGACGGCACCCGAGACCGCACAGGTGATGACGGACTGGTCGGTGACACTCATCAGGGCGCCACCCTAGCGGCTGGCATGCGCTCCGGCGAGGAGCCCCCCAGCGGGAGGGACGCCTGCAAGAATCACCGGATGAAGGTCCTGACTCTGCTCTTGGTGGCGTTGAGCGCGGCATGCTCTTCGGCCGAACCGGCAACCAGCCCGAGCGCCACGCCCGCGCCCACCCAGGTCACCGGCCTCATCACGGAGCTCGTATTCGACGGCGACCAGCTCCTCAGCCTGAGCGTGGAGTCCCGCGACGGCCCGGTCGAGGTCCTCATCGACGGTGAGCACAACTACGGGTTCAACCTCAAGCATCTCGAGCAACACCGAACCAAGGAGCAGCCTGTGCTGATCTATGTCGAGGGTCGAGACGACTCTCTGTACGCGACCGATATCCTCGACGCCTAGCGCGCCTCTTCTGCCACCGCGCGCACCGCGACGAGGACATCCTCGTTCGACGGAAGGTCGTTCGACCGGACCCCTCGATGCGCGAACCGGATGATGCCCTCGCGATCGACGACGAACGTCCCCGGCAGCTGCGCAACGTCGCCCTGTCCGAAGCGCCCCTGTTGCGTCTCGCCGAGCTGATTCCGGAGCCACGGGAGCCACACGCGCGGTCCGGCAACCTTGTCGAAGGAGCCTCGCCGTAAACCGAACGCCCGGTGCGCGGAGCGGTCCGGGCTCGTCACACACGCGACCTGCACCTCTCGTTCGGCACAGAACGCCGACGCCTGTTCCGGACTTCCGAGGCCGATCAGGACCACGCTTGCGCCCGCCTCTTCGAAACGTTCCCGGTCGTCACGCAACTGCGCGACGTACGTGCGGCAGAACGATCACCCGAAGTGACGCAGGAACGCGAGGACCGCCGGTCGCTCGCGCCAGAACGCAGACAGTGGGACGTCGCGGCCTTCCCCGTCGAGAACGGTAGGTTCCGGTGCTCGCTGGCCCACGTCGAGCTGTCGAGACATGGCCCAAGCCTACGGCCCCGACGTCAATCGACGTCGAGATCCGCGAGATCCTCGTACGTCTCTCGCCGAGCGATGAGCCGAGGACGACCGTCCGAGACCGCGACCACAGCGGGACGGCCGACCTTGTTGTAGTTGCTGGCCATCGAGTACTCGTACGCACCGGTGGAGGCGAATGCCAGGAGATCATCCCGGCGCACGTCCCCGGGGAGCGCCACGTCGCGAGCGAGCATGTCGCCTGACTCGCAGTGCCGTCCCGCGATGGTCACCGTGTGCGGCTCGGCGTCGCTGGATCGCGACACAAGCTTGACCGTGTAGCGGGACCCGTAGAGCGCAGGCCGGATGTTGTCCGACATCCCGCCGTCGACCGCCACGAATGTGCGGAGGTCCGGGACGTGCTTGATGGACCCCACGCGATACAGCGTGAGGGCCGAGCCCGACGCGATCGCCCGTCCCGGCTCGACCAGCAAGGCAGGAGGCTCGAGACCACGGTCTCGGCAGCCGGAGGTCAGATCGGCCTCGATCTGCGCCGCGAGCTCGCTCACCGGCAGGGGGTTCTCCTCGACATAGGTCGTCCCCATGCCCCCGCCGACGTCCAGGATCCGCGCCTGGAATCCGAGCTCCTTCTTCGCCTCGGCCAGGAAGTCGAGTCCCGCGCCGAGTCCCGCTCGGTACGGCCGGCCGTCCAGCAGCTGCGAGCCGAGGTGTAGGTGAATGCCGTGGACATCGAGCTCGGGTGCCTCGACCGCCAGGCGAAGCGCCTCGAGCGCCTGGCCACCCGTGACGGGCGTTCCGAACTTCGTGTCGGGAGCGGCCGTCTTGATATAAGCGTGCGTCTCGACATCGACGCCGGGTGCGATCCGCAGGAGGACCGCCTGCGTCCCTCCCGCCGCGCGCGCGGCCGCAGCCACGCGCTCGACCTCCTCGCCGTTGTCGAGGATCACGAAGCGGACCCGAGCTTCGACCGCGGCGGCGATCTCGTGATCGAGCTTGTTGTTTCCGTGAAGGAAGATGCGGTCTCCCGTCGCCCCGGCCCGAAGACAGGCATCGAGCTCGCCTCCGGTAGCCGCGAGGACGCCGAGTCCCTCGTCGATCGCGATGCGGATGAGCCCCCGAAGTGGAAATGCCTTGACCGCCCACAGGACGTCGGGGAACGCATCGCGGAACTCGCGGCATCGCGCGCGGACATGATCCTCATCCACGACGACGAGCGGCGTGCCGAACTCCTCCGCGAGCGCCGAGGCCGTCAGCCCGCCCAGGCTGAGGCCGTTCGCGTCGAACGAGGCCGCGGCGGGCCAGGGGGCGCCGGCCGCCATCAGACCGGAAGCACGCCGTGCTTGCGCCACGGCCGCTCGACCTTCTTGGACTCGGCGATCTCCAGACCCTCGCAGATCACTCGCCGAGTATCGGCGGGATCGATCAGGTCGTCGACGAACGACCAACCCGCCGCGATGTAGGCGTTGATCTGCTCGCGCACGGTTTCGATGAGCTCGTTCCGCGTCGCATCCTGCGCTTCGGCGTCCCCTGCCGCCTCGATCTGCTTGCGGAAGATGATGTTGACCGCACCTTCCGGGCCCATGACGGAGATCTCCGCTGTCGGCCAGCCGACGATCAGGTCCGGCTCGAAGGCGCGTCCGTTCATCACGTAGTAGCCCGCGCCGTACCCCTTCCGCAGCACCACGGTCAGCTTCGGTACGGTCGCCTCAGCGACCGCGTACAGCATCTTGGCGCCGTGCCGGATGATCCCCTGCTTCTCAACCGCGGAGCCCACCAGGAATCCGGGGCAGTCCATCAAGAACACGAGTGGGATGTGGAAGGCGTCGCACAGCCAGACGAATCGCGCGGCCTTGTCCGCCGCATTGACGTCGAGCGCGCCGCCGAGAAACATCGGCTGGTTGGCGACGATGCCGGCTGTTCTCCCGCCGAACCTCCCAAACCCCGTGACGAGGTTCTTCGCCCATTCGGGCTTCATCGGAAAGAAGTCGCCGTCGTCCACCAGCTCGGTGATGACCTTCCTCATGTCGTAGGCCTGGCGTGGGTTCGCCGGGACGATGTCGAACAGCGCATCACAGCGACGACCGGCGGGGTCAACCGCCTCCACCTCCGGAGGCGGATCGAGGTTGGATGAAGGGAAGTAGCCCAGGTACTTCCGCACCACGCGCAGACATTCCTCGTCGTTCTCCACCTCGAGGTCCGCAACGCCGGACACCTTCGTGTGCACCTGCGAGCCGCCCATCTCCTCCGCCGTTACGTCCTCGCCGACCGCCGCCTTGACGAGCGGCGGACCTCCGAGCGCCATGTGCGAGGTCCCCTTGACCATCGGGACGAAGTCCGAGAGCCCAGGGATGTAGGCGGTACCCGCCGCGCCCGGGCCCATCATCGCCGCCACCTGGGGCACCACTCCGCTCATGTGGACCTGCTCCCGGAACAGGTCACCGGTCCGGGCGAACATCGATCCGGTTGCCTCCTGGATGCGAGCTCCCGCCGAGTCGATGAGCCAGACGACGGGGATACGCTCACGGAGGGCGAGCTCGCGCATCCTCGTGGCCTTGAGCTCCCCGACCATTCCGATGGAGCCTGCCATGACGGTGAAGTCGTAGGCGATGACCGCCACGCGGCGGCCCTCGATCGTGCCGATCCCGGTGATGCAGCCGTCGGCGGGGGTGAACTTTCCCTGCATCGCGGGCGACGAGGACTGATGATGGCCCAACAGCCCGAGCTCCCTGAACGTGTCCGGGTCGAACAGGATGTCGAGCCGCTCACGAACGGTGAGCTTGCCCTGTGCGTGCTGTTTCTCGATACGTTCTGAGCCGCCCATCCCGCGGGCCGCGTCGCGCTTTTCGCGAAGCTCCTCGGCGCGCCCTCGCAGGTCGGGACCGGTGTAGCTCAGGGTGGGCGTGCGCTTGGGTGTGTCGGCGTCTGACGACGCGCTGGGGTCGGCCACGATGGCCACCTCCTCGGGGCCCTTCGCCGGAAGCCGTCCTCCGATGCCTGCCCGGGCCCGCCTGGGGAGTCTAGCCCGCTCTCCAAGCCCCTGGTACGCTGCGAACATGGCCGCCGCGCAGACGCAAACGTCAACCAGCGAGCCGGACGTTCGTGCCGCCGTCGAGGCGGCGCTGAACGCCCAAGGGGGAGTGACCGTCGAGAACCAGGAGGGCCGGTTGGTCATGGACCTCGGAGGAAGCGTGGGGAAGGCCTACCTCGCGGGTGGCTTTCGCGACAAGATGAAGATGCCGATGCGGATCACCGTCGCAACCGCGGGCAGCACCGGTGGCACCGGCGTTTCCCTGGACGTGCACAGCCGCGGCACGGCAGGTGGTGCGATGTCAGGTGGCTTGCTCGGCGCGAGAAAGCAGAAGAAGGCGGAGCAGGCCTGGCTCGCGATCGCCGTCGAAGCGATCCCCGACAAGGTCGCTCCCGCCGGCTAACGCCCCTTCCAATCGGGCTTCCGCTTCTGCAGGAACGCTGAGACTCCTTCGATCAGATCCTCCGATTGGAGGTTCTCCGCGAGCCGCTCCTTGAGATGGTTGATCGCGACGCCCCACGGCTTGTCCTCAGCCCCCGCGAACGAGCGCTTGCCCAGCCGAAGAACATGTGGGCTCTTGGAGGCGATCTGCTCGACCAGAGTCGTGACCGCCCCGTCGAGCTCTGAGCGAGGGACCACACGGTTCACGAGACCCCAGCGCGCGGCCTCCTCGGCAGGTATCCGGCGACCCGTCAGCATGAGCTCGAGCGCGATCGCACGAGGGAGACGACGCTGGATGACCGCCGTGATGACGTGTGGCCACAGCCCGATATCGATCTCCGGTGTTCCGACCTCGACGTCGTCCGTCGCGACCGCCAGGTCGCAGGCAAGCATGAGACCGAACCCCCCACCGAGCGCCTTCCCGTTCACCCGGGCGAGCGTCGGTTTCGGATGCCACCACACCGCGTCGAGCAAACGCGCGATCGCCGCGGGAGCGGACTCCACGTCCTGATCCTCGGCTGCTTGCTGGAAGCCCCCGATGTCACCACCAGCACAGAAGGCGCGGTCGCCGGCGCCGGTGATGATCACGGCCCGGACCGCATCATCCTTTGCCGCGCGAGCGAGCCCGTCGATCAACGCTTGGATCACGACGGGACTGAGGGCGTTGCGGCGCTCCTGGCGGTCGATGATCAGCCAGGCGGCCGGATCTCGAACCTCGTACCGAACCTCGTCGGCCACGGTCGGCCGACGGACCTACTCGCCCTGTCCGACCTGGATGAGACCCTCGGCCATCTTGCGGATCGATCCCGCCGGAAAGCGGCGATGGCCACCAAGCGTGCGCGAGTGAGGCAGCTTCCCGTCCTTCGCCCAGCGCGTCACCGTCTTCGGAGAGACGTGAAGGATGTCGGCAACCTCGGCGGTCTTCAGGTACTCGGCGCCACTGTGCTGCGCCATGTGTAGCTCCCTCCTCTTGGGGGGCGGCGGGCTCGCGAACCAACCCCCTGGCTCGGGGAGTATACGCCTCACGGGGCCTTTCGGGGCCAGGTCCGGTTGGGTCGGCTTGGCCGTCTTGGGCCGGCTCAGTGAGCGTCCGGCGCAAGGCGGCGTCCCCGGTAGTTGGGGAACACGATGTCCGAGTGCTGCCAGCAGCGATCCCGGGAGTTGTACCGAGACAGCTTGGTCGAACAATCGCTCTTGGCGCACTCACGCTCTTCGCCTTCGGTTGCCCGAGATGGCCGGGGCAAGCGGCCCGGCTTCGTGGCTTTCATGTCCATCCCCCCTTGCGGGGTATACGTCGCCCAGGCCGGGATGGTTTCGAGAAATCGGTGTGATCAGGGGCCGGGGATTATGGCGGCCCGGATCCGATCCGCCACCGCGGGCGGGAGCTCGCCGACGGCGGAGCACTTCTGACGGACGATCTCCCTGAGCTTCTTGCGGAACTCCCCCCGCTCGAAGCAGTGCGAGCAGCCGGAGAGGTGGCTCTCGACCTCACGGCGCAGGTCCTGACCGAGCTCGCCGTCGAGATAGGACTCGATCTCGACGAGAGCGTCGTCGCAGTCCATCACTTCACCAGCCCTCGCTCTCTCACAACACTCCACAACCGTTTCTCGAGCGCTCTTCTTCCCCGATGGAGCCGCGACATCACGGTGCCGATGGGGATCTCGAGGATCTCCGCTATCTCCTTGTAGGAGAACCCCTCGACGTCTGCGAGGAGCACGGCCATGCGGAACTGCTCCGGAAGCTCGGCCAGCGCATCTTGAACCTCGGCGTCGGGAAGCGACTCGAGGACCTCGGTCTCGGCGGAGGGTTCACGACCGCCCTCGGCAAGCTGGTCGTAGAGGTACCACTCGGGTGTGTCGTCCGCGGAGATCGTCTGCGGCTCCCGCTGTCGCTTGCGATAGGTGTTGATGTAGGCGTTCGTGAGGATCCGGTACAGCCAGGCACGGAGGTTGGTCCCCTCCTTGAAGGAGCCGAAGCCGCGAAACGCACGCAGGTATGCCTCCTGGAGGAGATCCTCGGCATCCGAGGGATTTCGCGTCAGGCGCATCGCGCCCGCATAGAGCTCCGGCATGAGGGGAAGCGCGTCACGCTCGAAACGCTCCTCCAGGCGGCGCCCCTCGGTCGTGGTGCCCGATTCGCTCATCCGGGTCAGGATAACGCTCCGTGTGGGAACATAGGTCTCCTTCCTTTCGTTCGGAGAGTCCATATGTCAGACAACGAAAACAAGCGAGGCCGGTGGCAGGGATTCGACTTCGGCGGCGGTGGCGACAAGCGCCGCTGGCGCTTCACGCTGGGCTACGTCCTGCTCGGGATCCTCGCCCTGTGGTTCCTCCAGATGGCCTTCGTCCCGCAGCCGGAGGAGATCGCCTATTCGGAGTTCCTCGACCGGGTCGAGGGCGGCGAGGTCCAAACAGTTGGCATCTCGGAGACGGGGATCGAGGGTGACGTCTCCTCGGACGACGACACCACGATCGACTTCGTCGCCACCCGGCCGCCCGGTGTCGATGAGCAGGAGCTCCTGATCCTTCTGCGAGAGCAGGGCGTCGAGTTCTCCGGTCAGCAGCCGAGCGCGCTCTCCAACTTCCTGTTCTCCTGGATCCTGCCGATCCTGATCCTCGTCGCGATCTGGGGGTTCGTCTTCCGGCGCATGGCCGGTGGCGGTGCGGGCGCCGCACTCAACCTCGGCAAACGCGGCGTGAAGATCTACGACCGCAAGGACCTCAAGACGACGTTCGACGACGTCGCCGGAGTTGACGAGGCGGTCGAAGAGCTCAAGGAGATCGTCGCGTTCCTGGAGAACCCGAAGAAGTACCAGCGCCTCGGCGGCCGAATCCCGAAGGGCGTGCTGCTGCTCGGGCCCCCGGGTTGCGGAAAGACGCTGCTCGCTCGCGCCGTCGCCGGCGAGGCCAAGGTTCCGTTCTTCTTCATGTCCGGCTCGGAGTTCGTCGAGATGTTCGTCGGTCTCGGCGCGGCCAGGGTCCGAGAGCTGTTCCAGCAGGCGAAGGAGAAGGCCCCGTGCCTCGTGTTCCTCGACGAGCTCGACACCATCGGCAAGACGCGCGCTGGGGCCCTCGGCGCCGGGATGGGCTCCCACGACGAGCGCGAGCAAACGCTGAACCAGCTCCTGGTGGAGATGGACGGGTTCGACACGTCGAAGGGCGTGATCATCATGGGATCTACGAACCGCCCGGACGTTCTCGACCCCGCCCTCCTGCGGCCGGGTCGCTTCGATCGCCAGGTCGTGGTCGATCGTGCGGACCTGAAGGGGCGCGAGGCGATCCTCAAGGTTCACGCGCGGGGGGTTGCGCTCGGGGAAGATGTCGACCTCCACGTGATCGCCTCGCGGACACCTGGCTTCACCGGAGCGGATCTGGCCAACGTCATCAACGAGGCGGCTTTGCTCGCCGCTCGACGGGAGAAGGACTCCGTCGACGAGGCCGAGCTGGAGGAAGCGATCGACCGCGTCTCGGTGGGGCTGGAGCGGAAGAGCCGGGTGATGAGCGATCGCGAGCGAGAGATCACCGCCGTGCACGAGATGGGCCACGCCCTGGTCGCGCTCGCGGTCCCCGACGCCGACCCGCTGCACCGCGTCAGCATCATCCCGCGCGGCACGGCGGCCCTCGGGATGACCATGCTGCGGCCGCTCGAGGACCGGTACATCTCGACCGAGCCACAGCTTCGAAACACGATGGCGTTCGCCATGGGTGGCCGGGCGGCGGAGGAGGTCATGTTCGGGCAAGCTTCGAGCGGCGCGCACAACGATCTCGAGAACGCCACGCGCATCGCGCGAGCGATGGTGTCGGAGCTGGGGATGAGCGACAAGCTCGGACCGGTCTCCTTCGGGCCGGCCGGATTCCGAGGCGCCGACGGCCAGGCCCTGTACCCGGGCGCGCGCGCGGACATCTCGGAGGACACCGCAAAGGTGATCGACAGTGAGGTCACACGCATCCTGAAAGAGGAGGAGGCGCGAGCGAGGGGCATCCTCGAGAGCCAGAAGGACATGTTGGGCCGGCTCTCGCAGCTACTCATGGTGCGCGAGACGCTCGAGGGCGACGAGCTCAAAGCGTATGTCGAGGGATCGCAACGGATCCCGGACCTCGAGGAGGAGCGAACGCGGCTTGCCGCAGAGCGCGCGGAGCAGGACCGCAAGGACGAGGAGAAGAAGAAGGCCGCGGCCCTCGCCGCCATCCCCCCGCCCCCAGGGACGGAGGAGATTCCGGCCCCTCCCCCGTTGCGTCAGTCGACGGGGGACGCTCCCCGCACCTGATTCCCCGCACAACACACGAGAGGGACGCCGATTGGCGCCCCTCTCGTCTCGGAAATGGACCGACTGCGGCTAGTGCGAGTGCCCGTGGCCCAGCTCGTGGGCCTCCGCATGGGCATTCTCGCTCTCGTCGTGACTCACTTCGATGATCTTTTTGTGGCCGTTCGGGCCCTTGCGGATCTCGAAAAGGTCGTAGGGCTCGCCGGTCGCGGTTCTCGCCTCGTAGCGAAGGACGTCGCGGACACCACCGTCCGCATCCATCTCCCGGAACACGTCCACCAGCTGGTAGAGCTGCAGGTTCTGACCGAGCTTCTTCGGCTCGGCACCATTGGCGGTCCAGGTCTCGTCCGAGACCTCGTACATCTTCGGGCCCGAAACCGACACCACGTAGACGGTGGTGTCCGACTCGGTCGACGCACCGGTCGGAACGTTTCCCCGCCCGTAGCTGTGATCGTGGCCCTGGAGGACGAGGTCGACGTTGTGCTTCTCGATGATGGGGCGCCACGCCGCCCGCAGGGCCGGGTTGTCCCGGCCCGACGCCGTCGAGAACACCGGGTGGTGGAACGTCAGGACAGTCCACCTGTTGGGATTGTCCGTGAGGACCTGGTCGAGCCACTGCGCCTGCACGTCCCACCACTCCTGGGTCTGTCCGGCACCTCCGACCGAGTTCGAGTTCAGCGACACGAACCGGACGCCCTGGTAGTCGACGTAGTACACGGTGCCCTTCAGCGCCTCATAGACCGGACCGGTCCCCTGCGGACCATTGTCGGGGAACGCGAACTGGGCCCGCCAGTACGGCGTGAGGACGGCGCCGGCGTACTCGTGGTTGCCGGGTGTCCCGATGCTCGGAACCATGCCGTCGATCCATCCACCCGCCCAGAACCACTCTCCCCACTCCTGATCGCTGGTGGAGGTGTTGACCAGGTCGCCGGCATGCACGATGAGCTCCGCCTCCGGGCGGTCGGAGTAGGCACGGCGGATCACCCGGGACCAGTGCTCATGGATGTCGTTCTGTGCGTCCCCGAAGTAGATGAAGGAGAACGGCTCCGGATCCTCGGACGCCGTGGTGAACTCGAGCCACTCGCTCCAGTTCGCCCCGTCGCCAACGCGGTACAGGTACTGCGTTTCCGGCTGCAGTCCGGCGAACTCCACCGTGTGGAAGAGATTGGGGAAGCCGAGATCGGCCTGGACTGGCGTGGTGCGGTTCGCCGCAAGGGTCACTGCGTCATCCACGAATTGCGGCCCACCTTCGGAGGGCGCGATCTGCGCCTGCGGCGTCGCGACCGTCGAGGACGTTCGCCACGAGACCGCCTGGGTGTGAGCGGGGTCTCCCGTCCACGTGAGCATGATCCGGTCAGGAAGAGGCGAGGGCTGGTGAGCCAACGCGGCGGGGTACGGAGCTGCGGGAACCGGCGCCTGACCGATGGCCGCTCCCGCCCCAACGAGAGCTACGGCCACGGTGGCCGCCAGGAGAACATGCATGCGTATTCGACGGCTCATTCCCGTCGCGCGCTCGAACAGTCGCTTCATCACGGGCCTCCTCGATCGTGGAGTGGGCACGGGCGCGCACTCCTCCGGATGACGCTACCGAGGCCTCCTGAACAGACGCCGAACGAGATGTGAAGCGTTGCCCAACTCTTGGAGCCGTGCCGGCGGTTAAGCAGCGGGGCGGAACGTGTGGAGGATCCGCCGGTAGTTCTCGGCGATCGCTTCCTGGTCGGGGCCGACCCAGGCCCCACCGATCACGACACGGTCGATGATGCCGTCGAACTCCGCGAGGCGGGCCCGGCACTCGTCTTCCGGGCCGGTGATCGCGTAGGTGTCCACCATCGGCAACGCGAGACTTGCCATCTCTGCAAGGTCGCCCTTGCCGAACGCCTCCCGGATCGCGGGCACCCGGTCGTCGAACCCGTGGAGCGCGAGGACGGGCGTGTACGTCCGTGTCGTCGCGTAGAACGCGATCTGCATCGCGGCCTCGAAGCGGGCCCGCTCCCGATCATCATTGAGCTGGAGGATCACGCTGTTCGTCAGGCTGACCTCGGAGGGATCGCGGCCCGCCTCCTTCGCCCCAGACTCCAGCGCCGGGCGCACGACCTCCGTGATGTACTTCGGCGAGGTCAGGGGGTGACCGAGCATGCCGTCCGCGACCCGGCCGGAAGCCTCGACCATCTTGGTGTTGACCGCCGCGATGTAGATCGGAATGTCTCCCACCGGTCCCGCGCCGGGGAACGGGTTCATGGTGACGTTGTAGAAGCGGCCCTCGTGGTTCACCTTCTCCCCGCCGAACGTCCGCAGCACCTCTCGTACGACCTCGACGTACTCCGCCATCTTCGGCGCGGGATGCTCGAACTCGGTCGAGAAGCGCTCCTCGTTCACCCGCTTCACCTGGGAGCCGAGGCCCAGGATGAACCGGTCGCCCGAGAGCTCGGCCAGGTCCCGAGCGGTCATCGCGGTGATGGTCGGGCTGCGCGGGAACGCGAGCGCGATGTTCGTGCCGACCTTGACGGTGCTCGTGGCGTCACAGACCAGCGCCGCCTGCACGAACGCGGAGTAAGCGGTCTCGGCCACCCACACGCTCTCGTAGCCGCCGTCCTCGGCGAGACGGGCCAGGTCGGCCACGGTCGACATGTGGCCTCCGACGGAGATCCCCACAGCAGGCACGCGCGAAGCCTAGCCGCTCGAACGATGGCTGCGGATCCCCGCCCACATGCCGATCCGCGACAAAAGGGGCGATTCCCCTCCCCAGACGCCACTTCTGTCGATCTGCACAAAGGGGGATCGTTATCACTGACTGAACTCTTCTAGTGAACATTCGCCCAGGGAGGGAGTCCCGCCATGCTCGTCCGCCGCCTCACGCTCGCGACCTTCGCCGTTCTTCTGATACCGGGTGGCGCATCCGCGACTGGCAGCCCTTCTTCCATCGAGCGCCCCGACTCGCTGAGTCGCGACGACATCCTCGCCGGGCGGGCCTCGCAGGCCCAGCAGCGCCGGGCCCTGCGGGCGTCCATCGAGCTCGCGGGCGGAGAGAGCGTGGAGGTGGCGGGGGCACAGTCGAGCGGACTGGGAGGCTACGGACAGGCCCTCATCGCCGCCGACCTCGACGGCGACGCGGACGAGGAGATCCTGTTCGAGCAATTCGTGGGGCCCCGACGCTACATCGTCGCGGCCGACGAGAACGGCGTCCTCTGGCGAAAGAAGATGAAGCGCGGACCGTGGTTCGCGGGCTACCTGATCGACGACTTCGCGGCGGGCGGCGGCAACGAGGTCCTGATGATCGCTCACCAGTGGCTGGGAGAGCTGGGCCAGCGAATCGTCTTCGGCCTGGTCGGCAGGTGGGGAGTGCTCTGGACCTACGAGCCACCCGGCCCGTTCCACGAGATCAACGGTTCGGTCCAGGCCGATGGCGACGAGCGGGCCGAGCTCGCCATCACCACCTGGGGCGATTATGGGAACCCGACGGTGGTGACTATCGACGGAGATGACGGAACCGAGCTGACGACCCTCATGCCCACGCTCGACGCGGAGACCGCGGTCTACGAGCCCTCCTCCCAGGCGCTCGTGACCGACGGCGAGCCCGGCCAGAGCGACGAGGCGGTCTTCATCACGAGCCTCCCCACCGGCGGTGGGTACTTCGCCGAGAGGCTTCGGTTCACCGACGGCACGCGCACGGACTATGAGGTGATCGCCCTCGAGAGCTTCGGGGAGATCTATCAGGGCCTTGACTACACCGGGGACGGACGTCGCGATGCATTCACCGACGGCTACACGGACTTCGGGGTCTTCGACCCGATCTCCTTCACTTCCTGGAACCATGAGCATGGCTTCGGGTCGCTCGGCTATCCCGAGATTCCCGACCCGGTGGGCGATCTCGACGGGGATGGCGGGGAGGACATCTGCGCCGTGTTCTCCGACTACGTCGCCTCTCCCGACGAGTACGAGGTCACCGAGCACATCGACTGTCGCAGCGGGAAGACCGGTGCGCGTCTGTGGACCGCGGCCTCTCCCACGGTGAGGGGCACCGAGACCACCTATGGCTGGCCGTTCATCGCCACCCGGTTCGACCTCAACGGCGATGAGCACCCCGACCCGATCATCGGCGCGGAGGAATACAGCTGCGAAGAGCAGGGGTGGCCCTGCGAGACCATCAGGTTCGAGGCCTCGGCCGTTGAGGGGAAGACCGGCAGCGCACTCTGGGGGCTGACCGACCCGGCCAGCGAGTCCCTGATGTGGAGCCTTACCGAGGGCAACTTGGACGACGAGCCGGGCGACGATCTCTTCGAGACCGACTATGACTCGGACCGGGCAGAGTTCCAGGTGCTGAACGGGCTGACAATGGAACCCTCCTGGCGCGGCATCGTGGAGCCCGACTCGGTCTACGGCCACGTGCTCGACTGGAGCCACGCGGACGTGGACGGCGACGGGACCACCGAGGCCGTGGTGACGGCCTACGCGACCGACCGCACCTGCGGGAACCACGGCTGCTTCTGGAACACGAACCTGTACCTCGCGGCCTTCGGAGGGAACGGCCAGCTCCTCTGGCAGACCGAGCTCTAAGCGTCCTTAGAGAGGGTTCGGGTCACCCCGCGTCGAACTGAATACTCGATGCCCTCCCGTCCCCTCGCTCGACTTCGACTTCTCGTCCTCGCGACTGCGTTTGCCTTGGTCACGAGCCTGGGCTCGTCCATCGCCGCCCAGGCCGCGGACCCGCCCGACGACCCCCTGGTCTTTGCACCCGCGGGTCTGACCCAGGACCGATTCCCGAAGGCCACGACCCCAGAGTGGGTCGAGGTCACCGCCCACGACGGCGTCGCCCTCTCCGCCAGGGTCTTTCGCCCCGACACGAGCAGCGATCCGACCTGGAAGACCCCGGTCATCCTGGTGCACTCCCCCTACTACGCCGCCGCGCCGAACCCCGGAACGAGATCGATGGACCTCGTCGACCGATTCACGCCCAAGGGGTACACGGTGGTGCTCACGAGCGTCCGGGGCACAGGCGACTCGGGCGGATGCCTGGAGCAGGACGGCCCTCATCAGGCCAAGGACTTCAAGACGCTGGTGGAGCACTTCGCCGCGCAGCCCTGGTCGAACGGGAAGGTCGCCAGCTACGGCAAGTCCTACGACGCGGAGACCCAGAACGCCGGCGCGGTCCTGCGTCCCGAAGGCCTGGAGACGATGATCGCCGTGGCCGGAATCTCCAGTCTCTACGACGTGGCGTTCTTCGACGGAGTCGCCGTCGGCGCGAACGGTCTCGTCTCGGCCGCGGTCTACGCCCCGGAGACGGCGGACGTCCCGAGCGATCGGACTCGGCTGGCCCAGAAAGTGGCGTGTCAGCCGGAGAACTTCACCTCGGCCGCGGATCTCACCGGTGACGAGACGACCTACTGGGCCGAGCGGAACTTCCGGTACGGCGTCGAGAACATCGACGCGAGCGTTCTCTACGTCCAGGGCCTGAGCGACTTCACGGTCGCACCCATCGATATCGACGGCTGGTACGACGAGCTGTCGGGCTTCAAGCGCGCGATCTTCGGACAATGGGCGCACTTCTACCCGTACGACGCACCCGGGCAGTGGGCCCGGGACGACTGGTACCAGTCCGTGCACGCCTGGCTCGACCACGAACTGCTCGGTCTCGACACCAGGATCGAGAGCTGGCCGCCGGTGCAGGTTCAGGACGAGAACAACACGTGGCGAGCGGTCGAGTCGTTCCGAGGGATGGGGACCGCACAGGCCCTGCCGCTCGGGGCGTCAGGTCTCGGAGAACCGGCAGCGCCAGGCGCGACGAGGACCTACCTGGAAACGGAATCGCTCACGTGGGACACCCCGGTGCTCGAGAACGGACTTCACCTGTCGGGACAGGCGTTCCTCGACGCAACGATCTCCATCGACCGTCCCGACGCGCACCTGGCGGTCGCTCTGCAGGAGGTTCCCCCGGGTGGTGGGACGCCGCGGACGCTGACTCGTGGGTACCTCTCGGTGCAGCACCAAGAGGACCCGAACCGCGGCCATGAGGTCACCCCCGGCTACCCCGTTCCGTATCGCGTGCGGACGTACCCGTTCGACAAGACCCTCACTCCGGGATCGAAGCTGCGCTTGGTGCTCGGGGGCCGTGACTCGACGGGGATCCCGGCCGGCAACGGCTACACGGGCACCGTCTACGTCGACGGCCGCTCCGTGCTGAAGGTCCCGGTCGTCGAGGAGGTGTGCGGCATCGCGGTCGACACTCGTGATGACCCCGCGCCGGAGCCGGCCCCCTGCGTCGACCAGGAGATTCCTGCCGAGGCTCCCGGGTTCGCCATCGACGCGGCACGCGGGCATCAGGCGACCCATGAATTCCTCTCGACCGCCAACGAGACCGTCGGCGGCGTTGCCGCCATCCGCGAGACCGGCTACCTGACGGTTCGGGACGGCGTGCAACTGGCCTTCGAGGTCGTCCGGCCCGCGGACCAGCAGACCCATCCCACGCTCCTCACCTACGACGGCTACGACGCCGGGAGGAACCCCGACAGCAGCTACGCGGCCAGGTATCTCCCTCGGGGCTACGCGTTCGTCGGCCTCAGCGTCCGCGGGACCGGCTGCTCGGGAGGGGTGTTCGACTTCTTCCAGCCTTCCGAAGGCCCCGACGGCTTCGAGATGGTCGAGTGGATCGCCCGTCAGACCTGGTCGAACGGCAACGTCGGCATGATCGGCAAGTCCTACCCCGGCATCACCCAGCTCTTCGTCGCGGAGACCCAGCCCCCGCATCTGAGTGCGATCACGCCCGGTCACTACTTCGCGGACGCCTACCGCGATATCGGGTTCCCGGGCGGCATCCTCAACTACGGGTTCGCCTCGCTGTGGTCGTTCATAGCCCAGCCCAGCTACGGCTTCCTCGACAACCAGAACGCCGTCGCGGCCCGCGACCAGACCTGCCTCCGCAACCTCGACAAGCATGCCCGCAACGCCCGGACGAACCCGTTCGTCCAGGCACTGGAGCATCCGTACGACGAGCCCCTGCTCGACAACCGGAGCCCCGATCCGGACTTCGACCGTATCGAGGTTCCCGTCTACGTCGCGCTCTCCTGGCAGGACGAGCAGCTCGGCTCTCGCCAGACGCATTCGCTGCAGAAGTTCGAGGAACTGGGCATCGACTACCGCGCTGTGCTCTCCAACGGAGACCACAGCATGTATCGCAAGGCTGCACAGATGGAGCAGCTCGACCGCTTCCTCGAGGCGCACGTCGAGGGGCGTGACGTCCTTCGCGATAAGACGACCCGCGAGGCGTACCTCGCTGAGCCGCCTGTCTCGGTCTACTGGGAGCAGGGAGGCGGCCAGCCTCGCTGGCGCACGACGCTCCCCTCGTGGGGCGACCAGGCCGAGCCCCAGTCGCTGTACATGGAGAGCGGCGAGAAGCTCTCCGCGCAACCTCCCTCAGCTGCCACAGCTACCCCTGATGAGTACGCGCATTCGGCAGCCGGTAGCCAGGGGATCGGCAATGCTGCATATGGCCACGCCTCTCTCCCCAACAACTACATGTGGGACGACGTCGTTCCCCCTCGCGGCGCCGCGCTGAGCTACACGAGCGAACCGTTCGCCGAGGACACGGGCATGCTGGGATCGGCATCCGCCGATCTGTGGATCACGGCCACAGCGCCGAACGTCGACCTGCAGGTCACGCTGACCGAGATCCGGCCCGACGGGCAGGAGGTCTTCGTCCAGCAGGGATGGCTGCGAGCCAAGCAGCGGGCCATCGACCCCCACGGATCGACAGCCCTGTTGCCCCTGCAGACCCATACGATCGAGGACGTCCAGCCGCTGTCCCCCACCGAGCCGTCCTTAGCTCGGGTCGAGATCTTCCCGTTCGGTCACGTGTTCCGATCGGGGTCGCGCCTCCGGTTGTGGATCGAAGCACCGACCACGCTCCCGCAGCTGTGGGCGTTCGCGCTCGACCCGACGCCGGCTCGCGTCGGGCTCTACCACGACGCGGCCCACCCCTCGAGACTGGTGCTGCCGGTCGCGGACATCGAGATCCCTGCGGGAGCGAAGCCGCAGCCGGCCTGTGGTCAGCCGCTCCGCCAGCCCTGCCGCCCCGACCCCCGCCCCGCTTAGGTGGCCTGCCTGACCCTTTGTGCACGCGCACAGAGGGCCAGAGGGTCTCTCCGGCGAACCTTCTGACAAGGCGACGAGTCGCCCCGCTCGCAGCTGTCGGCCCGGATGAGGAGGTCTTTCACGTGAAGGCGATCAAGAAGTTCGGCGCGATCGCGCTCGTTGTCGGAACGGTGCTGGCCGGAGGCGGGATCGCCAACGCCTCGCCGGTCTGCACCGACGGATACAAGGGTGGCCCTCCGCTCGCCGCTTGTGGTGGTCGTGTGTTCCCCGAGGCCGCCGGCAGCACCGAGTACATCCAGTACCTGCCCGATCCGCAGACCGGCTTCCGCGAGTATCAGCACGGTCTCGAATACCTCGCTCAGCGCTACCCGCGCTGGGTCTCGGTGTTCACGTTGCGCAGCCTGTACGGCGACGACGCCGTCAGCATGGGCCCCGACCGAAACCGGTCCTATGACGGGGACGACACCGGCGACGGCTTCGACATCCTCGTCGTGAAGCTCACAGACCATCAGGTCCCGGACGAGGGCAAGCAGACGCTCCTCTTCTCTCTCTCGGTTCACGCGGACGAGAAGGGCGGTATCGAAGGTGGCGTTCGCGCCGTCGAGGACCTGGCGCTGGCCGCCGAGGACGGCAGTCACATCTCGGACGGCGTCCCCGGCTACGACTCCACGACGGGCAAGGACCCAGTGTTCCACTCCTACCGCGTCCGAGAGCTCCTCAAAAAAGAGGCCGTCTACTTCATCGACTTCAACATCGACGGATGGGTGCGCGGCGACCACTTCGCTCCGGAGTACGGGAGCCTCTACACCCGCCAGAACTACGCGAACACCGACCTCAACCGTCAGATGCCAACCGTCGGCTGGATCAACACCTCGCGGAACCCGCTCGAGGAGAGCGAGATGCTGTACGGCCACCGGTTCATGCACGAGGTCGCCGACGCCGGCATCGACGGAAAGATGGCCTACGGGGCGGACGTCCACGGCGAGGGTCAATCCCGCGCGTGGGCAGACATCATGTACCCGGCCGGCCAGTTCGACTCCATCAAGCATCGCCAGCTCATGGCGATCGCAGAGCGAACGAAGTCGGTGATGGACGACACCCTATTCCTCGGCGGGCCCAACGCCCTGGAAGAGCTCACGGGGGGCGATGGGGGCGAGGGCCTCGAAGACTTCGGGGCGCCCAAGAACACCATCCCCACCAAGCCCGCTCGCTGGGGGACCGTGTGGGACACACTCGGCTACACGGACACGGGTTTCCTCGGCGACTACATGGCCAACGAGCTCGGCGTGACCGGCATGGACTACGAGATCGCCCTCAACCACGCGGATACCGGGCGTCCGTACGGCCGCCCATGGGGCGTCTTCCTGCAGGAGAACTACATCAACGCGACGCGAGCGATCATCAAGACCGCCATGGCGTATGCGATGTACCAGGAAGAGGAGTTCGCCGATTTCCAGATCGATCCGAAGGGTTCAGTGGGATACGTCTACAACCCCGACACCGTGACCGACAGCGACGAGGACGGGCCGGGACCCGGGTTCAACGACACGAGCCAGAACGGCACACCGATCGTGCAGCGCCCGTACACGGCCACGAACATGGCGTTCTTTGAGAACGAGTCCGCGTACGTGAAAGGCGGTCTCGAGCGGGTCCTTCCGGGCGACATCACGGCGGACGCCGCATACCTCGACCGGCTCGACACCCTCGTGATCGCGGACGTGTTCGCACCGGCCGATGCCGAGGGGCGGACGTATGACACGACCAGCTACGCCGCCAACATCCGCGCCTGGGTCGAGCGCGGCGGCAACCTCGTGCTCACCGACCGGGCGCTGCACCTGCTCGGTCAGATGGGCGTGGTTCCCGCTGCGGAAATCAAGGACATCAAGGTCTACCAGCCATACTCGAACATCGCGGACCTCAACCACCCGATGGCCGCGGGGCTTCGGGGCAACGCTCGTCAGCTCGCCGAGTTCACGCTGATCGGCCACGGCATTGGCAACAGCGCCTCTCCGATGACGATCGTGACCACACCCGCGTGGACCGCTGCAGGTGGACACACCGTCGGGACGACCGGCAACAACACGGGGGCGTCGGACAGCGGGACGCAGGTCTCGGTCGGGGAGCTCGCGCTGGGAGCCGGCAAGGTCCGGATCCTGGGCGGCGGTCTGGGCATGCCGACGGAGGCGAACGACCACCGGTACGGGCTGAAGGACTACTCCCTCACGTATTCCGGGCTGTTCATCCTGGAGAACTCGATCGTCCACGACGCCCCGGAGCTCGGTGAGTCCGACACCGACCAGCCCCTCGGAACCGACGGCCTGTTCCCCTTCTTCAGTCTCTTGCCGTTATCAGTCGTTGCTCGGCGCCGACTCGTCTCTAGGCGGGAAACCTCATGATCAACCCAGCTCTTCGCGTCTTCCTCGCGGCGACGGCGGCGATTGCCGCGCTGGCCGGACCGGCCCTGTCCCAGGAACCTCCGCCCCAGACCGGATTCGAGCAGCGGAACGGCACCTCCTGGACGACGCACGAGGAGGAGCTGACCTTCCTGTCGGAGGTCGATGCGCTCTCTGAGCGAGTCGCGATCGACGTCATCGGCCAGACCGCGCTCGGCAGACCGCTCCACCTGGTCAAGGTCGGCAACCCGGCGCCACATTCTCTGGAGACGTCGCAATCGCAGCCGACCACGATGATCACGTGCACCCAGCACGGGAACGAGCCGGCCGGCCGCGAGGCATGCCTCAAGACGATCCGGGACATGGCGTTTACGACGGACCCGGCGCTCCTCAACCAGCTCGCCACCCAGACGTTCCTGTTCATCCCGACCGCGAACCCGGACGGTCGCGCGGCGAACACACGAGGGAACTCGCGCGGGACCGACATCAATCGCGACCACCTTCCGCTGAAGACGGAGGAAGCTCAGACGATCGCCGCGGTCGTGCGTGACTGGAAGCCCGACCTCTCGCTCGACCTTCACGAGTACGGTCCGGGAACACCACTCCTCTACGACGACGAGGTCCTCTACCTCTGGCCGCGCAACCTGAACGTCGAGCAGCAGATCCACGACATCGGGCGGTCCTTCGCTATCGACCACCTCGCACCATGCTCCGAGGCTGCCGGCTACACGGCGGACGAGTACGGGAGAGACGCGCTCGGCGACTTCGACGTGCAGCAGACGGCCGGGGACCACGACGACGCGATCATGCGCAACACGATGGGGCTACGTCACAGCGTTGGGATCCTTGTCGAGACTGCGGTCACCACCAACCCCACGAACAGCGACGAGGCTCTCGATCCGACAGGCCCCGCAACGAACCGTCGGCGCGTGGCCAGCCATCGGACCGTTCTCGACTGCACGCTTCAGTTCATGCGTCAGCGAGGCGGCGAGGTGATGACGGCGACGGCTACCGCACCGATCCGCAAGCAGGGTGAGGGACTCGCACAGAACGTTCCCGTGTATTTCTCGGGGCAGGATGAGGACGGCACGCTCGCGGGGAACGCCCCGGCGGTTCAGTCGCTGTATCCGGCTCCATGCGCGTACCTCCTGACGCCAGCTCAAGCCGTGCAGGCGAAGACGGCGCTCGAGCTCCACGGGATCCAAGTCATCCAGAACGAGGACGGCAGCCTGCAGGTCCCGATGGGCCAAGCGGCCGAGCCCGTCATCGCGCTGCTGCTCGATGGCCGTGGCGCTCGTGACGTCGTTCCGGGGACCGCGCTCTCGGCTCCGCCCTTCGACGCATCCTGCGGGTGGGTTCCGGAACGGACCGGGGGCGGAGCGGCGACCGGAACTGCGGCAGGGCTGGTCTTTGTCGCGGGGCTCCTCGCGATGATCGCCCGGCGGAAGCACCTCACGGCGGAGGTTCCCGCCGAGTCCGCAGACTGAGCGACTCATGCGGAAGGGGCGCCTCACGGCGCCCCTTCCAAGGTGCTGGCGAATCGAAGAAGCTACTTGGACTTCCGCGCCTTCTTGTCCTTGCGCTTCTCCTTCAAGCTCTTCTGAGCCGACTTCTTGTCGGCCTTCGAGCCGCCTTTGTCCTTACTGGCCATGGCACCAGCCTACCGCGCCCCCGAGACGAAGAAAACCGCCAGTCCTTCGCCCCCTTGTCGCCCGAGAAGGTCAGTCGTACGCTTGCTGCCCAATGACAGGGAGGGCTGGCACCTTGACTCGACGACTGCTCACGATCGGAGCGATATTCGCGGCACTCGCTTTCGCTGTTCCGGCGGGAGCGATCACGAACGGCTCTCCCGACGGAAACAAGCACCCCAATGTGGGTGGCCTGGTGGCTCCGACCGTGTACTCGGATGGCACCTGGATCTATTGCTCCGGCACGCTGATCTCGCCAACGGTCTTCCTCACCGCTGCCCATTGCGACGAGGATGGGGCAAGGGTGCGGGTGACGTTCTCATCCGAGTACAAGGACGGTGACAAGGTCTACGTGGGCACGTTCCACGCTGATCCCCTCTACAACCAGTCGCAGAGCGATCCCCACGACATCGCCGTCGTCGTGTTCGACAAGGCCGTGAAGGGTGTCGCGCCGGCCCGCCTCCCGACCGCAGGCTCTCTCTCGAACCTGTCCGGCTCCCAGAAATTCACCTCGGTCGGATATGGCGCCTACGAGGTCACGAACGAACCCGGAGGTCACCAGTACCTTTACAACGACGTTCGAGGCGTCGCGACGGGAACGCTGAACTCGACCAACTCTTCGTGGCTTCGCATCTCGATGAACGCCTCGAAGGGAGACGGCGGCACCTGCTACGGAGACTCGGGGGGGCCGAACTTCCTGGGATCGACGAACATCATCGCGGGAACGACGATCACCGGAGACGCGGTGTGCCGATCGACGAACGTCGTTTATCGCCTGGACACCCAGTCGGCGCGAGCGTTCCTCGGGCAGTACGTCTCGCTTCCGTAAAAGACGCCATACGCGACCCTCGCTCGTGCGGCCAGGTCAGACGGTGACGACGACCTTACCTCGGGCGTGGCCCTGTTCGAGGTACCGGATGGCGTGGGGGACCTCGACAAGGGGATACGTCCTGTCGATCACGGGTGTCACCTGGCCGGCCTCGATCAGCTCGCTCACCGCCAGGAGGTCCTCCTTGCGCTCTTTCGAAGCCAGCATGCGCAGCTTTTGTTTCACGAAGATCGACAGCAGTGGTGCGCGGAAGATCTGTCGATCGAAGCCCCCCAGCCATCGTCCGCCCCCCTCGCCACCGATGAGGACGAGGATGCCCCTCCGGGTCAAGGCGCGACGAAGGTACGAAAGCGATCGGTTCCCGGCCGTATCGAGGATGACGTCGTACTGCCGCGTCCCGTCCGCGAAGTCCTCGCGTGTGTAGTCGATCACGTGGTCAGCGCCGATCGAGCGGACCAGATCGATCTTCGAGGTGCTGCACACAGCGGTGACTTCCGCTCCGAACGCCTTTGCCATCTGGACCGCGAAGGCCCCGACGCCTCCGGCCCCGCCGATGATCAAGACCTTTTTTCCGGCCGTGACACGTCCCGAATCGCGAAGAGCTTGAAGGGCGGTGATCGCGGAGATGGGCACGACCGCCGCCTGCTCGAACGTAAGATTCTTCGGCTTCGGCGCGATCCTGTCCTCTCGAGCTGTGGCGAGCTCCGCGAAAGATCCCTCGCACGTGCCGAAGACCTCATCGCCGGACTGGAACTGGGTGACCTTCTTCCCGACCGCCTCGACCGTGCCCGCGACATCCCTGCCTCGAACGCGAACCTTGGGCCGCCGGAGGCCGTAGCCCATGATGCGGATCATGCGCGGAAGGCCCGTCATGAGGTGCCAGACACCGGGGTCGACGCCGGCCGCATGAACGCGGATCAACACCTCGCTATCCCCTGGCACCGGTGTCTCGACGTCTCTGAACTCCAGGACATCTGCTGAGCCATACGTGTCTTGAACGATCGCCTTCATGCCGTCTCCCCCTCGCTGTCCGGATACTGAAACACCTCGTCGAGCGGGACGTCGAACACTCGGGCGATCTGAAACGCCATCTCGAGGGAGGGCGAATAGCGGCCCTGCTCGATGGCGATGACGGTCTGGCGGGTGACGCCGATGCGATCCGCCAGGTCCGCCTGTGTCATCTCTCCATGGGCGAATCGAATGGACCGGATCGCGTTGGTGACGTTGGTTGGTTTTACCATCTCTGGAAGCCTCGGCGGTAGGCGACGATCTTGGCCACGGATCCAAGGAGCGCCGACAACACGAACGTCAGGTAGAGCGAGTTGGCGATCCAGAAGGGGTCCAGCTCGGCCATCGACATGATGAGCGCGGCCACTCCCCCGATGACGACGAACGACTGGCCGATGAATTCGCCGAACCGGTAGATCTCCTTGTCGCGCTGGTCCTTCTTGTCGGCGTCCTTGGGATCGGCGATCGTGATAACGATGCGGCCCAGGATCGCCGCGACGATCGCCGCGCCGATGGCCCACAGCATGGCCGCCACATACGGCACCGCGGTGAGGGGGTCGCCCTCCGCTCGCCCCAGGATGGTCACCGCGTAGGCGACATAGGCGCCGAGCGAGACCACCCCGAAGATCCAGGTGTTTTTCTCTTCAAATGACATCTTTATCCTCCCTCCTGTGTAAAACAAACTTGACATGGAGGAAGTAAAGCAACATTGACACAATGTCAAATTTTCTAGACACCCCTGACCACCGAGGATCTGGAGCTTCTTTCGCAGCTGATCGAGGCCGGCAAGGTTCGCCCGGAGATCGACCGGCGCTATGCGTTCGCCGAGATCCCCGCCCCCATCGCCTAACTGGAAGAAGGGCACGCAAGGGGAAAGGTGGTCGTGGGCCCGGTGTGAGGGAGAAACCACGACCACGCGGGCGCTTGCAGATCGGGGCGGCGAACTTATCGGGCGCCGCCGGTCACGGACAGCCTGAGATGGTGTCCATGCCGCCCCCACCGATGCAGACGTCGCCGATCGGCGGAGGGCCACCCTTGAGATCGTCGTCTCCCCCATTACCCCGAAGTTCGTCGGCTCCCGAATTGCCCTTGAGATCGTCGTTTCCCGCTCTCCCGTGAAGGAGGTCGTCCCCCCCGTTTCCCCTGAGGACGTCTTCATCGTCATTTCCGAGGAGGACGTCGTTGTCCTGCTGGCCCCTCACGGTGTCATCCCCCTCGTCGCCACTCAGATCGTCATTCCCCAAGCCACCAAACACGTCGTCGGCGCCCGGGCCTGCGAACGCGCTGTCCTCTCCCTCATCCAGGCAGATCAGGTCGTCTCCCGCATCGCCGCTCACCGTATCGTTACCCGCGCCCGCGGCGATCACGTCGTTTCCCGTCGTGCCCACGAGGTTGTCATTGCCGGCCGTCCCCTGGATGGTGGCCTGCTGCCCCTGGCAGAAGAGAGGCACGCCAGGAGGGGGAGGAGCAGTTGGGATGGGCTGCCAATCGGGGGTGCTCTGGGAATCAGGGTCGTTGGTGCGGTTCACCGGGCTGGTACCGTCGGCGTTCATCACGTAGATCTCGGAGTTCATGTCCCGGTTCGAGGCGAACGCGATCTTGGTCCCGTCCGGTGACCAGGCAGGTGCAGAATCGTTCGCGGCGTTGAGGGTTAAGTTCGAGGATATTCCCGTGCCGTTTGCATTCATCACATAGATCTCGGTGGTACCCCCGCTGGTCTGTTTGGCAAAGGCGATCTTGGTCCCGTCAGGGGACCAGTTGGGCTCACCGTCATCGGCGGCGGGGTCGTTGGTGAGGTTCGTCGGGCTGGTGCCGTTGGCGTTCATCACAAAGACCTCGGTGTCACCCCCGGTGAGCTCCTTCGTAAACGCGATCTTGGTCCCATCTGGAGACCACGCCGGCGTGGAGTCGTTCGCAGCATCGTTGGTGAGGTTCATCGGGCTGGTCCCGGTCGCGTTCATCACGTAGATCTCGAAGCTCACGGTCGGCGGACCGTCGCGGTCGGTCGCGAACACGATCTTGGTGCCATCCGGAGACCAGGCGGGCGCTCGCTCGTTCGTCGAGGGGCTGTTGGACACGTTCGACTGGCTACTGCCATTGGCGTTCATCGTGTAGATCTTCGCCGCCCGCGCAGCACTTCCCGAATGCGATCTTGGTTCCGTCGGCAGACCACGCAGGGTCGTAGTCGTCTTCTGGTAGATCGTTGGAAAGATTCGTCGGGCTCGTTCCGTCGGCGTTCATGCCGAAGACCTCTTCGCCGCCCGAGCAACACTCCGTGTACGCGATCTTCCCGTTCGCGCCTGGGAAAGCGGCCGTCGCCGAGGTTGCGCTAGGGAGGCTCCCGGCCGCAACAAGCAACACTAGAACGAGCAAGGATCGAGCTCTTGGCACAGCAGCCTCCCTCCGACGGGGGCCGCGACCCTGATCTGGTCGATCCGCGAGCCCAATACCAGGACCGTAGCTTGTACCCGTTAGTACATCAAGCAAAGCTAGGAGAGGAACAGGAGCACCCGACAAGGGGCCCCGCATCGGCGGGGCCTCTTCGGGGGACGGCTCTTTTTCTCAGACTCCGCGGCCCGCCTCCATGCTCCACTGCACCGTGTACGGGCGAACCGGTTCCTCGAATCCTCGCAGAGCCACCTCGCCCTGGTCGATGAAGACGAATCCTTTCCCGATCGAGAGGTCCCGCACGGCGGTCGACGCGAGGATGCCACCCGGCTCCGCGTGGGCACACAACCGGGCTGCGAGCTGAACGCACGCGCCGAACAGGTCGCCAGAATCCGTGACCGGCTCGCCGGCAGAGAGGCCGATCCGCACGGAAAACGCTTCCTCGCTCTGTCTCGAGTTGTGATCCGCGAGCTGTTCCTGAATGGCGACGGCACATCCAACTGCGCGGCTCGCCGAGGTGAACGACGCCATGATGCCGTCGCCGGTGTGCTTCACCTCGTTTCCCTCGGCTTCTCGGAGGGCCTCCCGAACGATGTCGTCGTGCCGGCGAAGCACTTGCATCGCCTTGGCATCCCCGAGCCGCTGCGTGAGCGCCGTTGAGCCCTCGATGTCCGTGAAGAGGATGCTGCGAAAGGCCGTCTCCACGTACGGCTCGCCAAGTGGGGCGTCCCGGGCCCTTCCGAGATACGCCCGTACCTGCTCGGGTTTCACCTCGATGATCTCGTTCGCTAGGAGCCCGTGGGACTCACGGTGAACCGTTTCAGCGACCTCCGGACTGGGAGAGTCAACGAGACAGAAGGCGGCCTGTCGTTCGTAGTCGAACCAGTACGAGACGTACCGCACACCGAACTTGTCCTGGGTCTCCACATCGCGAATGTGAGCCATCGCGATGTCCTCGGCCGTCGCCCCGGCCAGGTCGTGTCGGTCCATGAACAGAGGCATGGGCAGCTCCCTCTTACCGTCGGTTTCGAAGCGTACCAGCAACGGCTTTTCGGAGGGCCGGGCAAACCCCGGTGCGAACGTGACGAGGAAAAGGTCTGTTGCGCGGGGTGGATTTGAACCAGCGACCTCTGGGTTATGAGTCCGGTGACTTCACCGATTGAGCCTCACGACACAGTCACGGTCGATACATTGCCTGCCCCGCCAACGGCCTCACGCAGCTGACGGAGTTGCACGGTGATGACCTTCGGGATCTCGGGGGGCAATCCTTCGGTCTCCTCGCGAGCTGCTTCCGCCGCATCCGGGATCCGGTCGAGGAGATCGTCGATGATCTCGACGGCCCGCGGCCTAGCAAGTCCCCAGGCGGCGGCCTCGTTGACGATCCGCTCCGCGGTCACCTTGTTGCTCCGGTGGACGTTGTCGACATACATTGCGAGCCGGTCGTCTCCATAGACGAGGGTCGAGACGAGATCGTAGAGGGGTGCGAGCCGGAGCGCTCCCGACGAAAGATCATGCAGGAGCGAGAAGTTCTTGCCGTGGGCATCACCGTTGCCAATAACGACGTTGAGGGAGACGGCCCGCAGGAGCGTCTCCAGGGAATCAGAGGCGGTGGTCGCTTGGAGAATCTCCGCTACCCGACGTAGAGAAGGACCGCCATCCTCCTCGTACTTCTTGACCGGGAGGATCCCGGTCGCCTGGCAGAAATCCTCCTGATGGACTCGCTCGACCGATCCGTTCGGTTGGACGATCCGGTCGTAGCGCTCGACGACGATGAGTCGCCGTCCGCCGATCGTGGTCGTCTCCACCATCGGAGTCTCGAGTCCGAGATTTTGGGCGAGCCGCATGCAGAACGCCTCGTTCTCCACCGTGTTCGGGAAGCGGTCGATCTCGGGCTTGAGTATGTGGGTCGAGGGAGTCCCGTCGACCGGGCGTCCCCACCGGCCGTCGGGCATGCGGGTCAGGAGTAGTTTCTCCTGCACGCCGGCCAATGAGATTCGGACCCGACCACCGACCCCGAGCGGTGCGCTCCGCAGATTGGCCACCAACTCCGCAATCTCCGTCTCGCGGAGCGGCTCGGCGGTGAGCGTCGTCGGCACGGGTGGCGCCGGTTCGCTTCCCGGCTGGATGACGATTGCCCCGGCGCAGTCGCGGCCAACGGCTCGAATCAGTCCGTACGTGTCCTCCGCGAGCAGGTCGAAGTCGCTGGCGATCGTCTGGCGCGACTCGCCCTCTGGCAGCAGGCCGTCGAGAAAGGGTCGCACGAGCCCGTGACCGTATCGTTCCGGAGTCAGCGGGAGCGACAGGGAGAGCAGCGGCACACCGAGCTCGAACCTGGCGAGCGCATCGGCCGTGTAGGTGAGGCGAAGCCGTCCGCGTTCCTGTTCGATCACGGCGACCCGTGTCCCGTAGAGCCAGATGGCGAGGTCATCGGCCATTACCAATCCGCCCTCTCCAGGGTCACACGGACCCCGAGCTGCTTGAGAACCCGCAGAAGACGCCTGACCTGCTCGGTCCCCTTCCCCTGCTCGAGAGCCGAGAGGTAGGTTCGGTTCAGGCCGGTCCGCTCGGCTAGCTCAGCCTGAGAGAGGCCAGCCTGCCGGCGGTAATGGCGAAGCGCCGTGCCGAGCGCGGCGGGCGTGTAGACGCGGAACGGCGCCTCCTCGGTCTGGCGTTGGGTTTGTGTCTTCATTTGTGGACATGGTATCACAGTCCTGATTTCAGGACAAAGACACACGGTCCGAGTTTCCGGACACAACTCAGCCGCGCTTGCTATACCGCGCCGTAGCCCAGATACATCACTCCGGAGCCGAAGGTCCGGGTCCCCGTCTGCCGGAGGCGGATCGAGGTCTCGAGCTTCGGGAAGAAGGGCGTGCCGGCTCCTAGGATGACCGGGTGGACGAGAAGCCGATATTCGTCGACCAGGCCACGGCGGATGAACGCCAAGGCCAGTGTCGGGCCACCGACGTCAAGATCTCCCTTTTCCGATCTCTTGACGGGGCGCATCTGACGGGCGTCTCTTACGACAATCGTTTCGACGTTCTCGATGCTTAGTCCTGCGTGTAAACGGACAAAACCGGACGGCTACCCCGGAAGCCTCACGAAGGTTGCGCCGTTTCTGTTTGCAGATACGGCGAAGGGCGCCGGAATCCTCCGACACCCCTTCTGACTAGCGATTTCGTTCCGCGGGCTGGATTTGAACCAGCTCTGGGTTATGAGTCCGGTGGTCCCGTGCCGCCCCCTCCGTCTGGTGCCGTTCCGTGCCGTCCTGTCCGGGCTTCGTGCGCCGAAGTCCGTCCCGTGCCGCCGAAGTCCGCGTGGTTCGTTTGCAAATGGTTTGCACCAAGGCAAGCAGGTACAAGACCGAACACCCCAATGATCGGGACTCTGGACGTGGAGCGTCCAGAGACACTGAGGGCGGCTCACTTTCACAGGCCCAGCCCGGAGCACTGGGCAGAACTCCGGTCCCCGGCCGGGGCCGGCTTTACTGAGAAACCGACAAGGCGCCCGTTGCCATCGCGGGGCGATGTGCTCCATCGCCGTGGAACATGGCAGCGACGCGCACGATCATGCCTTCGGCGCCGCTGTGATAGCCAACGAACTCTCCGACGTCAAGGACGCCGGTTGCCCACCCGTCGGCATCCGTGATGCCGTGGGCGGCGAAGCGATGCGGGGTCCACATCTCCCCCCCGAGTGTCGGCGAACGGAACTCGATGTCGAACGTCACCTCCTGGCCGGGAAGTCCGGACCCTCTTTCGGTGAGTCGTGCCCGGAACGGCACCAGGCCTTCGTTCGCCGAAGCCGAGTTCGCAGGGTCCATGACCAGGGACACGTCTCGCTTGGCGGGCTGGAGCGGCGCGATCCCGTAGCCCGGGAACGTCTTGCTGATGTCCACCCAGCCGGGTCCCTCGCCTCGGATCCCTACGCCAGGACCCGGTTCCGGGTTGGCGCTGAAGGTATCGGGCAGCGCGTCGTCCAGATCGGCCAATACGCCGCCGACCGATCCCTGGGCGCCCATCGTCCGCCCCGCGTCGTACGCGCGGGGGATCGGCGAAGCCGTCGTCCGCGAGATCGCTCGCGCCTCGTACGTGTCGCGGCCCCCGAGGTCGAGCAGGGCGCCCTGCGCCGGATCCCAGTACGAGGCTCCCTGGCCGTGGACCGAAACCAGACCGCCGACGGCCGTGGAGTCCGCCTCCGGTCCGTCGGCCACCGCGTCGGCGCTGCTGTCGGCCGCAAGCTCATATCGATCGTCCCCGCCATCGTCGAGCAGGATCCCGGGCGCGAAGTCGGAGCCCAGGCCCTGTCCGAACGCGTTCAGCTCGGGGAAGGCATACGGGTACGCCTCCGCCCGTGTCTCGCCCGCTCCCAGGTGGTTCTCCGCGCGCGCGGTCACCACCAGCTGCGCGCGGCCCGTGTACTCGTCCTGGCCGCCGTGATCGTGCAGGAGCGCGCCGGCGTCGGGGGCGATGATCGCCGAGCCCAATCCCTGCGTGGATACGCCCGCGCCCGCGGCAGCGGTTCCGCCGAGCTCGGATTCTCCGGTCACGTCCAGCGTTGCGATCGCGCGGTCGCAGCTGCAGCTCTCGTCGGCCGTCACGAGGAGGTGATGCTCGCTGCGCGCGATCGTGCGATATGCATCATCACCACCCAGGTCGTCCAGGACCGCGAACCCGACCGCGGAGACGGCGTGCGCGGTCACGTACGCGCCACCGGAGATCGTGGCGACGGGCAGCTCGAGGCCTTGCTCGTCCTTCGGGGGATCTGCGGATTGGCCCGGGAGCGATACGGTCGCCACACGGGTCGCGATCGCATCGAAGGTCGTGGGGCCGGCGCCGGTCAGCAGCGCCCCCTGGCCGATCAGCGCGACCCCATGTGCGATCGGGTTCAGCGTGGCGTGCATGCTGTGTGCGCCGGCCGTCGCGGTGATCCGCGCCTCGAGCGTGGCATATCCGGTCCTGTCCAGCATCGCCGCGCCGCCGAAGACCCCGCTTCCCATCGAGATGACAGAGTCGTGTGTTGACTTCCCTTCGCCCTCCGGCGTCTGCTCGCCGTCAACGATCGCGCGATAGACGTTGGCGCCGTCGAAGTCTAGGAGCGTGCCCATACCGGTAAGAGAGGAGCCGTGCGTGTACGGGTTGAACGTGTCGCCCGGCTCGGCCAGGACCTCGTAGCGATCATCGCCGGTGAGATCGGCAAGGAGCCCGAGACCCGTATCTGCCGACCCGAAGACGAAGGAGATGCCGAGCCTGCCGTCCCGCCCTCGCACATCGGCGATGTAGGAGTCGTCACCGGAAGCATCAACCAGCATCCCGATACCGACGAGGGCGGAGCCGGCGGCCACGAGGTGGTTCTGGCGTACCGCGCCACCCACCGCATACGTGTCGTCGCCATCGACATCGATCAGGAGGCTGGCCTGACACGATCGATCGTCGGGCAAATCGACACAGCGCGCGCTGCTGGCGCTGCCTGCGGACGACGTGTAGGTATCGTCGCCGCCCAGGTCCACCACCATGATCGCCTCAGCGTCGATCGCATTCGGCCCTGTGCCGTTCACGCACAGGAGCGGGCGCTGATCGAGGACGTCGCAAGCGGCCGCCGGTGAGGTCCGGCTTGGGAGCGTCGCAGCACCGGCACGTAGCGCGGGGAGTGCCCGGTCGAGCGCGGCGCCGATGCCGAGGCTGCCGGTCGCGGCCGCCCGCAGGATTCCGCTGGTCGTCACCTGGGCCTTGAGCGCGCGGGCCTTCTCCACGGGCCAGCGCTCACCACGCGAGAGGGCAAGGGCGATCCGCTGACCGAGCCGGTCGGCGCGACGGCTGCGGGCAAGGCTGGCGCCGTGGTCGGTCCGGATCGCGCTTCTCATCCCGGCGGCGGCATCGCGGGCAGCAGCCAGCAGATGGGCGATCGGAACCGCCACCGCCGGCGGGAGGCCCGGGACTGCCCGTGGAGCGGCGGCTTCTGGCGAGCTCGCCTGAACGTCGGCCATCGTGGCGAGGCGGCCAACCGCTCGCTCGAAGCTTCCGGAATCGAGGTCGGCGCGGATCGCTTCGGTTCTGGCCTGAAGTGCAGCCGCCGCGGCTTGGGTCCGCACGAGGGCCCGTTCAGGATCCTCCGGACGTCCTGCGCCTGCGGGCAGGGCGGCCGTCAGGACGGCAACGACGACCAGAACGAGCCGCAGCCTACGCATCGTAAGCGACCGTCAGGATGTCAGTGCTGTCGAGTCCGGGATCCGGGCCAGAACCCGCGCTGTACAGCTGGTCCGCGGTCGTCACGAAGACCCGCTGTCCGTCGGCAGCGATCGCATTGCCTCCGAACAGAGTCCTGTTGGTCCCCAGTCGGCCGGTCCAGTCCAGAACTCCGGTGCCGAGCGAGTACCCCATGGTCACGGTCCGGTACTGCGACACACCGAAGCCGCGTCGGTTGGAGACGTATGCGCGATCGTTCCCCACGACGACCGCTGGGTAGTAGCCGAGGTAGTTGACGGCGACATAGGCGTGGATCGCATCCTCGGATTCGACGCCCCACTTAGGTGTCCCGGTCGCGACGTCGTAGGCGACGGTCCCGGTGCCGTTGTGGCTGTTTATCGCAGCGGTCACGACTGCGGTGCGGCCGTCCGGGCTCAAACCCATCATCCCCTGGAAGAGCGAGAAGTAGAAGTGCGTCTCGCCCTCGACGGGACCGCCGTAGGCGTGGCGCCATGCCTGCTCCCCCGTCGAGGTGTCATGCGCCACCGTGAGGATGGCGCTGGTCGAGCCAACGATGAGCGAATTGCTCGTCACCGAGTCGAACCCCGTGACCAGCACGCGCGACCCATCGGGCGTGATCGCCATGTCCGAGATCCCGTTGTTCCCCTTCGTGGGCTGCGTGCGCACGTCACGCGTCACCCACAGCCTCTCTCCGTCGGTCGCGCGGAACCCGACCGTTACGAAGTTCTGCGTCAGCATGTCGGCTCCGTGCTCCCCGCCGCCGGCGTAGATGGCCGACCCGTCGGGGGCGACGATGAGCTCGTTGAACCGTGCCCCTTGCGGAGTCTCCCCCGCGAACCGGGAGGTCCAGATCTCGCCGCCGTCGTCGGGATCGAGCGCGGAGACAGCGCCGCCGGGGACAGATGCCCCGCTTGGAGACGTGGCACCGCCTCCGCCCACGATGTAGACCCGTTCCTCGATGGTCCCGTCCTCGAGGGTCGTCATGGCCGTCTCTATCGCCTTGGCTGAGATGGGTGTCCGCCGGTCCCACAAGCGCTTGCCGGTTGAGGTCTCGAATGCCACGACGACCGAGGCGTACTGGTAGACGCCAGGCTCGCCCGCGATGCCGATCGCGTAGAGCGTCTCACCATCCGGTGAGAGCCCGATGGAGCTTTGATAGGCGAGGGTGCGCTCCTCGAAACCCTCGTATGTCGAAGTCCAGACGGGCTGGCCGGTCGAGGCGCGATAGGCCATCTCGACGAAATCCGCGTCACCGCCGTCGTTGCCGGGGCGCAAATTGGTGCCCGCGACGAACACGAGATCCTCGGTGGGATGGGCCAGGACCGTCGTGTGCCGGTCGAAGCTGCCGAACCCGGGGTGGTCGGAGCCTCCCCAAGGCCCGTCGTAGCGCGGTGCGGTCCAGGCCTCGCACCGATCGTCGAAGCCCGGGACGAGGCAGTCGGCCTCGCCTGAAGCCGTGACGCCTGTTTCGCCCAGTTCGGCAGCGGCTACGAGTCCCTCGCAGCTGCCCACGACTAGCGGCAACCCCGAGGAAAGCGATCTGGTAAGCGCCTGCCCCGCCTCACATCTGACGTCAGGGAGGTGAGCGCGGGAGGCGAAGTCGCGGCCGCTCGCATTCGAAGGTGTGGAGAGCAGCCCGGTGGAGACCGCCACACTAAGGAACAGCAACAGCCCGCGGCCTGACCTGGTCTTCGCGATGAGACGCATCCCTCTCCCACCCCGGCGCGGCGATCGCGCTGGTCAGGGCGTCTCTTCTTCAAAGGCAGAGCAAGTTCCTGCATGCACCTGCACAAGAAATCATGGCCTGGCGCGACACTCGCGGGCAGGTCCACCGTCGCCGGTCGCACGAAAGCGGTTTATCGAACCGGTCTTCAGCCCCGGGAACGGACACCCTACTTAGCCAGTGTTCCTATCTCGTTGCGCGGGCCGGATTTGAACCAGCGACCTCTGGGTTATGAGTCCGGTGGTCCCGTGCCGTCTGGTCCGTCTGGTGCCGTTCTGTGCCGTCCTGTCCGGGCTTCGTGCCGCCGAAGTCCGTCCCGTGCCGCCGAAGTCCGCGTGGTTCGTTTGCAAATGGTTTGCACCAAGCCAAGCAACAAGAGGGGGCCGAACCGGCCGACCGCTCGCCCCGGACCGGGGATTCAAGCCTCTCCTGGACGCTCCTTCAGCCGTTGACCGATCCACTCCGCCAGATCGTGGATGGCGATCTCGCCGGCGGCGACCCGCTCGATCACCTTCACCGTCTCCTCTCCCCCGGACCGCGACGACCCAAGCTACGGCCGCGAGCCCGAGAGTCGCCGCCAGCGCGGATGCCGTCGCGGCCGTCCTAGTGTTCGTCATGCTGCGCTACACGCTCAGAACGGGTACTCGTCCTTGCGCCAGGCGCGCGGCTCCTCCGGCTGCGGCTTCGGCGTCCGCTCGAGCAGCATGCTGAAGTGGGGAGCGACGAACGGATCCGGCGCCGACACCGTGTAGGTGTGGTAGACGGTCCCGTTCTCGCGGGCGAACGCAATGTAGCTCGGGTTCTCGCGGATGCCGTCCTTGAGCTCCGCGCCAACCTGCTCCGCCCATTCCTGCATCCAGCCCGGCGGGTTGTCGATCATCTCCTTTACCTCGGGGATCTGCTCTGCCTGCTCTTCCGTCAACATAAGCCCGAAGTCCAACGGGAAGTCGGTCCCGTATGTCGACACGTAGGGGAACTGCCAGTTCATCCGCTTCTTGTAGGCGGTCAGGCGATCGATCGGTGCCCGCGAGAAACAGAGGAACGTGACGTCCCGCTTGTTCAGGTGGATCAACTGGCCGTCGAACCCGTCCGCGAGGTTCGTACAGCCGGGGCATGCCCCGACCTCGTAATCCGGCCCGTACATGATGTTGTAGGCGAGGAGTTGTGAGCGGCCATCGAACAGCTCGGCGAGGGTCTTCTTCCCGTCGACGGTGTCGAACTCGTACTCCTCCTCGACCGGGACCCAGGGGAGCTCGAGCCGCTTCCTCTTGATCTCCTCGTTTCGCTCGGCGTGCTCCGCCTCGAGCTTGGCCAGCTCGTCGCGTGCCGTCTGCCACTCGTCGCGCGTTCCAATCTTGTGCCCAGCCATCTCGCCTCCCTCTCGTGAGCTCGGCCGCTCCGCCCGATTCGACGTCTCGGCCGCAAGGTACTTCGACCCCAACTACGACTCCGGATCGCCCGCAACCTCATCGCGAAGGCGGCCGACTTTGACGACGCGGTACTTGATGTGGGTGACGCCGGGCGCCTCGATCGCCCGCACCTGGTCGAGCTCGAGGTTGCCGACGTTCTCCAACAGCCGCTCGCCGTCACTGAGAAGGATCGGGACGATGTGCAGCTCGAACTCATCGACCAGCCCCGAGGCGAGGTACTGCTGCAGGACGTTGGCGCCTCCCCCGAGCAGCACATCCCGGCCGCCCGCGGCCTGCTTCGCCTGCTCCAGCGCGGACTCGATCCCGTCGGTGACGAACGTGAACGTGGTGCCCCCCTCCATTTCCAGGGGCTCACGGGGATGGTGCGTGAGCACGAAGACCGGCGTGTGGAAGGGAGGGTTGTCGCCCCACCATCCGTTCCAGGGAGGGTCCTCCTTCCACGGGCCGGGCCCGCCCCCGAACATGTTTCGGCCCATCACGGTCGCACCGACGTTCGACTGCAGCTCCTCGACCACGGGGGTGCTCGCGTTGACCTCCCCACCCTCCAGCCCATGAGGCCTGCGCCACGCCTCGAGGTCCACGATCCACTCGTGGAGATCCTCGCCGCCGACGCCGAGCGGGGTCTCCACGCTCTGGTCGGGGCCGGCAACGTATCCGTCCAGCGAAACAGCGATCTGGAACCTGGTGGTGCTCATCGAAACCTCCTCAGGATCGGCGGCTCAAGGCGGCGTCTGATTCCTTCGTCCTTCAGACTCTGAACCCTCTCGGAACTGATCGGTCGCCCCATTGCGCCGATCCGTCGAGGGCCTTTCGCCGACCACCCCTCAGGTGCGGGTGCCCGA
>CAZKFH010000004.1:0-120161 GCA_964551945.1 uncultured Actinomycetes bacterium | reverse complement strand
TATCTCCTGCCCGCAGTTAACGCAGCGGAAGGTCTCGGGCTCCTTGCCCTCGGGTTCCGGCTGTTTCGCCTCGGCCGGCTTCGGTTCCGCGTCCGAGTCCCCCCCGCCTCCTGCGCCCGACTCGTCGATGACCGCGAGCTCGGTGCCGACGCTGACCGTTTCACCTTCCGGGACCTTGATCTCCGTGATCGTTCCTGCGACGGGTGAGGGCACCTCGGTGTCGACCTTGTCCGTCGAGATCTCGAACAGGGGCTCGTCCCGCTCGATCGTGTCCCCCTGGCCTTTCAGCCATTTCACGATCGTGCCTTCCACGACGGTCTCGCCGAGCTGGGGCATGGTTACCGAGGTCGCCACGTCGTCTCCTTCCTCACATCGTGTGCAGCGGCTTGCCGGCAAGCGCGAGATGCGCCTCGCCGATGGCCTCGGACAGCGATGGGTGGGGGTGGATGAGGGCGGCGACCTCCTCTGGCATCGCCTCCCAGTTCGTGATCAGCATGGCCTCAGCGATCAGGTCGGTGACGTGTGGGCCGATGAGGTGGATGCCCAGCACGGGGCCGTCCTTCCCTGCGACGACCTTGCACATCCCGCCTTCGCCCAGGATGTTCGCCTTGCCGATGCCCTGCATCGAGAGCTTCTCGACGATCACGTCGTGCCCGCGCTCCTTGGCCTGGGCCTCGGAGAGCCCGACGGACGCGATCTCCGGCTGCGAGAACGTGACCCGGGGGACGCCCATGTACTCGAGCTCCGGGACCTCCTGGCCGTTGATCCGCTCGGCCACCGCCACGCCCTCCGCCATCGAGACATGAGCGAGCTGGAACGGCGAATTGCACACGTCCCCGATCGCCCAGACTCCCTGCACACTCGTCTGAAGCTGGCCGTTGACCTTGATGGAGCCGCGCTCCATCTCGATGCCGAGCTCTTTGAGCCCGGCGCCCTCGGTCACGGGGCCGCGGCCGATTGCGACCAGGCAGATCTCCGCGTCGACGGTCTGCGTCTTGCCGCCGCCCTCGAACGTCACGGTGACGCCGCCCTTCGTCTCCTTCACGTCCTGGACCTTCGCGCCGGCATGCGCGTCGATCCCTCGCTTACGGAACGCGCGGCCGACCTCCTTGGAGATGTCGGCGTCCTCCAGCGGCGCGAGCTGCTCCAGGGCCTCGATCAGCGTGACGTCCGCACCGAACGAGCGGTACAGGGAAGCGAACTCGAGCCCGACGGCCCCGGCGCCGATGACGACCGCGGACGCGGGGATGCGGTCGAGACCGAGGGCTTGGTCGCTGGTGATCACGCGATCGGAGATCTCGAGGCCGGGGATCATCTTCGGGTAGGAGCCCGTCGCGACGACGACGTTCGGGGCCTCGAGCTTCCGTCCGTCCACCTCCACGGCGTTCGGGGCGGTGAGCTTGCCGGTCCCGTTGACCACCTCGATCTTCCGGGCCTTGACGAGCGCGGTCAGGCCGCCGACGAGCTTGTCCACGATCTTCGCCTGGTACTCCTTCACCTTCGGCCAGTCGGCCTCACCGCTCGCCTTGACGCCCCATTCCTCGGAGCGGTTGATCTGCTCGACGACGGCGGCGGACTGCAGCAGCGCCTTCGTCGGGATGCAGCCGCGGAGCAGGCAGGTGCCGCCCAGGCGCTGATCCCGCTCGACGAGGGCAACCTTCTTGCCCAGCGAGGCACTCCGGAGGGCCGCTGAGTAGCCTCCCGTGCCCGAACCGATGACGATCACGTCGAACGAGTCGGCCATTCCACTCTCCTTGTGCGAGCCGGAGCCGAGCGCGTTCGGGTGCCCCGGCTTCGCGGTCATACTAGCGCCACGCCCACCGACCCAGCGAGGACGGAATGCTGAAGACGACGCCTCTGGAGGAGGAACATCGCGCTCTCGGCGCCAAGCTCGGCGCGTTCGCCGGCTGGAACATGCCCATCGAGTACGAGGGCACGCTCTCGGAGCACCGAGCCGTACGGGAAGCGGCGGGGATCTTCGACCTTACGCACCTCGGCAAGGTAGAGGTGCACGGCCCCGGGGCCTTCGAATGGCTCCAGCGCGTGGTCACCAACGACCTCAAGAAGATCGAGCTGGGCCAGGCCCAGTACAACCTGATCCTGAACGAGCAGGGCGGGATCGTGGACGACATGATCGTGTACTGGGACACGCCGGACGCGTTCCTGGTCGTCCCGAACGCTGCGAACATCGATCCGGTCCTCCAGGCGCTGAAGGATGGCGCGCCCGCCGACGCCACGATCCGCCATCGCCCGGATCTCACCACCATCGCGGTGCAGGGGCCGAACGCGCCGAAGATCGTCGGCGGGATGTTCCAGGAGGCGGGGTCGCTCGCGTACATGCACTCGACGACTGTTGAATACCGTGACGAGACCGTGATGCTCGCCAGATCCGGCTACACGGGCGAGCAGGGATACGAGCTCTTCGCCACGCCCGAGGCAGCGGTGCCGCTGTGGCGGGAGCTTCTAGACAAGGGTGCGGACGCGGGGCTGAAGCCGGCCGGGCTCGGTGCACGGGACACGCTTCGGCTCGAGATGGCGTATCCGCTCCACGGCAACGACATCTCCGAGGAGCGGACGCCACTCGAGGCGGGACTCTCGTGGGCGGTGGCTCTCGACAAGGGTGACTTCCCCGGCCGCGAGGAGCTCCTCAAGCAGAAAGAGCTCGGCTTTCCCGCTCGCTTGCGGGCCCTGCGGATGGAGGGTCGCCTCATCCCTCGTGCCCACTACCCGGTGTTCTCGGAAGGGGCTCAGGTCGGCGAGACGACCAGCGGAACGTTCTCGCCCACGCTCAAGGTGGGCATCGCCCTCGCGTATCTTTCGCCGCCCGATCGATTCACGCCCGGCGAACGCGTCGAGGTCGACGTCCGCGGCCGCCGTGGTGAGGCCGAGGTCGTCAAGCCACCCTTCGTGGACGTCAGCCCGAAGTAGAATCCCCTCGAACCTGAGGTGGCTCGAGAGCGAGGGCGGCACTTCGTTCGCGGGCCGGGCCGCAAGGCCCAAGGGAAGCCGGTGAGAGTCCGGCACGGTCGCGCCACTGTGACCGGGGAGCGACCCCGAGACATGCCACTGGGAGCAGGGCTCCTGGGAAGGCTCGGGGGAGCGGTGATCCGGGAGTCAGGAGACCTGCCTCGGGACGGTACGAGCCGTCCCTCGCGAACAAGGCGACGGGTCTGAAGCGGGTGGACGGCTCCGGAATGGCCGCGCGTTCGGCCAGGAAGGAGGACCGATGGTCCCCCGAAGCATCGCCGCGGCGCTCGCCGCGCTCGCCGTTCTCACTGCTGCGTGCTCCCAGCAACCCGAGCCGCCGCAGCCGCAAGCGGAAAGGCAGAACGAGGAGGGTTCCTTTCCCGTCAGCGTCGAAGGGGGGAACGGCACCGTTCAGATTGCCGAGCGACCGGAGTCCATCGTATCGCTCTCGGCGACGGCGACCGAGATGCTGTTCGCAGTCGGGGCCGGCGATCAGGTCGAAGCGGTCGACGACACTTCGAACTATCCACCCGAGGCGCCGACGACCGACCTGTCGGCGTACGAGCCGAACGTCGAGGCCATCGCGACGTACGAGCCCGACCTCGTCGTGATCTCCGACGACATCGACGACCTCGTCGCATCCCTGGAGGCCCTCGAGATCCCGGTCCTGGTGGAGCCCGCGGCGACGACGCTCGGCGACACCTACGACCAGATCGAGGACCTCGGACTGGCGACCGGGCACGGGACAGAGGCCGCGGGCGTCGTGTCCGAGATCATGTCGGCCATCGAGGAGATCGTTGCGGGTGCCCCGGTCAGCGAGACCGCATCCACGTACTACTACGAGCTCGACCCCACGTATTTCACTGCCACATCGCAGACGCTCATCGGCGAACTCTACAGCCTGCTCGGCCTGGAGAACATCGCCGACGAGGCGGATCCGGACGGCACCGGGTATCCGCAGCTCTCGGCCGAGTACATCCTTGATACCGATCCCGACTTCATCTTCCTCGCCGACACGGAGTGCTGCGATCAGAGCCTGCAGACGGTCTCCGAGCGGCCGGGATGGGAGCGGCTCACCGCGGTGACGCAGGGCAACGTGATCGAGCTCGACGACGATGTCGCCTCGCGATGGGGCCCTCGCGTGGTCGACCTGCTGCAGATCGTGTCCGATGCTCTCGTCGCATCCGAGCTGTAGCGATGGGGACTCTTGCCGTCGAGTCGGTGCGGCCGACACGTCTGCGTCCTCGTTGGCTCGCGCTCGGTGTCGCCGCTGCCGTCGGGGCCGCGTTCCTCGGGCTGCTCGTCGGGCCGGTCGCGTTGGGGCCGGGCAACATCCTGAGCTCCCTCGTGGACCGCCTGCCCTTCGTCGATGTGAACAGCGGCCTCGCGTCGCGCGAGGTGGCGATTCTGTGGGAGCTGCGTGTTCCTCGCGTGATCCTCGGAGGGCTCGTCGGCGCCACGCTGGCCGGGGCGGGCGCCGCATATCAGGGGGTGTTCCGGAATCCTCTCGCGGATCCCTACCTCCTCGGCGCGGCGGCGGGTGCTGGGCTCGGCGCGACCATCGCGATCGCCTACGGGCCCGCGCGTGGCTCCTGGCCGGTCGACCCTCTTCCGTTCGCGGCCTTCGCCGGCGCGCTCGCAGGAGTGGGCGCGGCCTATGCGCTCGGCCGGTCGACGCTGCGTACACGCTCGTCGGCCACGTTGATCCTGGCCGGGGTCGCGGTCGCGACGTTCTTCACGGCGCTCCAGACGTATCTGCAGCAGAGGGAGTCCGACACGCTTCGCGAGGTGTACTCCTGGATCCTGGGGGGTCTCTCCACCACGGGATGGAGCGACGTGGTGCTGATCCTTCCGTACGCGGTCCTCGGAGCGCTCGTGATCCTTCTTCATCGACGCCTGCTCGACGTCCTGAGCGTCGGAGACGACGAGGCAGAGAGCCTGGGGGTGCGGGCCGGGCGGGTTCGTCTCGTTGTCGTCGCGGCCGCCAGTCTCGCGACGGCGGCGGCAGTCTCGGTGAGTGGCCTGATCGCCTTCGTCGGCATCATCGTTCCCCACACCGTTCGCCTGCTGATCGGGTCGAGCTATCGGCTCGTCCTGCCTCTCTCGATGCTGTTCGGCGGCGCGTTCCTGATCCTCACGGACCTCCTGGCCCGAACCGTGATGGCGCCCGCAGAGGTACCGATCGGCGTGGTGACGGCGTTCCTGGGTGCGCCCTTCTTCATCGTGGTTCTGCGCAGAAGCAGGCGGGTGATGTGAGCGGCATCCGGTTGGGTGGCGTCAGCGTTGCGTTCGACGGGTCGCGCGTCGTCGACGCGATCGATCTGTCGGTTCCGGGCGGTGCATGGGTCGGGCTCATCGGTCCGAACGGTGCCGGTAAGACCACACTGTTGCGCGCCGTGGCGGGTCTGATCCCCGCTGAAGGGGAGATCGAGGCCGCGGGCATGAACGTCGCCTCCGCGACCCGGCGCGCGCTGGCTCGGTTCGTCGCATACGTGCCACAACGACCGCTTGTACCGGCGACGATGTCGGTCGCCGACTACGTGCTTCTCGGGCGCACGCCGCACCTGTCGTACCTCGGGACCGAGGGTATCCATGATCTCGAGGTCGCGTCGGCGCTTCTCGAACGGCTCGAGCTCGTGAGCTTCAGCGAGCGGATGCTGGGCTCACTCAGCGGCGGCGAGCTCCAACGCGCCGTCCTCGCACGATCCCTCGCGCAGGAAGCGAGCATCCTCCTGCTCGACGAGCCGACGAGCGCCCTCGACGTAGGTCATCAGCTCGACGCGCTCGAGCTGGTTGACGAGCTCCGGCGGGAGCGTGGGCTCACGATCCTGTCGGCGATGCACGACCTGACGCTCGCGGGGCAGTTCGCCGACCAGCTGGCGTTGCTGAGCGGCGGCCGTCTCGTGGCCAGCGGCCCGGCCGAGGAGGTGCTGACGGAGGAAACGATCTTGCGGTATTACGGTGCTCGGGTTCGCGTCGTTCGCGAACAGGATGGACGCGTCGCGGTGATCCCATCCCGGTCGGCGGCGAGCTGATGGCGCTGACGCTTCTGCTGGGGGGCGCTCGAAGCGGGAAGTCCTCCCTGGCGTTGCGCATGGCGAGTGCCGCGGGCGAGCCCGTGACCATGGTGGTGACGGGTCGGCCCTCGGACGACGAGATGGTGGAACGGATCCGCCGGCACCGAGCGGAGCGGCCCGTCGAATGGGTGACCATCGAGGAACCCCTCGATCTGTCGCAAGCGATTCGGTCCTCGCCGTCAGCCTCGCCGATGATCGTGGACTGCCTGACGCTCTGGGTTGCGAACCTCCTCGAGACGGGATGCGCCGACGAGGAGGTCGAGCGGAGGGCTCGCCACGGCGCACGGATCGCTTCCTCTCGGGATGGACCGACGTTCGCCGTCAGCAACGAGGTGGGCTCGGGCATCGTTCCCGTCAACGACCTGGCGCGGCGGTACCGAGATGTCCTGGGTCGCACGAATCAGCTCTGGGCTGAGGTCGCCGAGCGCACCCTGCTCGTGGTCGCCGGCCGCGCGCTCCGCCTGGACTCGCCGGACGAGGTCACTGATGAGTAAGGGTCTGCACGAGCTCCTCGACCGGCTGCCGGAGCCGGACGAAAGGGCTTCGTCCGCTGTTCGCGACCGCGCCGGACACGTTCTCCGTCCGGTCGGGGCACTTGCCCGCCTCGACGCCGTCGCCGCGTGGATGGCCGGTTGGCAGCGGACCTCCGCTCCGCAGGTGGGCGATCCCGCCGTGATCGTGTTCGCCGCGGATCACGGGGTCGTCGAGGAGGGGGTGAGTGCGTACCCCTCCGATGTCACCAGGGCGATGGTGAAGGCCCTCGAGGACGGCGTCGCCACTGCCAACGTCTTCGCGCGCTCGGTCGGCGCCCGCCTCACAGTCGTCGACGTGGGCGTTGGCATCCCGAGTGGCAACCTCGTCTCCGGAGCAGCGCTCGACCCCGATCGTTTCGACGAATGCGTGCACGCGGGCCGGGATGCTGTGGCCGAGTCCGCGTGCGATCTGCTGGTCCTCGGCGAGGTGGGGATCGGGAACACCACGGCAGCGGCGGCCATCTGTACCGCGCTGTTCGCGGGTGGTGCTGAGCGGTGGACCGGCCGCGGGGCCGGGCTCGATGACCCCGGATACGCGCACAAGATCGCGGTCGTGGATAGGGCGGTGGCGCGCCTCGGGTCACACGCGGACCCGCTCGAGGTGCTCCGAGAGCTGGGCGGGCCCGAGCTCGCAGCGATCGCGGGTGCCGCTATCGAGGCCCGGCTGCGTTCTATCCCGATCCTCCTCGACGGGTTTGCCGTCGGCGCGGCGGTCGCCCCGCTGCACGTCGCGCGGCCGGGTGCGCTCGCGCATTGCCTCGCCGGCCATCGCTCCCAGGAGCCGGGGCACGAGAGATTGCTGCTCCGGCTCGGGATGGAGCCGCTCCTCGATCTCTCCCTGCGGTTGGGAGAGGGCACCGGAGCGCTCGCCGCGGTCCCCCTGGTCCGTCTGGCGTGCGACGCGGTCGCCGGAGTGGCCACGTTCGAGGAATGGGGACTCGAGAGGCCGTGAGCGGGTTCGGTGTCGCCGTGACCTTCCTGACGCGGGTCCCGCTCCCTCGGCTTCCCGAAGACTCCCACCGGCTCGCGGGAGCTGTTCCGTGGTTTCCGGTGGTGGGTGCGCTCGTCGGCGCCGCGATCGCCGGAATCTACGGGGTGGCATCGCTGGGACTCCCCGCGTTGCCCGCGGCGACGGTCGCGATCGGCTGCGGGGTGCTGCTCACCGGGGCTCTCCATGAAGACGGCCTGGGGGACAGCGCCGACGCGCTGGCCGGTGGATGGACCCGGGAGGAGCGGCTCCGGATCCTGCGCGATCCGGGGCTCGGTACCTACGGGGTGTCCGCCGTCGCCATCAGCCTCCTCCTTCGGGTCTCCGCCCTTTCGGCGCTCGATCCTTGGGACGCAGCCGCCGCGCTGGTGGCGGCCCACGCCCTGGCACGGGCTGCGGCGGCCGGCCTGCTCGGAGTCCTTCATCCCGCGACCGACGAAGGGCTGGGTGCGAGCTACGCCCGAGCGGTGACACGCGGGCATGTCCTCGGCGCTGTGGTGGTGGGCGCCGCGGTGGGGTCGGTGGCGATCGGGGTGCTCGCGCTCCCGGCGTTCGCGGTTGCGCTCGCTGGAGCGGCATATCTCGGGCTCACGGCGAGGCGCAAGATCGGGGGACTGACCGGGGACGTGCTGGGAGCAGCCGAGCAGATCGCCGAGGCACTGATCCTCCTGTTGGCGGCAACGGCGGCCACGACGGCATGGACGACGGTCTCGTGGTGGCGGTGAGCGCGATCTGGCTTCTTCGTCATGGCTCGACCCCTTCCAGTGAAGCCGGGAGATTCCTCGGATGGACGGATGAGGGTCTGTCACGGGCGGGTCGAGCGGAAGCGTTGGAGCTTCGGAGGCGGGTTGCCGCAACGGGAGCGAAGACCGTCTGGTCCTCCGATCTCAGGCGTGCCCTCGAGACCTCCCGACTCGTCGCGGGCGAGCCGACGGCGGACGCCCGTCTCCGGGAGCTAGATTTCGGCGATCTCGAAGGCCTGACGTGGCAGCAATGCTCACCCGCCCAACGCGCCGCTCTCACTCGATTCGATGGTTTCAGGGCTCCAAGCGGGGAATCCGTTGAAGAGCTCGGGAAGCGTGTCCACGCCTTCTTGGAGGAGCTCCCCGCCGGCCAACACCTGCTCGTCACGCACGGCGGAGTTATCCGGCTGCTGTTGAGAGAGATCGGCGATCCTCGGGGAGTCCCCCCCTGTGGACTCGTGCAGCTCGGGTAGGCCTCCCGCGAAGGTCCGTGCGCGTTAGGAGGACGCGGCCGAGAGCGAGGATGCCTCGCCGGCGCCGGCGGTTGCCGCGGCCTTCGGTGGGATCGTGAACGACACGCGCGATCCGCCGCCCGGAAGGGGCTCCGCCCACAGGATGCCGCCGTGCAGGGCGATGAGGTTGCGCGCGAGATTGAGACCGAGACCGAGCCCGGCACGCTCCTTGGTCATGACGGATTCCCCCGGCGAGAATGCCTCGGCCAGTGCGGCGGCGACCTTCTCCCGGTCCACGCCCACACCGCGGTCGGTGACGTGAACCGTCAGCCCCTCATCCCCGGATCGCGCCTTGAGTGAGACCACTCCACCGGCATCGGAGTACCGGCACGCATTGTCGACGAGCTGGCGGACGACGCCCCTGATCGCGCGAACGTCGGCAACGGCCTGGACATGGTCTGCCACACCCAGCTCGAGAGATACGTTCGGGTGCCCGGCGGCGGCCTCCCTGGCCGCGGCCCGGATAGTTTCGGCGAGATCGCATCCGATCACGTTGACGGTGTAGTCGCCGCGGTTCATCGACGCCTGCGTGATGATCGCCTCGATCTGCATGACCAGGTTGTCGGTCGCCTTCTCGATCTGCGAGAGCATCCCCGATTGCTTCTCGTCCGCGTCCGTCATCCGCAGTGTCGCGGCGACGCCCTTGATGATCGTCAGGGGGGTTCGAAGCTCGTGGGAGACGTTGGCGAGAAAGTCGCTCTTGGCACGCGCGAGGTCTTCCGCCTGTCGCGTTCGCTCGGCGAGCTGCCGCGCCCATTCCCCGCGCTGCGTGACGGAGTCGATCATGGCCTGACCAAGACCGCGGGCCACCTGCGGGTCGAGGACCAGGCCGCCGGAAGCGACTCCCTCCACCGCATGTGCAAGGGAGGCTCCGTCGGAGGCTTCCAGGAGGATGCCGTTCGCTCCCGCGGCGATCAGCTCGGCGTCACGCTCGGGATCGGCCTCGGCGGCGATCAGGATGACGCGACAGTCCCGCTCGACCTGGCCTATTCGCTCGATCAGCTCGGAGGCGCTGGGGCCGCCGGCCGAGAGCGAGACGACCGCGACCTTCGGGTGGATACGCTCAACGACGGTGATCGTTCGATATCCGTCGTCTGCCACCTCCACCTGGTGCCCTCGAGCAATGAGGTCCCGTACCACCTCGGTGGACATGCCGCAGACGACGAGCTGAGGCTCGCTCATCAATGACGTTATCGGCAGATTTGCGTGGAACCTGACTTATTCGACCAGGCCCTGCCGGATGGCGATCGCCACTGCCTGGGCACGGTCGTTGGCCCCGAGTTTCTCGAAGATCCGCTCGAGGTGAGTCTTAACCGTGTGGAAGGAGATGCCGAGCTGGTCCGCGACCTCTTTCGTGGTGGCCCCGTAGGCGATCTTCTGGAGGATCTCAACCTCTCGAGGAGACAGGGGAGCGACACCGGAGGGCCGGTCGACAAGCTGGACCTCCTCGATGAACGCTTGGGTGAGACTCGGGTGGATGACAGCCTTGCCCTGCATCGCGGCGTGCGCGGCGCTGATCAGCTCCTCCACGCCCGCGTCCTTCAGCAGGTAGCCGGAGACGCCCGCCTGGATGGCCTCGGAGAGGCTCGCCCTGGACTCGTCGATCGTGAACAGGATCACCCGCGTCTCCGGATGGTTCTGCCGGATCAGGCGGGTGGCCTCGATGCCGTTCATGCCCGGCATCCGCACGTCCATGAAGACGATGTCGGGCTTGTGCTCATCGACGGCTCGAACGGCGTCCTCGCCGGAGCCCGCCTCGCCGACGACGTCGATCTCGTCCGAGACGCCGAAGGCCGTCTTCAGCCCATCGCGCGTCACGGGGTGGTCGTCGACAATGAGAACTCGCATGCTTCCCTCCTCCGCCTGACGGGTCATTGGCGAAGCAAGGTCTAGGATAGTGCTTGGAGGAAGGGCATGGTTCAGAACGAGCCGGAACTTGACACTCACGAGCCCCTCACGGAGGAGGCGGCTTCACCACGCCCCGACGCCGCATCCGACGGTCCCCACCCGGACGCCGAGGGCCTGGAGGCCCAGGTTCTCGATGCCCTTCGCAAGGTGGACGACCCCGAGCTCGGCATCAACATCGTCGATCTCGGTCTCGTTTACGACGTGGGAATCCAGGGCGACGCCGTGCACGTCACGTACACCCTGACCACGATGGGCTGCCCGATCGGGCCCATGATCGAGCAGCAGATCAAGGAGATGATCGAGCCCATCGAGGGCATCGACCGGGTCGAGGCCGAGATGGTTCTCTCCCCGCCGTGGACCCCCGACAAGATGTCGGAGGAGGCGAAGGCAGCACTCGGGATGTTCTGAGCCCAGAGGGTTGACACGCCCACGCGCCACGCTGTAGAAACGCAAATCCGATCCAGGAGATAGGAAATGGTTCCTTCTCGCCGCGCACACGACTTCGGGGGCATGATCCCCAACCGCGCCATCTGTACCAACGCCTGACCTCACCCCTCGCACCACATCCCTCGCACGTCCAGCCACTCCAAAGGAGGACTTCATGACGTATGCCAACCCTGACGCGCTGGTCGAGACCGACTGGCTCGCCGAGCACCTGCGGGACCAGAACATCCGCGTGATCGAGATCGACGAGGACACCAACGCGTTCGAGAAGGGCCACATCCAGGGAGCGGTGGCCTGGAACTGGTTCGAGGACCTGCACGACCCGCTGAAGCGAGACTTCATCGACCGGGCGGGGCTGACTCGGCTGCTGCAGAACGCCGGCGTGGACACCGAAACGACGGTGATCCTCTACAGCGGGAACAACAACTGGTTCGCGGCGTACGGGTACTGGCTGCTCACGTACCTCGGCTTCGACAACGCGAAGCTGCTGAACGGTGGCCGGCAGAAGTGGGAGCTCGAGAGCCGGGAGCTCACGAGCGAGCCGGCGAGCGTGAAGAAGACCGGCATCCAGGTCACAGGCCCGGTGCGAAGTGAGCTCCGTGCGTTCCGCGACGATGTGCTCACGAAGGTCGGGAAGGCCCGGTTCGTGGACGTCCGGTCGCCCGAGGAGTTCCGCGGCGAGAAGATCGCTCCGGATCACCTGCCCCAGGAGGCCGCGCAGGTCCCCGGCCATATCCCGGGTGCCGCCAACATCACATGGTCCAAGACGGCGAACGAGGACGGCACGTTCAAGACGGCCGATGAGCTCCGCGCGCTGTACGAGGCCGAGGGCGTGCAGTCCGCCGAAGAGGTCATCGCGTACTGCAGGATCGGCGAGCGCTCGAGCCACACCTGGTTCGTCCTGCGTGAGCTCCTCGGCTTCCAGACGGTGAAGAACTACGACGGGAGCTGGACCGAGTACGGGTCGCTGGTCGGCGCCCCCGTCGAGCGCTAGAGGGGGAGGCCGGGACGACAGGGATCCTCGGTCGCCCGGCCCACCTCGCCTGGGTACCATGGGGTCGTGAGCAGCAGGGACCTCGCGAACCTCGAGCACGACGCCGCAGAGCACCCCGAGCGGCTGGAGGACATGGGGCCCGACTACGACGTCGAGATCCATCCCCAGGCGCATCGGGTCGAGGGATCGTGGATCCGTGATGCCACGCTCGGGGCGAACGACGGCCTTGTCTCCATCCTGACCCTGCTCGCGGGCGTGGCCGGTGCCGAGGTGACGGGGTCCACCGTGCTGATCGCCGGGCTCGCGGGGCTCGTGGCGGGAGCGATCTCCATGGGGGTTGGCGCATACGTCTCCGCCAAGGCTTACCGCTCCTACTACCGCGCGGAGCTCCGCAAGGAAGTCGAGGAGATGCGCGAGAAGCCGGAGGTCGAGCGCGAGGAGATCCGCGAGATCTACCGGGACCGCGGCTTCGAGGGTGAGCTGCTCGAGCGCGTCGTGGACACGATCACGTCGAACCCCCGAACCTGGCTGAAGGTGATGATGTCGGAGGAGCTCGGGCTCTCACCCGCGTTCGGCCGGCCGGTCAGGTCAGCGGCCGTGATGTTCCTCGCGTTCCTGGCCGGCGGGATCGTCCCCGTCGCGCCGTTCCTGATCTGGGACGGCGGGGCCGCGCTGGCATCGGCCTTCGGCCTGACCACGGTGGCCCTGATGGTCGCAGGGGGCCTGCGCAGCCGGTACACGGGGGAGCGACCGCTCTTGGCCGGGATCGAACTCGTGGCGATGGCCGCGATCGGCTTCGGAGCCGCCCACCTGATCGGCAGACTCGTCGGTGTGGCCCTCTGAGGGCTAAATCCGACTTCCCCCATAGAAATTCAGAGCGAGTCCTCGTAGACTGAGAGGCGATGGCGACCAGGCCCGATCTGAAGGAGCTCGACCAGGGGTACCGCTTCGGCTGGAGTGACCCCTCCCACTCCGTTTTCACACCCAAGCGCGGACTCTCCGAGGCCGTGGTCCAGGAGATCTCCGAGCTCAAGTCGGAGCCCGATTGGATGCGGAAGTTCCGGCTGAAGGCCCTGAAGCACTTCCGGGGCCGCCCGATGCCGTGGTGGGGGGCCGACCTCTCCGATATCGACTTCGAGAACATCTACTACTTCATCCGCTCCACCGAGAAGCAGGCCCAGAACTGGGAGGACCTCCCCGAGGACATCCGGGGTACCTGGGACAAGCTCGGGATCCCGGAGGCGGAGAAGAAGTTCCTCGGTGGCGTCAGCGCCCAGTACGAGTCCGAGGTCGTCTACCACAAGATCAAGGACGAGCTCGACAAGATCGGTGTGATCTTTACCGACATGGACACGGCGCTCCGCGAGCACGAGGACCTGGTCAAGGAGTACTTCGGGACGATCATCCCGGCGAACGACAACAAGTTCGCGGCACTGAACTCCGCGGTGTGGTCCGGTGGCTCGTTCGTGTATGTCCCGGAGGGCGTCCAGGTCGACATCCCGCTCCAGGCCTACTTCCGCATCAACGCGGAGAACATGGGCCAGTTCGAGCGGACGCTGATCATCGCGGAGCCGGGCTCGTACGTGCACTACGTCGAGGGATGCTCGGCCCCGATCTACACCTCCGACAGCCTGCACTCGGCCGTCGTCGAGATCATCGCGAAGCCCGGCGCACGCGTCCGGTACACGACGATCCAGAACTGGTCGACGAACGTCTACAACCTGGTCACGAAGCGCGCTGCCGCGTACGAGGACTCGATCGTCGAGTGGATCGACGGGAACATCGGCTCGAAGGTAACGATGAAGTACCCGAGCATCTATCTGCTCGGCAAGGGCGCTCGTGGCGAGGTTCTGTCGGTGGCGTACGCCGGCAAGGGGATGCACACGGATGCCGGTGGCAAGGCGATCCACGCGGCGCCGTACACGACTTCGATCATCACCTCGAAGTCGGTATCGAAGGACGGCGGTCGCACCGGGTACCGCGGCCTGATCCGCGTCGAGCCCGAGGCGCACCACGCGAAGTCGAATGTTCGCTGCGATGCGCTGATCCTCGACGAGGCGTCACGCTCGGACACTTACCCATACATCGAGGTGGAGGAGGAGTCGGCGTCGATCGGCCACGAGGCTACGGTCTCGCGAGTCGGCGACGACCAGCTCTTCTACCTGATGAGCCGGGGCATGACCGAGGTCGAGGCGACCGCGATGATCGTCAACGGCTTCATCGAGCCCATCACCCGAGAGCTCCCGATGGAGTACGCGGTCGAGCTCAACCGTCTGGTCGAGCTGCAGATGGAGGGCTCGGTCGGTTAGGGGATCACGGCGCCGGATATGCCAGGCAGGCGCCGCAGGTGCCTGCCTCTTTTGATGAGTGGGAGCGAATGGTGACGGAGACGCTGAAGAACCGAGGGCTGACGCGGGAGGCGATCCCCGCCGACCAGCCCGACGTGCGCTCCAGGGCCTACGAGGCGTTCGAAGCGCTGCCGGTGCCCTCCCAGGAGACCGAGGAGTGGCGCTACACGGACCTTTCCAAGCTGGAGTTCGGTTCGTTCTCCGCCTTTGCGGCAGGGCACAAGGCGGAGACGCTGGACGACGTTGACGAGCGGATACTCGAAGCGGTCGGGGAGGTCGGCCAGCGGGCGGGGCTGCTGATCCAGCACAACTCCGAGACGACGATCGCGCACCTGGACCCCGCTCTCTCCGAGCAGGGCGTGGTCTTCACGAGCATCGACGCTGCGCTGCGCGAGAACCCCACGCTCGTCGAGCCACGGCTCCATGCGCTCATCCCACCCGACCGGACGAAGTTCACTGCACTGCAGGCGGCCTTCCGAACGGGAGGGACGTTCGTGCGTGTCCCTCGGGGGGTCGATGTCAAGGTTCCGCTCCAGTCGCTCACGTACCTCGACGCCGCTGACACGGCTGTCTTCCCGCACACAGTCCTGGTGGTCGAGGAGGGCGCCTCGGTCACGTTCATCGACCGGTACGTCTCTCCCGATCTGGAGTCCGCGCTCGCGATCGCCGGCGTCGAGATCTTCGCGGGCCCGAACTCGCAGGTCCGTTACGTCTCCCTTCAGGACTGGGGGAGGGGTGTGACGCACCTCTCGGTTCAACGGGCGCAGGTCGAGCGGGACGCGCAGGTGCGCTCGCTGGCCGTGGCCTTCGGCGGCGACCTGTCGCGCACCGAGGTCGAGAGCATCCTCGCCGGGCCCGGCGGTCACAGCGAGATGCTGGGCGTGTACTTCACCGACGGGAGCCAGCACTTCGATCATCGGTCACTGCAGGACCACATCGCGCCGAACTGCACGAGCGACCTCCTGTACAAGGGGGCGCTTCGCGACGCATCCCGGGTCGTCTACTCGGGGTTGATCCACGTTGCTCCCGGAGCTCACGGGACCAACGCGTTCCAGACGAACCGGAACGTCGTGCTGTCCGACGACGCGAGGGCCGACTCGATCCCTAACCTCGAGATCGAGAACAACGATGTGCGGTGCTCGCACGCCGCGAGCGTTGGCCCGGTCGACGAGGATGAGATCTTCTACCTGCAGACGCGAGGCATCGCGCGGGACGAGGCTGAGCGCCTGATCGTGACCGGCTTCTTCCAGGAAGTCCTGGACCGGGTGCCGCTCGAGGAGGTTCGAGGATCTCTCGAGTCCGCGATCACGGCCGAGCTCAGAGGGAAGTGATGGCGCTCGTGACCCTGTGCCGCGTCGACGAGCTGCCCGAGGGCGAGGCGAAGCGTTTCGAGGTTGAGGGACACGAGATCGCACTCGTGAATCTCGGCGACGACGGATTCCGCGCGGTGGGAGATGTGTGCTCGCACGCGCAGGCGTATCTGCACGAGGGGGAGATCGACACGGACTTCGCGACGATCGAGTGCCCGCGGCACGGCTCGACGTTCGATCTGGAGACAGGCAAGCCCAGAAGCTTGCCGGCGATCGCGCCGGTTCCGACGTACAAGGTGAAGGTGGAGGACGACGAAGTGAAGGTGGAGATCGCACATGACTGATACGAACGGAATCGCAACGCTCGAAGTGAAGGACCTGCATGCATCGACCGCGGGGAAGGAGATCCTGAACGGGGTGGACCTCACGGTCCGCCAGGGTGAGGTGCATGCGCTGATGGGCCCGAACGGGTCCGGGAAGTCCACGCTCGCAAGCGTGATCATGGGCCGACCCGGTTACCAGGTGACGAAGGGCGACGTGCTCTTCAATGGGGAGAGCGTGCTGGGGCTTACCCCGGACGAGCGCGCGCGGCGCGGGCTGTTCCTCGCGTTCCAGTACCCGGTCGAGGTGGCCGGCGTGTCGGTGGTGAACTTCTTGCGGTCCGCGTACGGCGCGCTCAAGAACCCGACGGGCGACGAGGGCAAGAAGATCTCGGCGCTCGCGTTCCGGAAGATCCTCAAGGAGAAGATGACCCTGGTCGGTGTGGACGACGACATGGTTCGGCGGTACGTCAACCAGGGGTTCTCCGGCGGCGAGAAGAAGCGGATGGAAACACTCCAGCTCGCGGTGCTCGAGCCGCGGATCGCGATCCTGGACGAGACGGATTCGGGCCTCGACATCGACGCACTGAAGGCGGTCGCCAACGGGATCGCCCAGCTCGCCGGCCCCACCCTCGGGCTGCTGGTGATCACCCACTACCAGCGGATCCTCAACTACATCACGCCCGATCACGTTCACGTTCTTATGGCCGGCCGCATCGTGCGATCCGGCGGGGCGGAGCTCGCGAAGGAGCTCGAGGAGCAGGGGTACGACGGGATGCGCGACGAGCTCGGCATCACCGCGACTACCGATGAAGCCGAGCCGGAGCGCGTGGAGACCTGAGGCGTACGATGGCGATCGTGAATCCCACCGAGCGATTCGACGCGGCGACGGTCCGCAAGGAGTTCCCCATCTTCGAGCGGGAGGTCCACGGAAAGCCGCTGATCTACCTCGACAGCGCAGCCACGTCACAGAAGCCGCAGCAGGTGATCGACACGCTGACCGAGTTCTGGGAGCTGCACAACGCGAACGTCCATCGCGGTGTCTACCTCCTGGCGGAGGAAGCGACGGCGATGTACGAGGCCGCTCGAGGGAAGGCCGCCGGGCTGATCAACGCTCCCGACGCAGCGACCATCGTCTTCACTCGCGGGACGACCGAAGCGATCAACCTCGTGGCCCACGGATGGGGGCGGAAGTTCCTTGAGGAGGGCGACGAGATCGTCCTGACCGAGCTGGAGCACCACTCGAACATCGTGCCGTGGCAGCTGGCGGCGGCCGAGAAGGGCGCACGTCTTCGCTACGTCCCGTACAGCGAAGACGGGCTGGTGAGCCTGGACGCGCTTCGAGAGACGATCACCGACCGCACGAGGATCGTCGCGGTCACGGGGATGTCCAACGTGCTCGGCACGATGCCGCCGCTGCGCGAGATCGCAGAGATCGCTCACGAAGCGGGGGCGCTGATCTTGGTCGACGGTGCCCAGATGGTCTCGCACATGCCCGTCGACGTTCGGGCCCTGGATCTCGACTTCCTTACGTTCTCAGGACACAAGATGCTCGGGCCGACCGGCTCGGGCGGTCTCTACGCGAAAGCAGAGCACCTCGACGCGATGGATCCGTTCCTCGGCGGTGGCGAGATGATCGACGAGGTCCAGCTCGACTCATCGACGTACAAGGCCGCCCCATGGAAGTTCGAGGCCGGCACGCCCGCGATCGCCGAAACGGTTGGGCTCGGTGCCGCGATCGACTACCTGCAGGATCTCGGGATGGACGCGGTGCGGGAGCACGAGCGTGAGCTGACCGCGTACACGCTGGAGCGCCTCCCTGAGGCGGGAGCGCGCATCTTTGGCCCGACGGACCCGAACCTCCGCAGCGGCGCGGTTTCCTTCTGGCTGGAGGGCGTGCATCCGCACGACATAGCGCAGGTCCTCGATCAGGAAGGCGTGTGCATCCGCGCGGGGCACCACTGCGCGCAGCCGCTGATGCGCCGTCTAGGTGTGCCCGCGACGGCACGAGCTTCGTTCTACGTGTACAGCACCACCGACGATGTGGACCGTTTGATCGATGCGCTCGGGAAAGCGCGCGAGGTGTTCGGGTAGATGTCGCTGGACGAGCTGTACAAGGAGGTCATCCTCGACCACTACCGCAGCCCGCGGAACAAGCGTGCGCTGTCGGATGCCACCGTGTCCCTCAAAAAGAACAACCCCCTGTGTGGCGACGAGATCACGATCCACGCTCGCGTGGAGGACGGCACGGTCACGGAGGTCTCGTTCGAAGGCCAGGGCTGCTCGATCTCTCAGGCCTCGGCGTCGATGCTTACGGAGAACGTAGGCGGCAAGACGCTCAAGGACGCCGGCTCCCTCGCGAGCGAGTTCCGCTCGATGATGGAAGGGAAGGCGGAGCCGGACGAGGACGAATTCGGCGACCTGATGGCCCTCAAGGGCGTCGTGAAGTACCCGGTGCGCATCAAGTGTGCGGTCCTGGGATGGGACGTGCTCCAAGAGGCCCTGGAACAGACACCCGGCCAGTGACGCCGGTTCTCCGACGGGCAACAGCTCGCGTCACCCCCGAGGCCGCCGCGCTGATCCTGGAAGCGGTTCCCAGCCTGGCCGCGGTGCTCGGCAGTCGCGCGACGACGGTCCGAGCCCTCGAGGCGTGCTACCGGGCAGATCGAACCGAGCTCGCTCACCGCTTCGGGCTGCTGGCGGAGGTCGATGGAGAGCTCAGCGGCCTCGCGATCGCGTTTCCGGGGAGGCTCTACGGGACGCTGAAGCTTGGGACGGGCGTCGTCCTCGCGCGAGCCGCGGGTGCGCGACACGTCGCGGATCTCGCCCAACGCGCGCGGGTGCTGAACAGGATGCTCCCCGGCGTTGATCGCCACCTCCTGTACGTCTCCATCCTCGCGGTCGCCCCGGACCGGCGTCGGCAGGGGGTCGCGACGGCCCTCATGGAGCGGGTGGTGTCGGGGGCGACTCGTCTCGGGCTGGGTGTGGCTCTCGACGTCGGTCTCACGAACGACCCCGCGCAGGCGATGTACGAGCGCCTCAGATTCCGGGCGGTGTCCACCCGAGAGGCGACGCCGGAGGAGGAGAAGCTCGTGCCTGTGAGCGGGATGATGAGGATGGAACGGCCGCTCGGGACCTAGGGGGCGGCTCGGAGCGTGTGCAGGACCGCCTCGGCGAGCTCCACGTCGCCGCCGATGTTGATCACGCCCTCGTACAGACAGAAGTCGGGATCCGCCCGGCCGCCGGCGATGGACGCGAACGCGTATCCCTGGCCGGCGATGGAAGCGTCCGGGTTCTTTCCGCTGGGAAGCTCACCCGGGCTCACACTCTGGTGCCACGTGCCCTCCCCGACCCCGTCCAGATCGATCCGCACGCTGGCATCCGTGAACGAGCTCCCCGCGCGAGACAGCGCGTACGGGATGAGCCGGATCGCCAGATCGTTCACGGCGTAGATCGGCCAGTGCTCTCGGCGCGGCGGCAGGCGGCCCGCCTGCCGGATGTCCTCGCCGTGGATCCACCACTCCGCAACGCGCACCTGCACGAGGTACTTGAGACGGATGTCCCCCGCGACCCAGGGGATCTCGCGGTCGCTCCAGTCCTGGTCGGAGACCTTCGCCGCCCGCGACAGGAGGAGATCGGCAGCCTGCCCCCACTCCTTCGCCAGGGAGACCGCGGAGGCATCAAGCCGGCGCTCCACGGTCCACGCGTTCCAGGCATCGACGTCGAAGGGCCGATCCTCGAGGGTTTTTCGGTACTCGTCGAGCTCGGTGGCTTCCTCGTCCGCCAAGAGCGACGCCGCCACGACCTCCGAGGGCGCGAGGTGGGCGAGGACGTCCTTGGCCCGCCAGCCCTCCCAAAGAGCCGCGGGCTCCTCCCAGCGATCGGGTGGCATGTACTGCACAGTGCGCCCGAGCGCGTCGCGCTCGTGCCGCGCGGTCGAAATGAGTTGATCTCGGGTGAGTGCCAGCAGATCCTCCCTGGGCGGCGAGAATGATAGCGGCATGAGGGTCCTGGTCGCTCCCGACAAGTTCGGCGGAACCTTGACGGCGTCCGAGGCCGCGAAGGCCATCATGCGAGGTTGGGCACGAGCAGACCCTCGCGCTCACCTGGAGTCGGTCCCGGTTGCCGACGGTGGGGACGGGACACTGGAGGCGATCGTGTCGGCCCTCGGGGGAGAGCGGAGGTCCTCTGTGGTGACGGGGCCGCTCGGTGATCCCACGGAGGCCGACATCGGGATCGTCGAGTCCGCGGGGGAGCGGGTCGCGATCGTCGAGATGGCCCGAGCCTCGGGGCTTCGCCTCGTGCCCACGAACCAACGGGATGCGCGTCGCGCGACGACGAGGGGAACGGGCGAGCTGATCCTCGCCGCGGCCCGCGAGAAGCCGGGGCGCATCATCGTCTGTATCGGTGGAAGCGCAACGAACGACGGCGGTGCGGGAATGGCCCAGGCTCTCGGGATCCGACTGCTCGACGCGAGCGGGAGCGAGCTCGGTCCGGGCGGTGCCGCGCTGAGTGAGCTCGCAAATATCGAGACGAGCGGCCTCGCCGCCGAGGTACGTGACCTCGAGGTCGTGGTCGCCACCGACGTCGACAGCCCGCTCACGGGACCATCGGGTGCCTCCGCCGTCTACGGGCCGCAGAAGGGTGCGAGCGCCGAGGACGTGCGTTTCTTGGACGACGCCCTGCGACACTTCGCCGACGTGATCCGACTGCAGCTGAACGCCGATGTCGCCAGCGTCCCGGGCGCAGGCGCCGCCGGGGGTCTTGGCGCTGGACTGCTCGCCTTCCTCGGAGCGACCATGCGCCCCGGTTTCGATGTCGTCTCCGACGCGCTCGACCTGCCAGGTCACGTCGCGAATGCGGACGTCGTGGTCACCGGCGAAGGTCGGTTCGACGCCCAAACGGAACGGGGAAAGGCCCCGGTGGGGATGCTCCGGCTCGCCCGAGCGGAAGGGTGCCGGCGCGTCGTGATCGCCGGCCAGATCGCCGACGGCGTGCGTCCGGATGCCGACGTGGTCATGTCTCTGACGGAGCGAGCGGGTACCGTGGGGGACGCGATGACGAACGCCGTGACCCACCTGGAGGACGCCGCGGAGTCGGCGGCCCGAACGCTTGGGGTGACCCCCTGAGCAGCCCGGGAGCCATCCAGCGCTTCCTCGTCCAGGCGAAAGCCGTGGGCCTCTACCTCGAGGTGCGGGAGTTTCCGGAAGGCACGAGGACCGCGGGGGACGCTGCCCGAGCGATCGACTGTGACGTCTCCCAGATCGTCAAGTCGCTCGTGTTCGTCGCGGGGGCCGAGCCGTTCCTCGCGCTGACCTCCGGGCCGAACCGGGCCGACACGGGCCGCTTGTCCCAGCTCATGGACGGGCGTCCTGTCCGGCAGGCTGATGCGAACGAGGCCAGGAACGCGACCGGCTTCGCCATCGGGGGCACACCCCCGTTCGGTCACCCCAGGCCGCTGCGGGTGTTCTGCGACCGGGAGCTGCTCGAGCACGAGGTCGTCTGGGCTGCCGCGGGGACGCCCAGCTCCGTCTTTCCCATCGCTCCGCTCGATCTGCTCCGCGCCTCAGGAGCGGATCCGGCAGATTTCAAGGAGCGATTCGGTTCCTAGGGACCGCTCGCTGGTACAATCTCCCGGATGGATACAGCCGAGCAGATGCAGCAGACCCAGCAGCCCGAGCAGACGAAGACGATCTCGCTGAGCACCACGGCGGCGGACAAGGTCAAGGAGCTCCTCCAGCAGGAGGGGCAGCCGGATGTCGTGCTTCGCGTCGCCGTGCAGCCGGGGGGCTGCTCCGGCCTGCGCTACCAGATGTTCCTGGACGACAAGCTCGCCGACAACGACGTGATCACCGAGCAGCATGGGGTCCGTGTGGCCGTGGATCGGATGAGCGCTCCCTACCTCACCGAGGCGACGGTTGACTTCGTGGACACCCTCGAGGCGAGCGGCTTCACGATCGACAACCCCGCGGCGCAAAGCAGCTGCGCCTGCGGAAACTCCTTCCACTAGGTCGTCCTCGAACTTGATGCTCGACACACCTGTTGATAGCTGACGCCTGCATCCGGTAGCATCGCGGCGCGACATCGAGAGTGGCGCGAGGGATCTGGCCCTGTGACCGCCCGGCAACCTGGCGAAGCCGCCAAGGTGCCACCGCCAGCCCGGTGAGAACCCGGGGACGATGGGGCTCGACGTTCGAGCAACCAACGGCCCTTCACACCGGCGGCTGGCCTGGGCCGGTCCTCGCATGGGAGGACGAATGGACGTCACGGCATATCAGCACGGCATATACCCGAGGTCGGAGGCGCTGGTCCAGGCAACGCGTGATATGGAGCGCGGACGGACCACGTCCCAGGCCGTCGATACCGTCTTCGAGGAAGACCGTGCCGCCTTCCTCGCAGTACAGCGCGAAGCGAAACTGGACTACCTCTCCGACGGGCTCCTCAGGTGGCAGGACTTGTTCCGGCCGCTCGTCGAGTCGACCGAGGGCCTCGACGCGCGAGTGCTGGTGAGGTGGTTCAACAACAACTCGTTCTACCGGGCGCCGGAGACGAGGGAGCGGCCCACGTTCCGGGCCCTGCCGCATTGGGTGGTCCAGAACGGGATACCCGAGCAGCGGGTGGCTTCCCTGCCCTCGCCGTACCTGTTCTCGCGGGCGGCGCAGTATGACGGTGACCGGGACGAGCTGATGAAGACCCTCACCGGTGCGATCCTCGTGCCGGCAGTGACGGATCTCCGCCGCAACGGCTACACGCTGATCCATCTCGAGGAACCCTGGCTCGGGTACCACGGGATCGAGGAAGGGTCGTGGGCGTCGTTCGAGGCCGCCATCTCCGCCGTCAGGGCAGCAGCAGGAGACGCGACGCTGATCCTTCACACGTACTACGGCGACGCGGCGCCGCACGCCGAGCGGTTGATCCGCCTTCCGGTCGACGCTATCGGGATCGACTTCGACGAGACCGAGGCCGACGATCTGCCTGCCCCGTGGGGCACGGGCCTCCTGGCCGGCGTGTTCGACGGGCGCCGCTCGGTGACCGAGGCGTCGGGCGACGTCAGCGAGTTCGTCGCCGGAGTCGTCGAACGACTGCAGCCGACCTCGCTCTTCATCTCCTCCGGAAGCGACCTCGAGCTGAGCGGTCCGCAGGTCGCACCCGAGAAGGTTCGCGCGCTTGGAAGGTCCGCCCAGATGCTGCGGGAGATGCTGTGAGCGACTCCGTGGTGACGACGCCGCTCCTGACCCACGAGCTCGGCTCGCTGGCGAAGCCGAACTGGCGAGTGAAGGCGATCGCCGGCCGGGGGATCGAGCAGGCTGACATCGACGACGCGCGCGTCTGGGGCGATCGTCTCGGGGTGGAAGGACACCAGGACCTGGTGTCGCTCCTCGGGAAGGGCAGCTTCGAGCCGGAGGACAAGGCGGAGATCAAGCGCTGGTCCAGCCGCTATGGCGTCAGGCTCCTGGAGAAGGTTGGGCTCGATGTCGTCTACGACGGGGAGCAGCAGCGCTCCGAGATGTACGAGTGGGCCATCGCCCACGCCGAAGGCTTCGACTGGAGGGGGAGCGTCCGGGCGTTCGACAACAAGTACTACTCGAAGGCCGCGGTGACCGGTCCGATCTCGCTGCGGGTCCCGTATCACAATGACGAGTTCGTGCTGGTCCGGGACTTCGCGCGCGCCGAGCTCAAGGTCCCGATCACCGGCTCCTACACGATCGCGGACTGGTCCTTCGACGAGCGCTACTACACGGAGGCCGACCGTTCAGCCCACGGCTGGCGGAAGCGGCGGAGGGACGCTCGGCAGAGCTTTATCGTTGACGTCGCCCGGAACCTGATCCGCCCGAATCTCGAGGCCCTCATAGGCCTGGGCGCGAAGTGGCTGCAGATCGACGAGCCCGGGGGTTCGACGTCCCCCGAGGAGCTCGACTTGTTCGCCGAGTCGTTCAACGAGAGCGTACGCGGGCTCGACGCTGTGTTCTCGACCCACCTGTGTTTCAGCGACTATGACCTCTTCTTCCCCGGGATCGAGTCCATGACGGAGTGCCGTCAGTACGCGGTTGGGTTCGCCAACGACGACTCGCGCGAGCTGGGGACCTCCTCGGAGGCGCGTCCCGGGTATCAGGTCCTTCCGAAGTTCCGCGACCTGCCGTATCGGCCCGTACTGGGGACCGGCGTCCTCGACATCCACACCGACTTCGTCGAGCCCGCGGAGCTCGTCCGAGATCGCGTGCTCCATGCGGTGGATGTGTTCGACGACCCGGCGCGCATCCACGTCATCCCGGACTGCGGGCTGCGAACGCGCTCGTGGGACGTCGCCTACGCGAAGCTCGAGAACATGGTGGCCGGTACCGAGCTCGCCAAACGCTCGCTCGGCATTTAGGCCGGCGGTACCTGCGTCGGCATCCGCGCTGCCTCGCTGGCGCGCCGCGCCCGGGCCATCCGACGAGAGATCCAGATCCCGAGCAACGCAGCGACCAGCACCACCGCTATCCGTTGTATCCAGAGCCAGAACCTCTGCGACTCGAGTTCGTCTCGGAGGTTCGAGTAGTCGATCGGGGTCTGGTCCGTCGAGCGCTCGAGCACCAGGTCCTGTGTCAGTTTCCTTTGGCTGAGCCAGTTGCCCTCATACCAGGTCAGCCAGGTGTCCGGAGTCGCATCCAATCGACTGGCCTGATCTCCGAGCGGGGCCGAGTAGCGGAGCTCCAGCTGACCTGGGTTGAAGAGACTGAAGTGGCCACCGGGTTCGGGCTCCACGATCCGCTCCGGATAGGTCGTGGAGGTTGGCCGGAATGGGGAGAGGACGAAAAGCCTCATCTCGAGGCCCAGATGCTCATGGCCGCTTCCCGTCATGGCCAGTGGGTAGGTGAGCTCTTCCGAAGGAAAGGTGAACCGGACCGGCAGGAAAGAGCCACTCAGGAAGTCGCCATCAAAGGCGACACGCGCCGCAACGACCACCCAGCCACGATCCAGATATCCCTGGAGGACCGGCTCCTGGCGGTCATGGAATACGAACCCGTGCTTGTGCATCCATCGCGAGACGTCTTCCGCACGTTGGCCCCGCAGCGTAACGAAACGGAGGCCTCCTATGGTTTGCCGGTCGAGTATGTCCACGGCCGACCCGCCGACTACGGGAGGTGCCCCCTCGTCCGAGCCCGGGGCTACATCGGAAAGGTCCGGAGGGCGAGAGATCCTCTCGGCCTCCTCGAAGCGAATCAGATCCCCCTGCTCGATCTCCGGTTGGGCCGGAAGCGGCATCAGCCAGGCGAAGCTCGGATCGTTGCTCTGGAAGACGACCTTCACGAGGAGCTCTTCAGTTGACCCATCCCAGTCGATCATGGCGTCGAACCCAACGATCTCGACTTGACCCTCGTCTGAGACCATGGCGCCGCAGGCCAGCGCTGCCTGGGGGGAGAGAAGCAGAGCGAGGGTGACGGCGGCTCTGAGGATCCGCATCGCGAGGGATGCTACCCGCAGGTCGCTGCGCGTGGGAGGCGGTAACATCGTCCCCCCGAAGCGGAGGGAGGCGAACGGCCTGGCCGGGCACCAGTTGCCCGACCACTGCCACGAATGGCTACCAAGTCGGTCGAGGAGCGCAAGCGCGTCGTCATCCGGTTCGCCGGGGACTCCGGCGATGGGATGCAGCTGACCGGCGACCGGTTCTCGAACGCCACTGCCGTCGTCGGCAACGACCTGGCCACCCTGCCGGATTTCCCGGCCGAGATCCGCGCGCCGGCGGGAACGCTGCACGGGGTCTCCGCGTTCCAGATCCACTTCTCCTCCGACGAGATTCTCACGCCCGGCGATCAGCCGAACGTGCTGGTCGCGATGAATCCCGCGGCAATGAAGACGAACCTCGGCGACGTGCAGAAGGGCGGGATCGTCCTCGCGAACGAGGACGCGTTCATCGACCGCAACCTCGAGAAGGCCGGCTACGACTCGAACCCGCTCGAGGACGGGTCCCTCGACGAGTACCAGCTCTACAAGGTCCCGATGACGACGCTGACGATTCGTGCGCTCGAGGGCGTGGGCAAGCTGACGAAGAAGGAGGCCGAGCGCTCCAAGAACTTTTTCGCGCTCGGACTCGTCTCATGGATGTACGGGCGCCCCCTGGACGTCACCGAGCGTTGGATCGCGAAGAAGTTCGCGACGAAGGAATCGATCAGGGACGCGAACCTCGCCGCGTTCCATGCCGGCTACAACTTCGGTGAGACCACGGAGATCATCGCGGTCCACTACGAGGTCAAGCCTGCGCCCGCGGAGCCCGGCACGTACCGCAACGTCAGCGGGGCGCACGCCACGGCGCTCGGCCTGCTGGCGGCGAGTGTGCGGAGCGGGCTTCCGATGTTCTACGCGTCGTACCCGATCACGCCCGCCTCGGAGCTGCTGCACATTCTGTCTCGCTACAAGAACTTCGGCGTGCGGACGTTCCAGTCGGAGGACGAGATCGCCGCCGCGAACATGGCGCTTGGCGCGGCCTTCTCCGGGCATCTGGGCGTCACGGGAACGAGCGGACCGGGGCTCGACCTCAAGGCCGAGACGCTCGGACTTGCGGTGATCCTCGAGCTCCCGATGGTGATCGTCGACGTACAGCGCGCGGGACCCTCAACGGGGATGCCGACGAAGACCGAGGCCGCCGACCTCATGCTGGCGATGTACGGGCGCCACGGTGAGTCGCCGATGCCGATCATCGCCGCGTACACGTGTGCGAATTGCTTCGACGCCGCGATCGAGGCGTGCCGGATCGCGGTGAAGTACCGCACACCGGTGATCCTTCTGACCGACACGTTTCTGGCGAACTCCTCGGAGCCGTGGAAGCTCCCGGACGTGGAGTCCCTGCCAAAGATTGACCCGGCATTCACGACCGCGGCCAACATGGGCGACGAGTACTGGCCGTACCTGCGTGACGAGAACCTCGCGCGGCCGTGGGCGGTCCCTGGCACCGAGGGGCTCGAGCACCGGATCGGCGGGCTCGAGAAGGAGGCCGACTCGACGGGGAACATCTCGTACGACGCGCAGAACCATCAGTGGGCGACGGACCTTCGCGCGTCGAAGGTCCTGAAGATCGCAGACGACATCCCGCAGCTCGAGGTCGACGATCCCGATGGGGATGCCGAGATGCTCGTGCTTGGCTGGGGTTCCACGTACGGCGCGATCCGCGTGGCCGTCGAGCGAGCACGTGAGCGCGGCAAGAAGATCGCCCGTGCGCACCTGTACCACATGAATCCGTTCCCGACGAACACGGGTGAGGTGCTGCGCTCGTACAAGCGGATCCTGGTACCCGAGACGAACACCGGGCAGCTCACCGCGCTCATCCGCGCGCAGTACCTGGTGCCCGCCGAGGTGTACAGCAAGGTGCAGGGCCATCCGATCTTCGCGGAAGAGCTTGAAGAGGAAATCATCCGGAGGTTCGCGACATGACCGAGGGCAATGGCCACGGGGGGAACGGGCAGGGCAACGGCAAGCAGGCAATCCCTCTCGAGCTCACGAAGAAAGACTTCATCAGCGACCAGGAACCGCGCTGGTGTCCGGGATGTGGCGACTACGCGATCCTCTCGACGATCCAGGGATTCCTCCCCGAGCTCGGAGTCGCGCCGCACAACATGGTGTGGGTGGCGGGCATCGGCTGCGCCGGACGGTTCACGTACTACGTGGACTCGTACGGGGTGCACGGCATCCACGGTCGCGCGCCCGCGATCGCGACCGGGATCGCCACGGCGCGACCCGATCTGTCGGTCTGGGTTGCTACCGGCGACGGCGATGCGCTCTCGATCGGTGGCAACCACCTGATCCACACGCTGCGCCGCAACGTGAACATCAAGATCCTGCTGTTCAACAACCAGATCTATGGGCTGACGAAGGGCCAGTACTCGCCGACGTCGGAGGAGGGGAAGATCACCAAGTCGACGCCGTTCGGCTCACTCGATCACCCGTTCAACCCCGTCGCGCTCGCGATCGGGGCGGAGGGCGCGTTCGTTGCCCGAACGATCGACAACGACCGGCAGCACTTCACGAGCGTCCTGCGCGCCGCTGCGGCGCACAAGGGGACCGCCTTCATCGAGATCTACCAGAACTGCAACGTGTTCAACGACGGAGCGTTCGCCGCCGTTCGGGACAAGCAGCATGGTGCGGGGAAGAACCAGATCCGTCTCGAGCACGGCCAGCCGATCCGCTTCGGCGAACACGACGAGCGAGGGGTGGTGCAGAAGTCAGACGGCAGCCTCGAGATCGTGGATGTCGAGGCGGCGGGAGAGGATGCCCTGCTCGTGCACGATGCCCATCGTGAGAACCCTGCCCTGGCCTTCTCGCTCGCCCAGCTCGCGCACCAGCCGACCGGCCCGACTCCGATCGGCATCTTCCGAGACGTCAGTCGTCCCGTGTACGGGGACGAGATGGAGCGGCAGCTCCAGCAGGCCACCGAGCAGCTGGGGGAGGGCGACCTCACGAAGCTGCTGAACTCCGGGGAGACCTGGACCGTCTCATAAACGGCGTTTCGGGCGCGGGATTGCTCGCGTTATGGAAAATCGCTATGCTTCTGCTCCCTTTCGACCGCTGACGGGAGATGAGATGGCGAAGGAAGCGCGAGAGGTTCCCCAGGAAGTAGAAGAAGAAGTAACCGAGAAGGGCGAGACCTCCTGTTCCGTATGTGGAACGAAGCTCTCAAGCTACAACCCCGGTCCCAACTGTTGGCAGCACACGATCGGGTTCCCCTGGCGAGGCCCGTCCGCGAAGCCGCGGTACGACTGACCCCGCCCCACCCTTCCAACTCGTGCGGCTGAGCGCAGAGTCCATGCGTCGCCTCGTGGGCGAGGCTCGTGTCGGCCGGCTCGCCACGATCGACCCCGACGGCCGTCCCAACGTGGTTCCCTTCTGCTTCGCTCTCGACGGTGACCGTCTGTACTCCGGTGTCGACCAGAAGCCCAAGACCACTACGCGACTGAAGCGGCTCGAGAACATCAGACGAGATCCTCGCGTGACGGTCCTCATCGATCACTACGAGGAGGACTGGACGCGAGCTTGGTGGGTCCGGCTGCGAGGTGAGGCTCGGGTCCTGGAGGGCGAGGAAGATCGGCACCTCGGCATTCGCCTTCTTGCCGAGAAGTACGAGCAGTACCGGAAGGACCCTCCCGAAGAAGACGTGATCGTCGCCATCCAGGTTGTCGAGTGGCTGGGGTGGTCGAGCTCGCCGGTAGAATGACCTCGTGAACGCCCTGGTGATCTCGGCGGACCCGGACCTGCGAGAGCAGCTCCGCGTCGCCATCCGGACCGCGGAGCGGCGGAGCGGCGAGCCCTGGCGCACGTTCCAGGCAACCAACGGGGTCGACGGCCTCAAGATCGCGTGGCGAGAGCTTCCCGACCTGGTGGTCGCGGACGAGATCACCTCGGGTGCCGGCGCGTTCGCGGTTGCCAAGGACCTGAAGGGCGCCGCGCAGCCACATCCGGCAGGCGTGATCCTGGTTCTCGCCAGGGCGCAGGACGATTGGCTCGCGCGATGGTCGGGCGCCGATGCTTGGGTGACGAAGCCGGTGGATCCGTTCCTGCTGGCCGACAAGGTGCTCGAGGTGACGAACCGCCCACGGAAGGAGACCGCGTGAAGATCAAGGGGACGTGCCTGCACTGTGGGCGAGAGGTTCTCGTGCAGCAGATCGTCGATGCCGGGGGCCACTGTCCCTGGTGCGGCAAAGCGTTCAACCGCGACTACACCTCGATGCTCGTCAAGGGGCTGGTGGAAGCCGAGGAGTCGGGGAACCGTTTCCAGGACGCGCTCGAGCTGGTCGGGGGCCTCGAGGGTCTGGGGCTGGCACTGGACACGGAGAGCGTCGTCGCGCCCCTGCGCGAAGCGCTACGCGCCATGCACAAGCACCGCGTCCGCGTCTGACGTGGGTGAGTTTCGCGTCGGTACCGCCTCCTGGACCGATAAGACGCTCCTGGAGTCCGGTTGGTACCCGCCGGAAGCGAGCACTCCTGAGGAGCGCCTGAAGTTCTACGCTTCCCAGTTCCCGGTCGTCGAGGTCGACTCCACCTACTACGGCCTGCCGAGCGAGCGGAACGCGATCCTGTGGGTCGAGCGAACCCCGAAGGACTTCACCTTCGACGTCAAGGCTTTCTCCTTGATGACGGGGCACCCGGCACCGCTCCGAGGGCTCCCGAAGGACGTCCGCGAGTCCCTACCGGCCGACAGTGGACCCCGCGTGTCCGCGAAGGACGTTCCCCCCGATGCAGTCGAGAAGGTGTGGGAGATGTTCCGGAGTGCCCTGATGCCCCTGCACTCCTCGGGGAAGCTCGGGCTGATCATGTTCCAGTACCCCCAATGGTTCATGCCGAGCCGGGCGAACCGCGAGGAGATCCTCCGGGCGCGCGAGCGGCTGCCGGACTACGACATCGCGGTGGAGTTCCGCCAGGGCGCATGGTTCAAGAACGAGGAGTACTCGAGGAAGACGATCGACTTCTTGACCGCGGAGCGGATCCCGTTCGTGAGCGTGGACATGCCGCAGGGCTTCGCCTCGAGCGTTCCTCCGATCGCGGCCGCGACGTCGGACCGGTACGGTCTCATCCGTTTCCACGGCCGCCGCGAGGAGACGTGGCACAAGAAAAACGTCGGCCCGACGGAGCGGTTCCGATACGACTACTCGGAGGCCGAGCTGCAGGAGTGGGTGCCGAAGATCCGCGACCTCACCGAGCAGGTCAAGGAAACACACGCGCTGTTCAACAACTGCTACCGGGACCAGGCGGTTCGTAACGCGAAGACGTTCGGGCAGATGGTCCTCGCCGACGAGTGAACCCTGATTGACCGAGCGCAGGCTGACCCCGGGTCCGCTGCCGCTGGGTCTCTTGATCTCGAGCGTTCTGCTTCTGGCGCTTCTCGTCAGCGCTCAGAGGACCGGCTCATCGCCGCGTCCGCGCGTTGGTTCTGATCTCGGTGGTGCCGGGTCGGCCGACACACGTCCGGGACGCTCGGTCGGGAGCCAGGGCATGCGCCTCGTGCCGTGGCGGGGCCCGGTCGAGCAGGTGTTCTTCCACCCCCTGGTCCTGCGGCCGAAGCTGGCGTTCGGGAACGATCTCCTCGGCGAGGGGTTTGAGGACTTCTTCGTCACCGCTCGTGAGTTTCAAGCGATCCTGGACCAGCTGTGGCGGAACGGTTGGACCCTCGTCGATGCGCGCCGTGTGGCGGCCGGGCGTGTGCGAGTACCCCCCGGCCGAAAGCCGCTTGTGCTCTACGAGGACGACCCCAGCTACTATGCGTACTTCGCCGGACGGGGACTCGCGTCACGGCTGGTTCTCGATCCGGCCGGACGGGTGCTCGCCGAGTATGTGGATGGCGCGGGTCACAGACACCTCACGACCGATGACCTGGTTCCTCTTGTTGATGCGTTCGTTGAGAAGCATCCGGAGTTCTCAGCGGGCGGGGCCAAAGGCGTCCTGGCGCTCACCGGCTATGAGGGCCTGTTCGGCGAGCACAACCTCAACAGCCCAGCTGCCCGAGCCCGTGTTGGCGCACTGGCCAGGCGGCTGCGAGAGACGGGCTGGACCCTGGCCAGCCACACGTTCGGTCATATCGACCTCGGCGGCGCTTCATTGGAAACGATCGCCCGCGATACCTCACGGTGGAAAGCCCTCACGGGGGATCTCATGGGCCCCACCGACATGTTGGTCTATCCCTACGGGTCTCGCCCAACAGAGGAAGGCCGCCGTCTGCTGTTCGATAAGGGCTTCGACGTCCAGGTGGACATCGACATCGTGCCTCGCAGGCTGGTTCAGGGAGAGGTTGTCGTGATGAGTCGCCGGCATGTCGACGGCTTGGCTTTCGAGCATCCTCGTCGACTCAGGCCCTTCTTCGCGGTCAAGCGAGTCCGAGACCCAGCACGGCCCCCGCTGTAAGAGGAATCTTCGACGAGGGTGGTAGGGATCCGTACCAGCATGGAAAGGATCCTTACCTGGCAGGACCAGCACCCCTGGTAGCCTGAGCTCGATGGGCTTCAACGCGTACCGACCCGGCCGAGTCAAGACCGCGGACCTGCTGCTATTCCTCGGGGCGCTTGCGGTGGTCGTCGCGCTGGTGCTCTGGGCGGTGCTGTAGCCCTCAGGCGCGCTCGAGGACCATCGCCATGCCCTGGCCCCCGGAGATGCATAGCGCCGCGAGGGCGAGCGAGCCGCCCGTCTCCCTGAGCTCGTAGGCGGCGCTCAACACGATCCTGGCGCCGGTCATCCCGATGGGGTGGCCGAGCGCGATGGCACCGCCGTTCGGGTTGAGTCGGTCGTGGTCGAGCTTCAGCTCCCGGTCGACGGCCAGGACCTGTGCCGCGAACGCCTCGTTGATCTCCACGACGTCGAAGTCGCTCATCGATAGCCCGGTCTTGTCGAGCACCTTCTGCACCGCGGGCACGACGCCGATGCCCATGTAGGCCGGATCCACTCCCGCGGACGCCGCGGAGAGGATGCGCACCAGTGGCTCACGTCCGTCGGCTTTCGCTCGGGCCTCGCTCGTCACGATCACGGCCGCCGCTCCGTCCGTCACGCCGCACGCGTTCCCCGGTGTCACCGTGCCGTCCTTCGAGAACACCGGCCGAAGCTTCGCCAGTGACTCCATCGTGGTATCCCTGGGATGCTCGTCCCGGTACACGGGGATGTCGCGGCCCTTGCCATCGTCCACCATGACGGTGACGATCTCCTTCTCGAGACGCCCTACGCTTTCGTCGGCTTTCTGCTGGCTGCGGAGCGCGAACTCGTCCTGCTCCTCGCGCGAGATCTCGTACTTCCGGGCCAGGTTCTCGGCCGTCTCGCCCATGAGGAGCCCGCAGAGAGGGTCGAGGAGCCCATCTCGATACATACCGTCGTAGACCGGAGCGTTGCCCATCCGATAGCCCGTCCGCATGCGGTCGAGGATCGCCGGGGTGCGCGTCATGTTCTCGTACCCGCCGGCGACCACCAGCTCGGCCTCGCCGAGCATCACTTGCTGCGCCGCGACCTCGATGGCCTTGATGCCCGAGCCGCACGCCATGTTGACGGTGAAGGCCGGCACCTCTTCCGGGATGCGCGAGTTGTAGGTGACCTGTCGCGCGGTGTTCGGGCCGTTCCCCGCCTGGCGCGCGTGACCGAAGACGCCGAGCTGTACCTCCTCCGGCGCCACGCCGGACCGGCGCAGCGCCTCGACGGTGGCGTGAACGCCGAGGTCTACTGCAGTGACATCGGCGAACGATCCGATGAACGTGGCGATCGGCGTCCGGGCACCCTCGACGATCACCGCTCGCTCCATGACCAGGATTGTACGTTCAACGTCCCGCTCCCTCTCGTTGGAGATCGAAGCGCCGGCGGAGACGAGCGAGGGCCGCACCGCCGTCAACCGGCTCGGACGGGGGCGCGTCGGCGGCCAGCACTCGCACTCGGGCTCCGCGCAGCCATCCGACCACGGCGCGGACCTCGTCCCAGACCTCGATCGGGATCGGGATCTCGTAGCCGGCCTCGTCCCCCTTGCGCTCCAGCGCGCCGGAGCGGAACGCGAGCCGCGCGCCGTCCGCCTCGATCTCGAAGCGGCCCGCTCCGAGCAGCCACCGCTCCTGCCGGGCTCGGGCGAGCACGCCGACGAGGGCCTGCAGCCGGTCGCGAGCGTCCGCGGCTTCCTCGAACCGCTCCTCGGTCGCCAGCCGGTCCATCCGAACCTCGAGCGCTGCGAGGAGCCCGCCCGGTGAAGAGAGGGCTTGCTGGAGGGACCGGACGAGCCCCTCGTAGCGCTCCGGGGTGGAGCGGTCGTCACAGGGCGCGATGCACCGACCGAGATCGGCCAGCGCGCACGGCGCGAACCTGGTCGCTTTGCCCATCGAGCGGGTGCAGCGCCGGATCGGGAAGACCTCCTCCAGCGCCTCCTTGGCCAGTGCGGCGGTCCGCCTGCTGTTGAAGGGCCCCAGATAGGCGCCTCGCCCGCGTGTGGTGCGGACGACCTTCAGGCGCGGCCATGCCTCGTCCAGGTCGAGCTTGAGGTAGACGTACCGCCGCCAGCCCTTGCCGCGACGGTTGTACCGGGGCGCTTGGCGACGGATGAGGCGTGCCTCCAGAACGAGCGCCTCGACCTCGCCGCGACATGGGTGTGCCTCGACGCTCCCCGTCTCCGCGAGGAGGCTTGCGATCTTCTTCCGGGTGTCGCCGTAGAAGTACGAGCGAACACGGCTGCGGATGTCCTTCGACTTGCCCACGTAGAGGATCTCGCCCGGACCGCTTTCGGTGGCGGCTCGGCGGAAAACGTATACGCCGGGTGCGTTCGGCAGATCGTCGGCGAGACGGATCTTCGCGTAGTGCGGTGACCCTCTGGCGCGCACCGCCTCGTGCAGATCCGGAAGCGTGATGATCCCGAGGCGCCCGCCGAGGTCGAGCAACCCGTGCAGAACGTCCGCGCACGCCTCCGCGTCCGCGAGAGCCCGGTGACAGGGCTGCGACGGGGTGTGGAAGAACTGCGCCAGCGTTGCCAGCTTCAGGTTAGGCACGTCGTCGGCCCCGAGGACGCGACGCGCGAGCCGCGCCGTGCAGACCACCGGGCTCGGGATCGGTTCATACCCGAGCCGCTCGAGCTCGTGGTTCAGGAACCGGTGGTCGAAGGATGCGTTATGCGCAACGAACACGGCACCGCGCATGAACTCGACGAGCGAGGGGATCACCGACTCGATGGGCGGTGCCGTCCGCACCATCGCGTCGTCGATGCCGGTGAGGTACGTGATGAACCGGGGGATCGGGAGGCCGGGATCGACCAGCGTCTGGAACTCGCCCGTGCGTCGGCCGCCGACGTAGCGCACCGCGCCGACCTCGGTGATGCGCGAATCGCGTGGCGACCCGCCCGTGGTCTCCAGGTCGACGCAGACAAACTCGACCTCGGATAGGGGGATACCCAGGTCGTCGAATGTCCCCTGCGTCGCCGAAGTCGCCATGGTCTCCACGGTAGGCACCACCGCTGACACGAACCCTGGCGGTGTCGGGGAGGATACTCGAACACATGTTCGAGAACAACTGTCTGTGGCAGAATTCGCGGATGGACCCCACCACCCGGCTCCGCTGTGCGAGCTGCGGCAACCTGACTCGTTTCGACGTCATCGAATCCAGGCGCACCCGCGCGTATCACCACTACACGGTGGCGGGAGAGCTCCGCATCGAGGAGGAGGAGGTCCTGGACGCGGAGCGCGAGCGCGTGACGTGTCGCTGGTGTGGCTCCTCGGACCGGATCGAGGAGATCCCGTTGGAGGGGGAGTGAGCGGACCGCTCGAGGGCGTTCGGGTCCTCGACCTCACGAGACTGCTCCCGGGCAACTACTGCACGCTCCTTCTCGTGGATCTCGGCGCCGACGTGGTCAAGATCGAGGAGCCGGGCCGCGGCGACTACATCCGCTGGGTCGTTCCCCTCGTTGACGGCGAAGGCGCAGCGCATCGAGCGCTGAACCGCGGAAAACGGTCCGTGACGCTCAACCTGAAGGAGGCCGAAGGGGTGTCGATCCTGAAGCGGCTCGCCGGCAACGCCGACGTAGTCGTCGAATCCTTCCGGCCCGGCGTGATGGAGCGACTCGGCGTCGGGTACGAGGCGCTGGCGGAGGCGAACCCCCGCCTCGTCTATTGCGCCCTCACGGGCTACGGCCAGGACGGCCCCTACCGCGACCGTGCGGGCCACGACATCAACTACACCGGCTACGCGGGCGTCCTGCATGCAACCGGCGATGCGCAGGGTCCGCCGATCCTGCCCTCTGTACAGGTCGGCGACTTCGGCGGGGCCATGGCGGCGGCGGTCGGGATCCTCGCGGCGCTGCGCGAAGCCACCGCGACGGGTCGAGGCCGGCTCGTGGACGTCTCGATGTTCGATGTGGTGACGTCGTGGGGAGCGGTGCTCTCCTCCTGGTTCCTCGCGACCGGAGCCGTTCCCGAGCGCGGGCGGATGCCCCTGTCCGGTGGCCTGGCCTGCTACCGCGTGTACCCGGCCGGGGATCACAAGTTCCTGACGGTCGGTGCCCTCGAGCCGCAGTTCTGGCGCGCGCTGTGCGAGCGGCTCGGGGTCCCGGAGCTGATCGAGCTGCACCTGGATCCCTCGCGTCAGGAGGAGATCGCGACGCGCCTGACGGAGGCGTTCTCGTCGCGCTCGCGCGACGAATGGGTTGAGGAGCTCGCCGATCTCGACACGTGCGTCGGTCCCGTGAACGACATCTCGGAGGCGCTTACCGACCCGCACGCCATCCACCGGGAGCTGGTCGCCATGGTGGGAGGCTCCCGCGTGGGTCCGGGGCCCGCGATCAAGGTCTCGGGCCACGAGGCCGGGACGCTGCGTTCCGCCCCGGGGCTCGGACAGCACACCGATGAGGTACTCGAGGACCTGGGGCTCGGCCCCGAGGAGGTCTTGGCCCTTCGAGCGGCAGGCGTCCTGTAACGTCGGGGGCCGATGAAAACGCCCGAACCGATGATGGCCGAGCTGTTCGCGTGGCAGGATACGTGCCCGTGAAGAGACTCCATCTCGTCGGCACGAGCAAGGACGGCAAGCGCCTCGTCTTCGCGCAGAAGAAGGGCGCGAAGTTCGGTAGCCTGGAGGTGCCGATCAGCGCCAAGCTCCTCAAGCTGATCGACGAGTTCCAGCAGACTCGTGACGCGAAGCGGAAGCTGGCCACGCCGTCGGCACCGGTCCTGGCTTCGGTGCCCACCGAGGAGCCGCCCGCGCGTTTGCTGGCTCCCGCGCCGGACCCGGACGCGGGCGAGCCGGATGCTGCTGACCTCGGCGCTCCCGCGCAGATCGGCGTCGTCGCGTCCGACCAGATCGACATCCCGATCCCTCCCGGTCAGGAGGCCGAGCCACAGCGGCTCCCCGGCATCGGGACGCAGCAGCAAGGCCATCCCTCCGTGGGCCTGACCGAGCCGGAGGTCGAGCTTTCGGAAGCGACCGTCGCGAACATCGAGCGGATCCGTCCGAGGACCGAGAAGCCGGAGATCCCGGCTCGATCCAAGCTGTCGCCCGCGGAGATCCAGGCGCTCATCCGCTCGGGCCGGGGCATCCGTTCGGTCGCGAACACCGCCGGGACCCCCCTCGACTGGGTCCGCTATCTCGCCGAGCCGATCCAGGAAGAGCGGCGGGGCATCGTGCGGCAGATGTTGACGCGTCGCCAAGAGCGCGCTCGGCTGGGGATGTCCGGGGTCACGATCGGCGAGGCCCTCCTGGAGAACCTGCGAGCGCGCGGCATCCGCTCGCCGGAAGATGTGATGGAGGACGGGTTCACGGCGTTCCGTCCCAACGGCCGCGAGTGGCGGGTGCGTCTCGTGTTCGATCACCGGGGGCGGCGTCAGACGGCGAACTGGAGCTTCGACGTGCAGACCCGGCAGGTGACCCCACTAAACTCCCTCGCTACCAACCTCGGTTGGCGACCAGACCCGGGACGGGACGCGGACGGCGAGACCACGACGCCGAGGGCCAAGCGTGCGGCTCCAAGGAGAGGCAGGGCCAAGACGGTCAAGAAGGCGAGCCGAAAGCGCACCACGAGGCGCCCCGTCCGCAAGTCGTCGGCGAGCAGACCGCGACGTCGCTCACGCGGCTGACGCCGGTCCTCGAGTCACCAGCCCGACCCCCGCAGAGGTCTTCAGGGGCGAGTCCTTCAACGCCCATCTGACACGAGCGATCAGCGCGGTGCGCGAGTCGTCACCGCCGGCGCTCGTCACGGTCCCGGCTTCCCGCCCATCGGCCACGATGGCCTCGCCGACCGTTACGGGTGCAGCCGCGTCCGCTGCAAGGAGCACGAACGGCGGATGGCCGAGGTTCCGCACCCGAGCAACCGCTTCTTGCCCGAGGAAGCAACCCTTTCCGTAGGCGATCATCTCTCCGACATCCGCCTCGTGCGGCAGGGAGTCGGTTCGGAGGTCGACCGCGAACCTCGCGATCCCGCCGCCGATCCGCCACTGCTCCACGGACTCGGGGCCCGCCTCGACGAGGTCCGAGGGAGCGGCACCAGGACGGGTGAGCACATCGGTGCCCGGTCCCAACGCGGAGGGGGCATACGAGGCCGCACCCGCGACCGGCGGCGCCGCGTGGTTGGGGAAGGCGAACAGGCCGAGCTCCTCGGTCCGGTCTCGCAGGGTGACGTCGGACGACAGGACGTAGGGGTCGAGGAGGCGGTCGATCCGCGAGGGCTGCGCCGGATCCTGGACCAGGAGGTAGCCGTCCTCGAACAGGGTCACGGTCACCACGGCGCGGATCCTCCCGGTCGGGGTGAGCAGCAGTGACCCACGGCTTTCCCCACTCGCGATCTCGGAGAGCTCCGCGGACAGGAGGTCGTTCAGCCACCCACCGGCATCCGTGCCCTCGACGCCGACCTTCCACCACGAGGACAGGTTGACGAATGCGGTGCCCTGCTCGAGGGCGGTGATCTCGTCCGCCATCCCGCTCATTCGCCACCCCGCGGGCGCGCGCGCAGCCGTGCCAGTCCTCGTGCGTGTGCGCCGAAGCGGTACTTGTAGGCCAGGTCGCCCTTCAGCATGTCGAACCCACGGTAGCCCTCCTCGATCGTGGATCTGATCAGCTCGGCGATGAGCACCATCCCGGGGCCGTCGTGGGCGTACGCGTGGTCGTAGGCCGAGTTGTACAAGAGGAAGCGGTCGCGCCAGCGGAACCCCGCGGCCGCGGCGATCTTCACGCCTTCCGTCTCGAGGAACGAGAGGCGAAACGTGCCGTCGGCGATGAACGTCGAGCCGATCCGGCGGAAGAACAGTTCCATCCCCGGCACCATGAACCGGCCCTTCTCGCCACGGCTCGATCGGTGCATCTCCATGAACCGGTCGAGGTCTCGCGCGATCGTCTCGGGGGTCGAGTCGACGAGCCGAACGTCAGGGTGGGCCTGGCGCAGCCGGCGGTCCTTCCGGCGGATCTCGTGCCGCAGCTTCGCGTCGAGCTTCGAGAGGTACAGGTCAAAGGAGTCGGGGAGCTGGATGAACGGCGCGACGTCGACCGGCTCCACCCTCACGGCCATGCCTGTCTCCTCGGCCGCATCCGCGAGGGGCGCCAGCCACTTTCCGTGTGTTGGCATGCCCGCCAGGTCCGCTTTCGACCAGTCATCTCGGCTCGCCACGGCGCGCATCAGCTCGATCGCCGACCAGCCGCGGTGCTCGGGCCCGCCCACCGGCCCCATGTAGTCGGTGACGTCGAATCCGCCGAGCCACGTCAGCAGCCGATCCTTGAGCTCGAAGGTCGCTGCCGCCACCGGCTCGCCGTCGTCGCGCTTGACGACCGCGATCTGCAGGCCAGACGAGCCGAACTCCTCCCAGTAGAGCTTCAGGAAGGCAGGCGTGTGGAAGGCGGTGCCGTCGGGATCGGCAAGAGCGAGCGCTGTCCAGTCTTGCGCCGCGAAGGCGGCGGGATCCTCGTACCAGTCGACGGCCATCATCCAGGCTAACAAGCACCCGAACAGGGTGATTCCGTCAGCCGGAGCGGTCGAGGACGAAGAGGGTGTGACGATACGTCCCGAGCGTCGGCCACAGAGGGCGGTACGTCTCCGCCGCCGTCTCGGTGAGGCCCACCCGGGGGAAGACCTGGCGCCATCCCTCGACGGTTCGGAAAGAGAACGGCTTCGGCACGCCGTGGCGCAGGTTCAGGGCCCAGTCCCACGCCGTGTTGAAGACGCGGTCCACTCCCGACAGTGGTGTGTCCTCGATCAGGATCACCCGAGTGCGTGCGATCCGGACCGCTTCCCTGAGGAGCTCCTCCTGGTCCTCCCATCGAGCGACGTGATGGAGGACGAACAGCATCAGGACCGCGTCGAACGAGCGATCCTCGAACGGGGTTGAAAGGGGATCATCCATGCGGACGTATGGAAACCCTCCAACCCGGTTCTCGAACTCGACGACGTCGGTGAGCGTCGGACGGATGTCCACCCTGGACATGAGCCAGCGCATCAGCCGGCCCGTTCCGGAGCCGAGGTCGAGCACGTCCCAGCCCGGGCGCAGATGCGGAAGGATCCGTCCGCCGATCTCCCGGTCTCGAAGCGACACCCGGCGAGGGTATCCGCCAAACAGGAGAGAGGAGTGTGCGAGCGTGCGAGAATCGCTGGACGTGCGCCGTGTCTCTCCAGCACAAGTCATCCTTGCCCTGCTGATCCTCGGCACGGTCGCGCTCGTCGTGATGACGGCGCTTCGGCGGGTCACCTGATGCCGCGTATCCGCTCGCACGACCAAGGTTTCGTCGGTGCGCCTCCGGCCCAGGTATACGAGGTACTCGCGGACCTCCATTCCTACCCAGCGTGGTGGCCGGGGACGGAGGAGAGTGCCGAGGGGATCGGGATCCCGCTGCGACGAAGTCCGGCACGTATGGCGGCGGATCGGCACCGTAACCATGTTGGCCTCCATCTCGTATCGAGGGATGAGGTACTGGAGTGGTACTTGGAGCCTTTCGATGACGGAACCATCGTGAACGCGTTCCTCGAGATCGATGCCCACCGCCGTCGGGCGCCGCGTCGCCTGCTCGCGATGCGAGGCGCCATACGTCGCGGGCTCGTGGGGCTGAAGCGACGCCTCGAGGGCAACTCGTGAGCGCTCTCCGCTGCCCGAACTGCGGGGGACTTGTCGGCGCCGACGCCGAATGGTGCACTCAATGCTTCACCCGCCTCGACCAGGGCGAAGAAGGGGAGGTGGGGCCGGCCGAGTCGACAGCGAGTTCGGCTCCCCAGCGGACTAGCAAGGGGACCGACGGAGGGATGGGGGTCGGACGTGTAGCAGAGCCGCTGTCTGAGCGGGAGACTCGGCCGGCCTCGCCCACCAAGCCTGCGCAGGGGCTGGGGGAGCGGATGATCCTCTCCCGTGGCGACCGCATCGTGTGGGCCTGCCCCACGTGCGCCACGGAGAACCCGATCGACAACCCGATCTGCTCGGCGTGTGGGACACCGTTCCGTCAGGTCCTGCAGGAGCCAGAAGACAAGATCGAGGTGGATCCCGGTCGAGCGGCGATGTTCTCGCTGTTCTTCCCGGGTGTCGGTCACTTCCTCGTCGGCCGCCGGGGCGAGGGGATCGCCCGCGGTGTCGTGTTCACATTCGCCATGCTGACGGGTCTGGTCTCCCTCGGTGCCGTCACGCGCGGGTCCGGCGGGCTCTACCTCATGTTGATGCTCCTGTCCCTTGGCGCCGCTGCGGCGATCTACGTCGTGTCCACGCTCGACGCGGGTCGCGCGGCGAACGGCGAGCCGCCGCTGCTGCCGTCGCGAGTGCTGATGTATGGAGGGATCGGGCTGATGCTGGCGTCGCTCGCGGTGGTCGTGATCGGTGCCATGGGAGCGCGCGGTTGAGCGACTGACGTTCGGCGTGCTATGGAACGTCTGTGCGCCTTCACATCATCTCGGACCTGCATGGGGCAACCTGGCACCTCGAGGAAGCTGGGCGGGGATGCGACGCTCTCCTGGTGCTCGGCGACCTCATCAACGTCCTCGACTACCACACGATGGACGGGATCCTTGTGGAGATCTTCGGCAAGGAGAGTGTCGCGGAAGCCGCCGGCCTGCGGGCGCGCGGACGGTACGAGGAAGCTCGCTCCGTCATCCGGAGCAGACAGCTCGATGAGGGCGACGTCCGGGCCGCGTTCGTGGAGAAGGCGAACAAGGAATACGCGGCGGTCTTCGATGCTCTTCCCGACCAGTCGTTCGTGACGTTCGGTAACGTCGATATCCCCGATCTCCTCCGATCGTTCGAGCGCCCGGGTGTGCGCTTCGTGGACGGCGAGGTCCTCGAGCTGGACGGGGAGCGCATCGGCATCGTCGGCGGCGGGATGCGGACGCCGCTGCACACCGCGGGCGAGGTGGAGGAGGACGTCTACGACGCGAAGCTGGAGGCCCTCGGCTCGGTCGACGTCGTGTGCACGCATCAGCCTCCGCGGATCCCGTGGCTCGTCTACGACGTGCTCGGGAAGCGTTTCGAGCCGGGCTCGACGGGTCTCATCGGCTACATCCAGCGCCACGGGCCGCGCCGGTCCTACTTCGGTCACGTCCACCAGCCGCTCGTCAACCGCATGACGATGGGACGGACCGAGCTCATCAACGTGGGCCACTTCCGAGCGACCGGACGTCCGTGGGTGCACGATACCGGCGGTTAGCGCAGAGAGAGGAGCACATACATGGCCGAGCAGACGCAGGGCACGACGGAGATCGACGCGAGCGCCTCGGAGATCATGGCGATCATTGCGGACTTCGACGCGTACCCGGATTGGGTGGATGGGATCAAGAGCGCCGAGGTCCGCACGCGCGGGGACGGGGACCGACCAGTCGAGGTGGGGTTCGAGTTCTCCGCGATGGGATTCACTGCCTCCTACACACTGCGCTACGAATACGAGCCCGACGACCGCGGCGTGAAGTGGACGACGCTCGAGGCCAGCGGAGCCGTCAAGGATGTGCAGGGCGAATACGTCCTGGACCCGCTCAACGGCGACACCGAGGTCACCTACCGGCTCACGGTCGAGCTCGGGGTGCCCGTCCCGGGATTCCTCAAGCGTCAGGCAGACAAGCGGGCGATCAAGACCGCCTTGGAGGGACTGAAGAAGCGAGTCGAGCTGGGCTGAAGGCTCGTCGCCGGTACGATGGGGCTGTGCGGATCATGCTGTTCACGGGGAAGGGGGGTGTCGGCAAGACGACCGTCGCCGCGGCCACTGCCCTGCGGGCCGCCCGCAAGGGGCTCCGCACCCTGGTCACCAGCACCGATCCGGCGCACTCGCTGGCCGACTCCTTCGGGGTGCCGCTCGCGGACGAATCCACCGAGATCACACCGAACCTCTGGGCGGAGCAGATCGACGCCCAGGCCAGGTTGGAGGCGAACTACCGCGACATCCAGGAGCACGTTGTCTCGCTCCTCAACTGGATGGGCGTGGACAGCGTCGAGGCCGAGGAGCTGTCGGTCATCCCGGGGCTCGACGAGATCTTCAGTCTCACGGACATGCGGCTCCACGCCGCGAGCGGCAAGTACGACGTGCTGATCGTGGACTGCGCGCCGACGGCGGAGACGCTTCGGCTCCTCTCGCTGCCCGAGGTCATGAACTGGTACATCGAGCGGATCTTCCCGATCCAACGCAGCGTGACGAAAACGATCCGGCCGATGCTCACGAAGATGACGTCGATGCCGATCCCGGACGACCGGATCTTCGCGGCCGTCGGACGCCTGCACCGCAACCTGGAGTCCGTCCGGAAACTGCTGACCGACGAGAAGAACGCCTCGGTCCGCCTCGTGGTCAACCCCGAGAAGATGGTGATCGCGGAGGCACGGCGCACGTACACCTACCTCTCCCTGTTCGGCTACCGCGTGGACGCGGTCATCGCCAACCGCATCATCCCGGACGAGGTCACGGACTCGTACTTCCGGAAGTGGAAGGAGATCCATGCCGAGCACCTCGAGACGATCGAGGAGTCATTCGCGCCCGTGCCCATCCTGCGCGCGAAGCTCTTCGAGCAGGAGATGGTGGGCTTCGAGCTCCTCGAGCGCATGGGCGAGGAGGTCTACGGCGACCAGGACGGGACGGCGATCATGTACGTGGACAACCCCATCGTCGTGAAGAAGCGAGGGTCGTTCTACGTGCTCTCGATGCATCTGCCGTTCGCGGAGCGCGGGAACCTCGACATCCATCGCAAGGGGGAGGAGCTCTACATCCGGGTGGGCTCGTACAAGCGGAACCTCATCCTGCCGCAAGCCCTTCAGCGCCTCGAGGTGAAGCAGGCGCGGTTCGTGGACGACGGGTTGGAGGTCAGATTCGCCGAGAAGGAGCGGCCCGGCAAGCGCGTGAGTGCCGGCCGCGGATGACGGAGGAGAGATGGCCCAGAAGAAAGCACCGCGAACGGATGAACCGAAGGCCGATCACGTGTGCCCCGTCGGGTTCTGTCCCGTCGGCATGTTCCTGACCGTGACGGGCAGTGCCAAGCCCGAGGCGATCGAGCATCTCGTGGCCGCGGGGCGCGAGTTCGTGCTGGCGCTGACCGCGGTGATGAACGCGCGCGCCGACGACCTCGGCCGGCCCTCCCAGATCGAGAAGATCGAGCTCGATTGACGACGCGCGTCTAGCCCGTGCCGGTCGTCGTCGGCATCGACCTGGGCGGGACGAAGATCGCCGGGGTCCGCATGGACCAGCGTGGTGAGATCTTGGCGAGGGACGAGACGCCAACTCCCACGGACGCCTCCGCGATCCTCGAGGAGCTCATTCGTCTGGTCGGGAGCCTCACGGATGCGGACACCTCGGCGGTCGGCATCGGCGCCGCGGGGATGGTCGACTTCGAGGCAGGCGCTTTGCGGTTCGCGCCCAACTTGCCCCTTCGAGACGTCCCGATCCGCGACATGCTTCAGCAGCGCTCGGGACTGCCATGTGTCGTGGATAACGACGCGAACGCTGCGGGCTGGGGCGAGCATCAGTTCGGTGCCGCCCGCGGGCACGATCACGTTCTTCTGGTCACCGTCGGCACCGGGATTGGGGGTGCGCTCGTGGCGGGCGGACAGGTGTACCGGGGTGCGCACGGGTTCGCGGCCGAGATCGGCCACATCATCGTGGAGCCGAACGGCCCCGAGTGTGGGTGCGGCAACCGTGGGTGCTGGGAGCAGGTCGCGAGCGGCCGGGCGTTGGACCGGCTGGCCAGGGACGAGGCCGAGCGCGATCCTGCCGGTGAGATCGCGCGCGTTGCCGAGGGCGGAGTCGTCGAGGGGCGACACGCCGCTGAAGCGGCCCGACAGGGAGACAGAGCCGCCCGCGGCATCTTCGACGAGGTTGGGCGCCGCCTCGGCGAGGGGCTGGCGGGTCTGGTGAACGTGCTGGATCCCGAGATCGTCGTCGTTGGGGGCGGGGTCGCCGAAGAGGGCGAGCTACTGCTTGACCCGGCGAGGCGAGCGTTCCGAGAGACCGTCGAGGCTTTCGATCGTCGGCCCGAGGTGCCCATCGTGGTTGCCGAGCTCGGCAAGGAGGCCGGCGCGATGGGAGCGGCGGCCCTCGCGCTCGATCTGGCGACGTGAAGATCGGGCTGATCCTGCCGCTGTTCTCCGGGGACCCGGCGAAGGTCCTGGCTGCCGCTCGCGATGCGGAGGAGTTGGGGTTCGACGGCGTGTTCGCGTTCGACCATTTCTTCCCGCCGGGCGCCCCTCGCGACCGAGCCGCGCTGGAAGCGTTCACGACCCTGGCGGCGGTGGCCGCCGTCACGGAGCGCGTCCAGATCGGCACGATGGTGACTCGTGCCTCGCTTCGGCCTCCGGGGCTCCTCGCGAAGCAGGCGGCGTGGCTCGACACAGCTTCAGGGGGACGTTTCGTGCTGGGCATCGGGACCGGCGATCCGATCGACCGACCCGAGCACATCGCGTACGGCATCCCCGAGCTCGACAAGCCGGCTCGTCGCGAGCACCTCGAGCAGACGGTAAGGGCGCTGAAGGCTTTGTTCCACGGCGAGCGGTACGCCGGAGGGTCGCGCGTGCCGCCGCTCGAGGGTCCGCTGCTCCCGCCGCCCCGACCGGGCGGGCCTCCTATCTGGATCGGAGCACAGGCCGACACGGTCGTGCGCATGGCCGGCCGGATCGCCGACGGCTGGAACGGCTGGGGGCTCGATGCGGCCCGCTTCGCCGCGAAGGTCGAGGTGCTCCGCGATGCTTCGGAGGGTCGGACGGTGACACCCACGTGGGCGGGGATCGCGTTGGCCGGCTCCGACGAGAAGGAAACCCGGGAGCTGCTTCAGAAGCGAAAGGAGCGAGGCATCGACGACGACGCCTGGGTCGGCACCACCGACGAGCTGACGGCGTTCCTGCGGGAGATCGCCGAGACGGGGGCGGGGTGGGCAGTGATGGTCCTGGCCGGCCCCGCCGACCGCCGGGCGCTGCTCGCCGAGCGCGTCCTCCCCGCCCTCCGCTCCTGAGCGTACGGTCGCACCCGCTATCCTTCGAGATTCCGGGCCCACGCTCGGAGCCTCAACGACGAGGAGGAAACGTGAGGAACGTGCTGATCATGGGCGCTGCAGGGCGCGACTTCCACAACTTCAACGTCACCTATCGCGACGATCCGGAGGTCAACGTCGTCGCGTTCACCGCCACGCAGATCCCCGGCATCGAGAGCAGGCGCTATCCGCCGGAGCTCGCCGGGTCTCGCTACCCGGAGGGCATCCCCATCCATCCCGAGGGCGACCTGCAACGCCTCCTTCGCGAGACGGACGTTGACGAGGTCGTCTTCGCGTACTCCGACGTCTCCCACGAGACCGTCATGCACCGCGCATCGCTCGTACTCGCTGCCGGCCCGGACTTCACGCTGCTGGGTCCCGACGCCACCATGATCGAGTCGACCAAGCCCGTGGTCGCCATCTGTGCGGTCAGGACGGGTGCGGGCAAGAGCCAAACCACGCGCGCGGTGGTCCGCGCCCTCAAGGATCAGGATCGCACCACCGTTGTCGTGCGCCACCCCATGCCCTACGGCGATCTGGTCGCGCAGCGCGTGCAGCGTTTCGCCTCGTACGAGGACCTTCTGGAGGCGGAGGCGACCGTTGAGGAGCGCGAGGAGTACGAGGCGCACCTGGCCGCCGGCACCATCGTGTATGCGGGCGTTGATTACGAGGAGATCCTGAAGGCGGCGCAGGCGGAGGCCGACGTCGTCCTCTGGGACGGCGGCAACAACGACCTCCCGTTCTTCCGGCCAAACGTGCACATCGTGGTCGCGGACCCGCACCGTGCCGGCCACGAGACGACCTACCACCCGGGCGAGGCGAACTTCCGGCGCGCCGACGTGATCGTGATCAACAAGTGCGACACCGCAGAGCCGGAGGATGTCGAGAGTGTCGCGGCGGCGGCCGCGGAGCTGAACCCGACCGCAACCCTCATCCGAGCGAACAGCCCCGTCACGGTGGATGACCCGTCCGCGGTTCAGGGCGCCCGCGTGCTCGTGATCGAGGATGGCCCGACGCTCAGCCATGGCGAGATGACCTACGGGGCGGGCGTGGTTGCCGCGCGGAACAACGGCGCTGCCGACATCGTCGATCCTCGCCCCTATGCGATCGGTTCGCTGAAGGGCGTGTACGAGAAATATCCCGTGGGACCGGTCCTGCCCGCGATGGGCTACTCGGCCGAGCAGATCGACGAGCTTGAGCGGACCATCGACGCCGCCCCCGTCGATCTCGTCGTCATCGCGACGCCGGTCGATCTCGCGAAGATCGCCGACATCCGCAAGCCCTCGGTCCGCGTGATGTACGAGCTCGAGGAGCAGCCGGGACAACCGACGATCGCCGAGATCCTGCGCGAGCGGCTCGGGGGCTGAGATGCCCCGCGTTGTCGTCGCGCTCGGCGGCAACGCGCTGCTGCGCCGAGGTGACGAGGACTCGGCGGACGTCATGCGAGCCAATGCTCGCCGGGCTGCGGAGCGGGTGGCCGCGGTCGCGGAGCGCGGCTGGGAGATCGTCGTCACGCACGGGAACGGACCCCAGGTCGGTCGGATCCTGCTCCAGAACGAGGCCGCGAGCGAGTGGGTTCATCCCATGCCGCTCGACGTCTGCGGCGCGGAGAGCCAGGGACAGATCGGCTACCTGCTGCAGGTCACGATCGGAGACGTGTTCTACGAGCGAGGCATGGAGCGCCCCGTCGCGACGGTGATCACGTTCGCTCGCGTTCGCCCCGACGACCCGGCATTCGAGAACCCCACGAAGCCGATCGGGCCGCACTACGAGGAAGCGCAGGCGAAGCGGCTCGCCGAGGAGCGCGGCTGGGTGGTCGCGGCGGAGTCGGAGGGCAAGTGGCGGCGCGTGGTGCCCTCGCCGCGGCCGTACTCGATCGTGGAGGCGCCGGTGATCCGCCAGCTGGCAGAGTCGGGCGCGATCGTGATCGCGGGCGGCGGGGGTGGCGTGCCGGTTATCGAGGAGGGGCCGCGTCTCGTCGGCGTGGAGGCGGTCGTCGACAAGGACCTTGCCGGAGCGATCCTCGCGCGCGACGTCGAGGCGCAGACGTTCCTGATCTGCACGGACGTGGAGGGTGTCTACGAGGCATACGGCTCGCCCGAGCAGCGTCTCCTCGACCGTCTCTCGGTCACGGACGCCAAGCGCATGGTCGTGGATGGATCGTTGCCGGCCGGGTCGATGGGGCCGAAGGTCGAGGCGGCGATCGAGTTCCTGGAGCACGGCGGCGAGCGGGCGATCGTCTGCTCCCTAGACGATGCACCGAAGGCGTTGGAGGGCGACGCAGGCACCGCCATCGAGCGGTAGCGACCTCAGCTAGGCTCGCGCGATGCAGCTGCGGGTGATGACGTGGAACGTGCACGGCTTTCGCGCGGGCACGAAGGCCATCGCGGACGCCGTGCGCGGCGAGGAACCAGACGTCGTCATCCTCAATGAGACCGGGTACCTGGGCTTCCGCCTGCGTCGTTTCTCTCGCCGGCTTGGGATGGAGGGCTCGACGGGGGCGACGCTCCGGTGGCGGATCCCGAACGCCGTGGTCGTCCGACCACCGTGGCGGGTCGTCCGCGGCCAGGTCGCCGTGTTGCCACGGAAAGGGAGAGGGCTCCGGCGAGGCGCGGTCATGGCGCAGCTCGGTCGCACGGGACAGCGCGTATGGGTGGTCAGCGTGCACCTCGGCCTGGTCGGCAAGGAGCGCATCGCGCACGCGAGGGTCCTGACCGATCTGCTCGCCGGACGCGATCCGGCCATAGTCGGCGGCGACCTCAACGAGGATCCGAGTAGCGGCGCTGCCACCTGGATCGCGAGCCGGTACTGGGACGCGGCGTCCCCGCTCGACGACGGCGCGACATTTCCCGCTCGCGAGTCGCGCGCCCGGATCGACTACCTGTTCGTGTCGGAGGGCATCCGCGTCGAACGCGTCTGGACGGGCGACAAACGGTACGCGCAGCTATCAGATCACCTGCCCGTGCTCGCCGACCTGCGGCTGGGTTGAGGTCAGCGAGGAGCGGAGCCCGCGGTCACCCGTTCGGCCAGCTCGTGGGTGCGCTCGAAGATCAGCTCGGCGTCGTGGTCGAGGGTCGCGACGTGGTACGAGTTAGGTAGCTCGACGAGCTCCTTCTCCTGTGAGCCGAGCTTACCCATCAGCCACTGCGCGGTTCCCTTCGGCACCACGTGGTCGTCGGGAGAGTTGAGGACCACGACGGGCTGACGAACCGAGGCCAGCTCCTTTCGGACGGTGCGAAGGAACTTCGCGAGCTCGGCGATCCCGCGCGCGGGGACGCGCTCGTATGGGAGCTCGGTCTGGCCCTCCTTCCGGATGTCGTTGCCCACGCCTTTCTGGGTGGGCACGACGGGCCAGATGTACGGCAGGAGCGGGATGCGTCGGTCACGCAGGAAGGCGTTCACGACGACGACGGCCTTGATGACAGCCGGTCGCTTCGCGGCCAGATGCAGTGCCATTGCGCCACCCATCGACAACCCGCACGCGACGATGCCGTTCGTCTTCGGTACCAACCGGTCCAGGGCTCCCTCGGCCTCCGCGGCCCATTCCTGCCAGCGGTGCCTGGCGAGATCCTGCCACTGGGTTCCGTGACCGGGGTAGCGGGGGCCCTCGACCGCATGACCCCGAGCCGCGAGCCACTCGCCCAGCGGCCGCATGCTTGACGGGTTCCCCGTGAAGCCGTGCAGGAGAAGGATGCCGGCTGGACCGCCGTCGAACGAGAAGGGCTCCGCGCCGGGAACGACCCGCTCGGAGGCGGTCACTCGAGGATCGAGTTGATCCGCCCGATCACGGCGTCGGGATCGAACGGCTTGGGGAAGAAGTTCTCGCGACCGACCAGCCCGATCACCTCGGGGGCCACCTCCGGCTTGCCGGTGATGATGACGACGGGGGTGCGCTTGGTCTCGGGGGCGCTGCGGAGCTGAGCGAGCATCCGCTCACCGCCCACGTCCGGCATCATCAGGTCCAGGACGACCGCGTCGGGCTTCTCCATCTCCAGCAGGAGCAGTCCCTCGAGCCCGTCCTTCGCCTCGATCACTTCGTATTCGTTCATCTCGAGCGAGACGCGCACCATGCGGCGCACGGACTCGTCGTCTTCCACCAGAAGGACCCGCTTCTTGTTGGCCATGGAAACCTTCTTTCGACGTCAGCCCCCGTCTTACCTGCGCGAGGGGTTCCTGAATATCTGGATCAGCGCATACAGCGCGAAGAGGCCGGCCAGGGCGGACATCGTGCCCACCAGGGCGATGAAACCCCATTCCAAGCCGCTGAGCGCTGCGATCATTGCCACCCTCCGTACCCTTGCTCGGGTCTTCCGGAGTCTAATAGGGTAGGAGTCGTCCGCACAGCGCCTGGGAGGTGAATGCGTGGGAGCGTTCTACAAGACGATGAAGCACGTCGTCCTGGGACCCCCCCTGCGCGGGATCTACCGCCCGAGGGCGAAGGGCGTCGAGAACATCCCCGAAACCGGCGGTGTCATCCTGGCCGCGAACCACCTCTCGTTCGTCGACAGCTTGTTCATGCCGCTGATGTGCCCCCGTGACGTCGTGTTCCTCGGGAAGGCGGACTACTTCGACTCCTGGCGCACCGCATGGTTCTTCAAAGCCGTGAATGTCATCCCGGTTCGCCGGGAGGGGGGCTCCGCCGGCGAGGCCGCGATCCTGGCCGGAATCAGGGCGCTTCGTGAGGGCAGGGTGGCCGGGATCTACCCCGAGGGCACGCGCAGCCCCGACGAGCGGCTGTACAGGGGGAAGACTGGTGTGGCGCGGATGGCGCTCGAGGCGCAGGTGCCGGTGATCCCCGTCGGGATCTTCGGGACCCCCGACATCATGCCGCTCGACGCGAAGATGCTCCGGCTCAAGGGCAAACCTCGGGTCGAGTTCGGGAAGCCCCTGTCGTTTGATCGCTACTACGACCGACCGACCGACCGATTCGTCCTTCGCTCCGTCACGGACGAGATCATGTACGAGATCATGATGATCACCGGTCAGGAGTACGTCGACGAGTACGCGGCGAAGGTGAAGAAGCAGCTCGCCGCAAAGGATCGTCCGCCGGTCGTGGCTCCCACGACGGCATCAAGTCCTCAGCCACAGGAGCACACCCGAAGCTGAACATGAATGAGCCCGCCCCGAAGGGCGGGCTCATCGTTGACTCGTTTCCTCAGACCTCGACCGCGATCTTGGTACCGGCCGGCGTCGGGTCGTTGAACGTGATGCCGGTGGGCACCTCGGTGGCGTCGAAGGCCCAGACGGCGGCGGCATCGCCGTAGTGCATCCCGACCGTGAGAAGGATCTCCCGCTCCTGGACACCGTCGCCATCTTCCGTGGCGAGGCCCTCGGTCGCGACGTTCCCATCGGGGAACGTGGTCACCTTGCCGAGGTTCGTGATCGTGAACTCGACCTTCTGGGTCGCACCGCCGTTGGTCTCTACGAGCGGGGGAATCACCCACGCGGTGGCGGGGTCGAGGTACGTCTCGCCGTCGATCGTAAGCCACACATCGAGGTCGACGTTGCCGAAGACGGGGCCGTAGTTGTAGTTGCCCAGCATGTAGAGCTCGACGGTCATGTTCTTCAGGTTGCCGACCGACGTCCCTCGTGTCGCCAGGTCGGCCTGGCCGCCACCAGGGCCCGTGTTGATGAGAGCACCGGGGTCCGCAAATCCACACCCCGCGCCTCCCTGGAAGGAGCCTGCAGGAGCGGTGGTGTCGAATGGCGCGGGGAAGTCGTTGTTCTGGAGCTTGTTCGCCCCGACACAGTGCACATAGGTCCTCTCCGCCTTGAACGTGGGATGGATTCCTCCGTGCGTCGCCGAGGCAGAGCCGGCGAAAGCCAGGACGAGGATCACTGCCGTTGCAACTACACCCGATCGCTTGTGCATATTGCTCCCTCCGTGTTGGGGTTCACTGAGATATTCGCCCTTCCTTGGAGAGTGCCCTTTGTGCACCTGCACAAAGCGCGAGATGCCCAGGGGGCGACCCCTCAGCGGGCGCTGTCCCATGTTCGGGCCCGATCGACCGCACGGAGCCAGTCGGCATAGCGACCCGCGGCCCCTTCTTGGTCGATGGGGACGAACTCTCGATCGAGGGTCCAGGCGGAGGCCGCCTCCTCTTTCGTGCTCCAGATACCGGTGTGCAGGCCCGCGAGGAACGCCGCGCCAAGCGCGGTCGTCTCCTGGATCACGGGGCGTTGGACCGGCACGCCCAGCAGATCGGCCTGGAGCTGCAGCATGGCGTCCATGGCGCTGGCGCCCCCATCCACCTTGAGAGCCGAGAGCGGCACACCGCCCGCCTGAACCATCGCATCGACGACGTCGCGCGTCTGGAACGCCATCGCCTCTACTGCCGCACGAACCAGGTGTGCGCGGGTCGTTCCGCGCGTGATCCCCACGATGGTCCCTCGCGCATACGGGTCCCACCACGGAGCGCCGAGGCCGGTCAGCGCCGGCACAAAGTAGACGCCACCCGTGTCGGGCACCGACTCCGCGAGCGGCCCGGCCTCCCCGGCCTGCTCGATGATGCCCAGTCCGTCGCGGAGCCACTGGATCGCGGCGCCCGTGACGAAGATCGCCCCCTCCAGCGCGTACCGGACGCCTTCGGCGTCTGAGTACGCGATCGTGGTCAACAGCCCGGGGGCCGCAGCGGCTTCGGTCCCCGTGTTCAATAAGACGAACGACCCGGTGCCGTACGTGTTCTTCGCGTCACCGGGCTCGAAGCAGGCCTGCCCGACGAGCGCTGCCTGTTGGTCCCCGGCGATCCCGGCGATGGGGGCGCGGATCCCCAGGAACGCCTCTGGGTCGGTCGTGCCGAAGTCGCCGCTCGACGGCCGTACGTCGGGAAGCAGCGCCGGCGGCACGCCCAGCCGCAGCATGAGTTCCTGATCCCAATCGAGCTTGTGGATGTCGAAGAGCAGTGTCCGGGATGCGTTCGTATGGTCGGTCGAATGCACCTTCCCGGCCGTGAGCCGAGCGACCAGGTAGGAGTCCACGGTCCCGAAGGCGATCGATCCCGCTTCGGCGTCGGCACGGAGCCCCTCCACGTTGTCCAGCAGCCAGGCGATCTTCGTCCCGGAGAAGTAGGGATCGATCACCAGTCCGGTCCGTTCGCCGATCCGCTCCTCCCAGCCCTCCTCTTTCAGCGTCTCGCACAGCGGTGCCGTCCGCCGATCCTGCCAGACGATCGCGCGATGAACCGGCCGGAGCGTCTCTCGATCCCAGATCACGGTGGTCTCGCGTTGGTTCGTGATCCCCACCGCGGACACGTCCTGTGGCTCCAGCCCCGCAGCACCGAGGGCGGTGGTCGCAGCGTCGAGCGTGGCCCTCCACCAGTCCTCGGGGTCGTGCTCGACCCATCCTGGCTGGGGGAAATGCTGCGGGAACTCTCGGTAGCCATTGCCGAGAACCTCACCCCGCCGATCCACGAGCAGGACCTTGATGCCGGTCGTGCCCGCGTCGATCGACAGGATCGCCATGTGACGAGGCTACCGACCGGAACGCCGTGGCGCTACGCGGGCTTCAGGATCTCGCAGCGAACGTCGCCGACGCCCGGCAGGCCGAGGTACATCGCTGCCCCCTCGGACAGGTCGAGGATCCGGCCATCCACGTAGGGGCCGCGGTCGTTGACGAGCACCGTCGCACAGCGGTCGCCGTAGCGAACATGAAGGAACGAGGGGAGTGGCAGCGTGCGGTGGGCCGCCGTGAACAGGGCCGGATTGAAGATGTGGCCGATCGCGGTCGGGTTGCCCGCGAACTCCTCGCCGTAGAAGGACGACTCCCCGGCGAAGACCTGACCGGTCGTCTCGAGCGCCGGTGGGATCTCGCACCCCTGGCCACCGGTAGGGCCGAGCATCTCGAGCAGCTCGGCGAGCTCGCCGTCGACCTCGATCAGACTGAGGTAATGATCCTCGAGCGCGACCGCGTCGCTCAGCTCTCGGCGCTGGCGTTCGAGCTCAGCGATCCGACGGTCCGCGGTCTCGAGCGTGGACTCCGCCTCCGCGAGGCGGATCTCCATCACGTACCGGATCTCCGACAACCGTGTTTGGTGCCGGACCAGCTCAGTACGAGCCTCTTCCATCTCGCGGATCAGATCGCCGGCCTCTCTCCGCGCGTCCACGGCCGCGATAGCTTCGTCGATGCCTTGATCCAGCGCCCGCTCGATCATCTCCTGCCTGGCGAGCATGTCGCCGGGGCTCGAGGAGCCCAGCAGCACGTCCATGAAGGCGGCGGGGCCGGCTCGGTAGATGGCGTTGGCGCGACCGTCGAGCAGCGCCCTGGCCTGGACCGCCGCGGCCTGGAGCTCGCTCTCCGTCAGCAGGGCGTCGACCAGCCGAGCGGCGGCGAGATCGGCTTCCGCCTGGACTTTCGCGTACCGACTGGCGAGCGCGTCGAAGTCCTGGGAGATGGCCTGGATCTCCGCCTGTGCCCAGGAGCGGTCCTCTTGAGCCTGATCGAGGTCGTCCGAGGACATCTGGGCGCCGGCGGGCGCCGCGACCAGCAGCAGCACAACAACCACGATCAGTCTCGAGCGCACGCTCCGCCTTTCTCGGGAACGGGGGGTCGCCCCTTTCTATCGGTCTTGAGCGCCTATTTCTGGACTTTGGGGGGGCAACCTAGAATGGCCGCGTGGGGCGACGGATCGCGATCCTGTGCGGGGGCGGACCGGCCCCGGGTATGAACTCGGTCATCTCGGCGGCCACGATCGAGGCCGTCAACTCTGGCTGGGAGGTGCTCGGGATCCTCGATGGGTTCGAGCACCTCATCAAGGGCGCCACCGATCGCGTCGAGCCGCTCGCGATCACGGACGTATCCCGGATCCACGTCCAGGGTGGCTCGATCATCCGGACGTCTCGCGCCAACCCCACCGTCCGAGATGATGATGCTGCCGATCCCGACTGGCGCATGACGAACACGGTGAAAGCCCTGACGGATCTTGGTGTTCAGGCGCTGGTGACGATCGGTGGCGACGACACGGCGTTCTCCGCGTCACAGGTGGCGAAGGCTGCACGCGGGGCGATCCGCGTCGCCCACGTCCCCAAGACGATCGACAACGACCTTCCCCTGCCCGGAGGTATGCCCACGTTCGGCTTTCAGACGGCGCGTCACGTCGGGGTGGGGCTCGTCATCAACCTGATGACCGACGCGATCACGACCCACCGGTGGTATTTCGTCGTGGCGATGGGGCGCGAGGCGGGACATCTCGCGCTGGGGATCGGCAAGGCCGCGGGGGCCACCGTCACGATCATCGGCGAGGAGTTCCCGCACGACCGGCCCGTTCGCCTCGATCACCTCGTGGACATCCTGGAGACCTCGATGCTCAAGCGCATCGCGCACGGTAGGCCGTTCGGTGTCGCGATCCTGTCGGAAGGGATCGCGCTTCGTCTCACGCAGGACGACCTGGCGAAGGCGATGCCGGACGTCGAACGCGACGAGCACGGGCACATCCGTCTCGCGGAGCTCGAGCTGCACCGCGTCCTGGCCAAGCTGGTGAAAGATCGCTTCAAGTCACGCGGCCAGAAGGTGACGATCGAGGGCAAAAGCATCGGCTACGAGCTCCGGTGCGCACCACCGATCCCGTTCGACATCGAGTACACGCGGGACCTCGGCTACGGAGCCGTGGACTACCTCCGCGGGCTGTTCGAGACGAAGTCCGATGAGCCCGGCGCGATGATCACGATCCAGGAGGGACACCTCGAGCCCCTGCCGTTCGGGGCGTTCTCGGATCCCGAAACCGGTCGTGTCCGCACGCGGGAGGTCGACACGAGCAGCATGTCGTACCGGACGGCTCGCGAGTACATGATCCGTCTGGATCCGGATGATCTGCGGGATCCCGAAAAGCTCGCGCCGATCGCCGAGGCCGCCGGGATCACCCCCGACCAGTTCCGCGACCGCTACGCGTACCTCGCCGGATAGCGAGCGTCGCTATACTTTTTGTGAGGCCCTGCCCGAGGGTCCACGCAGGAGGCAGAACTCCTTGAAGCCCGTACTCGGTACCCCGACCAAGGCATTCGTGGGGATCGCGGTGTCGCTGTCGATCGCAGCGTCTCTCCTGGCATCGCCGGCCCCCGCGCAGATCCCGAACCCACTCCTCGCAGCGCCCTGGAACGGTGAGCCGATCTCCCCCGGTCTCGGGCCGACCTACGGCGAGGCGTGGTGCGCTCCGCCGGCCGCCGGTACGAGCATCGCGACCCAGCAGACCGCGCCGCTGGCACTGATCCCCCAGGAAGCGGTTGGCTGCACTCTCGAGAAGTTCGAGGCGGAGGCCGTGGCCGCCGGCGTGCCGGATCGCATGGACCACTTCGTGCTCGGAAAGTCGGCCGGAGGCCTTGACGTCTATGGGGTGATCGTGAACGCCCTCGAGACGGCCGAGCAGCGGCGCGACTACGAGCGCTGGCAGCAGATCCGCGAGATCGAGCTCACCGATCCCGCGAGGGCCCAGACGCTTCTCGCATCGTTCGGCGACGACGTGAAGATGCCCATCTTCATCCAGGCCAACATCCACGGGAACGAGGAGGAGGGGACCGACGCGATCATGCAGGTGATCCGCGACCTCGTCACGCTCCCGCGCGGCCAGGACGCTCTCGTCGACCGATTCCTCGACAACGCGTTCCTCATCGTGGTCCCCATGGAGAATCCGGACGGTCGGCTTGCCGGCACGCGCGCGAACGGGAACGGCTTCGACATGAACCGCGACTGGCTCGTGCAGTCACAGGCGGAGGTCCGGGTCTCAGCGAGGTTCCAGCTGGAGTGGCTCGCCACAGCCGGGCTCGACATGCACGGCTACGTCGAGCCGACCCTCGTCGACGGGACAACGAAGCCGCACAACCCGGGGCTCGAGTACGACACGTTCCTCTACTGGAACCAGCGACGTCTCGACGCGAACGAGCAGGCGTACCTCGATGTCGGAATGGGGATCACGCGACCCGTGAACCAGTGGGGCGAGACCGGCACTCCGCCGGGAGACCCCTCCACCGCGGAGGGATGGGACGACTGGGGGCCGTTCTACACCCAGACGTTCATGGCGTTCTACGGCGTGGACAGCTCCACGCTCGAGATGTGCATGACGTGCGCGGGCCGCCTCGGGAGCAAGATCGCGCAGTATGTCGGCTTCTACTCCTCGGCGGACTTCTGGCTGGCGAACAAGAGCGACATGATGAACGCGCAGCTCGAGACGTTCCGCCGCGGCGTCGAGGATGAGGCGCGCACGAACTGCTGTACGGACAGTGAGATCGCGTCACGGGGGTTCACGGAGGACCAGCACAACTGGATGATCGAGTACCCCACCGCATACGTCATCCCGCAGGGAGGCGGGCAGCGCAGCGATGCCGAAGCCAATCGCATGGCCCAGTGGCTCCTGGACAACGGCATCGAGGTCACGAGCATGACCCGGAAGCTGAAGTGGCAGGGCAGGACGTTCTCCAAGAGCTCTTACGTCGTCTGGATGGATCAGGCTCTGCGCGGGCTCGCGCTGACCGCGCTGAGCGCGGGCCAGGACATCTCGACCAGGATCACCCAGCTCTACGCTCCGCCCGCAGCCTGGAGCCACGGCCTCCTCTGGGGCGCCGACGTCGTCGAGATCCCTCGCGGCGACGGGACGTTCAGGCCCAAGACGAGCCAGATCGATGCGACGAACCGGCTCAAGGGGAGCAAGCTGCGCCGGCGCCAGCCGGGCGCACGGCGTGCGTGGTACGCGGTCACCCTCCGCGGCGTCTCCGAGTTCCGCGCGATCCTGGACGCGCTTCGGAAGGGAGTCAAAGCGAGGATCGCCGAGGAGAGCTTCAGGAAGAAGAAGAAGATCATGCCGGCGGGCACCGTCATCTTCCGTGGCAACCGGAAGACGGTGAAGGTCCTGAAGAGAGCATCGGCCCAGGCGGGGTTGAGGATCTCGAGGCACGTCCGCAAGAAGCCGCGGACCACGGCTCTCAAGGAGGCCCCGAAGGTCGCCATCCTCGTCAACAGCGCGACCCCCGGACGGACCGATACGTCGGAGTCCCTGAGGGCGATCTTCGGTCCGGACGTCGGGTTCGTCTCGGTCTCGACCGGGGATCAGTCGCTCCAGAACGCGCCGACGGACCCGCTCCTGAGCTATGACGTCATCTACAACACCGGCCAGGCCTGGCCGACGAACAGCACCGCCCAGGATCGGTTGCGCGCGTTCTTCCAGCGCGGCGGCGGCTACATCGCCACGAGTCAGAATGCGGCCAACTTCGCCTTCCTGACCGGCGGCGGTCTTGTGGGAGGGAGCTTCACCCAGGGGAGTCAGACCGCGTACGGAGGCATCGCCGTGTGGAACAACGTCGGCGGTGCCGGCAGCCCCGTGACCGGCGGCTACCCGATGTCCGACTTCCTCTATCTGCCGCAGAACGTTACGTACTTCACCGCGACTCCGGAGGGTTCCGTGATCGACGGGCGTTACCACGACAACATGGTCGGTCCCCCTCCGCACGGGCCTTCGCCCGGGTTCGTCGCGGGTCTGTGGAGGGACAGGGGGGCTGCGGCGAACAACGCCCCGGTGATCGTGCACGGGATGACGACCGTCGATAGCCGCTACCTCGGCTTCGCGACGAACCCGTTCTCGCGGCAGGACGCGGAGCGCGAGTGGGTGCTGATAGCCCAGTCGGTGCTGTGGTCGAACCTGACCGACGACGCTCCTCGGGCAGCGGCGCGGCGGATGCGCGCATTGGGAGCGGACTCCGACTTCGTGCCGGTCTACCCCGGCGTCGAGTGGACCGAGGACATCCCGCTCCTGCCCGGCGAACGCCCCTAGCGTCGACCGCTACACTCGCCTCGTGATCGATCTTCGCTCGGACACCGTCACCAGGCCCAGCCCCGCAATGCGCAAGGCGATGGCCGACGCGGAGGTCGGCGACGACATCTTCGGCGACGACCCGACCGTCAACAGCCTCCAGGAGCGGGTCGCGGAGCTGACGGGCAAGGGAGCGGCCCTGTACACAGTGACCGGCACCATGGCGAACCAGACGGCGCTCCGCGTGCTCTGCCATCAGGGGCACGAGGTGGTCGCGGAAGCGACGGCCCACGTCATCACCGTCGAGAAGATCAGCGCGGCGACGCTCTCCGGCGTCACCTACCGTCCGATCGTCGGTGACCGCGGCCGCGTGACTGCCGACCAGGTTGAGGAGGCGATCGAGCCGGACGCGCTGGGCCTGCGGGTCGTGGACCTGGTCGCGGTCGAGAACACGCACCAGGTCGGAGGCGGGACCGTGCTTCCGCTCGAGACCCTGCGCGAGATCCACAAGGTTGCCGCGGATGCCGGTCTGCCCCTGTACATGGATGGGGCCCGAATCTTCAACGCGTGCGCCGCCTCGGGAGTCGATGTGAGCGAGTACGCGTCCGAGGTCGACGCGATGATGTTCTGCTTCTCGAAGGGTCTCGGCGCACCGATCGGTTCGATCCTGTGCGGGCCCGCCGATTTCATCGAGGAGGCGAGGCGCGTGCGTGTGCAGCTCACGGGTGGCTGGCGTCAGGCCGGCGTGATCGCCGCCGCCGCGCACGTAGCGCTCGATGAGGGACCCGGCCGTCTGCACGAGGACCACGCGAACGCGCGGCGGCTGGCGGAGGGAGTGGCGGAAGCCGTCCCGGGCGCCCTCGATCCCTCGCAGATCGAGACGAACATCGTCTTCGCGGATCCGTCACCGCTCGGCCTGTCGGCGGTCGAGATGGTCGAGCGGCTCCATGCCGAGGGCATTCTGGCGACGCTCGTCGCAGGCAAGGTGCGGATGCTGACCCACAAGGACGTCTCGACCGCGGACATCGACCAAGCGATCGCGGCCTGGAAGCGGATCGCTGCCGCTTAGCGCTTCGAGCTTCGTCCGGACCGCTCGTCCCGCATCTTTCGCGTGAGCGGGAGGCCGTACCAGAACCACGCCAGCGCTCCGAACAGGATCCCCGCCGTCAGCGCCGCCGCGCCGCTGTTGAACAGCACGTGGGTGATCACGAAGACCGTGCCGGTGATGGCCAGTGCAAGGAAGATCGTGCCGGTGATCGATAGCTTCGTGGCGGTGGTGATCAGCCGCTCCTTGTCCTTGTCGCGGAACCGCAGGCGATGGTACGCGGTCGGTGCGATCAGGAATACCGGCGCGAACGCAGCGCATATGAACGTCGTGAAATAGGCGTTCCGCTGGAACTCCGTCAGGGTGGTGAAGCCCTGGCTGAAGGGCACCGTCAGCAGGAATGCGAACAGTACCTGCACGCCGGGGAGCGCGACCCGAAGCTCGTTGAGGAGCTCGATCAGCTCGCGGTCGAGCTGCTCGTCCTTCGACTCGTCCTTTTGGCCCCCGCCGCCCCGCGACTGGGCCATCAGCCGCCGATGTAGATCTCGACCGTCTCGCCTTGCTGGACGGTCTCGCCCGCCTTGGGGTCCTGTCCCACGACGGCGTCTCCATCGGAGCCAGGCACCTGCTGCGCGTCGACGACCAGATCCAGTGCCTCGAGCTGGGCGATGGCCTCTGCGCTGGGTTTACCAATCAGGCTCGGCATGGCGAACGTTCGGGGCCCCTTCGAGACGTGGATCGTGACTGATGTTTTCGGCTCGACGCTCGCTCCCGCGGCCGGTTCGGTTCTGATGACCTCACCCAGGGGCACGGTCGAGTAATCGCGGACGACGCCGACGACCCTCAGCCCCAGGCCAATGAGGGCGTCCTTGGCCTGCTGCTCGGTCTGGCCCGCGAGGTTCGGCACCGGGAACGGCTCGGGTCCCTTGCTCACCGTCAGCCGGACCGTCTTGCCGACCTCGAGGTCGCTCGCGCCGTCGGGGCTCTGCGAGATGACGTGATCCTCCGCGATCGCGTCGTGATACTGACGCTCCACCCTCACCTGGAACCGAGCATTCTCGATCCTCTTGGTCGCCTCATCGAGCATCAGGCCGCTCACGGAAGGCACTGCCGCGAGCTCGGGGCCGAGGGAGAGGACCACGGTCAGGTTGTCGCCCTTCTCCGCCTCGCTCCCGGGCTGCAGACTCTGGCTGATCACCTGGCCGCTCGGGACGTCGGAGTTGAACTCCTGCCGGCGCACCAGCTCCAGGTCCGCCTCACCCGCCTCGAGCTCCGCGCGGGCAAGGGGATCGCCGACGAGGTCGGGAACGGTGGTCGGGTGGGGGATCACGAAGGTCCACACGGCCCAGCCCACGACCGCAAGCACCGTCAGGAGCGAGATCCACCGGAACGCCTTCGCGAAGCGCTGGCGCCTCCGCTCCTTCGGCGAGAGCGTGCGCGGGATCGTGACGGTGGCGAGCCGGTCCGCCGGCACCTCGTCCGCGGGAGTGACGCCCGAGGCCAGCTCGGACATCGGGGGGGCGGGGGGGAGCTCGGCATCCGCGCGGGCGAGATCGGCTCGCATCGACCCCGCTTCCTTCGTCCGGCGGTCTCGGTCCCGCTCGGTCGCGTTCAACACGACGCGATCGAGCGAGACGGGAACGATCGGGTTCGAGCGTGACGGCGGACCCACGCGCTCTCGGAGATGACGCCACGCGATCGCCATCGACGTCTCGCCGGTGAACGGCACCTCGCCGGTGAGGAGCTCGTAAAGCACGATGCCCGTCGCATACAGGTCGGTCCGCGGGTCGGCGGGCATGCCCTCGATCTGCTCGGGGGCCAGGTACTGAACGGTCCCGGTCACGGTCCCCGGTGCCTGGCTGACGCGGGAGTCGGCGAACGCCCGCGCGAGGCCGAAGTCGGCGACCTTGATGGCGCCGTCGGACGCGCGAACCATGATGTTCTCGGGCTTGATGTCTCGGTGGACGATGCCCTGCGCGTGCGCGTGCTCCAGCGCGCTGAGCACATCGGAGACGACCTGGACCGCGTTCCCCGGCTGCAGGGCGCCGTGGCGCATCAGGATCGCGCGCAGGTTCACCCCGCGCACGAACTCCATGACCATGAAGTAGGTCCCCTGGGTCTCGCCCCAGTCGTGCACGCCCACGATGTTGGGGTGGCTGAGCGTGGCCGCCGAGCGGGCCTCTCGACGGAACCGATCGATGAACGAAGGGTCGTCGGCGAGGGAGGTGTGCAGCATCTTCAGCGCGACCTCGCGATCCAGCACGGGGTCGTGCGCGCGGAAGACCTCGCCCATACCGCCTGCGGCGATCCGGGCGATGATCTGGTAGCGACCGTCGATACTCGTTTCGATCATCTTTGGGGGGAACTGGGCCCGAAATCCATTCTAGGTGCGGTCCTCCATAGGAACACGGAACCGGCGAGAATATCCGGGTGAGCTCACAGCCCGAGGAGGAGTACCAGGCAGCCTTCTCCCGCATCGAGGCCGAGATCGACAAGGGGAACACGGACCTTTCTGCCCTGGGGTTCTGGCGGCTGGTCCGCCAGGTGAAGCTCGAGCCTCGCCTGGCCGAGCACTGGGCCGACGTGGTGGGCCGGATCGACCAGAAGGCCCTCCGGGCCCGCGTCCGCCCCCTGTTCCCCGTCTGGCTGGGGAACTCCATCCTGTTGCTCGGGTCGGCGATCCTAAAGGCGCTGCTTTTTGTGGCGATCGGGCTTGGGCGTGATGCGTCTGGTGCCGGCGAGCAGCTCCTGCCCGGTCTCATAGCGGTGGCGGCTGCCGGAGGCCTCTCGGTCACCGCGCACGACCTCGCTCACTGGGTTGTGGGCAGGATGGTCGGGATCAGGTTCACCGCGTACTTCCTGAAGAAACCCCTGCTCACCCCGGGGCTGAAGATCGACTACGCGAGCTACCTGCGAACCACGCCGGGCGCCCGAGCCTGGATGCATGCGAGCGGAGCGATCGTCTCGAAGATCGCGCCCTTCGCGGTCTTCGTTGCCGTTTACCTGCCGCATCGGGCGGCGGGGTACGACCTGTTCCCCTCGTGGTCGTTGTGGGCGATCCTCGCGATCGGCGTCGTGCAGATCCTGACCGACATCCTCTTCTCGACGAAGAAGAGCGACTGGAAGAGGTTCCGGCGGGAGCGGCGGGTGGCTCGATCGATGGAATCGATCCCCCGGCGATAGACTGAGTCTTCGGACGGGGAGCTCGGGCAACCGGGCTGAGAGGCCGGATGGAGCGCCGGCGACCCGCGAACCTGACCCCGGTAATGCGGGCGGAGGGAACATGATCACCCAGACAGGCACCGACCCCCTCGAGATCGGCGGACGGACGTTCTCGTCCCGGCTGATCCTCGGGACCGGCAAGTTCGGTTCCCATGAAGTCATGCGCGACGCGCTGGCGGCGTCGGGGACGGAGATGGTCACGGTCGCGCTGCGCCGCGTGGATCTCGACGCCACTGGGGGACCGGACATCCTCGAGTTCATCGACCCGGAGCGGTATCTCCTCCTTCCGAACACCTCCGGTGCGATGGACGCGGGGGAGGCCGTGCGGCTCGCCCGTCTTGCACGCGCCGCGGGGATGCCCGACTGGGTCAAGCTCGAGGTCACGCCGGAGCCGCGCTACCTCCTGCCGGACCCGATCGAGACGCTGAAGGCGGCCGAGCTCCTTGTCGCCGACGGGTTCACCGTCCTGCCGTACATCGGCGCCGACCCGGTCCTTGCGAAGCGCTTGGAGGAGGCGGGCTGTGCGACGGTCATGCCCCTCGGTTCCTGGATCGGCTCGAACAAGGGCCTGCGCACACGCGACGCGGTGCAGATCATCCTCGAGCAAGCGAACGTTCCGGTGGTCGTGGATGCCGGCCTCGGCGCCCCCTCGCACGCGGCCGAGTGCCTGGAGATGGGCTGCGACGCGGTGCTCGTCAATACCGCGATCGCCGTGGCGAGCGATCCTGTGGGGATGGCGGATGCGTTCCGCCTCGGCGTCGAGGCCGGACGAGGGGCGTTCCTGGCCGGGCAGCCACTCGAGCGGTCATCCGCCGAGGCGTCAAGCCCGTTAACGGGGTTCCTCGACAAGCTCGTCACCTCGCAGGCGGACCCGGGGGTAACCGAGCCGTGAGGATCGAGTCGCTCCAAGATCTGGCCGCTCCCATCGACGAGCGCGATGGGTTCGAGGCCCCCTGGCCGGCGTCGACGTTCGCGTGGGAGCTCGCCCGGTTGCCGCTCGACGCGTTGCTCGAAGTCTCATCTTCGGCCGATCCCTTGCGAGTCGATCGGGCGCTCGCGACGAGCCCGCTCGACCGAACGCTGGAGGACTATGCGGCGCTGCTCTCCCCGATGGCGGGGGAGCGGCTCGAGGATCTCGCATCGGCATCGCGCAGCCTGACCCTTGCGCGATTCGGGCGAACGATGCACATGTACGCGCCGCTGTATCTGTCGAACGAGTGCCTGACGACGTGCGGGTACTGTGGCTTCGCGAAGAACCTGCCGGTCGCGCGCAAGACGCTCGGGCACGCCGACGCTCTGGAGGAGGCACGGTACCTGACCGGGCAGGGGTTCCGTTCGATCCTGCTGCTCACCGGCGAGCACGAGCGGCTGACCGGCATCGAGTTCCTCGAGCGGCACCTTCGTTCCCTCGCCGCGGTCGTTCCCTCCCTGTCGATCGAGGTGCAGGTCTGGGGCGAGGCCGACTACCGGCGCCTGCTCGCGGCGGGATGCGAGGGCGTCGTCATCTACCAGGAGACGTACGACCCGCAGCGGTACGCGGAGGTGCATCTGGCGGGACGCAAGCGCAACTATCGCTGGCGGCTGCTCGGGCCGGAGCGCGCCGCACGAGCCGGGGCACGTCGTGTGGGTGTGGGCGCACTGCTCGGCCTGTACGACGACTGGCGGGCCGAGGCGATCGTCACGGCGGCGCACGCTCGGTTCCTGATGAAGCGGTACTGGCGAACGCAGGTGACCGTCTCGGCACCACGCATCCGTCCCTCCGCGAGTGGGTTCCAGCCGCGCATCGAGGTTCAGGATCGCGATCTGGCCCAATACATCTGTGCGCTTCGGCTCTTGCTGCCGGATGTGGGACTGGTCCTGTCGAGTCGCGAGCCCGCCGAGCTGCGCGACGGCTTGCACCGGATCGGCATCACGCACACGAGCGCGGGCTCGCACACGGAGCCGGGCGGGTACGAGCACCCAGGCGAGGCCGAGGAGCAGTTCGAGGTCGCGGACACGCGGTTGCCCGCGGAGGTTGCCGCGTCGCTCCGGGCGCTCGGATACGAGCCCGTGTGGGAAGACCCCTCACTTCCAAGCGGCGTGGCGCGCGGGCTCCGCGCCTCCTGACGTGAACGTCACCGCGAACGGCGAGACGTACCAGCTCCCCGCCACCAGAACCATCGCCGAGTTCATCCGCGATCGAGGGCTCGATCCTCGATTCGTGATCGTCGAGCGCAATGGCGAGCCCTTGCAGCGGGCTCGGTACGACGACGTCAGCCTCGAGGACGGAGATCGCATCGAGCTCGTCCGCGCGGTCGCCGGCGGATGAAGCCGGCGGATCGGCGGGAGCGTCTCGCCCGCTCGAGCCTGTACGTCGTTACGGGCGCCCGAGAGCAACAGGGTGACCTGGCGGAGTTCCTCGCCGAGATCCTCGATGCCGGCGTCGACATCATCCAGCTCCGGGAGAAGGATGCGGAGGTCGCCGACCTCCTGCGGTGGGGCGAGATCTTCCGTGAAGCAGCCGCGCGCAACGGCGCCTTGTTCATCCTCAACGACCGCCCGGAGGTCGCCTTGGCGCTCGATGCCGACGGAGTCCACCTGGGCCAGGAGGACGCGCCGCTCGACGAGGCCCGCGCGATCCTCGGCGGGAATGCCATCCTCGGCCTCTCCACCCACACGCCAGACCAGTGGGACGCGGCGGTGCCCGAAGCCGACTACCTGTGCGCGGGGCCCGTCTGGGAGACGCCGACGAAGCCCGGCCGACCGGCCGCGGGTCTCGAGTACGTGCGTTACGCAGCGAAGAGCGGCGAGACGAGGCCCTGGTTCGCGATCGGCGGCATCAACGAAGGCAACCTGCAGCAGATCCAAGAGGCGGGGGTGAGGCGGATCGTGGTCGTCCGCGCCGTCACCGAAGCATCCGATCCGAGATCTGCAGTTGCGGCCCTGGTTCGCAGCCTCACTCGCAGAAATGAACGGATCTGATCATTTGTGCGAGACCCGGGCGGGAGGCCCTGCCGGCGGTCAGTCGGTCGCGAAGCCGTAGGCGAAGAGGGCGATGCCGACAACGACGAGCAGGCCGATCACGGCGATCCAGATCGTCGTCCCACGATGGTTGAGCGGCGCATCTCTGTGGTTCCAGCCGCCTTGCGCGTTCGGCGGGACGCCTCCGGAGGCGAAACCTCCCGGATTGAGCCGAGATTTACGAGCCATCGACCAGAGTCTAGCGGCGCGTCAGCGGAGCCAGGTCTTGACGATCACCTTGAGGAAGCTCCAGCCGTACTTGAACGGTTTCGGCTTCTTCGTCACGCCGCTCGCGCGAGCGCGGACGCTGATCGGGACCTCCTTGATCCTCGCGCGCTGACGGAGAGCCTCGATGATGATCTCGCTCGTCCAGAACTGATCCTGCTGCAGGATCAGACGTTGGAGGGTCTCCTTGCGAAGCGCCCTGTAGCCGTTGGAGACGTCGGTGACCCGCGTCCCGGTCATGAGCGAGACCAGTCGTGACAGGACCAGCACGCCGAGATGGCGGATGTGGCTCTCCTTCTCGTAGCGCCCGAGCACGCGCGAGCCCTGCACCATGTCGAACTCGCCACGGAGGATCGGCTCGACCAGGAGCTTCAGCTCGCTCGGATCGTGCTGCCCATCGGCGTCGAGAGACGCCACCACCTCGGCGTCGAGCTTGAGCGCGAGCTCGTATCCGACGCGAACCGCCTGTCCACCACCGCGACGGATCGGCAGGCGGGCGACGAGGGCTCCGGCCTTCCTCGCGACGTCGGCGGTCTCGTCCTCCGACGCGTCGTCGACCACCAGGGAGACCACCGGATGGCCGTCAACCTTCTCCGGCATCTGGTTCAGCACCGCCCCGACGTTCGACGCCTCGTTGTGCGCCGGAAGAACAACGACGACACGCCCTCCGGCCGGGAGCCCGTCCAGGTCCTCCTTCTCGAGGGAATTCACGCCCATCCACTCCATCAACAGCTGGAAATCGCGGCGCACCACGTCAGTCTCGGTCTGGTTCCGGAGCAGGAGCAGGAGCAGCACGATGTTGCCAAAGACGAGCACTGCCAGGAGGCGGCGCCCCCCACCGCGGCGGAAGTTGAACAGGTCGAACAGCGGGTCGAAGAACCCGGGGAACGCTGCGAGCAAGAGGCCGGCGACGGCAAGCGTGCAGGAGATCAGCAGGTTGAGGCGGGTGATCCGCCGCCCGCGATATCGAAAGATTGCGGAGAGGAGGAGGATCGCGGCGAAAAGGCCGCCGACGATCCTGAGTGCGACCAGTTCCTGCACTTAGAGGTGTGAGGCGTCGGCGGGCGTCGACTCGCGAGGGCGCCAGCGCGTGCGCGGCATGATGTGCTTCTCGTCGACGCGATCGCGGTACCGACCGATGATGTCGAACATCGATTCGATCAGCGTCTCCGACAAGTAGTGGGGCTGCAGGCCGAGATCCATGAGACGCGTGTTGGTCGCTCGGTAGTAGTGAGCCTCCGCTTCGATGCGAGGGTTCTCGACGTGCTCGATCGTTGCGGTAACGCCAATCTCCTTGGCCGACTTCGCGACGAGCTCGGCGAGTTCCAGCACCGTGAAGCTCTCCGTGAACTGGTTGAACACCCGGTACTCGCCGCCGGGCGGCGGGTTAGACGCGGCGAGCTCGACGCACCGCAGGGTGTCGACGATGTTGAGGAAGCCGCGGGTCTGTCCGCCGGTGCCGTACACCGTCAGTGGGTGACCGATCACGGACTGGAGACAGAAGCGATTCAGTGTGGTTCCGAAGATCTCGTCGTAGTCGAAGCGGGTGAGCAGGCGCGGATCGAGCTTCGTCTCCTCGGTCTGGATCCCGTAGACGATGCCCTGGTTCAGGTCGGTGGCTCGAAGCCCCCAGATCTTGCAGGCCAGGTGGATGTTGACGGAGTCATGCACCTTGGACGCGTGATAGAAGGAGCCCGGCTGCTTCGGGAACGGAAGCACGTCCTTGCGGCCCTTGTGCTCGACCTCCAGGAAGCCCTCCTCGATATCGATATTCGGCGTGCCGTACTCGCCCATCGTGCCGAGCTTCACCATGTGGGAATCAGGAGCCAGGTCTCGCATCGCGAACAGCACGTTGAGGGTTCCGATCACGTTGTTGTACTGGGTGAATACCGCATGCCTCTGCGACACCATCGAGTACGGCGCGGACGGCATCTCGCCGTAATGGACGATCGCTTCGGGCTCGAACGCTCGGAAGAGCTGGTCGACGAAGCCTGCGTCGCAGAGATCGCCCTCGACCAGATCGATCTCACGGCCGCTGACGTCTCGCCATGCGCTCACGCGGGCCTGGAGGTCGTCCGGGATCGGCGTGAGCGAGTCGGTGCCGTTCTCCTGGTGCGCGCGCCTGCGGAGGTAGTTGTCGACGACGCAGACGTCGTGGCCCCGCTGCGAGAAGTGCATGGCGGTCGGCCAGCCGAGATAGCCGTCGCCGCCAAGGATCAGAACACGCATAGGGATCGTCTCTCCAGTGGGCCGGGAGCGCATATTCTACCCATCCCGTGACCCCTCTCCGACGGCGTGTGAAGCATGCCCACTTCCTTCTGATAGCCCTCGTGACGGCCGTCATGCTCGTGAGCACGGGATGTTCGGACGACGGTGAGCCGCGTTTCGGACCGACGCTCATGCAGATGGCCCGGGCGCTCGGGACCGACGTGATGCGGTCCATCGTGCGCGGCTACGTGCCGGGACGATCGGGCGATATCGCGCTCATCCCCAAGCCGTGGAACGTGCTGGGCAACTGGGAGGGCGGGCGCGCCGGGGTGCGGGACCCCCGGACGACCCACGCCACGCCCTGGTCCTACCACCAGCGCGTGCCGATCACTCTCTACGGGCCCGGATACATTCGTTCGCACATCGTCGCGGAGCGCGCGGTGACCATGGCAGATCTGGCGCCCACGTTCGCGGAGCTGATGGACTTTGAGTTCGATGCTCCCGCCGGTCGCGTCCTGCGCGAGGCGCTCGTTCCAAAGGCCCAGCGGCCCGAGCCTCCCCGGGCGATCGTCACCGCGGTCTTCGACGGCGGGGGCTGGAACGTCCTCGAGGAGTGGCCCGACGCCTGGCCCGCCCAGGCCGATCTCATGGCAGACGGAACGACGTTCACGAACGCCACCAACGGGTCGGCACCGAGCGTGACCGCGCCGGTGCACGCCACTCTGGGAACCGGCACGTTCCCCCGCACCCACGGGATCGCGGAGAACGCGAGCCGCCTTCCCGACGGGACGATCGGCGACATCAGCTTCGAGCGCGCCGACTTCCGTCTGATGAACGCCGAGACCCTGGCCGACGCGTGGGACCGCTCGACCGGCAACCGCGCCTGGGTGGGCGTCGCGGGCTACGAGACGTGGCACCTCGCGATGATGGGGCGCGGCGCCAGCGCGCCCGGCGGGGGAGACGCCGATCCGGCCGTGATGTGGGACCGGGAGGAGACCACGTTCTGGACGAACACGGAGGCGTACGAGCTCCCTTACTACCTCCCCGAGCGATCGAGGTTCGAGTCTCGGCTCTCGGAGCTAGATGCTTCCGATGGCGCGCGCGACGACCGGTGGGGCGACAGCCCACTGGAGGCCGACACGTATCAGTTCACCGCGAACCCGGCGTTCGCGTGGTACTCGGGACAGGTCATCCTGCGGATGGCTCGACGGGAGCCGATCGGCCTGGACGACATCACCGACATGGCGTTCTTCGAGTTCAAGACCGGGGATCTCGCGGGCCATTTCTGGGGGATGGAGAGCACGCAGTTCGAGACCGTCTGGCAGGAGCAGGACCGGATCCTGGGGGAGCTGGTTGAGACCCTCGACCGGCGGATCGGGGAGGGACGGTACGTGCTCGCGGTGACCGCCGACCACGGTCAGACGCCGGTCGCGGAGAACTACGACGGCCTGCGCATCGACCGATACGAGCTCGCAGAGGATGTCGACGACCGATTCGGTGTCGTGGAGGCAGCCCAGCCCTCCGACATGTACGTGGACCTTGAGGAGATGGAGGAGGAGGGGCTCACGCTGGAGGAGATCGCGCGCTGGATCGGGGACTACCGCTACGTGGAGGGGCTCCCAACTGGCTTCGACGCCGACGATATCCCGGCGGCGATGCTGAACGAGCGCGTCTTCGCCGCCGCGCTTCCCGGTCCGTTCCTCGAGTCGCTCAGCAACGCGGAGATCGAGGCGCTCGGCCCGGGGATGTATCCCGAGTCCGACCTGACCTCGCCGCCGGACGTGCCCGTCTAGACGTTCAGGTACGGATCGTCCGGCTGGGGGATCGGCTGGATCTCGGACGCATCGACCACGACCTCCTGACCCACCGGGTAGAAGGCGCCGCTGACCCGCACCCAGTCGTCTTCCTCGAACTCTCCAGGGGGCGCTCCGACCACGCGCACCTGCACGCTGAGCGCGTCCGCGACGCAGCAGGAGACGATGAACCTCGTGAGCATGAACTCGTCCGCGGCCTGGCCGGCTCGCTTCGTCACGATGCCCTCGAAGGACACACGGCTGCCCGCGCGTGACACGAGCGAACGTCTCGCGTCCTCCGACCAGCCCGCAGCGGCAACGGCGGCGAGTGTGACGGTGCCGCCGGCCTCGAGCGCAGGAGCGCTCGCGACAAGTCCAGAGGAAAGCGAGCGGCGGGATGCGGCATACGAGCCGAGCGCCGCCGGGGGTAGCACCAGGATCGCGACGACGGGAAGCAGCACGAATCCGACGGCCCAGACGGTGCCTCGACCCAGCGGACCGGGGCTCGGCGTGCGTGCCGTGGCGAGGCGACCGAGCGCCGCGATGGTGAGGCCGATCGCCCCGACCGGCACGACCCACGCCGTCCGGGAGGAAAGATAGAGGGAGGTCCGGTCGGCGAAGAGCAGGAACCAAAAGAGGCCGCCCCACGCCGCGAGCGCCAGGGTCTGCGCGAGCCGGGAGCCGCTCCAGCGCCTCATCCGAACGCCACCTGGAACCACAGGGCACCGGCGAGCGTCAACGAGAAGACCGCGGCCGTGATCGTCAGCACGAAGCCGCGGCGGAACGTTCCGCCGTAGAGCACGGCCAGCTTCGCGTCGATCATCGGACCGGCCACGAGGAAGGCAAGCTGCGCCGAGGGCCCGAACTGCACGAAGGAGGCAGCGACGAACGCATCCGACTCGGAGCATAGGGACAGGAGCGACGCGAGGACCATGAGCGCCGCGACATTGAGGATCGGGGTCTCGGCGACAGAGCCAAGCACCTGCTGGGGAACGAACGTCTGCAGCGCGGCTGCGATCGCCGCGCCGATCACGAGGTAACGGGCAAGGAGCGTGAAGTCACTCGCGAGGTGGCCGAAGTACTCGGCCCAGCGCGCCTCCGGCACGTCGCCGTGGTCGTGAAGTCCACCACGGGATGCCCCACCTCGAAGGATGTCCTGGCCTCGACCCGTCCCGACCACCCAACCCGCGACGATCGCCACCAGGAAGCCGAGTCCCGCACGCCCGAGCACCATCGGCCACAGGATGTCTCGACCCCGGTACGCGATGGCGGTCGCGGCCAGGACGACGGGGTTGAGGATGGGCGCGGCCAGCATGAACGTGATCGCGGCCGCGGGTGCCATGCCCTTCGCGACCAGTCGGCGCGCGACCGGCACGGAGCCGCACTCGCAGACCGGGAACGCGAAGCCCCCGAGTCCCGCGACCGGCTGCTGCAGCGCGCGGGGCAGGCGGGCCAGCTTGGCGAAGACGCTCGCGGGGACGAAGACCTCGATCAACGCCGAGACCGCCGCGCCGAGCACGATGAACGGGAGCGCCTCCACGAGGAGCGACGCGAAGACGATCAGGAAGTTCCTGAGCGAGGCCACGCCGAGCGCGTCGAGGGCGCGAAGCCCGACCGCCGTGACGAGCAGTCCCGCGCCGACGGCGACGAGCGTTCTCCGGCTCGCGACCGTCTGCGGCTGCGGTGTTGCGTTCGCGACCGACATCAGCAATACCTCGCGAACGTCACCGCGATGGAGGGAAAGACGTCGAGGAACACGCGTTCGCCCGTCGGGGTCTCGAGACCTCGGAGCGCCACGACGACACGGTCGTCCGACAGGCCGCTCACCGTCATCGCTTCCTGGTCGAGGAACACACCGTTCCCCACGATAGCCTCGACCACGTCGGCTTCGAGGCGATTCTGGAGCTCCGTCTCGAGCTCGGCCGGAGTCAACGCCGCCGCTCCTTGGCGCGTGACGGATGGAGCTCCCAAGACGGCCACCGCGAGCGATCCTCCGCTCGTGCGTTCAGCGGCAACCAGGAGGCGTCCCAAGGTTTGGTCGAGCCGGGGGATGGGCCCCTCCATCGCGACCGCGAGCAGGTCGGTGGTCGCGTCGGCGCCGTACCCGGAGTTCAATAGAGTGTCCGCGGCGATGGCCTGCCCCTCGAGGGTTGGCTCGATCACGACGTCGTCGGTGTCGTTCTCGACGTACCAGTTCCCTCCGGCTAGCCCCCGGTCCGTCTCCTCGGTACCGATCAGGCCGACCCGCGGCGCCTGCTGTCCCAGCTCGTCGAGGTCGTCCGCGACCGTCGCGATCACCGAGAACGGCGCGCCCTCGGACCAGGGCTCGACGACGTCACCCTGATCGTTCCGGATCAGCGAGCCCGTGATGCCGTGATCGCGGGGAAGGCCACCGGTCCCGACCGTTGCCAGCAGGGCTGCGGGGTCGAGCGGAAGGGAGCCCGGCGTCGCCTCGAGCGTGCCCGCACCGTCCTCGAACAGCCCCCGGAGAACGGGCCACAGCTGAGGACTTCTCTCGAGCAGCCGGCTCGTCACTCCCTTCCACGCGACGAGCACGACGAGTCGCGGAGCCTCGCCGGATGCGACCCCGCTCACCGGTTCGCCCGAGCGCACCCCGGGGTGGGGCCGGCGGAGCCCGATGATCTCGGCCAGCGTCGGTGCCACCGCGTCGAGGGTCGTGCCGGCCGGAACCTCGGCCCCCGGCGTCACGCCGGTTCCGGCGAACGCGACCGGCATCTCGGCCGGCTCGGCATTCGCCTCCCGGCTCGTCACCGTCATGACGTGCGGGGAGCGTCCGTCACGAAAGCCGGCCGCGATCAGGGAGCGGAGGTCCTGCGGAAGCGAGCAGAAGGGGACGCGTCCCGTCGCTCGCTCCTCGCGGCGGCAGGCATTGCCGACGCAAAGGCCGGCGAGCACACCGGCCGGGAGGGTGATCAGGGCAGCGATACCCACGGCGACGAGCAGCCGTCTTCGGGAGAGCATGCGGCCATTGTCGCGCGAGCGGCTCCACAACGACGGGTATCATCCCGCTCCATGCTTCCCGCGCCCCGTGCGGCCCTCGTCCTGACGGTTCTCCTCCTCGCTGCGGGCTGCACGGAGGAAGAGCCTCGTCCCGTCCCGGGGCCGCCCCAAGAGTCCCGCACACTCGACCAGATGGCCGAGGCGGTCGGCGGGGACGTCCTCACGGCCCTGCGGCGGGGGTACTACCCGGCGACCTCGACCGATATCGCGTTCGTGCCGGAGCCGTACAACGTGGTGGTCCGCTGGAGCGGCGTAGGTCTCGGCACCGATGACGCCGACCCGAGCACCACTCACCCGACGCCATGGAGCTATCACCAGCGCGTCCCGATCGTCCTCTACGGGCCTGGGCACATCACGCCGGGGCCACCCTCGGATCGCTCTGTTGATGTGACTGACCTGGCGCCGTCCTTCGGCTGGCTGCTGGGGAAGACGACCCGGTTCGGGCACCCGCTTCACTACTTCGACCCCGCAGGACTGCCTCTTCGAGAGGCACTCCCACCTGCCCCTCCCGAGCCTCAGCCCGCGCCGCTCACCACGCGGCCGCGAGCCGTCGTCCTCGTCGCGTACGACGGGGGAGGCTGGAATCTGCTCGAACGCTGGCCTGATGCGTGGCCCGAGCTACGCAGGCTGATGGATGAGGGGACGGTGTTCACGAACGCCACGATCGGCTCGGCGCCGGCAGTCACCTCAGCGATCCACGCGAACATGGGGACCGGGCGGTACCCGAGCAGTCACGGTATGGCGGAGATCACCGGTCGGCTCCCGGACGGAAGTGTCGGCGATCTCTTCTTCGAGCACGATGCCGACCCTCAGCTGCTGCTCGATACGACGTTGGCCGATCAGTGGGATCTCGACACGAACAACGAGGCCTGGGTGGGGATGATCGGCTACGAGTCCTGGCACCTGGGGATGATGAGTCACGGTGCTCAGCCGACCGGCGCTGATCGCGACGTCGCGGTTCTATGGAACCCCGACGAGGGGGTCGGCGAGTTCTTCGCGAACGAGGAGCTGTACGAGGTTCCCGACTACCTCCCCGGCGAGGACGATCTGCGCGCGCGGCTCGACGAGCAGGACGCCGAGGACGGCAAGCTCGACGGGATGTGGAACGAGTACGACCTGCAGGACCCGAAGGTCATCCCCGCGACCCCGGCGTTCGTCATCCATCAGGGACAGGCGCTGCTCGAGATGATGCGCCGCGAGCCGTTCGGCGACGATGACGTCACGGACCTGCTGTTCGTCGAGCTGAAGCCGACCGACTTCGGCGGTCACCTCTGGAACATGGTCGCGCCCGAGGAGGAGGAGGTATTGCGCGCGCAAGATCAGCTGCTCGGAGAGATCGTCGACACGCTCGACCGGGAGGTCGGCAAGGGGGAGTGGGTGCTTGCCTACACCGCGGATCACGGCCAGACGCCGCTCCCGGAGACCACCGGCGGCCTTCGCATCCACCCCGACGTGCTCGGCCAGGACGTCGACGCGTACTTCGGTCGCGAGATCGTGCAGAAGGTGACCCCGTCGGGCCTGTTCCTCGATCGGGGGGCCATGGACGTCGCTGGCATCACGCTCGAGGACGTCGCGCGGTTCGTGGGCGAATACCGCTACGGCGACGGTCTGCCGAAGGACGCGGATCGCTCGAAGATCTCCGATGAGGAGCTCGATCGGCTGGTCTTCGCCGGCGCGTTTCCCGGCGACTACCTGGGCGCGCTGACAGACGCGCAAGTGGGTGCAGCGGGTCCGGGCGAGTACCCGGAGGGCGACCTCACGTCGCCCGCGTCGGTTCCTTTCCCGTAACGGGCAGGCGCCGCGCGGCGAACCCGATCAGCAGCGCCACCGCCAGGAACACGACGCCCGCGATCACGAGCAGGATCCGTACACGGTCGAAGTTCTCACCCACGAAGAGGTACAGCACGAACGCCGGCAGCAGCCAGGAGATGTTGTACGCGATGTCCTGAAGGCTGAAGCCGCGTCCTCGGAACCGGTCGTCGAGGGCCTCCTGCATCATCGTGTCGACCCCGACCTTGCCGAGGAAGAACGCGAGACCCACCGAGAATGCCATCAGCGAGATCCCAAGGATCGACACGATCCCGCCGAACGCGAGCATGCCGATCGCACCGACGATCAGGGCACCACTGACGATCCGAGCCGCCGCGACGCGCTCACGAACGTTGTGCGCGATGACGAATCCGAGGCCGGCCCCGAGCACTCCGGCGAGACCGGGAATCGCGGTTGAGGTGAGGCCCTCTGCCTCGATCAGCTCGCGGGACGCGAAGCCGGTCGCGAGGACGACCATCGTCAGCATGCTTCGCACCGTAAGGAAAGAGAGCAGGCCGATCCCGGCGGCCGCGCGGCGGCGCACCTCCTTGAAGCCGTCGATCATGTTGCCGAACACCCGCCGAAGCTCGCCCGAGAGCGAGTCCTTGCCCGTGTCGCCGGCGAGATTGCGAACGGCGATCGAGGAAGCGGTGGCTCCCGCGTAGAGAAGCACGCCGCCGATCAGGATCACGCGCGTGTTCAGGAGCCCGGACGCGACGAGCCCGACTCCCGCGCCGAAGAGCTGGAACAGGGCGCTCCCGGCCTGGGAGATCGAGTTGCCCTGCAGGAGGTCACGGCCGCCGAGGATCGTCGGGAGCGCGGCGCTCTTGATCGCCAGCAACAGACGGGTGCCGGCCAGAACCAGGAGCAGCGAGACGTAGAGCGCGGCGTCGCCGATCGTGGAGAGACCGAGCACCACGATCGCGGCGAGGATCACGGTCCGCACGGCGTTCGCCCAGATCAGCAGCTTCCGTCGGTCGCCGCGGTCGATCGCGACTCCGAGGAACGGGCTGAAGAGGGTGTAGGGCAGGAAGGTGAGCAGCACGATCACCAGCGCGTCGCGCGGCGAGCCCGCGGCCTCGACGTCCAAGCCGCTCTGCCCACCGAACGTGATGAGCTTCGCGATCGATGCCGCGACGAGCCCGTCCGCGGCCTGTGCGAGCCACTGCGCGCCCATCAATGCCGTGAAGTCGCGCTTCTTGAAGAGCAGGGCGGTGGAGTCGATCAGCCGGGCGGGACCGGCGAAGAGCGCATCGCGACGGCGGCGGATGCCTGCGGGGAGCCTCCAGAATGCCGCGATGAGCACGGCGATGCCCCACGATGCCCATCCGATGGTCGGGCTGAACGGCGAGCGGACGATCGCCATCGCGAAGACCCCGATCGTGGTCACCGCCGCGATCGAGAACAACGGCACGAGCGCGAGTGCCTCGGGGAACGAGCGCCGCTCGAACCTCCGGTAGAAGAGCCATCCGGGAAGCAGGAAGAGGAGCGCGAGCCTCAGCGTTGCCAGCAGCGTCGAACCGATGTTCTCGAAGGGCCCCGGTGGATTGGTTGCGAAGGTGGTCGCCTGCGAGGCGGCCGTCGCGCCGGCTTCAAAAGCGCTTCGGAAGGAAGCTTCGTCGATCTCAGATGACGACAAGCCGGGGACCGCGTAGAGACCGCTGTTCCCGACCTCTGAACACGGTTGGGTGTCGCTCAAGAACGTCCCGGTCCGAAAGATGACCTCGGTGCATTCACCCAGGTATTCCTCGTTTGAGGAGGGGGTGTTCATCTCGGCTGGCAGGAACACGACGACGTTGTCCTCCTCGAGGACCGCGAGTGCCTCCTTCGCGGTCTCAGTGGCGATCGTGTTGTAGACGTCGTTGCCGGGGAGTTCCGTGGCCTGACCGGCCTCGAGGTCCTCGATGCGGCCGAAGAAGAACGTGACGCGGTCGATGTTCTCTCCGTCGATCCCCGCGTACGTCGCGTTCAGGTACTCCTTGTAGGCGCCATAGGAGACCTGCGACTCGCCCTGGGCGTCGACCACCATGAGTGCCCGAACGTCGGGGTCGGCTTCGAGGTAGCCGTTCAGCGCGGAGGTGGTCGTTCGGATCTCGGGCGTGAGCCACGTCCCCGTCTCGTTCCACGCCGACAGGCCGCGGTACCACCAGCCTCCGAGGAGGGCCACGACGGCCACGAGCGCCAGCACCGCGAGCCGCTGCCCGCCGATCTTCCGTGCGCCCGCGATGAACAGCGCCAGCCCGAGCGCCGCGAGCGACAGAGGAGCGAGCGTCGCGTTGAAGAAGCGGAAGTACGGGTACGCGAAGCCGACCAGGAACCCGAGCATCCCCAGGAGCGGGAGCGTCCAGCCGACTGTGATCTCCGCGAAGTACTCGCGGTCCTTGCCGATGCGCCGAACAAGGTGCACCAGCCCCGCGAGCATCAGGGCGCCGAGCGCGGCGACGCCAAGCAGCACCATCCAGTCCGGGGCGGTGGCCGGGTCGAAGGGCTGGAGGTTCTTCATCACGCCGAGGCTTCGGTTGACGAAATAGTCGACGTCGGCCGGGGGTGGGACGGCCGCGTCGCTGAACGAGGACGTCGGACCCCACAGGCCTCCCAACCAGAACGCCGCGGTCATGATCACCGAGACCGTGCCGGTCGCGATGACGAGGCCCTCCGACTGCAGGGCCTTGAGGAGCGACCGCTCCCGTACGAACCGGTACACCGCGACGGCACCGAGAGACAGCAACAGGATCACGAGGGTTGTCGGATGGCTCAGCCCCGAGAGGAAGAAGAACAAGGTGACGGCGATCCGTGCCCCCCAGGACTCCCGCATCCGGTCGAGCAGCACGAGCGCTCCCGCGAGCAGAGCCCCCGTCATGAAGTTGTCCATGTAGCCGAAGAACCGCTGCAGCAGGAACAGCGCCGGGATCGTCAGCAGGGTGAGGTAGAAGAGGAGCCAGTTCCTCCGGTGCCGCCACGCGAACGCAGCCATCCCCAGCGCGCACAGCACGCGGAACAGGATCGAGAGCACGACCGACGGAACGGAGTCGTCGACCCCGCCGACCGTTCGCAGGAGCGCTCCCAGCACCGGCTCAGCGACGCGGTACCCGCTGGCGAGCGCGCCGTCCGCCCCTCGCAGGTCGATCAGCGCGCCGGGCTCCTCGGCCAAGAGGTACTCGACGCGCCACTCGTAGTACGCGGTGTCGAACGCCGGCACCGCGCGAGACGCGTCGGTGAAGAACTGCCACCCCATCACCGCCACGATCGCGGTGACGGTCGCGACCGCTGCCCAGGAGCGGCCGGTCTTCGTCATGAGGCCGGCTCCAGGCAGGGGAGCGTGTCGAGCTCCGCGCTCGGGAACGACGCGGCGAACAGCCGATCATCTGCAGCGTCGGCCGGAACGCTCGAGGGGTCGACCGCGTTGTCGGCCCGCGTGTACGCCATCAGGTAGTCCGCCATGTCCTCCAACGTGTGGCCGTGCTCCTCGAGCTCCTCCAGGTCGACCCAGGTCTGGGTCACGCGCGGGCTCTGGATCACGGGCCGGTCGTCGTCGTCCCCATCGAACTCGGCAAGGAGGTCCCTGGCAAGCTCGAAGTTATCGATGATGACCGCCCCGGTCGTCTCGGGCAAGGGGGTGGAGCCGTGGTCGGCCGTGAGCGCCATGACCCACTCACCCTCGCCGACCTGGCGGTCTAGGACCTCGACCAGGGCCTCGAACGCGTTGTCGCTTCCCTTCACCGCCTTCTCCATGGCCTGCGACGGGAACGAGAACTTGTGCCCGACCTTGTCGATCTGCTTGTAGTTGACGTACAGGAGGTCGGTGATCTCGTCCCGGCCGAACTCCTCCCGCTCGATGACCTCCTCGATCACTCCGGTCTGGTAGCGGTTGTACGCCTCGGTGTATGTGTAGCTGTCCGGCGTGTCGAGCTCGGCGCCGAACCACGTGCCGTCAACTGTGCCGTCGTCGCGATCGGCTTCAGCCGGTACCTTGTCGTAGCCGGGAAGGTCGTGGACGTACGCCGGGAACTCGTAGAACTCGTTGTTGTTACCGGCGAGCCCCCACTCGCCGGCGCGCGACGCCGCCGCGATGTCGAAGTCACCGTTCTCCCACAGCGAGCCGTGCCCGATCATGCCGAGCGTTCCCTCGGCGCCGACCATCCCGATCACGGGCTGATTGTCGAGCGCGGCGTCGTAGACGTCACCGAGGCTCGGACCGACCATCAGCGTGGCTCGTTGGAACGCCGAGGGGTCCACGGCGCCCTCGATCCGGAAGCGCAGATCGACGATCCCGTGCGTGCGGGGGAACGCGCCGGTGCCGATCGTCGAGTGGATCGCCGGCGTCACCGAGGGTGAGGAGCCCACAGTCGCGTTCTCGTACCAGGCGCCGTTGGGGATCAGGGCCTTCACGACCGGCCACGCGCGCGGGTACTGCTCCAGCACGTTGATCCCGGCGCCGTCCCAGACGACCGTCAGGATCAGCTTCGGGGGATCCGCTGCGGGACCGATCGCCTCCGTCAGCGGTTGGCCGTCGGGAGCGTCGAACTCGAAGTCGATCATCTCGGCGTACGTCGGAGCGAGATCCGCGACGGTCGCCTTGCGGGGAACTTCCCCGGTCGCGGGAACGTGGCCGGGCCCGTAGAGGAACAGGGGGACGTCCTGGAGGTAATCCCACGGTCCCGAGTGTGACGCGAAGTTCCCGACGTAGTTCGGCTCCTGGGGAACGAACTGCAGCTCGCCGGAGCGATCGGGGTTGGTGCCGTTGTACACGCGCAGGATCTGCTCGCGCGGCAGGCTGCAGGCGATGCGCGCGTAGCGGCTGGGCGGCTCGGACGGATCGATGGAGGGGGACGCGGTCGCCGAGGCCGTCGGCGAGGGTGACGACCGCGGCGTCGGTGCGTCTTCCGTGCACGCTGCCGCCATCGCCAGCAGCAGGAGGAGCGCGCCCGCTCGAACGGTCAAGAAATGCTCGTGGGGTCAAGGGTCATGGGAACGCGGAAGTCTATCGAGGCGCGGTTGGGCCGTCAGGCTCGGCTTGACACCCAAATGGCTCCGGAGTACCTTCACAGGTCCGGTCGAACATACGTTCGAGGGGGCGAAGGTGGGGATCCGGTACGACGAGGAGGTCAAGGTCGAGCGTGACGCCGGCATGCCCGCCGCGTTCCGCTGGCGTTCCCGGCAGTACCAGGTCGCGGACGTGATCGGCCGCTGGCGGATCGAGGGCCGGTGGTGGGAGGACGGCCGTGACCGCGAGTACTGGCGGGTGGAGGCGCGGGGCGGCGCGGTCTGCGACATCTATCAGGACCGGCGCTCCGGCCGGTGGCACCTGGAGCGGATCTGGGACTAGGCCTGGAGGCACGGCAGCGACTCGAGTGCCTCGGCCGGGAACGCGGCCTGGAAGACCTTCTCGTTCGGTGACGGCACCTCGAAGCCGGGGAACGGCACATCCTGCTGCCGAAGATCCATGATGAACCGTGACACATCCTCCAGCGTGTGGCCCTGCTCCTCGAGTTCCGAGATATTCATGAAGATCTCCGTCTGCTTGACCTGCTCGATCACCGGGACCTCGTCCCCGTCCTCGTCGAAGCGCGCCTGGATCGCCGAGCTGACCGCCTCGCCGGAGATATTGAACGCCCCGCTCGTCTGCGTGGACTCCAGCGACCCGTGGTCGGCGGTGACCAGGAGCACCCAGCGGTTCTCGCCGACCTGCTCGTTGAGGAACGCGATCAGCCGCGACAGCGAGTCGTCCTGGGCGCGCACCGCGTCACCGATCGCCGGGTCCTGGATACCGAACAGGTGCCCGAGCGCGTCGATCAGCTTGTAGTTGATGTAGAAGAGGTCGGTCGTCTCGTCCGCACCGAACCCCTCGCGCGTGATCATCTCCTCGACCAGCCGCGTCTGATACGGGACGCGCGCCGGCGTGTGGAACCCGTCGAGAAGCTCGTCCGACTGTTCGAACGCTCGCCCGTGCCACAATCCGTCGCGCTTGCCGTCTCCCGCGTCGAGCTCGACGTCGTCGAAGTACGTGGGGAGCTCTGGCAGGTCGTTCGCGTACGGCACGTACCGGTACCACTGGTCGAACCCCTCGGGGAGGTTCCAGGCCACGCCCTCCGCGCCGAGCGTCTCGGCGTTCCCCGGCGTGCGGAGCACCGCGATGTCCTTGTCGCCGCCCTCGGCGAGGGCGCCGCGGCTCATCATTCCCAGCTGGATCGGCACGGTGCCCGACTCGCCGACGATCGGCTCGTTGTCGTGCTCGAGGTCGAAGTGATCGGCGAACGTCTCGACGAGCAGCTCGCGCGCTCCGTCCTTCCACGGCGAGACGATCTCTCCGTCGATACGGATGCTGTGCCCGACGACGCCGTGGTTCCGCGGGAAGGCGCCGGTCCCGATCGTCGCGTGGATCTGCGCGGACGAGGTCGGCGAGGAGCCGACGGTCGCGTGCTCGTACCACGCGCCCTGCGGACGCAGCTCCGCGAGGTTCGGCCAGGCGTCGGGCCACTGCGTCAGCACGTTGCGACCCGCTCCGTCCCAGATCATCTCGAGGATGAGCCGGGGCGGTTCCGGACGCTCCTCGGCGGGGACGAGCGCGTCCAGCATCGGCTCCCCGTCGACGGGCTCGAACGACGAATCGAGCAGATGGTCGAACGTCGCGGTGATGTCGGCCGACGTCACGGGCTCCTGCACCGGCCCGATCGGCTTGATGTAGCCGGGGCCGTACCAGAACATCGGGACGTCCGAGGTGAAGTCCCACGGCCCGACGTGAGGCAGTGCCGCGCCGATGAAGTTCGGGACCTTCGGCAGGATCTGGATGTCCGCGCTGCGCTCCGGGTGGTACCCGCGCCAGATGCGCGCAAGCCACTGGGGCGGGAGGCCGCACGCGACCTCCTCCGCGAACCCCTCGGGAGGCGCGGTGGTGCCGCCCGTGGTCGTGGGTGCCGCCGAGGTGGGCGTCTCGACCGGGGGACCATCGTCACCGTTGCAAGCCGAAGCCAGCAGCATGAGCACGACGAGGCCTCGCAGGGATTTTCGGAAGGACATACGGCGGAACCGTATCAACAAATTCCAGCATGTCCGGGGCTCGGGCGACCTATCATCGCAACGTGAGCGACGAGAAGCGCGAGGAGCCCAAGGAGGCGCTGGAGCGCGAGCTGTACTGGGTGCAGGGCGACGAGTCCGCCTCCCTCACGCCGACCGCGGAGCTGCGCGCGCGGCTCGAGGAGATCGCGGAGACGCTCCACCGGCAGTGGGGACAGGCCGCCCCGTGGGGAGATCCCTTGCTCACCGGCGGCTCGGGCATCAAGCGGCGGCTGAAGATCGCGCTGTTCCGCATGCTGCGGCCGATCAGCCGCAGGTACGATCGGATCACGGCGGAGCTCGCGTCGATCGGGGTGGGCCTCGCCGACCGCCTCGCGCGCGCGGAGGACGATCTTCGCCGCCAGGAGGAGGAGATCGCGCTCATGTCGCGCCGCCTCCGGGAGCTGCAGTCGGAGCGCGAGCGGACCCTATGAGGATCGCCATCTGCCACCCGCAGACCCCGTTCTCGCGCGGGGGCGGCGAGTTCCACACGGAAGGGCTCGCCGGCGCGCTGCGCGAGGCAGGTCACGACGTGGACATCCTGCCGATCCCATTCAAGTGGTATCCGCCGCCGGAGCTCGTCCATCAGATGGCGCTCTGGCGCAGCCTCGATCTGACCGAGGCGAACGGCATGCCGATCGACATGGTCATCGCGCTGAAGTTCCCCGCGTACCTCGTTCGCCATCCTCGGAAGGTCGTGTGGCTGATCCATCAGCACCGCGCGGCGTACGAGCTCTGGAGCCACCCGGTCTTCGGCGACCTCGCGATGTATCCCGAGGGTGAGCGGGTCCGCGAGCTCATCTGGAAGGCCGACCGGGCGGGGCTCGCCGAGGCGCGGCGCATCTTCACGAACTCCGTCAACGTGCGGGACCGTCTGCGCGAGAGTCTCGGGATGTCGGCCGAGGCGCTCTACCACCGCTCGCCCCTTACCGAGAAGTTGCTGGAGACAGAGCCCGGCGAGACCGGCGACTACGTGCTGTTCCCGAGCCGCCTCGAGCCGCTCAAGCGACAGGCGCTGGTCGCGGAGTCCATGCGGCACGTGCACGGCGGCGTGCGTTTGGTGCTCGTCGGCTCGGGCTCCGACGAGCCGAAGCTCCGCAGGCTGATCGACCAACGGGGGTTGAGCGACCGTGTGACGCTCGAGGGCGGTGTCACTGACGAGCGGCTGATCGAGCTCTACCGGAACGCGCTCGGTGTCTACTACGGACCGTTCGACGAGGACTACGGCTACGTGACGCTCGAGGCGATGGCGGCGCACAAGCCCGTGATCACGCTCACCGACAGCGGCGGTCCGCTCGAGCTCGTCCGCGACGGGGAGAACGGCATCGTCGCGGCGCCGAAGCCTCGCGAGATCGCCGGCTCGATCGACGCGCTCGCCAACGATCCCGATGTCGCGCGCGCGATGGGCGAAGCGGGGCACAAGCTGCTGCGCGAGGTCGTGCCGCCGTGGCCCGAGGTCGTCGCGCGACTCCTGGGCTGATGGGCTGATGGCGCGCATCGCCTACCTCTCACCGATGCCGCCCGCGCGCTCGGGCATCGCGACGTACTCCGAACAGGTCCTCGCGTCGCTGAAGGAGATCGGATTCCACAAGCGCCACCGGATCGATGTGCTGTGGCCGCTCGACCCCCGGGTCGACGAGACGGTCGCGTCCGCGGACCTGGCCGTGTATCACGTGGGCAACAACGCGGAGTTCCACGGCGAGATCTACCGCCTCGCGATCCGCCACCCCGGCCTGTTGATGCTCCACGACCTGGCGATCGACGACCTGGTGAGGTGGTTCCGCGATACGGGAGACCCCCTGGGCATGCGAGCGGTCGCCGAAGCAGAGCCCGCCCGGCTTCGCCTCTACGAGACCCGGCCGGAGATCCAGGGGCCACTCGAGACGCCCTGGTGCGCGCACCTTGTCCGCAGATCGCGCGGCGTGATGGTGCACTCGGCCTTCGGAGCCGAGTACATGGAGGCGATCGGCTCCCGGACTCCGGTCCACGTCGTGCCGCACCCGGTCATCGCGCCACCCCGCTCGGCGCGCCGCGCCCCCAAGCGAGCGCGAGAGATCAGCGAGGGACTCGGCGATGCGTTCGTGATCGGCGTACTCGGGGACATTGGCAGCTCGAAGGGGATCGACGCGGTGCTCGACGCCGTCTCTCATCTGGAGGGCGACGTCCGAGTCGCGATCGTGGGCAGACGCATCCCCGGCTACGACATCGATGCGCTCGTCGCGGACAGCCGCGTCCAGGACCGAGTGACCGTCCTGGGGGACGCCTCGGAGCGCGACTTCTATGCGTGGCTGCATGCCGTGGATGTGGTCGTCAACCTCCGCCATCCGCACCGAGGCGAGGTCAGTGGCACGCTGGTGCGGGCGATGGCTGCCGGCAAGCCCACGGTCGTTCAGGCGGTGGGCTCGTACCTCGACGCGCCCGAGGATACGGTCGTTCGCATCCCGGCGGGGGAACCGGATGCCCTCGAGCTCGCGGATGCGCTCAGCCGTCTGCGGGCCGATCCGTCGGCGCGGGAGCGGATCGGGGCGCGCGCTCGAGAGGCGTCGCAGCGACTGCAGGCGGACCAGCTCACCGCCCATGCGTACCGGAACGCGATCGAGGCGACCCTGTCACTGCTGCGGGACCCGGTCCGCTGGGCGACGGAGCGTTGGGCGACCGCTCTGGCGACCGCGCAGCCGACTGCGGGAGACGTGGAGCTCGCGCTGCCGCACCTCGAGAAGCTCCACGAGCTCGCGGAGGTTCCAACCGGGGTCTCGTGGGCCGGCTCTCCGGGCCGCTTCGGCTAGCCGGCCGCCGCTAGAATCGCCGTCCGTGACGCCTCCCTCGACCGACGGGTTCGCCCTCGAGCCCACGGCCACTGAGAAGCGAGCGATGGGGGAGGCGGTCCTCTCCTATCTCATCGAGTTCCTCGAGGGCCTGCCGGACGCGCCCGCCTCGAACGTCGACAACGCGCTGCCGTTCGCGCGCACCCTCCGTGAGCCGGTCCCCGAACGCGGGGAGACGGACTTCGAGGGCCTGCTCGCCACCGTCCGGGAGGCCGCCACGTACGGCTTCGAGACCGCGGGTCCCGGGTACCTCGCGTACATCCCCGGTGGCGGCCTCTTCTCGGCCGCGCTGGCGGACTTCGTGGCCACCTGCGTGAACCGGTTCGTCAACCTCTGGAGCCCCGCGCCGGCATTCGTGCAGATCGAGGCGACCGTGATCGAGTGGATCGGCGGCATGTTCGGTCTCCCTCCGGAGTCCGGCGGCATCCTGACGTCGGGCGGGTCGATGGCGAACTTCTCGGCACTCGTCACGGCTCGTCGGGCCAAGCTCCCCGAGGACTTCCTCCGCGGCACGATCTACGCGAGCGACCAGACGCACGCATCGGTCGCGAAGGCGGCGATGCTCGCCGGGTTCCCTCCCGGGAACGTTCGGGCCCTTCCGACGGATGAGCGGCTCCGCATCCGCCCGGCCGTACTGGGAGACGCGCTCGCGCGAGACCGGGCCGATGGGTACCAGCCCTTCTGCGTGATCGCGAACGCGGGCACGACGAACACCGGAGCCGTGGACCCGATCGACGAGCTCGCGAACGTTGCGGAGCGGGAGCAGCTCTGGCTCCACGTGGACGCCGCCTACGGTGGGTTCTTCCAGCTCACGGAGCGCGGACGCGTCGCGTTCCGCGGGATCGAACGCGCGGACTCCATCACGCTCGACCCGCACAAGGCGATGTTCCTGCCGTACGGCACGGGATGCCTGCTCGTGCGCGACCGCGTCCTGCTCCGACACGCCCATCAGGTGCAGGCCTCCTATCTCCAGGACCTGGCCGCCGAGGACGAGATCCCGAACTTCTCCGACTACTCGCCGGAGCTGTCGCGGGACTTCCGAGGGCTCCGGATCTGGCTCCCGCTCAAGCTGCACGGGCTCGACGCGTTCCGGACGGCCCTGGACGAGAAGCTCGACCTCACCCGGGTGCTGTACGAAGGGCTGCTCGAGACTCCGAACATCGAGCTCCTCGGTGAGCCGGACCTCACGGTCGTGGCGTTCCGCTACAACTCCGGGTCGGGCGACGCCGACGATCCCACTCGCCGTTTGCTCGAGAGGATCAACGCGTCGAGACGGGTGTTCCTGTCGAGCACGATGATCGAGGGGCGGTTCGCGATCCGGGCCTGCATCGTCAGCCACCGCACGCATCGAGACCGTATCGACGAAGCGCTCGAGATCATCAAGCGCAGCGCGGAGGAGCTGGCGGTCTAGGGGAAGCGGATCTTCGGCGGCTCGGGCTCCAGCTCGGGCGGCCACTCGGGGAACTCCTCGGGGAAATCGTGGTACGCGTTCGTCGCCTTGACCTTCGGTCGAGGGTCGGGGGGCCGCGGCTTCTTGGAGAAGTCGAAGACGTGCTCGAAGTTGTGTGACTGCTCGATCCTCTTCGTCAGGTGGGGGAGCCCCCAGTTGTCGGAGATGAACCGCAGGGGGGAGCTGAACTCTCCGACGGCGTCATCGATGTAGCCCTTCCTCGCATACGGCGAGATCACGAGCATCGGCACGCGGAAGCCCACGTCCCACGCATCGAGCTTCGGCGGCGTGACGTGGTCGTAGAGGCCACCCCACTCGTCCCACGTGATGAAGATCGCGGTGTGCTCCCACATCGGGCCTTCCATGATCTTGTTGACGATGTCGGTCACCCAGTTCATCGCGTGCTTCGTCGAGAAGGGTGGGTGGTCGGAGAGCTGGAACCGTGGCGTCGCCCAGGTGACGGACGGGAGGGCTCCCGCCTCGATGTCGCGGAAGAGATCGTCGACCGGCCAGATGTGCTCGTCCCACATGTCCTTGTCGTGGAAGACCTGGTCGATCGCCGAGTACCCCTGCCAGATGTAGCCGGCCTGGTACGGGTTGCCGGAGTACGAGGCCCAGTCGATGTCCTTCTCCGATAGCTGCTCGCCCACGGTGGGCAGTCGGAAGCAGGTGGTGTGCTTGGACACGTTCCCGACCTCGTCCTTAACCAGGACGAAAACGTTGTCGCCGTAGGCATCGCAGCCCCATGACTTGAAGATCAGCGGATCCTCGCTCCCACTCGGGTCGGGCACCCGCTGCACCTGGATGTTCTCGGGATTGTCGATGACGCCGCCGCCGTCACCCGCGATCCACCACAGATGGTTCGCGTACGAGGGACCGGCCGCCGACGCGAAGAAGTTGTCGCAGAGCACGTTGTTCTTCGCCCAGTGGAACCAGGTGGGGATCTCGTGCTCGGGGAACGAGGAGTACGCGTAGTACGGGCCGTACTCGCCTTGCGCGAAGCCATCCATGGCGCCGCCGTTGTAGGAGTCGAGCCAGGCGGTCAGATCGTGGGGCATATCGCCCGGCAGCCACTCGGGGCAGGGGACCATGTCTACCTCGTTTCCCCAGCGGATGCCCTGCCCGGTCCCGTCAGGACCCGGGATGCCGTTCGCGCCGGGGAACCGCCCGAACAGGTTGTCGAAGCTCCGGTTCTCCAGCATCAGGTAGACGACCCGCTTGATCGGCCACTGCGTATCGAGCGTGGTGGGATCGATGCCGAAGGTCGGACGGGGCGTTGGGGTCGTCGAGAGCTTCGTCCCGGTGCACGCGCTCAGGAACACGCCCGCGGCCGCAGCGGCCGAGCGTGACATGAACTCACGGCGAGTGATCCTGGATGGGTGATACATCAGCGGTCGAGGTGCTCAATATACTGACCCGATTCGTTTACGCATGATGACCTCCTCCGCCACCGTCGCAGCGTGTCTGTTGCTCGTCGCCCTCTCGGCGTGCAACGGGGATGCGCCTGAGCCCGACGCGCAGACGTCGCCGACACGTCAATCCCCGTCCGCCGAGGCGTCGCCCATGGACGAGGGCGGGGAGGCACCGACCGCCACGGAGGCCTGCGTGAGCGGCTGGATCGATCCGACGGAGCCGGAGCAGCGCGAGCTTCCGTTCCACGTCATCCGCCGCACGATGAAGGTGGACGGCGAGTTCGACGTGGAGGAGATCCGGTACTTCGAGGGGCCGGAGTCCCCGCCGTCCACGAAGGGCTACCTGCTGCGGGTCGACCGCTGGTACGTGAAGGCGGGGCTCCAGGGGCAGCGCTCGTTCCGAGGTCGGTGGCTGATCGAGGAGCGGGCGTTCGGCTCGGCGGTCGTGGCGGTCGCGCCCTACGACAGTGAGGGGTTCACATCCCCGGACTGGATCGGCTTCCAGTACGAGGGCGAGGACGAGAAGCGGGTGCGGTACCCCGAGCTGCCCGGGAAGTGGGCGGGCATCCCGTACGACTTCGTGACCGGCCGCGACCCGGAGACCGAGGAGAAGGTCTTCAGCTTCCCCGGCCTCGGCCCTGAGCTGACCGGCTGCCTCACCGGCACCTGAGCCACCCTCCCTTGCGCGGTGTCACCCCCCGGGCGTAGCCTGTCCCCAGGGCATCGAACATATGTTCGAGAGGAGGGGCCGTGTTCACGCATCTGCATTGCCGGTCCTACTTCTCCCTGAAGGACGGCGCGTTCTCGCCCGAGGAGCTCGCCCAGCGGGCCGCGGAGCTCGGCATGTCCGCGGTGGCGATGACCGATCGCGACACGCTGCTCGGCGCGGTCCGGTTCACCGACGCCTGCACGCGGGTCGGGGTGAGGCCGATCCTCGGCGCGCAGCTCACGCTCGGCTCCGATCGTGCGGGCCGCGTGATCCTGCTCGCGCGAGACGCAGCGGGGTACGCGAACCTCTGCCGCCTGATCAGCTCGGCGCATGCCCGCGGGGAGCGGGGTGATCCGTGGCTCTCGCCGCGCGAGGTGATGGAGCGAGCCGGGGGACTGGTGTGCCTGCTGGGAGGCGAATCCCCTCCGGGTGCCGCGGCGCGGATCGGTCGCCCCGGCGCGTCGCGAGAGCTGGCGCGGCCCTGGCAAGAAGCGTTCGCGCCATGGTGCTTCGTCGAGGTGCGCGACCTGCTCGAGCCGGGGAGTGCGGGCGAAGTGCGGAGGATGCTGCGGCTCGCGGAGGAGGCCGACCTGCCCGCGGTTGCCACGAACGCGGTGCGCCATCTGGTGCGGGACGATGCGTTCCTCGCCGACGCGGTGGAGTGCATGCGGGAGATCACGCCGGTCGCCGAGCACCACGTGAGCCGCCGCAACGCCGAGGGCTATCTGAAGCCGGCGGCCGAGATGCGCGCGGTGTTCGCCGAGCGTCTCGACCTCTGCGACAACGCGGTGCGGATCGCCGAGTCGTGCACGTTCGACCTCGCCCTCGGCGGCGCGCACTTCCCCGACTTCCCGACCCCGCCCGGCCGAAGCGCCACGTCGCTGCTCGCCGAGCGATGTCACAGCGGGCTGAACCGCCGCAGGATGGGGAGCACGCGCGCGGTGCTCGACCGGCTCGACTTCGAGCTCGACGAGATCAGGAAGATGGAGTACTCGGCGTTCTTCCTGACGGTCGGCGACATCACCGACGAGATCCGCAGGATGGGTATCCGGGTGGCCGCACGCGGTTCCGCGGCGGGGTCGCTCGTCTGCTACCTGACCGGCATCTCGGAGGTCGACCCCGTCCACCACGGCCTGCTGTTCGAGCGGTTCATGAACCCCTTGCGCGAGGACCTCCCCGACATCGACATTGACGTGGAGTCGGCGCGGCGCGAGGAGGTCTACGACATGGTCCTGAAGCGCCACGGTCAGGACCGATGCGCGTGCGTGACGATGGTGGACACCTACCGCGCGCGCGGCGCGATCCGCGAGGTCGGCAAGGCGCTCGGCTATCCCTCCGACGAGATCGATCGCGTGGCCAAGGCCTTCCCTCATATCGGTGCGAACCGCATCCGGGACGCGCTGGAGTCGCTGCCGGAGCTACGGGGCTCGAACCTGGGGGCGGGCCAGCTCGAGATGCTGTTCCGCGTGGCGGAGCGGCTGAACGGCTTCCCCCGCCACCTGGCGCTCCATCCCTCCGGCATCGTGCTATCCCGCGACGACCTGATGGACCGTGTCCCGCTGGAGCGCTCCTTCCTCGAGCACCGCATGGTCCAAGCGGATAAGGATGATGTCGAGCGTCTCGGGCTGCTCAAGCTGGACGTGCTCGGGGTGCGCTTGCTGTCGTCGATGCGGCACTCGCTCGACGAGATTCGCAGAACCACGGGGGAGCGGATCGACCTCGATGGCATCCCGCGCGACGATCCCGCCACATTCGACCTGATCCGCTCGTCGCGGACGATCGGGGTCTTCCAGATCGAGTCGCCGGGACAGCGCGAGCTTCTTCAGAAGCTGCAGCCCGATCGGTTCGAGGATCTGATCGTCGACATCTCGCTGTTCCGTCCGGGCCCGGTGAAGTCCGACATGATCTCGCCGTTCCTCAACCGGCGGCACGGGCTCGAGCGTCCGCGGTATGCGCATCCAGCGCTACGCGCAGCGCTGCAGGAGACGCACGGCGTGATCGTCTACCACGAGCAGATCATGCGGGTGCTGGAGGTCGCCGGGTACAGCCTCGCGGAAGCCGATCGCATCCGCCGACACCTGGACGACGGAGCCGAGATCGGGGAGCTGCAGAACGCGTTCCTCGAGCACGCCGTCGCGTGCGGGCTCGGCAACGACGACGCGGACACCGTCTGGCGCGAGCTAGCGTCGTTCGCGTCGTTCGGGTTCTGCAAGGCGCACGCCGCGGCGTTCGCCGTCCCGACGTACCAGTCGTCCTGGCTCAAGGCGCATTACCCGGCCCACTTCCTGGCGGGGGTGCTGACCCACGAGCCCGGCATGTATCCGCGGCGTCTGATCCTGGAGGACGCCCGCGAGCTCGGCATCCCGATCCTGCCGCTCGACGTGAACCGCAGCCAAAGGACCTACACCGTCGAGCCGGACGACGCGGCGTACGGCATCCGTTTGGCGCTGCAGGACGTCCATGGGATCTCGGATGCGGAGATCGCGTCGATCGAGCGGGCCCGAGTGAGCAAGCCGTTCGTGTCGGTGGATGACTTCATGCGCAGGGCGACTGTGGCGAGGCCGGTGGTCGAGGCGCTGGCGCACGCCGGTGGGTTCGAGGGTGTGAAGCGACCCCGAGGGACCAGGCGGGACCGCCTGTTCACCGCGATGACCGCAGACGCGCCGAGGGAGGGCCAGCAGCTCGCGCTGCCCCTGCGCGCGGGGGAGGGGCCCGCAGGGCTCCGCGAGTACACCCCCGCCGAGGAGGTTCGCGCCGAGCTCGAGGTCACCGGGATGGACGCGAGCCGTCACGTACTGTCCTTCTACGAGCCCCTGCTCGAGGAGCTCGGGGTGGTGCGTTCGACCGAGCTGCGTCGCCACCGGGGCGGCGAGTGGGTGATGGTGGCCGGGGTGAAGGTGGCCTCGCAGACGCCGCTGGTTCGCTCCCAGCAACGGATCATCTTCCTCACGCTCGACGACGCAACCGGTCCGGTCGACGTCACGGTGTTCGATCGAGTCCAGCAACACTGTGCTCGAACGATCTTCGGCGGCTTCGCCCTGGCAGTCTGGGGGCGGCTCCGCCGAACCGGTGTCGCCGGAGCCAGCATCGTGGCCGAGTCCGTCTGGGATCTCGTCGCGCTCGCCGCGGCTCGACGCACCGGTAGGCTGCTCGATGTGATGCGGGAGGGCGGGGGACCGGTGCCGAATCAGGGAGCACCCAGGAAGCTGTGGCACGCCAGCGGCGGCTCGGCCGGCTGGTGAGCTCCGAGCACGTCGACCTCGAGGTCCCGCTCCCGCGCAGCGCCGGATCATCCCGGCCGCCCCGGCTGCTGGCCGACCGCTCGTTCCTGTGGCTCGTGTTCGGGGATGCGTTCGCGCAGCTCGGCCGATGGGCATTCTTCCTCGCCGTCCTCGGCGACGCGACGTTCCGGCTCGATGCGACTTCCTCCGAGGTCGCGCTCATCATCGGTTCCTTTTCCCTTCCGCTGATCCTCGTGAGCCCGCTGTACGGAGCGGCCGCCGACCGGCGAAGCGCGAAGTGGCTGCTCGTCGTCACGTCCATCGCCGCGGTGCCGGTCCCGTTCATCGCGCTGTCGAGCTCGTCGATCGGCTGGCTCTACCTGGCCTCGGCGCTGTACGGGGTCGCACACGCGGCGGAGACGCCATGCCGAGGAGCGATGGTGCCGCGGCTCGTGCCTGCCGACCGGCTCGTCGAGGCGAACGGGACGATCTCCGCCGCGCTGTCGATCCAGATGGTCCTCGGTCCGGCGATCGCGGCGTTGTTGACCGTCCTGGGGGGCCCGACCGCTCCGTACTTCGTGACGGTCGTCGCGGCCATCCTCGCCGCCACGTCGTACCTCCTGATGCCGGACCGCCGGCGGACGGACCAACCCTCTCGCACCGGTGTGTTCGCCCAGATCGCAAGCGGGATGCGCGAGGCGTGGCGGAGCCCCTCGCTGCGGCGGATGCTGCTGATCGACCTCTCTGTCTGGTTCCTGATCGGGCTGCTCATCTCCCTGGAGCCGATCTACATCAAGCGGGACCTCGGCCTGGACCAGACGTTCCTCGGCATCCTGTGGTCCACCTATGGCGCGGGAGAGCTGATCGGTTCTCTGCTGCTCACGCGCGTCCGAGACGGAGCCGGGCGGGAGCTGACGTTCGCGGCTCGCGGACTGTTGCTGGCGTCCGCCGGCTTCTTGCTCTACGTCTCGGTCCCGCTCGGTGTGGTCGCCCTCGCCGGGAACGTGGTTTTCGGGATCGGGTTTCCGTTCTTCGTGGGTTCCGCGCACGCGCTGATCCAGCGGCTCGCGCGTTTCCCTGGCCGCGTCACGGCGGCGTTCTCGATGGTCGGAGAGGCGGGGCCGGTGGCAACCGCGCTGCTGCTCGCCGCGGCCGGACGCGATATCGCGGTGCGGCCGTGGCTGCTCGGGGCGGGGATCCTGTTCACGTTCGTCGCGCTGTCCGCGCTCCGTGTCAGCGCGCGGCTCCGCGCGACCGAATGAGCCGACCCTCGCGCCCCGCGGAGTCCTTCCTCCACGTCGACATGGATGCCTTCTACGCCTCGGTGGAGGTGTTGAAGGACGCGTCCCTGCGGGGCAAGCCGGTCGTCGTCGGCGGGGCCGGCCCCCGGGGTGTCGTGATGTCGGCGTCGTACGAGGCCCGGCGGCACGGGATCTCATCAGCGATGCCCGCGGCGCGCGCGAGGCGCCTCACGCCGGACGTGGTCTTCGTACCCCCGGACTTCGGTGCCTACCGGGCGTTCTCGGTCCGTCTCCGCGAGATCCTTCTCTCGTTCACGCCCCTCGTCGAGCCTCTGTCCCTGGACGAGGCATTCCTCGACGTGAGCGGCGCGACCTCGCTGTTCGGTGCCCCCTCGGAGATCGGCGAGCGCATCCGGGCCCGGGTTCGGGAGGAGCTCGAGCTCGTCTGCTCGGTCGGTGTGGCGCCGAACAAGTTTCTCGCCAAGCTCGCCTCGACCGCCGCGAAGCCCGACGGGATGGTCGTGGTGCCGGCCGATGCCGTACTCGAGTTCCTGCACCCGCTCCCCGTGCGGGCGATCTGGGGGGTGGGGGAGCGGACCGGCGAGACGCTCGATCGTCTGGGGATCAGAAACGTCGGCGAGCTGGCGGCGGTCCCTCCGCGCGTCCTGGAGCGGACGATCGGCGACGCGGCCGCACGACACCTCCTGGACCTGGCGAACGGCCGGGATGACCGGGAGGTGGTGCCGTACGAGGCGCCGAAGCAGGTCAGCCACGAGGAGACTTTCGACCGGGACCTGGACGCCGAGGAGGATCTTCTGCGGGAGCTCCTGCGCCTGTCCTTCCGTGTCGCCGCGCGGCTACGGGGCGACGGGTTCCGCGGACGAACGATCACCCTGAAGGCCCGGCTGGCGAGCTTCGCGACGCTGACGAGGTCCCGCACGCTCGGGGACGCCACCGACAGCGGCCACGAGATCTACGGCACCGCAGCCGAGCTCCTGCGTGCCATCCCCGGCGGGCGCAGGCGGATCCGCCTGCTGGGCGTGGCCGCCTCTGGGCTGGTCACGGCCGGCGCCGAGCAGCTCGCTCTGGTCCGCTCCGGCCGCTGGGAAGACGCGGAGCGTGCGCTCGACAAGATCGAGCGCAGGTTCGGTCGTGAGGCCGCGGTTCCGGCCGCGCTGATCGATCCGGAGCACCGAGGGGATGCAAGTTCCCCACCCTTCCTATAATGCGAAGGGAAGGTCGAAGATCGGCGGAAGCGATGCCCCTTTCAGAGCACGAACAGAAGATCCTCGAAGACATCGAGCGGAGCCTCCAGAAGGAGGACCCGCGCTTCGCGCAGCAGGTCACCCGCCACTCGCTGTTCAGCCTGATGTCCCAGCGGATCCGCGTCGGGGTCCTGGCCTTCATCGCGGGATTCGTGATGTTGATGCTGTTCATGATCTCGCTCTGGGTGGCACTGGCCGGATTCGGCGTGATGCTCTTCAGCGCCCTGTTCATCTACCAGCAGCTCCGACGACTCGGGAATGAGCGGGGTGCCGGAGGCAAGCTCTCGATGTCGGACATCCTCGGCCGGATGGGCCAGCGCTTCCGCGGCGATCGCCGCGACGACCAGCGATAAGTTCGGCCACCCGAACGGATTCCGCTCCTCGCGCGACGTCACTACCAGCCATGTTGCTCGCACCGCGGCGTTTGTTCTACAACGACGCACGTTCCTTCCCCCGGAGCGAGACCGCCGCTCGTCGCGTCGGCCGCCCTCGCCATCGCTCATTGGGAAGACGGAGGTACACGTGGAGGAGTCGTTCACCTCGCATCAGGCTTCGCGGCTGACGGGTTGCACGTCCCGACAGTTGCGCTACTGGGATCAGATCGGGCTCGTGCGGCCGTCGGTCCAACGGACCGGGGGGCGCTCCGGCGTGCCCAGGCTGTATTCGTTCCGGGATCTCGTGTCGCTGCGTGTCGTGAAGTCCCTGCTGGACGGCGGGATGTCGCTCCAGCGTGTCCGACGTGCGTTCGAGTACCTGCGGCAGAACGCCGACCTGGAAGGCCACCTGTCCGAGGTCAAGCTCATCACGGACGGGAAGTCCATCTTCAAGGTCGCTCGCCGCAAGGGGGAGGTCATCGATGCCCTCCGGCAGGGTCAGATGGCATTCTTCGTGGCGATCGACCAGATCGCGCAAGGCGTTGACGCCACCGTCGCGACGTTCCGCCGGGACCGCGAGCAGTTCGTCCGGGCGCTCCGAGAGGCGACGCGCCAGGTACGGAGCGAAGCGCAGAGCGGCTAGCGCGTCGAGACTGCGGGGCGGATCGCCGCAGCGAGGGTGCGAAGAAGCCCTGCGTCGCGTCGAAGCTCCCGCAGGATCGTTCGCGCCGCGATGACGGCCTCCTCTCCCTGGCCCGCGAGTGGCTTCGATCGCGAGTACAGCGCACGGTCGGCGAGTGATGAGATACGGTCCACCGCGTCCTGCGGAAGGCTTGCGTTAGCCCTCAGTCGTTCTCGGAACTCGGCGGGCGTCTCCGAGACCTTGCGCCCCAGGCCGAGATCCGCGGCTCCGGTGAGGAGCCAGGTGTACGCCGCCAGGATGCGAGGCCTCCCGTCCGCAGCTCGTGTGAGCGCGACCCGGCGCGCGAGCGCTTTCAAGGGCGGTGCCGCGAGGAACACGACGAACGCGATCCCCACAACCACCAGTCCCACGGGCCACCAGGGGGAGCGCTCCGGTCGCTGGCCGTCTCGAGGCTCGCCGAGCGGCTCGAGGGCGCCGGGGAGGGGCTGGAACGACTCGCGCTGCTCGACTGCACTGGCCGACCCGGGATCGCCCTCCGCGCCTCCAACGGGACCTCCCGAGCCGCCGCCTCGGAGCGCGCGGGGCAGGAGGTATTGGGCCGACGGGTTGCTCCTCCCGGGCGTGGGCTCGAACGGCAGCCACCCGTAGTCGCCGAAGTGCACCTCCGGCCAGGCATGGACCTGGGATGTCGTGACGCGGAACCGACCGTCCTCCTGACGTTCGCCGGGAAGGAAGCCGATCGCGACGCGCGCCGGATAGCCGAGCGTCCGGGAGAGGACCGCCATCGTGCCGGCGAACTGCTCGCAATACCCGCGCCGCGACTCCTCGAGGAAGTGCAGCATGTCGTCGACGCCGTGCCCTGCCGGGGCACGGTCGTCGTACGTGAACGAGCGCAGGTACGCCTGGATGGCGAGCATCTCGTCGAGGGGGGTCGTCGCTCCGGCCGTGACCTCGAACGCGATCTCCTGGATGCGTGGCGGCAGATCCGGAGGGAGCTCCGTATAGCGTGGGTCGCCGAGCGGGTTGTTCGGGATCAGCTGGTTCAGCGCGCCCGTCGTGGGCCAAGGCTGCTCCGAGCCGATCTGGTAGGTCATGCCCTCCGTCGTCTCCGTGTTCAGCTCGAGGACGCCGGTGCGCAGGTCGTGTCGAGCGGCCAGATCGTTCCCGAGAGCGATGGAGAACGGATCGGCCGCAGCGGGCAGCCAGGAAGTCGCGAGCCGGCCGATCTCCACGGTCTGCTCGAGGGTTCGCTCTCGAGGCGCATTGAGCTCCGTGAAGCGCTCGTAGCCCTCGCCGAGGGGCACCTTCCCCGCGTCTCCCGTCTCGCTCGCGGTCCAGAGCCTTCCGTCGAATCGGTCGAGCACGACCATGCGCCAGTACGCCGGGCGCTCGGCCGCCACCCAGAACAGGTCGGCGACTGGGTTCTGCAGCAGACTTGGGCGGATGTCGACGATGGGGCTGACGCCGATCCGAGCATCGGGCTTGTCGAGCTCGAGGATCGCCGGGCGAGCGTACCCCGGCAGGACACCCGGAAGGATCACCGCCGCGACGCCGGCAGTCACACCGACGACCCGCGCCCACCGCCCGGAGAAGACCGTCTTGCTTCGAGGGCGACCCGGACCCCACGCCGAGGCCCGCTGCATCGCCTGCGCGAATAGGATCGCGAACGCCGCGGCGAGGAAGAGGAGGACGTAGCCGGGCCGCGGCGGGTCTTCGGTGACGACGCCCGAGAATGCGAGCAGCGCGGCGCCGGGAAGGATCGGAAGGACCGTGCTCCCCGAACGGATCGCGAGCGCGTGGGCAGCCGTCGACGCGGACCACACGGCCATCATCGCTGCCGTCATGAGTGGGGCGAGCGGGGGCGCCGGCGCGATCTCGGTGGCGGCCCGTTGCGTCACCAGGTTCAGGGAGCGGAGGATCGCCTCGACCGTCCCGGGCCCGGGCACGCCCCACCAGGTGCTGCCCGGGAAGACAAGCAGACCGAGCGCGACAAGAAGTCCCGCCGCGCTGGCGAGCAGCGACAGCACCAGAGGTCGACGTGCCATCAGGATCGCGATCGCCACGGCGAGGACGCCCGCTGCCGCGAGTCGCAGGGCCGGATGCGTCCCAAGGAAGACGCGCCCGAACACCGCTCCGGTCACGCCGCCGAGAAGTGCCAGCGCGACTAGGAGGACCCGGCGATCGCCACCGGTGACCGACCGCGTCTCCGTGGCCATGCGTCTTCCAATCTCTCGCTCGGACGTAATGCGATGACCTCCCAGCCAGCTCGGCTCAACGAGCCCCGGGCCGCCTGCAGCGCACGATCGAGCTCGTGCCTGGCCCCGATGGAGAGGGTGTCGGGCTCGTGCGCCAGCACAAGCACCGCGATCTTCGACCCGCTGACTGTGGTGAGCCTGGTGAGCGCCGCGATCGACGAGGCATCCGGCACGTGCGTGACGATGACGAGGGCGCCGCCTCCCGAGGAGGCTGCGGCGAGCCGGGTCAGCGTGGGGGTGATCTGATGCGTCCGACTCGGACGCGCCAGCGCGAGCGTCTCGAGGAACCGGTCGATGTCCATGACCATCGCTGGCCGGTCCGCCGTGGCAAGCCGCATGCGGTAGCCGGTGCGCAGGTAGAGAGCGCCGATCGAGGCCGCGGCGGACACCGCACGCTCGAACGCGGGGCCGTTCCCGCCGAGACCCGAGCTGCGATTGTCGAGGAACACTGCTGCGGCCGCCCGGTGAGCGGATTCGTCCTGGCGGATCATGAGCTCGCCTGTGCGGGCGACGCTGGGCCAGTGGATGCGTCGCAGGTCGTCGCCCTCCTCGTACGCGCGCATCGTGTAGAACTCCTCGGCCGCGCGGAAGAGCTGACGGGTCGAGGCCTCTCCGCTGCCACCGAGGGGCGTCGCGCGCCGGACCGCCCCGATGCTCTCGACCTCCGGAAACACGACCAGATCGTGGCGCAGATCGAGCTCGATCCGCTTGCGAACCAGGTCGAAGGGATCGGCGACGAGAACGCTGAGCGGACCGATCGCGTAGCGGCCTCGCATGCGAGGCGTGAGCTCATAGGCCACCTGCGATCGCATCCCGGGCCGGATCTCGCCGAGCACGCCCCGCGCGGCGGGACCCAGTGAGGCGGGTACCCGGTCCTCCAGGAGCAGCATCGCGGTCCGGCGTTTCCCGGCGTTCCGAACCTCGATCTCAACACGCACGCGGGTTCCCGGGAACGCGCGACGCGTCGACAGGCGCCGCACCGCGCTCAGGTCGTGCCGCATGAAGCGCACGAGGATCGCGGCGAGCGGGACCAGGGCGAGGAACCCCACCGCCACCATGTGCAGGTCCGGCGTTCCGAGGAGCCTCGAGGTGAGCCAGAGCGAGATCCCGCTCGCCAGGACGGCCCAGGCCCTGCCGGTGAGCACCGGTTACCTCTCGACCGGGACCGGTACCTCGTCGAGCGCGTGCGCGAGGACGGCGCTCGCATCTCGTCCGCTCATCGCGGCATCCGCGGACACGATGAGGCGGTGGGCCAGGACGGGGATGGCGAGCGCCTTCACGTCGTCGGGTGTCGCGTAGTCACGTTCCTCGCTGGCGGCAAGCGCTCTCGCGGCGCGCAGGAGCATCAGTGAGGCGCGTGGGCTGCCGCCCAGGTAGACGTCCGGGTGACGACGGGTGGAATCGACCAGGTCCACGATGTACCGGCGGAGCGCGTCGGCGACGAAGACCTCTCGAGCGATCGAGATCATCCGAGCGGCCCCCGACGCGTCGGTGACGGGCCCGATGTCGTCGAGCATCGAGTGCCGGCCATGGGTCGCGAGGATCTCCGCTTCCACCTCGGGATCGGGATAGCCGACGGAGAGCCGCATCATGAACCGGTCCAGCTGTGCTTCCGGGAGCGGGTACGTCCCCTCGTGCTCGATCGGGTTCTGCGTGGCGATCACCATGAAGGGCAGACCCATCTCGTAGGTGACGCCGTCGACCGTGACCTGGTGCTCCTCCATGCTCTCGAGGAGCGCCGACTGCGTCTTCGGGCTCGCGCGGTTGATCTCGTCGCCGAGCACGATGTTCGCGAACACCGCACCGGGCTTGAACTCGAAGTCGCCCCGCTCCTGGTTGTAGACGTTCACTCCGGTGATGTCCGTCGGGAGCAGGTCGGGCGTGAACTGGATCCGCCGGAACGAGCAGTCGAACGAACGCGCGATCGCTTTCGCGAGCATCGTCTTGCCGACGCCGGGAACGTCCTCGATCAGCAGGTGCCCCTCGGCGACGAGCGTGGCGAGCGCTAAGTGGATCTCGTTGCGCTTTCCCTGGATGACGCGCTCGACGTTGGACCGGATCGCGTCGAACTGCTGTGCGAACCAGGTCCAGTCGCTCGCGTTCGGTTTCGCCTCGGCCACGCCGCCTCCCGGTGCATCTTACGGCGACCGCGCAGCAACGTTCGTGCCGGTATCATCCCGGCTCCATGGCGTCGGAGAAGCTTCGGGTCGAGCGGCGAGGAGCCGTCACCCTGATCACGATCGACCGACCGGACGTCCACAACTGCGTGGACGCGGAGACGGCCGACGCTTTGACCGCCGCGATCGAGTCCTTCGAGAGCGATACGGATGCTCGGGTGATGATCGTGACCGGCGCGGGCGATCGAGCGTTCTGCTCCGGTGCCGACCTCAAGGCCGTGGAGGAGCTGATGCACCGCCCGGGCGCGATGCGCAACGCACCGCTGGGTTTCTCCAACCTGGAGCCGGGAAAGCCGAGGATCGCGGCCGTCGAGGGCTACTGCATCGGGGGAGGGGTGGAGCTCGCCTGCTGGTGTGACTTCACGGTGGCAGGGGACACGGCGGTCTTCGCGGCTCTCAACCGACGTTCCGGGGTGCCATGGGTCGACGGCGGCACGCAACGGATGACCCGTCGGATCGGGGTCGGCAACGCCCTATACCTCATGGAGACGGGTGAGCGCATCGATGCGACGCGCGCGCGGGAGATGGGGCTGGTGCAGGAGGTCGTCCCCGCGGGAATGGCGCTCACCCGCTCGCTGGAGCTGGCCGAGCGGATGGCGGCCTACCCGCAGGCGAGCCTGCTCGCCGACCGCGAGGCGGCCCTCGCCACGTTCGGCATGCCACTGCAGGAAGGTCTCGTCCTGGAAGCGAAGCTCGGTCATCCGACCGCCTACGAGGACGAGTTCACCGAAGGAGTCCGACGGTTCGCCGACGGCGAGGGCGCGACGGACGATCGCGAATCATCCTGAGCAAGCGTGGCCGAGCCCTATAATGAGTCTCCCAGAGGTGATGCTTGGGAAGATCCCTGGTCCTGAACGCGTCTTACGACCCGCTCGCGGTGGTAGCGGCGAGGCGGGCGGTCGTCCTCGTCCTGAAGGAGAAGGCGGCCATCATCGAGTCCAACGGGATGGTGTTTCGCTCCGAGCATCTCTCGATCCCCGCGCCATCCGTCGTTCGCCTGAACTACTTCATCCGTGTCCCGTTCCGGGCGCGGGCGTCACTGACGCGTCGCGCCGTGTTCGCCCGGGACGACTGGACCTGTCAGTACTGCGGGACGATCGCCGAGAACGTCGATCACGTGATCCCGAGATCGCGGGGCGGCATGCACACGTGGGAGAACGTGGTCGCGTCCTGCAGACGGTGCAACGCGAAGAAGGAGAACCATCTGTACGACGAGGCGGGGATGCGCCTCCGCCGCAAGCCGTTCGCGCCGAAGGACGGGCTGCGTCTGTCGCTCGGCAAGCTCGAGCCCGAGTGGGAGCAGTACCTCGTGCGTTCGAATGGGCATGGCCGCTGAGCCCCTAGCGCATACCCCGTAGGGATCGCTCAATCAATTACAGGCTTGTAATTCCCCTCAGCGTGTTGATTTGGTGGAGTACCAGTGGCATAACAGTGGTACCTCAGGGGAGGGCTTGGGGCTGAGAGGGGAGGGCGCGTGGCGGAGCTCCTAGGCGAGCATCGCTATCAGATGGACCCGAAGGGGAGGATCTCGCTCCCCGCCAAGTTCCGGGAAGCGTTCCGGGCCGGCGTCCATCTGACCCTTGGGCAGGAAAACTGCCTGTACGCGTTCCCCTCCGAGGAATGGGCGAAGGAGAAGGGACGGGTGGAGGAGCGCGGGCTTGCCAATCAGTCGAACCGCGGATACACGCGCGTGTTCTTCGGCAACGCCGAGCACGTTGAGCTCGACGCGCAGGGCCGCTTGGTCGTCCCTCGCCGGCTTCGCGAGAAGGCGGGACTCATCCGCGACGTCGCCGTGATCGGCGTCTCGGACCGCCTCGAGATCTGGTCTTCCGCCGAATGGGACCGCTACGCCGCGGACCAAGAGGCGTCCTATCGGTCGGGCGGACTGGCGGCCGAGAGGCCGTAGGAGGAGGAGGAGCGATGACGCTGCCGAAGGAGATCGCGCAGAGCCTCTACCTGATCGCGTTGCTCATTTTCACGAGCGGAGCCGTGCTCGGCACGGGGCTGCTGGCCATCCGGGTGCTTGGCTGAGGCGCCGCACTCGCCGGTCATGGTGCGAGAGGTGGTGGATCTGTTGTCGGGAGCGGACACGGTGGTGGACCTCACGGTCGGCGCCGGCGGTCACGCCGCCGCATTGCTCGAATCCGGGACACGTCGCGTGATCGGGGTCGACAGGGATCCGCAGGCTCTGGAAGCTGCGGCGGAGCGCCTCTCGGGGTATGACGACCGAGTTCGACTGATCAGCGGGCGCTTCAGCGACGTGGCCGAGGTGGCGGAGGAGGCCGGCGTGGATCATGCCGACGGCGTCCTCTACGACCTCGGCGTCTCCTCGATGCAGCTCGACAGGGTTGAGCGCGGGTTCTCGTATCGCGGGGCGGGGCCCCTCGACATGCGCATGGGCGCGGACGGATCGAGCGCCGCCGATGTTGTCAATGAGTATTCGGAAGCCGAGCTCGAGCGAGTCATTCGTGAGCTCGGCGAAGAGCGCTTCGCGCGTCGCATCGCTGGCGCCATCGTTCGCGCTCGAACTCGAGCACCCCTCCAGTCCACCCACGAGCTTGCCGCGGTGGTCGCTGCTGCCGTGCCGAAGCGCCGTGGTGGACCTCATCCGGCTCGCCGTGCCTTCCAGGCGATCCGGATCGAGGTGAACGGGGAGATTGAGGAGCTGGCCGCTTCCCTTCCCCGGGCGGTCCAGCTCCTCACCCCCGGCGGACGTCTCGTCGCGATCTCGTATCACTCCCTGGAAGACCGAGTCGTCAAGCACACCCTGCGGAACGACGAGCGGGTCGAGGTGCTGACGAAGAAGCCCATGCGTCCCAGCGAGGCCGAGGCGGCCGAAAACCCTCGCGCCCGGAGCGCGAAGCTGCGGGCCGCCGAGCGGAAGGCCGCCTGAGATGGCCGTTCCGGCGCAGCGTGCATCCGAGCTCCTTCAGCCGTGGCGAGGGCCGGTCACCCTTCCCCGCCGTCCACCGGTCACCCGTTCTCGGCGGCGACCGAGGGTTCGGCGCCGGCGTGTTCCGTTCGCGCTGCTCTCGGTGGTGCTGGTCGCGAGCTTCATCCTGACACTGACGAGCGCGCAGGCCTTGTTGTCACAGGGGGCCTTCCGCCTCTCGGAGCTGGGACGACACGCCGAGCAGCTCGAGCTCCAGAGCGATTTCCTTCGCCTGCGGGTCGCCCGACTCTCCTCGCCAGAGCGTGTGGCAGCAGCTGCGCGTCGGAACGGGCTCGTTACACCGGAACGAGTCGAGATCCTGGCCCAGCGATGAGGGGCCGCCCGCCTGCGGGCAGGGTGGTGGCGTTGTTCGTCGCGTTTTCGCTCGGTCTGACCGGGGTCGCGATCCGCATGGTCGTCCTCAACGTGCGGGACGCCCCGACCTATCTCGCACTGGCCGCGGCACAGCGTGTGCGGAGGATCGAGCTGCCGGCGGAGCGGGGGATCATCTATGACCGCTCCATGCGTGCCCTCGCGTTGTCCCTTCCCGCTCGCGCCGTCTACGCGGATACGGGTGCCCTCTCCGATCCCCTTGCCGCGGCCTCCGACCTGGCGCCGATCCTCGAGATCCCGCAGCCAGAGCTGACCTCGCTGCTGTCGTCCGAGGAGCCGTTCGTCTACCTCGCACGCCGGATCGACCTGCAGGTCGCGAATCGGGTCGAGCGGCTGAAGATCCCGGGGATCGGGCTGCTCGAGGAGACCCAGCGGCATTACCCCGGCGGATCGTTGGCGGCACAGGTTCTCGGGTTCGTCGGTCTCGACGGATCGGGGCTCGAGGGCGTCGAGCTCGAGTACGACGACATGCTGACGGGTACGCCCGGCAGCATGGTGATCGAGCAGGATCCCGACGGGATCACGATCCCGCAGGGCGAGGGGGGCACGACGCAACCCTCACGCGGTCGCGATGTCGTGCTGACCATTGACATGCATCTTCAGTTCCATGCGGAGCGGGCGCTCGCCGACGCCGTTCGGCGCAACGGAGCCAAGGGCGGGATGGTGATCGCCCTGGAGCCGGGGTCCGGCGACATCCTGGCGATGGCGACCGCTCCGGACTTCGACGCGAACGCATTCGCCGAGTCCTCCGTGGCGGTACGGCGCAATCGGAGCGTCACGGATGTCTACGAGCCCGGCTCCGTCAACAAGGTCATCACGGCGGCAGCGGCGCTGGAGGAAGGCGCGATCGGGCTCGAGGAGCGCCTGTCCGTCCCAGATCGGTACCGGGTCTCCGACCGCTGGTTCCATGACTCGCACGCGCATCCGACGCAGGCGATGACGCTGACCGACATCATCGCGGAGTCCAGCAACGTCGGGACGATCATGACGGCCGAGCGGCTGGGCAAGCAGATGCTCGACTCGTACCTGCGCGAGTTCGGCTTCGGTCGCCCGACGGGTGTCGGCCTGCCGGGAGAGGCCGACGGCATCCTGATGCCGGAAGACGAGTGGTGGGGGACGAGCATGGGCACGATCCCCATCGGACAAGGGATCGCGGTCACGCCGTTACAGATGGCCTCCGTGTACGCGACGATCGCCAACGATGGCCTTCGCGTCACGCCTCGCGTGATCCGCGGAACCATCGGTGATGAGGGCGTGCTCCGTCCAGCGCCCCAACCTGCCGGCGAGCCCGTTGTTTCCGCCCATACCGCCGAGCTAGTGGCGGGCATGCTCGCTCGTGCGGTCGAAACCGGAACGGGTCAGGAGGCCCAGGTCCCCGGCTACTGGGTCGCGGGCAAGACCGGCACGGCACGCAAGCCGCTCGAAGATGCCCTCGGATACAGCGACCAGTACGTCGCGTCGTTCATCGGGTTCGCTCCAGCCTCGGATCCGGCCATCGTGGTGGCGGCGATCCTCGACGAGCCCGACACCGTCTATGGGGGAGTGGCGGCTGCGCCGCTCTTCCGCGAGATCACGAGCTTCGCGCTCGCGCACATGCGTGTCCCGACGGCCGACCCACCGGCGTCGCCACCCTCGATGATCGAGGGATGATCGCTCCGGAGATAGAATCGTTGTCTCCGGAGAGCGTGTCGCCTCCGGTCCTCACTCCGATGCAAGCCAGACCCCTTCGAGAGCTTCTCGCCCCGCTGCCCCACGCGCAGATCGTGGGCGAGCCCGACGTGCAGGTCTCGGGCGTTTCGTATCGCTCCGGCGACGTACAAGCAGGATCGCTCTACTTCGCGGTTCCCGGAGAGCACACGGACGGACACGACCACGCGAGGGACGCGGTCGCCGGAGGAGCCACCGTGATCGTGTCGGAGCGCCTCCTCCACACCGGGGCCACGGAGGTCGTGGTTCCCTCGGTCCGAGAGGCGATGGGACTTGTGGCCGGGTCCTTCTATGGGCGCCCTTCGGATGCCATGGTTGTCATCGGTGTTACGGGGACGAATGGGAAGACGACCACCACCTACCTCCTCGAGCGTATCTTCGAGGCCGCGGGGATGACGGCGGGGGTGATCGGGACGACCGGCATCCGCATCGACGGCCGGGTTGTCGGGTTCGACCGCACGACGCCGGAGGCGCCCGACCTGCACCGGCTCCTCGCGGAGATGCGGGACACGGGCGTGCGTGGTGTCGCGATGGAGGTCTCCTCGCACGGGCTGGACCAGCACCGCGTCGGCGGCGTGCGCTTCTCGTGCGCGGTGTTCACGAACCTCTCGCAGGATCACCTCGACTACCACGGCTCGCTGGAGGCGTATTTCGCGGCGAAAGCGCGGCTGTTCACTCCCCAGCTGGCCGAGCGGGCGGCGGTGAACCACGATTCACCGGAGGGTCGAACGCTGGCCGGCCAGGTTCCGACATTGACGTTCGGCGTGAGCGAGGGTGCGGACCTTCGTGCCGAGCACGTGCGGGTGGATTCGACCGGCCTGTCCTTCGAGGTGGACGGCCTCGAGTTCCGGTCGCGCCTTCGCGGCGCGTTCAACGTCAGCAACTGTCTCGCCGCACTGGCAGCGTCACGACAGGTGGGGATCTCAGACGAGGCCGTGGTCGAGGGCGTCGGTTCACTGGCCGGGGTTCCGGGTCGGATGGAGCCCGTCGAATGCGGACAGCCGTTCGAAGTGCTGGTGGATTACGCACACACGCCGGACAGCGTGGAGAACGCGCTCCGAGCCGCACGGCCTCTCGCCGGCGAGAAGAAGGTGATCGCTGTTTTCGGTTGTGGCGGCGATCGCGACCGGGGAAAGCGGCCCCTGATGGGTGAGGCCGCGACGCGACTGGCCGACCTCAGCATCGTGACGAGTGACAACCCCCGCTCGGAGGACCCCGAGGCCATCGTGCGTGAGATCGAGGTGGGAGCCCGCCGCGGCGGTGGCCGGTACATGGTTGAGGTCGACCGACGTGCGGCGATCCGTCTGGCGCTCAGCGAGGCGGCGGCCGGCGACATGGTTGTCATCGCAGGGAAGGGTCACGAAACCGGCCAGGAGTTCGCGGACCGCACGATCCCGTTCGACGATCGGGTCGTCGCCCGCGAGGAGCTCGAGGCTCTGGGGTTCGGCGGATGAGGAGCCTCGCGCTGACCGACATCGCGACCATCGTGGGCGGGCGGCTCACGGGAACGGATGTGCATGTCGGCGGGGTGACAACGGACAGCCGGAGCGCCAGCGAGGGCGACTTGTTCGTCGCGCTTGTCGGAGAGCGGGTTGACGGCCACGAGTTCGTCGAGGTTGCACGGCGCAACGGGGCGGCGGCCGCGCTCGTCGAGCGCGAGACACCCGGCCTGCCGGCGGTGGTGGTTACGAACACCGGCGCGGCATTGCTCCGGCTCGCCTCCGCGGAACGCGAACAGATGGACGCGACGGTCGTCGGTATCACGGGGTCGACCGGCAAGACCTCGGTGAAGGACCTGACATCGTCCGTCCTCGCATCGAGGCTCCGCGTCGCGGCCAGCCCCCGCTCGTTCAACACCGAGGTTGGGGTTCCCGTGACGTTGCTCAACGTGCCCACGGAGGCGGAAGCCATCGTGGTCGAGATGGGAAGCCGTGGTCGCGGGCACATCGCGATCCTTTGCGAGGTTGCCCGACCACAGATCGGTGCGATCACGAACGTCGGCCTCGCGCACATGGAGATGTTCGGGACGCTGGAGGCCGTCGCCGATGCGAAGGCGGAGCTGGTCGAGAGTCTTCCTGAGAACGGCGCCGCGGTCCTCAACGCCGACGACCCACTGGTTCGTGGCTTCGACAAGCGAACCCGTGCCCGAGTGCTCCGGTTCGGGCTCGCGGACGACGCGGACGTGATGGCCGAGGATGTCGTGCTCGACCGGCTCGGACACCCCTCGTTCACCCTTCGCACCCCCGATGGCGCGGAGCGGATCGAGCTCCCGCTCCTTGGGGAGCACATGGTGGTGAACTCGCTGGCCGCGGTGGCCGTCGGTGTCTGTCTCGGCCTCTCCGCTGCGGAGTGCGCTGCGGGGTTGAAGGAGGCGCAGCTCTCTCCGTGGCGGATGGAGGCGTTCGACGTGCCCGGAGGGATCCGGGTGCTGAACGATGCATACAACGCCAACCCGGCTTCGATGGCTGCGGCGCTCAAGGCCGCACGATGGATGGCACAGGGCGGCCGGTCGATCGTGGTGCTCGGCGAGATGGCAGAGCTCGGCGAGATGGCCGCGTTCGAGCACGAGCGCGTGGGAGAGCTCGTCGCGCGTCTCGGGATTGACCACCTGGTCGTGGTGGGGGCCCGAGCCCTTGCGATCGCGATCGGAGCCGAGCGAGAGGGTGTCGAGCCCGAGCGGATCCATCGTGTCGAGACCGTCGAGGAGGCAGCGCGGCACTTGCGCGCGATCGGCCGTGAGGGCGATGTGATCCTCCTCAAGGGTTCTCGCGTCGCGGGGCTGGAGCGGGTCGCGGAGGCGCTCCGGTGAGGAGCGTGCTCCTCGCTGCGGCGCTGGGCCTCTTGACCACGCTGCTTTTCACGCCCGCGGCGATCCGCTTCTTCCGTGTGCTCGGATGGGGTCAGCGCGTCCGCGAGTCGGGCCCGCACCTCTATCCGGAGCACCAGGAGAAGATGGGGACTCCCACGATGGGCGGTCTCGTCATCATGGGTGCCGTCGCGCTCGCCTATTTCGCCACGGCGCTGCTCGAGGGAGTCCTTTCCCCAACCGGCCTGCTCGTCTTCGGAGCAGGTGCGGGGATGGCCCTCCTTGGCTTTGTCGACGATTACATGAAGGTGCACAAGCAGCGGTCTCTGGGGATCGGGAAGACCGCGAAGCTCGCGGGGCAGGGTGTGGTAGCGATCCTGTTCGCGTTCGGCTTTACGCGTCTTGCGGGTGGTACCACGGAACTCTCGTTCATCCGCGACACGGGCCTGAACCTTGGCACCTTCTTCTTCGTCTGGGTCTTCATCATCATGGCCGCGTCGTCGAACGGCGTGAACCTGACCGACGGGCTCGATGGTTTGGCGTCGGGGTCGAGCGCGATGGTGTTCGGAGCGTACGTGATCATCGCGTTCTGGCAGTTCCGTCACACGTGCGAGGCCGTTGCGGTGGACAGCTGCTACGCCGTCGATCTTCAATCCGCCCTGGACCTCGCGATCCTGGCGGCAGCCATCCTCGGCGCGATCGCCGGATTCCTGTGGTGGAACGCAGCGCCCGCGCGGATCTTCATGGGCGACACGGGCTCGCTGGCACTGGGTGGGCTCGCTGCCGCGATGGCGATCGCCACCCACACGCAGCTGCTGCTGGCCATCCTCGGCGGCCTGTACGTGCTGGAGACCGCCTCGGTGGTCCTGCAGGTCATCTCGTTCCGGGTGTTCCGCCGGCGGCTGTTCCGGATGGCACCCATCCATCACCACTTCGAGGTCTTGGGCTGGCACGAGTTCACGGTGATCGTCCGGTTCTGGATCATCGCGGGGCTCGCCGTGCTCTTCGGCCTCGGGCTGTTCTACGCGGATTTCCTGGCCCGGGGGGGCGTCACGTGACGCAGCTGCGGGACATGCGCGTCACGGTGATCGGTCTCGGGGAGAGCGGTCTGGCCGCAACCCGCGTGCTCGCCGACGAGGGTGCTCGTGTGCGCGTCAGTGAGCGCCGCACGAGCGAGGATCTCGGCGGAGCTGTGGAGGAGGCCGAGGCCGCCGGCGCCGAGGTCCTGGCGGGCGGCCACGCGCCGGAGCACCTCGACGATGCGGAGCTCCTCGTCGTCAGCCCCGGCGTTCCGGAAGGGTCGGAAGTCATCTCTTGGGCGACCAAGCGAGGACTTCCGGTCTGGAGCGAGCTGGAGCTGGGTGCGCGGGTCGCGCGGTGTCCCTACGTGGCGATCACGGGAACGAACGGGAAGACGACGACGACGCGGCTGGTCGCGGAGGCGATGTCACGAGCCGGCCTGGACGCGATCGCCTGTGGGAACGTGGGATACCCGTTCTCTCTCGCCGCAGCGGAAGGCCACGACGCGCTGGCCGTGGAGGCGTCGTCGTTCCAGCTTCGCTTCCACGAGACGTTCCACCCGCGGGTCTCGGCCCTGCTCAACGTCGCCGAGGACCACACCGACTGGCACGGCTCACGCAAGGCGTACGTCGAGGCGAAGCGTCGCATCTATCTCCGCCAAGAAGGAGACGACGTCCATGTGGGGAACCGTGACGACCCTGAAGCCGCGGGGGTGAGTCGAGAGGCTCCCTGCCAGGTGACGTGGTTCTCGTCCGGCTCGCCACAGGTCGGTGAGACCGGATATGAGGATGGGGAGCTGCTCTGGCGCGAGGGGTCCGGCACCCGCTCCCTGGGGCGGCCGGTCTTCGACACCCCGCCGCACAAGGCGAACGCGGCCGCTGCCGCCGCCGTTGCCCTTTCCTTCGGTATCGATGCCGAGGCTGTCGAAGCCGCCGTACGAGAGACCTCTCCGCCGGCGCATCGCGGTGAGATCGTCGCGACGATCGGGGGAGTCAAGTACGTCGACGACTCGAAAGCGACGAACCCTCACGCGGCGCTCGCAACCATTCGCGGGTTCCGGGAGGCGGTCCTCATCTGCGGCGGACGGAGCAAGGGCGTGGACCTCGCCCCGATGGCGGAGGCGATTCCGCATGTGGCTGGCGTGGTGGTGCTCGGTGAGGCCGCCGCGGAGCTGGAGGCGGTTTTCCGGGAGCGTGTCCCGGTGCGCACGGCCGAGTCGATCGAGCAGGCGGTGCTGCGCGCGAGCGAGATGGCCCTGCCTGGCCGTGCTGTGGTCCTGGCCCCCGGGTGCTCCAGCTGGGACATGTTCAGGGACTACGCCGAGCGCGGCGAGCGTTTCATTGCCGCAGCCCGGGAGCTCGAACGTGCGGGAGCCGCTCGTGGCTAGCGCTCGGGCGGCTGCGAAACGCCGCGGGGCCTCAGGCGCTCCCCACCTGCGACTCGTTCGGCCTGGAGAGATCCCGAATCAGCGACCGACGGCGGCCATGTCGAGGCGGGACCGAGTCCTGCTGCTCTCGGCGACCGCCGCCCTTGTCTCGATCGGGCTGGTGATGGTCCTTTCGGCCTCATCGGTCCAGGCATTCGAGGACTACGGCTCCAGCTTCCTATTCTTCCTGCGGCAGGCGGCCTACGCGGCCGTGGGTGCCGCAGGCCTGTGGGTCGCGTCACGGATGCGGTACCAGGCATGGAAGCACCTGTGCCTGCCGCTGCTCGTGGTAAGCACCGGCCTCTTGGTCGTGGTGTTGATCCCCGGTCTTGGGACGGTGGCGGGGGGCTCGGCTCGTTGGATCGAGCTGGGCCCGATCACGATCCAGCCGTCCGAGCCGGCGAAGCTGGCGGTCATCGCGTTCACCGCCGCCTTGCTCGCGAGTCGCTGGCAGCGTCTCGGCGATCCGCGTCAGCTCGCGATGCCTCTTGTCCCGGTCGTGCTGATCGTGTCCATGCTGATCATGCTGCAACCCGACATGGGAACCACGATCATCGTGGTGGCGGCCGTGGGCGTCCTGCTCTTCGCCGCCGGCGCGAGGATGAAGCACCTGTTGGTGGGGGCAGCGTCGCTCGTGACGCTCGGGCTCGGACTCATCTTCGTCGAGGGCTACCGCTGGGCGAGGTTCATCTCCTACGGCGATCCGTGGCAGGACCCGCAGGGGAGCGGATACCAGGCCATCCAGTCACTCACGGCACTGGGATCGGGAGGCTTGTTCGGCCTGGGGCTCGGTGCCAGCCGCCAGAAGTTCGGCTATCTGCCGAATGCGCATACCGACTTCATCTACGCGATCATCGGTGAGGAGCTTGGCCTCGTCGGTGCGGTTCTCGTGCTGCTGCTGTTCGGGTTGCTCGTGTACGCGGGTGTGCGCATCGCGCTGCATGCACCCGATGCGTTCGGACGGCTTCTCGCGATCGGCATCACCGGGTGGTTCGGGATCCAGGCGCTGACGAACCTCGGCGCGGTCACCGGGCTGCTGCCGATCACCGGTGTGCCCTTGCCGTTCGTCTCCTTCGGCGGGTCCGCGCTGGTGATCTCGCTCGTCGCCGTGGGCATCCTGCTCTCGATCTCCCGAGCGGCCCGCCGACGCGTAGCGGCGGACTGACTCGTGCGCGTCGTCATCGGGACCGGCGGGACGGCCGGCCATATCTTCCCCGCGCTGGCAACGGCCGAACGGCTGAGGGACGGGTACGGTGCCGAGGTCGTGTTCGTCGGAACCGGGACGGGACAGGAGGCCGCCCTCGTACCCGCGGCCGGGTTCGAGCTCCAGAGGATCGAGGCGCTGCCGTTCCATCGAGGTCTCTCTCTGCGAGCCATCGGCGCGCCGGTCGCCGCGTTGCGCGGCGCGAGCCGGGCGCGCACGTTCCTGCGAGGTGCCGACGCGGTTCTCGGCATGGGCGGATACGTCAGTGTTCCGGTCAGCATCGCCGCGAACCGAGAGAAGGTGCCGCTCGTGATCCACGAGCAGAACGCGATCCTCGGCCTCGCGAATCGACTCGCTGCTCGATGGGCGCGAGTGGTGGGGCTCTCCTTCAAGGAGGCCGCTCGGCATCTTCCGAGACGAGCCCGCGCCGTGACGGTAGGAAACCCCGTGCGTGCGCCGATCGTCGAGGCCGCCGGCCGCGCCTCGGAGCTTCGCGCGGAGGCACGAGAGCAGCTCGGCTTGGAGGCGGACCGAACGACGATCCTGGTCTTCGGCGGCAGCCAGGGAGCCGTGCGTCTCAATCGCGCCGCGATCGAGCTCGCCGCAATCTTTCGCGCCCGTGCTGATCTGCAGATCCTCATCGTTGCGGGCACGCGGAACCACGCGGAGCTCGCGAAGCGGGTCCCAACGTCGGGCCCGCTGCTGGTGCGGTCGGTGCCGTTCCTCGATCGGATCGAGCTGGCGTACAGCGTGGCGGATCTCGCTGTTGCCCGGTCGGGCGCGACGACGGTCGCAGAGCTCGCGGTCAGTGGGGTCCCCGCGGTTCTCGTCCCGTATCCGTACGCAACGGCCAACCACCAAGAAGCCAACGCGCGCGCACTGGAGCGGGCGGGTGGTGCCGTGGTGCTCCTGGACGAACAGACACAGGGAGCCGCCCTGGCGAGCGTGATCGGCGAGCTCCTTCGCTGGCCCGACCGGCTCCCAACGATGGCGAGAGCGGCGCGGGGGTTCGCACGCCCGGACGCCGCGGACGCGTTGGCGGAGCTCGTGGCGTCGGCCGCCGGTCGAGCATGACGTACCGTCCGCCGGCAGGAAGCATCCCCACGCTCGACGTCCCGGACCTCGGCGCGATCACGTCCGTGCATCTGGTCGGGATCGGGGGGGCGGGCATGAGCGGTCTCGCGTGGCTGCTGCTCGCCCGGAACGTTCGCGTGTCGGGCTCCGACCTCAGGGAATCGCCGGCGCTGTCGCAGCTTCGGGCCGCGGGAGCCGAGGTCGCGATCGGTCACGATGCATCGAACGTCGGCACGCCCGACGCCGTGGTCGTCTCGACCGCGATCGCCCGGGACAATCCCGAGATCGTCCACGCGGAACGTGAGAGCGTCCCGGTCCTCGCGAGGGCCCAGTTGCTCGCGGCGCTCATGCGCGAGGGCCGCGGCGTCGCGGTAGCCGGGACGCACGGCAAGACGAGCACCACCTCGATGCTGGCGGTGATCCTCGAGCGGGCGGGGGCGGACCCCACCTACGTCGTCGGGGGTGACCTCAACGAGAGCGGGAGCAACGCGCGCTCCGGCTCTGGCGAGGTGTTTCTCGCGGAGGCGGATGAGTCGGATGGGTCATTCCTTCTGCTCGAGCCCGAGATCGCGATCGTCACGAATGTCGAGGCGGACCATCTCGACTTCTTCGCCGACCGCGACGAGGTCGAGGCAGCGTTCGCCTCCTTCTGCTCGCGAGCGGGATTGATCGTCGCGTGCGCGGACGATCCCGGCGTCGCCCGGGTCATCCACGCCGCGGGGATCGACCCAATCTGGTACGGAGAGGATGAGCGCAGCGAGGTCCGTGTCTGCGATATCCAGGCGTCTCGTGGCGGCACAAACGCTCGGCTCGTCACCGGTGGCCCAGGCAAGCCGTGGGAGGGCCGGTTGGAGGTGCCGGTGCCGGGCCGGCACCACGCCGTCAACGCTGCGGGGGCCGTGGCGGCCGCTATCAGGCTCGGCGTGGCCCCAGCCGTCGCGGTCGACGCCCTGCGTAGCTTCGGGGGTGTACGCCGGCGTTGGGAACGCCAGGGCACCGCTCGCGGCGCGGAGTTCGTCGACGACTATGCGCATCACCCAACGGAGATCGCGGCAACACTCGCGGCTGCGCGAGACCAGGAGCACGACAGGATCGTGGGTGTCTTTCAACCTCATCGGTACACCCGAACCGCGGCGATGTGGCGGTCGCTGGGCGAAAGCCTGCGAGGTGCCGACGTCGTGGTCGTGACGGACGTCTACGGGGCCGGCGAGGACCCCGCCGTCGGGGTCACGGGAAAGCTGGTGATCGACGCTCTCGTGGAGGCGGCTCCAGGTAAGCGTGCGGTCTACCTCCCTCGCCGTCCCGATCTGGCTCCGTTCCTGGCACGAGAAGTTCGTCCGGGAGACTTGGTCCTGACGCTCGGGGCCGGCGACATCACGATGGTGGGCAGGGAGACGCTCGACCTTCTCGGTGACGAGAGTGGATGACCCCGTGACCGAGGCCACGACTCGCCTGCTTCACGGCGACGTGGGTGAGCGGCTCAGGACGGATTTCCCCCTTGCTCCCTTGACGTCGTTCCGATTGGGTGGCCCCGCCGCCCTGTACCTGGAGATCGAGTCTGCGGCCGACCTTGAGGCGGTGGCACGGGCCGTCACGGAGACGAACGTGCCGTTCGTCGTCTTCGGGAAAGGCTCCAACGTGCTGGTGTCCGACGAGGGGTTCCCCGGACTGGTGGTCAGGCTCGGTCGCGCGTACCGCTGGGTAGCCCGGGACGGGGAGCGGTTGCGCGCGGGCGGAGCCATGCCTCTGCCCGCCCTCGCGGGCGTCGCGCTCACTCATGGTCTCGGCGGCCTCGAGTTCGGCGTTGCGATTCCGGCCTCGGTCGGAGGCAGTGTGCGGATGAACGCGGGCGCCCACGGCCACTCGATGGACGAGGCGCTGGAAACGATCGAGATCTTCAAGCTCGCCACGGCGAGCCTCCGGGATATACCAGCGGAAGAGGCGGGGTTCGGGTATCGGACGTCGAGCCTTCCCGAGCCCGGCATCGTGGTGGCCGCCACGTTCCGCCTCGAGCCGCAGGACCCCCAGCGGATCCGCGAGGAGATGGAAAGCGCCCGAGCCTGGCGACGCGCGACACAGCCGCTTGCCGAGCCGAACTGCGGGAGCGTGTTCAAGAACCCGCCCGGCGATCACGCCGCCCGGCTGATCGACGAGGTTGGAGGAAAGGAGCTCGCGGTGGGAGGTGCCCGCGTCTCCGAGAAGCACGCGAACTTCATCGTGGCGGGTCCGGGAGCGAGCGCCGCGGACGTGTACAGACTCATGTCGACGATCCGCGAGCGCGTGCGTGACCGGTTCGACGTCGAGCTCGAGACGGAGGTACGCCTCGTGGGGAAGGTGGCATGACGATCGATCGCCCGCGCCGGGGATCGCCGGCGGCCCTGGTCGTTCTCGGCCTGGTCGCGCTCGGGCTGAGCGGATGGGTGATTCTGAACTCGGCGTTCTTCGCCATCGATGACGTCCGCATCGAGGGGGTGCGCAACGTCGCCTCGGAGGACATCCGAGAGCTCGCCGGGGTGAGCGCGGGCGAGAATCTCATCATGCTGGCGGTGGACGATGTCGCCAGGCGCGTCGAAGGGCATCCGTGGATTCTGGATGCACGCGTCGATCGAGACTTCCCGACCACCGCCGTGATCACAGTCATCGAGCGACGACCGGGCGGGTGGATCGAGGACCCGAGCGGAATCGCGATCGTCGCGGGTGACGGCACCGTTCTGGAACGTACGCAGACGATGCCCCCGAACCTTCCCTCGGTTGGTCACGACCCACAAACGCTGACGGTGGGGGAGCGGGTTCCGTCGCCGAGTGAGCCTCTCCGCGTCGCGGCTTCGATGGGCGAGCCCTTGCGGCGACAGATCGAATCGCTGGAGCTGCGGGGCGTCGAGCTGGTGCTGATCCTGCGCGAAGGTGGAACGGTGCTGTACGGAGGAGTAGAGGATCTGCCGGCGAAGAATCGGGCGCTCGCGGAGATGCTGCGGTGGGCACGAGGGGAGGGGATCGCGGTGCGAACAGTCGACGTACGGGTCCCATCCGCGCCCTCGCTGGAGCCCGAAAAAACCCGCGTGGATCCCGCTTCAACGCCTACACCTTGAGCTCATGGAGGGGTTGACAGGCCCCCGCCTTTCCGATAGCGTCTCGCCTTGTACATTAGGTTTACATAATCCTCGACCTAAGGTCGAGGTTGAGAGATAGGGCGTTTCCGCAGGTCACGAGGAAGAGTGGCCGCCGGGACGCCCTCGCTGACCTCAGGGAGGCGATCAGGATGATGATTCAGACTCCACAGAACTACCTGGCGGTGATCAAGGTCGTCGGGATCGGTGGCGGCGGAGTGAACGCCGTCAACCGCATGATCGAGTCCGGTTTGAAGGGCGTCGAGTTCATCGCGGTCAACACGGACGCGCAGGCTCTCCTCATGTCGGAGGCCGACGTGAAGCTTGACATCGGACGCGAGACCACGCGAGGTCTCGGCTCCGGAGCCGACGCGGAGATCGGACGGCGTGCGGCCGAAGAGCACCGCGCGGAGATCGAGGAGATCCTCAAGGGCGCGGACATGGTGTTCGTCACGGCGGGTGAGGGTGGCGGAACCGGCACCGGCGGAGCCCCAATCATCGCGAACATCGCGCGCGAGCTGGGTGCGCTCACTATCGGCGTCGTGACGCGTCCGTTCTCGTTCGAGGGTCGTCGTCGCGCGGCCCAGGCCGAGGAGGGGATCCAGGAGCTGAAGCAGGCAGTCGACACGCTCATCATCGTGCCGAACGATCGGCTGCTGCAGATCTCCGACGAGACAACCTCGATGCTCGATGCATTCCGCATGGCGGATCAGGTTCTGCACCAGGGTGTGGAGGGCATCACGAACCTCATCGTCACGCCGGGACTGATCAACCTCGACTTCGCCGACGTGCGGACGGTGCTCACGGGCGCCGGCTCCGCGTTGATGGGGATCGGTCAGGGCGCGGGGGAGGAGCGTGCGGAGGAAGCGGCACGCGCTGCGATCTCCTCCCCGCTGCTCGAGGCCTCCATCGAGGGAGCGAAGGGACTGCTCCTGTCGGTCTCCGGTGGCTCGGACCTGACGCTGCACGAGGTGCACCGCGCGGCGGAGGCGATCACGCGAGCCGCGCACCCGGAGGCGAACATCATCTTCGGGGCGGTGATCGACGACGCGCTCGGCGACGAGTGCCGGGTCACCGTGATCGCGGCTGGTTTCGACCGCGCGACGGAGACCGCGTTCTCGCGGCCGTCTCTGTCGATGTCGTCGCGCCAGCCGGAGTCGATCAGCCTTCCCGAGGACGAGGAGGAGATCCCCGTCCCCTCCCTGCTCAAGGAGCGGAAAGAAGACGAGGACATGTTCCAGCCGGTGAAGGTCGGTGCAACCAGTAGGAGCGACGAGACCGAGGACGACCTCGACATCCCGGACTTCCTGAAGGGGTAGCGAGGCAGCGTCGAACACGTGGGGGCGGGGAGGCCCCCCGAGGCGTCCTTCCCCCGCCTCGATTCGGGTTCTCCCCGTCCCCCACCATCCCCGTGGAACCACGCGCCTTCCCAGGTGACATCAGGGTCCTCGTCAGCTCGATCCTCGAGCGGCGAGGATTCCTGGCCGCGTTCACGGAGCGCACCGGGGGAGCGAGCAGCGCACCGTATTCGTCACTCAATCTCGGCGCTCAGACCGGCGACGCACCCGCCACGATCGAGGAGAACCGGAGCAGGGTGGCCGCGGCGCTGGGCGTCGGCACGCTGGTTTCCGTCCGACAGGTACATGGCACCGACGCGCTCCGCGTGGACGACTCCGCCCCCGCGCCGGACACGGCGGATGCGGAAGCGGATGCTCTCCTGACCTCCATTCGCTCCATTCCCCTCGCGGTCACGGTCGCGGACTGTGTTCCTCTCGCTCTGGCATCCGCACACGAGGGCCGGCTGGCCGCTGTCCATGTCGGCTGGCGAGGGTTGGCCCAGGGGATCGTGCAGCGGATCGCCCGGCTGTTCGCAGACCCGGGTGAGGTGGTGGCGGCGATCGGCCCCGCGATCGGCCCATGTCACTACGAGGTCGGTCCGGAGGTCGTGATGGCCGTGTCGCGAGGCGCCGGTGAGGCTGTGAGGACGAACGGGCCGGGGGACCGGTCCCGGCTCGATCTCGGCGGCACGATCGAGGGAGCCCTGCGGCGCGAGGGGCTGAAGGAGATGGACCGCGCGGGGGAGTGCACGGCATGCGAGCCCCTGCGATTCTTCTCCCACCGGCGGGATCAGGAGACGGGGCGCCAGGCGCTGGTCGCGTTGCGCCTGTGACGCAAATCGACGAGAGATAGGGAGAGGCAACGGTTGTCGACTTCTGTTAACGATCGTGATAGCCTCGGGCGGCTGGAGGAGGCCGTTGAGACCGTCCGGGGCAGGATCGCCTCCGCGGCTGAACGAAGCGGTCGCGACCCGAGGACCGTCCGGTTGATAGCGGCGACGAAGCAGGTCGAGTCTCGCGTGATCCGCTTGGCGGTCCAGGCGGGGCTCAAGGAGTTCGGAGAAAACTACGTGCAGGAGCTCGAGACGAAACGCCCCGTCGCACCCGAGATGACCTGGCATTTCCTCGGCCGCCTCCAGGGGAACAAGGTGCGCCGAATCCTGGAGTCCGCCGATGTGATCCAGACCCTGGAGCCGGGAAGAAGTGGGGAACACCTGTTGGAGCTGGCCGCATCTCGAACGCTCGAGCCGCGCTGTCTCATCGAGGTGGACTTCACGGGCGGCCGCGTCGGCGCGGCCCCGGACGCGGTCGATGACTTCGCGGACTCGATAGTCACGCGGGGAGGCGAGCTCCTCGGACTCATGACCGTCGCCCCACCCGAAGGCGATCCACGTCCCTGGTTCGCTCGACTGCGAGAGCTCGGCGAACGCGTGCAGGAGCGGCATCCACAAGCAACGGAACTCTCGATGGGAATGTCAACCGATCTGGAGGTGGCGGTCGAGGAAGGCGCTACCATGGTTCGAGTCGGAACGGCGATCTTCGGGCCGCGCGCACGGAGGTAAGAGATGGCAGGGACATGGAGGAAGACGATGCGGTACCTGGGGCTCGTGGAGGACGACGAGGTCGAGGTCGGGCCGTCGGCGATCCCCTCGCTGGACGAGGCGTCGGTCGGTGCGGGCCGCTCGGAGCCGAGCCCGCTCCGACGGTTCCGCCAGGAGTCCGTCATGCCGCCCGTGGAGACTCCCGAGGCGATCATCCGGACGATCCCCCAGCGCCCGAGTTCTGGCACGATCCACCGCTCCGAGCCGCGACGTTTCAACGAGGCGCGGGAGCTGGGTGATCGTTTCAAGGAGGGCGTGGCCGTCATCATGAATCTCCAGGAGACCGAGGACGCGATCGCCCGGCGTCTCGTGGACTTTGCCTCGGGCCTCGTGTTCGCTCGTGACGGGAAGATCGAGCTCGTCGCCACGAGGGTCTATCTGTTGACCCCGGCGGACGTCGAGGTTTCGGCCGAGGAGCGGGAGCGTCTGAAAGAAGGCGGCTTCTACAACCAGTTCTAGGCGAGCCCCGGGGAGCACATGGACGCGGTGATCCGGATCCTCTGCATCCTGCTGACCCTCTATTGGTTTCTCCTGTTCGCGCGCATCATCCTGTCGTGGATCCCGCCTCCAATCTCCGGGATCGGACGCACGCTGTACGACTTGGTTCACGATCTGACCGAACCCGTGCTCAAGCTCGTTCGAGGGCTGCTGCCGCCGATTAGGATGGGGATGACGGGCTTGGACCTATCCCCGATCATCGTGTTCATCGCGATCGGCGTGATCCAGTCCGCGCTTAACTGCAGCTTTGGGTTCTGACGAGGAGGCGAACGTACCGTGGCGAGGAACAAGAAGCGTGACGCGGAGCAAACAGGATTCGGCGACCAGCCGCAGGGCTCGAGCCCTCGACTGACGCCGGTCGACATCCAGCAAAAGGTGTTCCGGCTGGCGTTCCGTGGCTACAACGAGCGCGACGTGGACGAGTTCCTCGACCGCGTGACGGAAGCGCTGGCGGCCTTGCACGAGGAGAACAAGCGGCTCCGGGAGCAGGGTGGCGGTGGAGAGAGCGGCGACGTCGCTGCTGCTCGGAGCCAGGCCGAGACGATCGTTCGTGAAGCGCGAGAGCACGCGGCTCGTCTGGCTGGGGATGCAGGAGGCCCCACGGCGGCCGGAACTGGTGGGGGTGGCGGATTGACCGCGGCATTCCTCGTTCGCGAGCGGGACTTCCTGCAGCGCATGGCGAACTCCGTGCAGGAGCACGCACGCTGGATGAAGGAGGAGGCGCAGCGGCAACAATCGCAGGCGCCGGTGGCCCAGGTCTCGACCCCGACCCCGAAGGCCGGTAAGGCCGCCGAGGGAGGGAAGAAGGCGAAGGCCGCCCGCACCGCGGGACCGCAGAAGGGCGCGAGCGCTCAGGCGACCGCCGCGGCGGGAGAAGCAACGGCGGCATGGGGCCCTCCGCAGGCGGGATTGGGAGATCCGGAGAGCGGCTGGACCCAGGGGCCGCAGCCCGGGGAGCCGGATCCCTTGCTGTCCGCCTGGGAGAGTGCGTTCACCGCCGACGGCCCGGAGAGTCAGAGCGCAAAGCCCACGAAGGAAGGGGAGCCTTCTCTGAAGGAGCTCTTCTGGGGTGAGGAGTAGCGTCGTGGGCTCGACGCCGCCTAGACTGGGCGGCCCGATATGAGGGAGGACGCACCTTGATCGCGTTTTCGTGGCTGTTCCTGCTGGCGGCCATCGCCACGCTGCTCGTCGGAGTCTTCAGCGACCTCGTCTGGGTGTACGTCTCCATCGGGGCGAGCGTCCTCGCCATGATCCTGCTGTTGGTCGGCATCGTGCGCCGCAAGCCGGTGCAGCCGGCAACCGCCGGCGCTCCGTACGGTCCGCCGATGGGCGAAGCATCCGCGGCGCCTGTGGCAGCCACCGCCGTCGGGACCGCAGCGGCT
>CAZKFH010000003.1:0-131007 GCA_964551945.1 uncultured Actinomycetes bacterium | reverse complement strand
TCCGCGAGGGCCAGAAGCTCCAGCTCGCCCGGGTGTGGGCGACGACACCCGCGCAGCAGCGCCTGCTCGGCGGCTTCGACGACACTCACGAGGTCTTCGACGACGGGTCGATCGAGTTCTTGCTCTGGCCTGGAGACCTCGAACGCCTGCGCGCCACCGGACTGCGACACGAGATCACCGTCACCGACCTGGTTGCTCGGGATCGGGCCGCGCGTGCCGCCGCCGCTCCCCGTCAGGCTTCCCTCGCTCCCCAGCCCGGCGAGCGCACCGAGTACCGGCGGCTCGCAGACTTCGAAGCGGACATGCGCTCCCTGATCCAGCGCTTCCCCGACAAAGCCAAGCTTCTCTCCCTGCCGGAAGCGTCGCTCGAGGGTCGCACGGTCTTCGGGATCGAGATCGGCAGCAATGTCGCATCCCGAGATGGTCGACCGGTCTTCTACATGGACGGCGTGCACCACGCTCGCGAGTGGCCGGCCGCGGAGATGCCGATCATGTGGGCCCACGATCTGCTGGAGCGGTACGGGACGGACCCGCGGATCACGGCGCTGATGGACACCGCGCGGTTCGTGGTCGTGCCCGTCGTGAACCCGGACGGCTACCACCACTCTCGCGAGTCCCTGCTGTCGCACGAGGCCCTCGAGCTCCCGCTGTCGATAGCCCCGCCGGGAGGGCTCGAGGGCTACTGGCGGAAGAACCGCCGCTCCTTCACCGGCGCCACGATTCCGGTGATCCAGAAGAACCCCGACGCGTATGGGATCGACCCCAACCGAAACTACCCGCACAACTGGGGTGGGCCCGGAGCGGCGAACAACCAGTACGACCAGTCGTCGCGAGGGGCATCGGCCGCCTCCGAGCCGGAGACACGGAACGTCGGTCACGTTCTTCGCTCATACCAGGTCACTGCTCTGGAGTCGAGCCACACCGCGGGCAACCTGGTCTTGCGACCCTGGGGATACACCTACGACGATCCGCCGGACGACGAGCTGTTGAAGAGCCTGGGCGATCAGTGCGGACAGATCACGGGATATACGTCTCAGAAATCCATCCAGCTCTACATCACGACCGGCACGGCGACCGACTACGCCTACGGCTCGTTCGGGACGCTTGCCTACTGCTTCGAGCACAGCGGCTCGGGCTTCCACCCGGCATACCTCAGCTCGGTCCCGCAGATGTACGCGAAGTGCCGGAACGCGTTCCTCCTGTTGGCCGAGGCCGCAGCGAACCCCGCCTACCACAGCGTGATCACCGGCAGGGTCGTGGACGCGTCGGGCGCACCGGTGCAGGGTGAGATCCGGCTGCACAAAGCATTCGAGACTCCCCTGTGGTCGAGCGGCAGCTATCCGGAAGTGATCGACACGAGCATGGTCACGCTGCCCGACGGGACTTTCGAGTACCACACCAATCCCAGCACCCGGCCCCACATCGAGTTCGAAGGCGGCACCGAAGCCTTCCGGCTGACCGCCGCGGTGGCCTCGGGCCAGCGAGAGCTGGATGTGGTGGTCCGCCGGGGCCAGACCCAGCACGTGGGGGACATCCAGGTCTCCTGACGCGTCAGGAGTGGAACAGCCAGTCGATCGAGTCGGCGAAGCGCCGCTCAAGCTCCTCGCGCAGCTCGGGATGCTCGCTCAGGTCCGGGTCGGTGGCGACGAGGGCGAATGCTTCCTCCCTCGCCACGCCGACGAGCTCGGTGTCGTACGCAAGTCGCGCAAGCTTGAGGTCGGGCATCCCCGACTGCTTGATGTCGAACAGCGTGCCCTCCCCGCGCAGGCGCAGGTCCTCGTCGGCGAGCTCGAACCCGTCGGTCGTGCGCACCATCGCCGCGAGCCTCGCGTGCGCGTCCTCGTTGTCCCTCGACGACTCGTCGAACAGGATGCAGGTCGACCCGTGCTCCCCGCGGCCGATGCGTCCGCGGAGCTGATGCAGCTGCGCAAGGCCGAAGCGCTCGGCGTTCTCGATCAGCATGACCGTTGCATTCGGCACGTCGACTCCCACCTCGATCACCGTGGTCGAGATGAGCACGTCCGCCTCGCCTTCCCGGAACGAGCGCATCCCCCCCTCTTTCTGCTTCGGGCGCATGCGTCCATGCAGGAGCGCGAGCCGCAGGTCTGGGAACACCGTGGTCGCCAGGCGCTGCGCCTCCTGCTCCGCGGCCTTCACCTCCAGGCGGTTCTCCTCGTCGATCGCGGCGCACACGATGAAGGCCTGGCGCCCCGCCTCGACCTCCTCGCGTACCAGCTCGTACGCGTGACGGCGTTCGGCGGCGGTCTTCGCGATGCGCGTGGCAACCGGCTTGCGGCCGGCCGGCATCTCGTCGAGGACGGAGACATCCAGGTCGCCGTAGTACGTCACCGCGAGAGTCCGGGGGATCGGCGTCGCGGTCATGATCAGGACGTCCGGCGACGCACCCTTCTCCTTGAGCGCGATCCGCTGATGAAGCCCGAACCGGTGCTGCTCGTCGACGACCGCGAAGGACAGGTCGGCGAACTCGACACTCTCCTGCACCAGCGCGTGCGTCCCGATGAGGATGTCCACCACTCCGGACGCGACCTCAGCCAGGATGCGCTCGCGCTCCTTCCCGGTGACCGAGGAGGTCAGCAGCGCGTAGACAGGTCCCTCCGGCTGCGGCTCGGTCTCGAGCAGCGACGCCTGCGCGGCGTCGGCAGGAGACGTTGCGGCCGACAGCTGCCGCCCATCGACGCCCCCAAGCAACGTCTCGACGCTGAGCAGGTGCTGGCCGGCCAGGACCTCGGTCGGCGCCATGATCGCGGCCTGATGCCCGGACTGGATCGCGAGCATGCAAGCGTGCAGCGCGACGGCCGTCTTGCCCGAGCCGACGTCGCCCTGCAGCAACCGGTTCATCGGGCGGGGCCGCTCCATGTCGTCCGCGATCTCCCCGATCGCCCGACGCTGGGCCTTCGTCAGCTCGAACGGCAGTCCCTGAACGAATCGCTCCGCGAGGTCGCCGGATGCGTCGTGCGCGATCCCCTCGGTCTCGGCCTCGACCCGGTGCTTGCGCATCGCGACGCCGAGCTCCAGGAAGTACAGCTCGTCGAACTTGAGCCGCTTGCGGGCCTGGGCCTTGTCCGCGTCGCCGTCCGGGAAGTGGACCTTTCGAACCGCTTGGGACAGGTCCGGGAGATCCTGCCGCGTGCGGACTGCATCCGGGATGGGGTCCGGAAGCTCGCCGATCCTGCCGAGCGCGTCGTGAACGAGCCTGCGGATCACGCCCGCGGAGACCCCCTCGGTCGCCGGGTGCACGGGGATGATCCGACCAATATGGACATGGTCCGCCTCCCCGCCCTTCAGCACCTCAACGGAGGGCTGCTGGACCCGCAGGCGGCCCCGGTAGGCGGTGACCTTGCCGGAGACCGCGATCTCCTGCCCCTCCTTGTGCCTCCGCGCCGGCCACGTCTGGTTGAACCACGACAGATCGACGAGGCCCGTCCCGTCGTAGACGCGAACGGTGACGATCGTGCGCCGGTTCGGCAGTCGGCTCATCGTGACCTTCTTCACCGTCCCGATGAACGTGGCCTCCTGCTTCGGCTTCAGATCGCGGATCTCGGCCACGCGTGATCGGTCGATGTACGTCCGGGGGTAGTGGTGCAGCAGGTCGGCGACGGTCTCGATGCCGACCCCTCGAAGGGGCTCGATGTACCGCTTGGCCCAACCGCCGATCGCCAGGATCGGCTCGTCGAGCTCCAAGAGCGCCATCAGGGGATTGTGACACTCGGGCTTGCTCCGGCCGTGCCGTACGATCGCGACATGCGCCGTGTGCTCCTCCTCCTCATCGCGACAACGCTGCTCGCCGCCTGCGCGGGCGGGGCCGATGAGACCTCGCAGGAGGCACGCCTCCCCGAGGATCCGCTCGAGCTTCCCGAGTACGACCTGGAGCGATACCGCGCGCTGATCGAGACCCTCAGAGGCACTCCCGTCGTCGTCAACTTCTGGGGCTCGTGGTGCCCTCCCTGCGAGGAGGAGGCCCCGCACCTCGCGACGGTGTCGAAGGAGTATGAGGGGGAGGTCCAGTTCCTCGGGGTCGATATCGTGGACACACGCGAAGAGGCTCGTGCGTTCATCCGTCGCTACGGCTGGGAGTACCCGAGCGTCTTCGACCCGCCTGCCGCGATCCGCGACGGCCTCGGCTACGTCGGCCAGCCGATCACCCTGATCTACGACCGGAACGGCGAGCTCGCCTGGGACAAGACCGGGACGATCGACGCGGACGAGCTTCGAGAACAGATCGCGAACGTCCTCTAACCTGAGACGATGCGTCGCGCACTGATCCCCCTTCTCGTGCTCGCCGTCGCCGCATCGGTCCCGGCCGCATCGGCGAAACCGAAGGACGCACCACCCTCGCGGGTTCGCTTCACCGCCGCGCAGGGCGAGTCGCTCCTGGTGCACGGCGAGTACCCACCGACCCAGTCCTCGTGCGTGGACCCGACGCAGCCCGTCCTGCATGCGCGCTACCGCGGGACGGTCGAGGTCGTGCGCGCCGCCGGCGGCTCGCTGTCGCTGATCGGCGAGCTCGCCTTCGAGGACTATCTCAAGGGCATCGCGGAGGTCCCGCGCGACTGGCCGATGGAAGCGCTCAAGGCGCAGGTCGTCGCAGCGAGAACGTACGCCCTCAACCGCATGATCGGCGGTCCCGCCACCGGCGAGTACGACCTGTGCGCGACGACCGAGTGTCAGGTCTACGTCGGGATGAAGGTCGAGGCGGGGCCGAACGGTTCGCGATGGGTGCAGGCCGTGGACGAGACGGCCGGGGAAGCGCTCCTCTACAGGGGACAGCCGGCCAGTACCTACTACTCGTCGACATCGCCGGGGAGAACGTTCGACGTCGAGGACGTGTTCGGCGGGGAGTCGCTCCCCTATCTCCGCGGAGCCCCGGAGAAGGACGACCACGCCTCGCCGGTAGCGCGCTGGCGCGTCGAGATGCCGTTCGACGATCTCGCGCGGTTCCTGACGAACCAGGGGCTGTGGTCGGGCGGCCCGATCCGCAGCATCCGGGCGACCACCGGATCGATCGAGATCTCGGGTTCGGATCGGGCATCGCTGTCGAAGGAGGACCTGCGCGACGCGCTCAACTCGACGGCATCGTGCCTCGCACCGGATCGCTATCCGACGCAGGAGCCGGGCGGCTACCGGCTGCCCCAAACCGTCCCCTCGCGTTGGTACCGCGCCGCGCAGGAAGGGAATGCCATCGTTCTCCAGGGACGCGGGTGGGGCCACGGCATCGGGATGGTGCAGTGGGGTGCCTACGGCAAGGCCGAGCGTGGCCTGTCCTACGACGACATCCTCGCCGCCTACTACGGCGGCCTGCGACCCGAACCCACGGAAGGTCCCGGCACCATCCGGATCCTGATCGCCGACGGGCTCACCCGGCTGACGATCGCTCCGTCGGGCGGGGCAACCGTCGAGCCCAGCCCCGCGTCCGAAGGGCCGTGGCTCGTGACAGGTGGGCGCGGCGTGCAGATCAGCCGCGGCGATCGCCCGTCCCCCGCGCTGCAAGCCACCGGGTTCACCGCGGCCCCGGGTGCTCGCGCGGGTCAGCCCTACATCGCGACGTTGACCGTGTCGGATGACGTGAGCGTTGCGCTCGAGTTCCTGCAAGGCGAGGGAAGCGGGACATCGTCTGTCGCCGTGGTTCTCGAGGAAGAGGACACCTCGGTCGAGGTCTCGGTTCCCGACCTTCCGGCCGGACGGTACAACGTTCGCGCGGTGATCTCGGATGGTGTCGATGTCGTGTCGACGGCCGCCGTGCCGGTTCGTATCCGTCCGCTCTCGTCGGCCGACCCCACCACCCCTCCCGCTTCCGAGGAAACCACCGAGGTCGCGGCGCCCGTCGCGCGCGAAGAGGGAGGCTCCCCTCTCCCGATCGTGCTCGGGGCTATTCTCCTTGTCCTTCTCCTCATCGGGATCATCGCCTTGACCCGGCGCCGAGGCAGGGGGTTACATCGAGCCTGATGCAACCTCTCCTGGCCCACTTCCGCCTGTTCACCCGTGACTGGCTCGAGATACACGGCGTCGCGATCGGGGTCGCCGTCGTTGTCGCGCTGGCTCTTTTGACCCTGGCGCGGTTCGCCGTCAGGCGGATGCAGCGGCGCATCGAAGCCGCCGACACCGACACGCAGGAGCTCAACCTCCAGCGGGCTGCGACGCTCACGCAGGCGATTTCCTACATCGTCCGTGTTGCGGTCTGGACGATGACGATCCTCCTCGTTCTCGGCCAGTTCCACGTGAACATCGGCCCGCTCATCGCGGGGGCGGGGATCGCGGGCGTGGCGCTCGGGTTCGGCGCCCAGAGCATCGTCAAGGACTTCCTTTCCGGCTTCTTCTTTCTCCTGGAGGACCAGTTCGCGGTAGGAGACCTCGTGACCCTCAACGCGGCCGGGAAGGAGCTCGCCGGGCGCGTGGAGACCCTCAGCCTCCGGACGACCGAGGTCAGGGACGAAGATGGGGCGCTGCACGTGGTCGCCAACGGGAACATCATGGTCGTCAGCAACCGGTCCCGCTCCGGAGGCCCCCGTTCCGCGCGGGGGCGCTGAGCGGGCCTTCTGGTAGGCTGACGGACATGTCATCCGTGTGTGACGTCTGCGGGAGGAAGCCCGGCTTCGGGATGAAGGTCTCCCACTCCCACCGTCGGTCGAACCGGCGCTGGAACCCCAACATCCAGCGGGTCCGGGCCCTGGTCAAGGGCACCCCCAAGCGCCTGAACGTCTGCGCGAAGTGCCTCAAGGCCGACAAGATCCAGCGCGCCGGTTGAAGCCCCGCTACCTCGCGTTCGCCCTCACGGTCGTTGCCGCAAGTCTCGGAAGCCTGCCATCTGGACCGGCCACCGCTCAGACGACTCCCCCGAACATCCTGATCATCCTCACGGACGACCAGCGTGCGATGGACACGATGCTGGTGATGCCGGAGACGCAACGGTTGTTCGGAGACGGCGGCACCACCTACACGAACGCCTATGCGCCGACGCCCCTGTGCTGTCCCGCCAGGGCGGCAATCATGAGCGGCCGGCTGGCGCACAACAGCGGCGTGAGGACGAACGCCAACGCCGAGGCGCTGGCCCAGGACTCGACCGTTCATGCGCAGCTGATGGACGCCGGCTACCGCACCGCGCTCGTCGGCAAGTACCTCAACGGCTGGCCGGTCGAGGACGATCCCCCGTTCTTCCACCGGTGGAACGTGCTGATCCCCCAGCCGGACACGTACTACGGCAACCAGTTCAACAACAACGGGACGCTGGAGGTCGAGTCCGACTACTCGACCGACGTGATCCGCGATCGCGCGATCAACTACATCCAGAACGACTTCGGGGGAACCGATCAGCAGCCGTGGCTGATGTACGTAACGCCGTTCGCACCCCACCATCCGTGGGAAGCGGCCGAGCGCCATGCCACCGCCGACGTCGGGACCTGGACGGGCAACCCGGGCGTGTTCGAGACCGACAAGAGTGACAAGCCCGATTCGGTCCGAAGACAGAAGCGGGACCTCACGATCGCTCAGGGCAACCGCCAGGGTCAGCTGCGAAGCCTGCTCGCGGTGGATGAGCTGATCGCGGACGTCTTCGAGACCCTCGAGGCCGAGAACGAGGACAACACGCTCGCGTTCTTCCTCTCCGACAACGGCTTCATGTGGTCGGAGCATGGCCTCGGCGGTAAGAACAACCCATACACCGAGTCGATCCGCATCCCCTTCATGGCGAGGTGGCCGGGCCGGATTCCGGCCGGACAGAGCGACGGGTCGTTCGTGGCCAACATCGACATCGCGCCGACGGCCTACGAGGCCGCCGGGGTGGCGCCCAACCCGGTGTATCCGCTGGACGGCAACTCGCTGCTCGCCGGAGGGGGCGGGCGCTCGAAGATCTTCACCGAGGGGTGGACGTCGCGCGGGCCGTGGGCATCGATCCGCACACCCAGCTATCAGTACATCGAGTACTACGGCAAGGACGAGCTCACTGTGAAGTTCCGCGAGTACTACGACGTGGCGACCGACCCGTACCAGCTGGCGAACCGCTTCCACGACCTCAGCCCGCGTAACGATCCGTTCGATGGCCCGCTGCATCAGGAGCTCATGGAGGCCCGGAGGTGCGGAAGTAGTTTCGGGCAGACCCCATGTGGGACGGTGCTGGCCAAGCCGGGCATCGCCTCCCTCTGTCGCGGCGCTCGTGGCCTCGGCGGCCATCACCTCGTGGGCTCCGAGCTGCAAGACCGGATCCGGGGGATCAGCTCTCGCGACGTCATGTGCGGGCTGGAAAGCAACGACGTCCTACGAGCACAGGGCGGCAACGACGTTCTGCTCGGCGGCGAGGGAGCGGACGTGTTGTGGGGCGGCTCGGGGAATGACCTGCTGCTCGGCAAGAGTGGCCACGACGTGTGCCGCGGCGGCCCGGGCAAGGACAGGTTCCGCGGCTGCGAGCGGGAGCGCGGCTAGCCCGCCTCCGACCCTCCGCGACCCTCCCAGTCAAAGGATTGTCAGTAGACCCTGGTAACAATCCCTACCAGCATGGAAGGGATCCCTACCACCTCCGCTCCAGACCCCTTCGACCCGAGACCCCTCGATGAGGTCCTGGCGAGCCGAAGCCACGTCCGGGTCCTTCGGGCACTGATCAAGAAGGACCCGCAGGAGAATGTTGGGGTTCGCGATGTCGCGCGACTCGCAGGTGTGTCGCACCCCCGCACCGCGCAGGTCCTGGCGGCCTTATCTGAGTCGGGGCTCATCCTGCAGCGCGCGACCCGTTGGGGGCCTCTGTACGACCTCAACCACGAACATTTCCTGGCTCCGCAGCTCTGGACGCTCTTCGACGACGAGCTGCACGTGCTGCCTGCGATCCAGGGATATGCGCGCGCTGAAGCGCGCAAGATGCGACGCCCGATCCGTTTTCGCTTGGAAACGGGCGTCGGGTGCGCCCTGGAGCTCCTAGCGACCGGACCCTCACCGTTCGGATGGGAGGATCGGCACTGGTTCGGAGAGCTGGAGGCCGGGATCGAGCAACACTTCGGGCTCGATGTACGGGTCGCGCCTGAGGATCCGAACGAGTGGCTAGTGTCGATCGATTAGCGGCGGACGCGAACCTTCAGCGTGTTCGAAGCTCCCGCGGGAGAGACCGCCTTGAACTTCGAGGTCCTCTGGATCCGCACCTTGAACGTCGCCGTGCACGCGCTCGTGGCCATCGCGCTCGCGATCTTCTTCTTGCCGCGGAACAGGTCGATCATCTCGCCGGCATGGCCCGCACATGGGGTGACCGCGACCTTCAGCTTGGCCTTCTTGCCCTGGGTAACCTTCTTCGGACCCTTGAGGCTCACCGCGGCGGTGCCCGACTGACCCGCCTGGAGCGAGATGTCGTCGAGGCTGAAGTTCGTCGGGAGGGGGCCAAATCCGGCGTATTCGAAGCTCAGGCTGTGCGGTCCACCGACACCCGCGTACGCGCTGACATCGACCGTGGCGAGCTTGTAGGGGTCGTACTCCGTGGAGCTCTCGAGCACCTCGAAGAGGGGTTCTGGTTCGTCGTCCATGAACACCCGGAACGCGTCGAACCCGTTGCCACTGGATGCTCCGAGCCAGAGGTAGAACGTCAGCGTCGCCGTCCCCGGAGGAATGGTGACGGGCTGAGAAACGAACTGCTCCTCCGGGCCCGAGTTACCGCCGAACCAGGCCCAGTTACTTCCCGTCCGGGGCCCGACGGTCCCGCCACCCGTTCCGCCCTCCGTGCAGGTGGAGTCACAAAGCGGCAGGAAGACGATCCCTCCCTGCTCCCAGTTCGGATTGTCTTCCGAGGCCGGGGTGCTCTCGAAGCTGCCGTCCTTGACGATCTCCGCGGCCCGAGCGTTGACGGGAAGGAGGAGGGCGATCAAGAGTGCGGGAAGCGCGAGCTTCAGGCCGCGGGACCTCACAACGTCAACTGTATCAGCGGGACGGAAAAGCGAAGGATGGGTTGACCGGCCCGATCCCATTCCCGATCTCGAGGTGGGCTCGGATCGCCTCCGTCACGAACGCCTTCCCCTCCAGAACGCTGGAATGAAGGTCTAAGCCCACGGCCAGATGAGCCGCGATCGCGGCGGATAGGACACATCCGGTGCCGTGGGTGTGCGGTGTGTCGATCCGCTCGCCCGTGATCTCCTCGATGCCGTCGGCCGTCACCAGCAGGTCGGTCGCGTCGGCGCCCTCGAGGTGGCCGCCCTTCACCAGCACCGCCTTTGGTCCGAGCTCGAGGATCGCCACTCCCGCGCGCTCCATCTCCTCGCGCGTCTGCACCGGGAACCCGGCCAGCAACGCCGCTTCCGGAAGGTTCGGTGTGACCAGTGTCGCCAGGGGAAGGATCTCGGACCGCAGCCCGCCTACGGCTTCTTCATCAAGCAACGGATGGCCGTGCTTCGATACCGATACAGGATCGACGACGAGGTTCGGCACCTGCAGCTCTCGAAGCACGTCCGCCACCGCCTCGACGATCGGCACCGACGCCAGCATCCCCGACTTCGCCGCGTCAACTCCGATGTCGGTCACGACCGCCCGAACCTGATCCGCCACCAGCTCGGGAGAGAGCTCCTCGTAGCCGCTCACACCTTTCGTGTTCTGCACAGTGACCGCGGTGATCGCGCTCATGCCGAACACGCCGAGCGCCTGGAATGTCTTGAGGTCGGCCTGGATGCCCGCACCCCCGCCGGAGTCGGAGCCGGCGATCGTTAGCGCGCGCGGGATCTCAGGGGGCAAAGTGATCCCACCCCTTCGGCTCGAGCGGGTCCTCGGTCCCGTCATCGCTCACCGCGATCACCTCACGGCCCGGTGTGATCTCGCCGATCTCCGTGAGCGATGTCCCGAAGCGCTCCCGCAACGTCTCGCGCGTGGGCTGAACGCTCTCGCGCGGCATCGTGGCGAGCAGCTCGTAGTCCTCGCCGCCGTGCAGCGCGAGATCGAGCGGCTCCACGTCGCCCAGGTGTTGAAGGTCCTCGAGACCCGCCGCAAGTGGGATCGCGTCGAGACGGACGCGCGCGCCGCACCCACTCTCCTCGCACAGCCGAGCGAGGTCGAGCGCGAGACCGTCGGAGAGATCCATCATCGAGGTCGCGCGGGCCGCGGCAAGCGCCTGCCCCTCGCCCACCCGAGCCATCGGTCGCTCGTGGCGCGCCACCAGCGCGCGCCCCCACTCACTCGACAATGCCTCGGTCTGCCGGTCGTGTTTCGCACGCGCGACCCAAAGCCCGCCGGCCGAGCCGCCGAGCGAGCCGGTCACGACCAGCGCGTCGCCAGGCTGGGCGCCGGACCGCGTCACGGCGCGGCCCGCCCCGACCTCGCCGATCACGGTGACCGAGAGGACCGCCTGCTCACTACGACTCGTGTCGCCGCCCACGAGCGTCATCCCGTAATCGTCGGCGGCCTGCCGCATCCCGCCGTACAGCTCCATCACCCACGAGGCCTCGAGTCCCGGTGAGATCGCGAGCGACGCGAGGCCGAAGCGCGGGCTCCCGCCCATCGCAGCAACATCCGACACATTGACGGTGATGGCCTTATGACCCAGATCATGAGGCGAGGTCACGCCGATCTCGAAATGAACACCCTCGACGAGCATGTCCGTCGTGAGGACACCCGGGTACGGCCTGGGGTCGACGACCGCCGCGTCGTCGCCGACGCCGACGACCACGCCGGGCGCCTGTCCAGACAGCACCTTGCGGATCGCGCGAACCAGCTCGATCTCTGTGAGCTCCAACGGCCTCCCTTCCCTTCCACGATAATGCAGGCGCGATGCCGACCCTGAACACGATCGAGCTCGAGGGCACCTCGGAGAACTCGTGGGGCGATGCCGCTCGAGAGGCGCTCAAGGAGGCGGCGAAGACGATCCGCCGCATCAATAAGCTCGAGGTGCTGGGGACCGGAACCGACGTCGACGGCAGCAGGATCGTCCGCTATCGGACGCAGGTTCGCCTGTATTTCGAGGTCGAGACACCCCAAGCCTGAATCAGTAGAATCCTGCCTCCCATGGCCAACCGAACCTTCGATAACCCATCCCCCGAAGAGCTCCGCAGCTTCACCGAGGAGATGCCGGGCTGCCGCATCACCGAGTACGACAACGTGAACGTGCAGACGCGCGTCACCTCCCGCAGCTCCGCCTCCACCTTCATCGTGTCCGACGACCCTTCCGTCACCTCCGGGAAGTCCATCACCCGCGAGGAATTCGACCGGATCGCGAGCATCCAGGACCAGTACATCGCGGACCAGGACATGATCGTGATCGACGGCTACATCGGGAACGACGACTCCTTCAAGACACCCGCCCGCCTCACGATCGAGAAAGCGAACGCGAACATCGCCGCGATGCAGCAGAAGCTCTACTACCCGCGCGAGGGCGGCAACCCCGAGGTACAGGTCATCTACACGCCGAACCTGCCCATGCCGGGCTACCCCGACGACCGCATCATCGCCGTCGACCTGGAGAACCGCGTCACGCGCGTCCTGAACTCGGACTACTTCGGGGAGTCGAAGAAGGGCGGCCTGCGGATGTGGAACACGATCGTCCACGACCGCGGCGGCCTCGCCCTCCACGCCGGCCTCAAGTCCGTCCCGGCGAACGGCGAGGAGAAGGTCTTCCTGATCATCGGCCTCTCCGGAACGGGAAAGACCACCACGACGTTCACCACGCAGAACGACTCGCTGCCCGTCCAGGACGACTTCGTCGCCCTGATGCCCGATGGCCGCGCATACGCCACGGAGAACGGCTGCTTCGCGAAGACGTTCTCGCTCGACCCCGACTTCGAGCCGAGCATCTACCACGCGGTCACGAAGCCCAACGCGTACCTCGAGAACGTGTACCAGGACGACAAGGGCACGGTGAACTTCTTCGAGACCTCCTACACGAAGAACGGCCGCGCGGTGTTCGGACTCGAGGACCTCGGCTCCTACAAGGACGCGCGCGACCTGTCGAAGGTCGACTACCTGCTGATCCTCAACTGGAACGAGAACATCATCCCCGCCGTCTCCCGCCTGTCACGCACACAGGCCGCGGCGTACTTCATGCTGGGGGAGACGACCGGAACCTCCGCCGGCGGCAAGGCCGAGGAGGGCAAGTTCCTTCGCGTGCCCGGGACGAATCCGTTCTTCCCGCTGCGGCACGAGCAGCAGGGGAACCGCTTCCTCGAGCTCCTCGACTCGCACCCGATGGAGGTGTTCCTGATGAACACCGGCCGGGTCGGCGGGCGCGCGGACGACGAGCGCTCGAAGAAGATCAAGATCCCGACGTCGTCGGCCGTCGTGAAGGCGATCGCCGAGGGAACGATCACGTGGGACGGCGACGCGGATTTCGGATACGAGGTCGCGTCGAGCGTGCCGGGCATCGACGACAAGGAGCTCCTCCAGCCCCACCTGATGTACGAGGCGCAGGGCCGGTCGAAGGAGTACGAGGCCTTCGTCGACCGGTTCAAAGCCGAGCGCGTCGAGTTCCTCGAGGGCTTCGCGGGCCTCGAGCCCGAGATCATCAAAGCCGTCGGCTAAGACTCACCCCTCTGCGTAGGCCTTCTCGAGCTCGGCGATGTCGAGCTTGGTCATCTCTAGCATGGCCTTCATGACGCTGTTGAACTTCGCCGAGTTGTGGTCCTCGCGCCCCAGCATCTCCTCGAGAACCACCGGCACGACCTGCCAGGAGAGTCCGTACTTGTCCTTGAGCCAGCCGCACACGCTCGTCTCGCCTCCGTCGGCGGAGAGCTTCTCCCACAGCTCGTCGATCTCCTCCTGAGACTCGTAGTTGATCGCCAGCGAGACGGCTTCGGTGAACTTGAAGTCGGGGCCGCCGTTGATCGCCGTGAACTTCTGGCCCTCGAGCGTGAAGTCGACGGTCAGGGCCAGGTCCGCCTCGCGGGGCCCGGCGTCGCCGTAGTGCGTGATCGTCCCCACGCTCGAGTTCTTGAAGATCGAGGTGTAGAAGTACGCCGCCTCCTCGGCCTGCGTGTCGAACCACAGGTTGGGGACGATCTTCTGCATCGTGGCCATCTCACCCTCCTTCTAGCTCGTCGTTGAAGGGTAGACGGAGTCCGGAGGGAAAAGTCATCGCTCTCCAAGGAAGGGCGGATTCCGGGAGTTGGGGCTGGGGCGGCGGCGGTCAGCTGCGCCTACGGAGCGACCGCCCGGCATCCAGCGGTGATGAATCTGCTCTCCGGGACCGATGATCCGCCTGCGATTCTTTCGGTCCATCCACCCAGCACGCTCGCTGCCTGTGGCCCGTCAGCGTGCTTTGGGAGCACTGCCTTCGTGATCTATCGGGTCCGCTTGCGGAGGGTCCTCCAGAGAACGATCTCGTGAGCGATCGCGTACACGATGCGCCCGAACATCAGCTGGCCCTCGCGAGGCTTACGTTCTGGGATACGACGCGGCGAACCTTCTTGGCCCGAACCTTCGACCCCTTGGGTCGCCGGTGATTCTCGATGGGAGCGTGGAGGTTGAACACCTCGCTCCAGAACTCTTGAGCTACTCCGTTGATCGTCATCGCCTGTCTCCCCTCCGTCGGCATGCAGCAGCCAGAACCGACTTGCAGGTAAGGGATTGGGCGAATCCCTCGCCGTGTTTCGGGCGATGGTCGCGACCTAGTGGGAGAGTTCGACGCGGCCCGGGGAGTTCCTGCCTCGGAGGCAAAGTTTTTTGTGCGAGTGCACAACACCGTGGGTGTCCTCATGGTCAGCGACCCGAGCGGCGAACGAGCAGTAGGCGCTTCTTGCGGCGGACCTCGCGGCGACCGCCACGGTCGTCGTCGGCCGGGGCCTTGACGTCCAGGATCTCGCTCCAGAACTCTCTCGCGACCCCGTTCCCGTTCATAGTTTGTGCATCGGTCGAGATGGGTCGTCCGATAAGTGCTACGGAGGGTCATCTTTTTTCGTGGCCCGAAGGGACTAGTCCCTCAGGGATGCCAGACATAACGGAGAACTTGAGCCCGGATCCAGGAAAGATTCAGGCTCGAGCGAGGCGTATGGCCGTGAGCACGCGGACCACGGCCATCAGGACTGGCAGCAGGACCAGCCACCGCACCTCGGGGGCGCGATCGGTCAGCCCGAAGGCCAGGAAGAATCCGCCGAGCGACAGCCAGAACACGGCTCGCGACGCATCGTGGATCGCGATCAGGAGCCTCGTGCCGCCCCGCTCCTCCGCCGGGGGCTGGCCCAAGGACCGGACCGCGGAGACCGCGCCGAACAGGAACATCAGCCCCGCGAGGATGTAGTCCAGCATCAGGATCGGTCGAGGAGACGGATGACCTGGTCGTCTTCGGTCTGCGGGAAGTCGCCGTACCACTGCCCCACCGCGTAGAACGGCTCGGGCGTCTCGAGGCAGACCACCTCGTCGGCCTCCTCCGCCAACCTCGTGACCGCCTCGCGCGGCGCGACGGGGACGGCCAGGATCACGCGGGTCGCCCCCTGGACCTTGGCCCACCGAACGGCGGCGATGGCGGTCCCGCCCGTCGCGATGCCGTCGTCAACGATCACCGCCACCCTGCGCGTCAGGTCGGCCGGCGGCCTGCCCCGGCGGTACGCCTCGCTCCGTCGGTGGATCTCCTCCTCCTGAGCCGCGATCTCCTGCTCCAGGTACTCCTCCGAGACACCGAGGGTGCGCAGCATGCGTTCGTCGAGGACCCGAACACCGGGGGCGATCGCACCCAGGCCGAGCTCGGGATTACCGGGAGCACCGACCTTCCTCGGGATCACGATGTCGAGCTCCCATCCGTGCTGACCGGCCACCTCGGCGGCCACCTCGACTCCTCCGCGAGGAACGCCGAGGATCACGACCCGCTCGCCCGCGAGATGGTCGAGCGCCTGGGCCAGCTGCTTGCCGGCGGCGCTGCGGTCCGCGAACAGCGTCACCGCTCGCGCTCCTCCTCGGCCTCTCGAGCCTCCTTGCGACGCTGTTCCTCCTCGATCTCCCTGCGGCGATCGGGGATGGCTCGGCCCGGCCTGGGGACGGGCTTGCGGATGCGCTTGTAGCGGTCGAGGGGCTCGTCGCGTTTGGGCACCACGACGATTATCTCGCGTTGGGATGGGTTCCTCCCCTCCGCTATGATGTGCCCTTCCTACGGAGGAGGTGACGTGGTTAACGCCTACATCCTGATCCAGACCGAGGTTGGCAAGGCCGCTCAGGTCGCGACGGAAGTCGCCGCGATCAAGGGCGTGACATCGGCAGAGGACGTGACCGGCCCCTACGACGTCATCGTTCGCGCGGAGGCGAAGAACGTCGACGACCTCGGCAAGCTCGTCGTCGCGAAGATCCAGGCGGTCGAGGGCATCACGCGCACGCTCACCTGCCCCGTCGTCCACCTGTAAGCCAGCCGACCCTAACTGCAGCTACCGCGTCGCCCGGGAGGCCCGGGCTGACTCCTTGTCGTGCCGCTCCAACGCGAGCGCGATAAGGCGGTCGAGCAGCTCCGCGTAGGGCACGCCGGACGCCTCCCACATCCGCGGATACATCGAGACCTCGGTGAAACCGGGGATCGTGTTGATCTCGTTCACGATCAGGTCTGCCGGCTCGCGGTAGAAGAAGTCCACGCGCGCCATCCCCGCGCAGTCGATCGCGCGGAAGGCCGTGACTGCCATGCGTTGCAGCTCCTCCACGACCTCGGGAGGGAGCTTCGCGGGTACCTCGAGACGCGTCGAGTCGTCGAGGTACTTGGCCCGGTAGTCGTAGAACTCGGCGTTCGGGATGATCTCCGCGGGGATGGAGGCGACCGGGTCGTCGTTGCCGAGCACCGCGACCTCGATCTCCCGCGCGCCCTCCGCCGACTCCTCTATGACGGCCTTCCGCCCATGGCGGAACGCCTCGGCCATCGCCTGCTCCAGATCGGCGAGGGATTTGACCTTCGTAATGCCGACCGAGGAGCCGAGCGCGGCCGGTTTGACGAAGAGCGGCGTGCCGAGGGCCTCAGCTCGCGCGGTGATCGCGTCGGGGTCCTCCTCCCACTCGTGGTCGGTCACGACCTCGTACCGCACGATGGGGAGGCCCGCCGCTCTGAACAGGACCTTCTGGATCGCCTTGTCCATCCCGACGGCGGATGCGAGAACGCCGGCCCCCACGTACGGGATGCCGGCGAGCTCGAACAGCCCCTGGATCGTGCCGTCCTCGCCAAACGGTCCGTGGAGGATCGGGAGCACGACGTCCACCCGCTGACGCTCGCCGTCGTCGCTCACGAGCTCGCGCGTGCCGGGCTCCCGCGACAGGGCGATCTCCAACCCGGACTCCGGCCCGATCGACGGCAGCGCGTCCACGCCGTCACCTTCGAGCGCAGGAGGTGCGGGCAGGTGGTGCCACCTTCCTTCTTTGTCGATCCCGACCGAGACCACGTCGTACCGCTCCGGATCGAGCGCTCGTGCGACCGACCCCGCGGATACCACCGAGACCTCGTGCTCCTCCGAGCGCCCCCCGAAGATCAGGAGGACGCGGATGGGCCTCGTCACGCCTTCTCCAGCGCGCGCTCGAAGTCCTCCAGGATGTCTGCCTCATCCTCGATGCCGACCGACACGCGGATGAGCCCGTCGGAGATCCCAAGGGCTTGGCGCTGCTCCGGCGTGAGCTGGGTGTGCGTGACGGTTGGTGGATGCGTCGCGAGCGTGTGGGTGCCGCCGAGGCTGGCCGCGACGAGCGCGACCTCGAGCGTCTCCTGGAACCTGCGCCCCGCATCGAGCCCGCCCCTGAGCTCGAACGAGAGCATCCCGCCGGCGCCCTTCGGAAGGATCCTGCCCGCGAGCTCGTGGTCGGGATGGGAGGCGAGGCCCGGGTACCAGGCCCGCTCGACCTTCTCGTGCGCCTCGAGCATCTGCGCCAGCGCGAGCCCGTTCTCGGTGTGCCGCTCCATACGCAGAGCAAGCGTCTGCAGACCACGGAGCACGAGCCACGCGTCGAACGGCCCGGCGATGCCGCCGAGCTCGACCGACATCTCGCGAACCTCCCCGAGGAGGTCGTCACGACCGACCGCGATCCCACCGGTGAGATCGGAGTGCCCGCCGAGGTACTTCGTGGTGGAGTGCACGACCACATCGGCGCCGAGCGCCAGCGGGTTGCAGAGATAGGGGCTCGCGAACGTGTTGTCGACCACCAGCACGACGTCCCGTTCCCGGCACGCGGCCGCGAGGGCTTCAAGGTCGGTAACCGGGACATTCGGATTCCCGATCGTCTCGGTGTAGCAGAGCTTCGTGTCGTCGCGGAACGCCGCGATGATGTCCTCAACGCGATGCGAATCGGCCAGGGTCGTCTCGATCCCCCACCGCGGGAGGAGCTTCGTCATCACGGAGTAGCTGCCACCGTAGAGGGACGGGCTCGACACCGCGTGGTCGCCGGCCTTCAGGAGCGCTGCCAGGGTTGTGGAGATGGCCGCCATGCCCGAACCGAACGACACCGCCCGCTCCCCTCGCTCCAGGTCCACAACGACCTGCTCCAGTGCCGCTCGGGTGGGGTTGTGCCAGCGCGAGTAGACGAACCCGGCGTCCTTGCCCTGACGGATGGTGTCCGCGAGCCCCTCGGGATCGTCGAACGAGAAGGTGGCGCTCTGGTAGATGGGAACCGAGGCCGGCTTCGCCTCCCCGAGATCGACCTGCGTCCGCAGGGCCCGCGTGCTGAACCCGTGTTCCCGCTCGCTCATGAACCCACCCCCTCAGCTCTGCTCGACTCCGCGTTCGGAGCCGAGGGCCGGTCGACCTTCGCCGCCCAACGCCGTTGCAGAAAAGCTCGGATCAGGATCGGAACGACGATAGGGAGCGAGAAGAAACACCCTGTCATGAGGCTCACCCAGACGCTCTCATCGAGCCCGGCCTGACGGACAACCAGATTCAGGGTCACCGCGAAGAGAACCCCGCCGAGGGCGAGACGAACGGGATGGGCCAGTGGCTGCGCCTGCGCTTTTTGATGTGGCAGCCAACCACGCCTACCCAACGTCGTGTCGTCCAACCGGTCTAGCCAACTCCCGATCGTGGCGAGGCGACGCCCCATCGCTACCACGTGTGCGGGTCGGAGAGGGCGCGCTCGAGAACGTGGCGGTTGAGGTTCCCGCCCGACAGGATCGTCCCGACCTTCTTTCCGGCCAGGCGCTCGTGCAGCTTCACCACGCCTGCGGTCGCGGCCGCACCCGCACCCTCCGCGATGTTGTGGGTCTTCTCGAGGAGCAGGACGATGGCCCGGCGCATCTCCTCCTCCGTTGCGACGATCAGGTCATCGACCAGACGCGAGATGAACCGGGACGGCAGATCGGTCGGGTACCTGCACGCGAGACCGTCCGCAAACGTCTTCGCCGACTCGGCGTTCACGAGGTGACCTTCGATCCGGGACTGCACGTACGGCGCCACGTTCTTCGCCTGCACGCCGATGATCTCGATCTCTGGGTTCAGCGTCTTCGCGGCCAGCGACACTCCCGAGATCAGGCCCCCGGCCCCGATCGGCACGACCAGCACGTCGAGGTCCGGCTCCACCTCGAGCATCTCGAGGCCCACGGTTCCGTGGCCCGCGATGATCCACGGATCGTTCGCGGCGTGGAAATAGATGTAGCCCTTCTCCTGCTCGAGCTCCAGCGCCTTCACGTTCGCTTCCTCGAAGTCCTCGCCCCACTGGATGACCTCGGCGCCGAGGTTGCGCATCGCCTCGGCCTTGTCCGGGTTCGCCTTCTCCGGCATCACGACCGTGGCCTGCACGTCGGTGAGCCGCGCCGCGTAACACACGCCCTGGCCGTGGTTGCCCATGGAGGCGGTGACCACCCCGCGGGTGCGCTCCTCCTGGGTGAGGCTGAGGACCTTGTTCAGCGTGCCGCGGACCTTGAACGCGGAGATCGGCTGGTGGTTCTCGTACTTGATCCACAGTCGGAGACCGAGCATATGACCCAGCGAGATCGACTCGTAGAACGGCGTAGGCGCGAGGTAGGGGTCAAGCATCCGGCGGGCGGCAAGGATGTCGACGAACGTCGGCTCCTCAACCTCGGCGTCCGAGACACGGACCTCGGGCTGCTCGCTCAGGACCATTTCTTCGGGTACCGGGCCTTCATGTCCTCCACCAGGAACGAGAGCTGCGCCATCACCTCGTCGGTGACCTCTCGGACCGCCTTTGGGTCGTCGGCTTTTCCTTCGAACCGAGAGAAGTCGAGTGGCGGGCCGGCCTTGACCCAGATCGGGCGCCCGAACTTGAAGTTCCGGCTGCCCTTCTGCCACACCGGCGCCGAGCCCCATACGGCGAGTGGGATCACGGGCACGCCGCTCAGGATCGCCAGCCGAGCGATCCCCGTCTTCCCCTTCATCGGGGAGAAGTCGGGGTTCTTCGTGACCGTGGACTCCGGATACACCAGGATCATCTCTCCCTCGCGAAGCGCCTTGAGACCGAACTCGATCGGGCCGTGGTCGCCGCTTCCGCGGCGGACGGGGATGTGCTTCATCCCTCGAAGGATCGGGCCGACGAACTTGTTGTTGAAGAGCTCGATCTTCGCGAGCCATCGCGGCTTCCGCTTAGCCTTGATCAGCATGTAGCCGTGCGCGATCGGGTCGTAGTAGGAGATGTGGTTCGCCGCGATGAGGATGGGGCCTTCTCGCGGGACGTGCTCCATCCCCTCGAACCGCCATTTGAACCACACCCAGCTCGGGAACTGGAGGATGGAGACCGTGCCGGTGTACCAGGGCTCGATTCGCCTCAACGGGATCCTCTCTTCGGGGAAGCGGCGCCCATTCTACCCGCGGCCTCCCCTGTCTCCGGGTGCGTGACCGCGCCCCAACCTGGGCGTACGCTTGCTCCCCCATGCGCGTCATCGCCGTGCCCGTCAAATCGCTCGAGCGGGCCAAAGGCCGGCTCTCGGAGACCCTACGCCCACTCGAGCGCGCCGCCCTGACGCTCGCGATGCTTGAGGACGTCCTCGACGCGTGCATACAGATCCCCGGCTGGCATACGTGGGTGATCTCACCGGACGAGGCCGTGCTCGAGGTCTCGGCTCGCCGCAGGGCGAGGCCTCTCATCGAGGAGGATCCCGGACTCCTCGCCGCGATCCATCAGGTCGAGGAAGAAGCCGCGAACGCCGACGCGCTGGCCATCGTGCTCGGAGACCTTCCGCTCCTCACCGCGCCCGCGTTGTCACGGTTGCTGCAGACGATCGGCCCCGTGGTGGCCGCACCTTCGGGCTCCGACAAGGGGACGAACGTGCTGCTTCGACGACCTCCCGGCGTCATCGCCCCCCGCTTCGGATCCGACTCGTTCCGCAAGCATCGCGAGGCCGCCGAGATGCGCGGGGTGCCCTTCGCCGAGGTCGACTCCATCGAGACCGCCTTCGATCTCGACCGCAAAGAGGACGTCCCGACGCTCCTTTCGCAGGGAGGGCCGAGTCGAACCCGGGCTGCTTGCATCGAGATGGGCCTGGCGGAGAGACTGTCGGCCGTCAACGAGTAAGGTCTGGGCCATGCCGCAGGGAACAGTGATGAGCTACGACATCCCGAGCCGAACCGGCAGCCTGCTGACGGATGCCCGCGACGAGATCGCGATCGACGCCGGGTCGGCCGAAGGCTCCGGCATCCGCTACCTGCGGATCGGCCAGCGCGTGAAGTTCGAGATCGCCGACGAGGGCGGCAAGAAGGTCGCGCGAACCCTCCGCATCGTCACCTTCGACTGACCCCCGACGCCTCAAGATGTCCGTCGGGGTTCATGTCAGCCCCGACCCGTACGATCGGAGGCATGAAGCGTTGCCCCACATGCGGAATGGCGAAGCCTCCGGAGGATTTCTCCAAGAACCGGGCCAGACGCGACGGGCTCCAATCACACTGCATTGACTGCCGTCGCGAGTATCTGCGCCGCCACTATGCGCGCAACGCAGACAAGTACCGCGCCAGAGCCGCGGAGAGGAACGCTCGTCGACGCGCTCTCGTGCGAGGCGTCATCAAACAGGCAAAGGCTCGACCGTGCACCGATTGCGAGCGCCGCTATCCGCACTACGTCATGGACTTTGACCACGTGAACCCGCGGGGAAAGCGGTTCACAATCGGGAAGGAGGGGTGGTGGTACAGCCGAACCCTGGACGACCTCCGAGCGGAGATCTCGAAATGCGAGGTTGTTTGCTCGAACTGCCACCGCAGGCGAACGCATGCGAGGCGTCAGCTGGGCCACCAGGATTCGAACCTGGACTAGTTGGTCCAGAACCAACTGGGCTACCGTTACCCCATGGCCCAAAGTCCCGGGTGATGCTACCAGCAGGCCGCAGGGTCGTCCGTGGACGCCTTGTGAGGCGTCGAATACCATCGGGCCGTTCCAACCCCGGTCCGTTCGTCTAGGGGCCTAGGACACCACCCTCTCAAGGTGGAGACACGGGTTCAAATCCCGTACGGACTACAACGCGACGCATATGCGGTCATATCCTCCTTGCGGCTGGCTTTCTCCGGCGCCCGTACTCGAGTTCCGAACTCTGGAGGAGGCGTCACGATGCGCAGGAGAACCTTGTTCGCATTCTGCTGGTCCGTGACTCTGGCCGCCGTAACGATCGTTCCCAGTGGGACCGCCGGCGCGAGCTCTCCCGGCACGAATGGGAAGATCGCGTTCGAGTCCGTACGGGATGGCAACGCTGAGATCTACGTCATGAACGCCGACGGGAGCGCGCAGACCCGGCTCACGATGAACTCGGCCGGAGACCACGAGCCCACCTGGTCGCCGGACGGTACGAAGGTCGCTTTCAGCACCGATCGCGACGGCAACTCCGAGATCTACGCCATGAACGCGGATGGAAGCGCACAGACGAGGCTGACGAGCAATGCATCGAACGACAATGGGCCCACATGGTCACCCGACGGTTCGAGGATCGCTTTCATGAGCGTGCGCGACGGCGACGAAGACATCTACGTGATGAATGCAGACGGGAGCGGGCAAGCGAGGCTCTCCAACCATCCCAACGATGACTTCGACCCCGCATGGTCACCGTCCGGCAAGATCGCCTTCACGAGCCAACGCGACGGCAACGACGAGATCTACGTCATGAACGCCGATGGCAGTGCGCAGGCAAGGCTCACCAACAACACATTCGAGGATGACGACCCAGCATGGTCGCCCGACGGCACCAAGATCGTCTTCGAAACGAACCCCGACCCTGATAGCGAGATGTTCGCAATGAACGCAGACGGTAGCTCCCCGGTGAGACTGACCAACGACACCGACGATGATGAAGACCCTTCGTGGTCGCCGGACGGCACGAAGATCGTGTTCAGACACTTCTCCAATACCGGCAACGACGAGATCTTCGTGATGAACACAGACGGCAGCGCGTCGACGAAGGTAACGGTCAACACCTCAGATGACAACGAGCCCGATTGGCAGGCGGTACCCCAGGGCGGGGCCGCACCGGAGACGACGATCCTCAAGGGACCTAAGGGCAGGACGACTGACCGGACTCCCAAGTTCACATTCACGGCAACCAATCCGGGCGCGACCTTCGAGTGCAAGCTCGACTCGAAGCCCTTCTCCGCCTGCACGTCACCGAGGAAGTACAAGAGTCAGGGCTTCGGTAGGCACACGTTCCAGGTTCGGGCCACCGCGGGCGGCACTACCGACCCGACCCCGGCGATGCGGAAGTGGCGAGTCGTCCAGGAGTAGGACGACGAGGGCTCCAGAGAATAGGGCCTAGCTTGATGTTGGAAGGTCGGCGGTAACCTTCGCGGCCGCGAGGGTGGGCGGGTTGAACGTGATGCCTGACGGCACCTCGGTCGTGTCCCACGCCCAGGCCGAGGCCTGAGTGGCCGTGAAGCTGTCGATCACCAGGGTTACAGCCCGCTCAATCTCTCCGTCACCATTCTCGGTCGCAAGTCCACCGGTCTGCACGTCCACGACGTTGCCCTCGGGATCCAGTACCTCGTCCGCGAACCCCAGGTTCCGGATGGAGAACTCGAAGAGCTCGGAGGCTCCGGTCGAGCTTGCCACGGGTGTCACGACGGCGTTCCTCCCCGTGGGCGTGAGCAGCTCCTGACCATCGATCAAGAGTCGGACACGAACGGTGAACGTCGTCGCGGTTCGCGCCTGGCTCAGGACCAGGTTGTGGAGCCGGACGGTCATGGAACGGAGATTGCCCGTAAACGTGCCCTCGAATACGGGATCCCAGGGACTGTTAGGAGCGTCGTTCCTGTACGCGCCTGGCTCGAGGGCTCCGCATCCGGCCCCGCCCTGCACCGACTGCGTGGGCGCGTTCATATCCCATCGCACAGTCCCGCTCGAGAACCAGTTGACGTTCTGGAGCTTCGTGGGCGTGTTGCAGTGGAAGTAGACATTCTCTTGCCTGAACGTGGGATGGATCCCGCCGTGCGTGGCGACCGCGGGCTGCGCGAAGGCCAGCACCACCAGGATCCCGATCGCCGCACAGAGTACGCGGAAGGATCTCACGCGGTGAAACGCAGGATGTCCATCCCGCGGCGATAGTCCATCGAGTAGACGATGTCGTCGGTGATCCAGTACGCGGACGCCGTCGAGCCGCCGACCGGCTGGAACCAGCCGACCTGCGAGATGGTACCGGCCGGGTCGACCTTCAGGAATCGCGTTCCCCACTCGTAGTGCGCGACCGCGAGGAGACCCCCGTTGTTCCACTTCGGGTGCGGGTCGAACCAATGGGCGCAGTACAGGACGTGGAAGGGCGCGTTCCCGTCGTTGTACGTGCCGCTCCCCGAGATTTCCCACTTGGCGATCTTCGTGAACTCGGCCGGGCCCCAGACACCGTCTGGGTTCTCCAGCTCCTCCTGCTCCGCTGCCAGAACTGCCGAGGTGTCGTACGTCGCGATCTCCCCGTCGGTGGGACTGTTTCCTTTGCAGTTGCTTCCGCCATTGGTCGTCGTGCCGGCCGGGGCGAGCTCCGTGCCCATCACCATGAAGGCGTCCTGGCCCCCACGAGGCCACTCCGCACTGTGATAGCCGAGGGTGTGGAAGGTCTTCCGAAGCCTCGTCAGCTCCTTCGGCTGAGTGGGGTCGGTAACATCGAGATAGAAGGAGGGCGAGCCCGCGCTCATCAAGCGGCCGGGGGCGATCTCGGTGAAGTCGTGCGTGTATGGAGCCGAACCGATCCCCGTGATGGTGCGCCAGTTCCCAACGATCTTCGGAGAGGCGGGGGTGGTGAGGTCAAGGATCCCACCGGTCCGCCCGTACGCGTACGTGCAGTCCGCAACACACGTCCAGGTATGGTCCACCGTCGCCAGCTTCGAGAGGACCCGGGGGGCTGTCTTGACGCTGACGTCGATGATCAGAAGCTCGTTCGCGGCAGGGGCGGCGGGATTGACCGCGTTGACCAGCAGGATCTCCCCGTTCGTGTCGGGGTCCTCCTGGCCCAGAGCGGCGAACGTAGCGTTGCTGGTTGACGTCCCGCCCTGCAAGACGTTGACGAAACCTTTGAGAGCGGGGGCAGCAGGGTTCGCGACGTCGTAGATGTACACGCCGCGCGGATCCGTGACATAGAAGTACCCCTCGTGGAGGCGTCCGCCCGAGGATCCGGTGTGGAGAGGGTTCACCGAGATCCACGCAACGTTGTCGCTCGTGAAATGGCCCGGGCCCGGCCCGGCGGCGAACCCCGCTGCTGCCGTCGGTGAGAGCAACGCGACGAGCAGCGCTCCTCCCCCGAGGATCCTCTTGACCTGACTCATTCGCATTCGGGGGGCAGGTCGAACGCCTGCGTTCCATCGCTTCGGCTGGCCGACGAGCCCTGGTTCGCGCTGGCCCCGAGGCCCCGCTTCGCGAAGGCCTCCCAAACCAGGCAATGCACGACGGGTTCTTGCTCGTCGTCGGTGAGCGCTTCGTTCGCGGCCAGGATCGCGTCACGACCATCGACGAAGCCGGGGCTGCACGGCTGGAACTTCATCCCGTCCATCACGAGCTGGATCGCCAGGTTGTTTCCACCCGTCGTCCAGTCCCCGTACACATCGGGATTGAAGCCGTATTGCCCGACGAGGCTCCAGTAAACCTCCCACAGCATCGAGGCCCAGACGTATCCCACTCCGTGCGGAACGGCGAGCGTCTTGATCGAGTCGTACTTCGAGCTGTTGATCACCATGTTCGTCGAGTAGGGAGTGGGACGGATCCCGGCCTTCGCCCGATCCGTCTGACCCAGCACGTAGGTGCCCATGCCACGCCGCTGCGGGCCCGTCTCTCCCGACCGCGCCGTGAGGGCGATCGCGAGCCAGTCGCTCCAGCCCTCACCCATCTGCTCCTGATTCCGGAGACACGACACGTTGGACGGCCCTCCGGTCAGGCGGTTCGAGATGCCGTGGCCGTACTCGTGCGCGATCACGCCCGAGTCGAGGTCGCCGTCGATGACCTTGTTCTGAGTCGTGTTCGGCCAGAGGTACATCTGCATGCGCGGCCGGCTGCCGTCCGCCGGCGTCCCGAAGTTCGCGTTGTTGACGCCACTCCCGTCCTGGGCCTCCGCCTGCACCGAGTCGTTTCCGGCACCACTGTGGCCGTACTGGTTCGTCTGGAAGTTCCCGGAGACCTCGTCGAAGCCGTACCGATAGAAGACATCGTGGACGATGTTGTTCCAGTAGAAGAGGTTCGTCACCGCCGCGTCCTTCCAGGCAGTGGGAGGCAGGCTGAAGTCGATCGGGTGATCGAAGGTCAGGGTCGCGCCACCATCGGCATCCATCAGCGGTATCGCCGTGTTCGCGCCCGGCGTGGGATCGACGTACGCGTGCACGTTGTTCCCCTTCGTCGTCGTGGCCTCCGCCCCCGCTGCTCCGTTCGTGTCGTGCCAGCCGAAGGGCGAGCTGAATGTGTCCGCCGGGTTCTGGACGAGCGTCCGCGGACCGTCGTTCGGGCTCTCCAGCGGCAGCGCGTACACACGATAGCGAGCGCCGTCGCTCGCGGGATCCGGTGGTGCAATGAGGGGCGTTTCCGAGGCGGCTTCGTGACCATGCGAGACGGCCGCCGAGGTTGCCTCCGCGCTGTCGTGGATGATCAGGTCGCTCAGGTCGAGGAGCTCGCCCGTCTGCGCGTCGATCCTCGCCTCCCACCAGTGCTGCCCCGAGACCTCCTCGATCTCGACGCTCCAGGCGAGCCGAAGGCGGCCGGCCCCGACGGGCTGATAGACCAAGCGCGCGGAGATCGGGCCGAGCGAGATGCCGCCGCCGGACAGGAGCGTCCGGCGATCCGTTCCCTCCGGGCCGGACAGGATCGTGAGAGCCCTGTTCAGACCAAGATCCAGCGCGGCGGCTGCGCTCTCGACCGCCCCCGCCGGACCGAGACTGTCCCGACCGGAAGTGGCCGCAGCGATGCCGGGCATGAGCCTCGAGGGCGCGTAAATGACCCGCCCCGAGCGGTCCACGTTCACGGTCATGGCGGGGCCGGCAACACGAACGCCGCGGTGGCTCTGACCGAGGTACACGTGTGTGACGCCGTTGTGGGCGGAGGAGTACGCATCCGTGATGCGGAGACCCGCCACATCGGCCTTCGTCAGGCCGAGCTCAGCGCGGCGGCTCGCTGCGTGATCGAGCGCGATCTCGGTCGCGTGGGCCACGCCCGACTGCTGAACGTCGCCCCGCATCGCCGAGCCAAGGGCGGGCAGCATCGTGAGGTTCAGGATCAGGGCACCGAAAATGATCGTTGTCCGGCTCGGGCGCATCTCTCCCCTTTCGGTGGTCTGGTCAGAGAAGGCTTCGTCGCACCCGCAACGCATCCCTCTGTGCGCGTGCACAAACCGCGCTCACCGCGGCCTCACGGATCCCCGATCCGGGCCTGGAGCTACGTTCCGTAGACCTTTCGGGCGAAGATGTCGGATCCGGAGGCGACGCGGTCGAGGATCAGGAATCCGTGGAGGTGGTCCAGCTCGTGCAGGGCCGCCCGGGCCTCGAACCCCTCCATCTCGTAGCGCCGGGTTTCCCCCGAAGCCGTCCGTCCTTCGACCACGATGCCGGTGGCCCGCCGCACATTCGCGGTCAGGTCCGGAACCGAGAGGCATCCCTCCCGCACGGTCTCGGCTCCCTCGCTCGAGACGAGGACCGGGTCGAGGAGCGCGACGAGGCCCTGCGCGCTCGTGGCTCGGCGGTGGCTGCTCACGTCCATGACGAACGCCCGGACCCTCTCGCCGATCTGAGGAGCGGCGAGCCCGACGGTCGCCGGAGAGTCCCGCATCGTGTCGAGGAGATCGCGGATCAGGGCCTCCGCCTCCTCGGGCGAGCCGGAGAAGGGCTCGGACGGAACCTTCAGCGAGTGGTCCGGGTACCTGACGATCTGACGGACGGTCACCTACAGCGTCTCGACCTCGATCGGGGCGAACGTGGCATCCACGCCGGCCACGGTGGCGGCCTCCTCGATCACGGGCCGAAGCTCCGCTTCCTGGAGACCGGCCGGCAACGCCACCTCGGCGATGAGCACGTAGATCGGCTCTTCGCCTGTCGTCAGACGGCAGGAAAGGTCCGTGATGTTGGCGCCCCGTTCCGCGAGGGCTTTCGCGAAGCTCGCGACGATCCCCGGGTGATCCGACCCGTACACCGAGAGCACGTGTGTCGCGCTCGGACGCTCGGGGGTGCCTGCCTCGACATCGCTGACCGTGACATGCACGCCGAGTGGCTCGGCTGCGGCGGCGAGCCGTGCGCGCAGATGCTCCGCGTTCGCCTCTCGGGGCGCGTCGACGACGAGCATCATCGAGAAGTGGCCGCGCAGGATCGTTGAGGACACGTCCTCGAGGTTGCCACCGAGGTCGCGGAGGGCCCCGGTGAGGCCCGCGACGATGCCCGGCCGATCCTTGCCGATCGCCGTTACCGCGAAGTGCGCCACGGGCCTCAGGCTAACCGCTGGTCTGTCGCGGGTCTATCCTGAGGTTGTGCGCCTGCAGGCTTGCGCACATCATCGGCGAGCCTGAGCAGGACTCCAACCGCCTCCACCTGAGAACCAGAGAGAGCACGAATCTCACCCATATGAAGGGGACCTGGGGGTGGCCGACCTGGTCTCCGAACGGAGAGCAGGTCGCCTTCATGGTGCGACCCAGGTCAGGAATCTGCGTTATGAATGCGGATGGCTCAGGCCGTCGTCAGATCGTCGGTAGGGGCCAAACCCTGAACATGCACCAACCTGGCAACCAGCCTGAACGCGCCGGCTGGGCTGTAACCAACCCGCGACCCCCACCCTGGCAACGTGACGAAGGGATCAGCCGACAGGCATGCGCCAAGTGGCACAAGTGGCGCCGGCGACACGAGGAGCAAGGCTAGGCGAACGGGCTGGTCGCGCTGAGATCCCCCTGCGGGTGCGGGATTCCGGCCTCGGCGTCGGCCGCGGTGTAGGGCACGGTCCAGCCGGAGAAGTCCAGCTCGATCTCGGTGCCGCCACCGGCGTACGAGTCCGTCATCAGGCTGCGCGCCGATGTCGGCACACCCTGCAGGTTCAGCTCACGCTCGTACTGCGGGACCGGCATGCTCACCGTGCCGCCATTGACGGTCACGGTCTGGCGGGTCGAGTAGGGGAAGAACTCGGCGTGGGCCGACTTGATCTCGAAGCCGAGGCGGTGACCTTCCTCCATGATCCAGTCACCGGGGTGGGAGTTGAAGGTGATCTTCCCGGACTCCTCGATGCGGTACGCCGAACGGGAGATCTCCTCGGCACCTCCATCCTCGTTGATGTCGTAGAGCGCGGCGATCAATTGGGCGCCCGGCACGCTGACGTTGACGTTGAGCTCGAAGATGGATTCACCGGTGATGCGGAACTCCTCGCCGGGGCCGACCGGCTGGGTCACCGTCCAGTAGCCGTTGTTGGAACCGGTGTCGGTGTAGGTGCCTGCCGCGATCGGGAAGTCGCGGTAGATGACGTCGGTGGAGGGGTACTGCGCCTCGGTGCGCCAGGTGCCCAGCTGGTCTTGGGCCTCCACGAGGTTCTGGGCGTTCACCTCGTAAGCGAAGTCCTCGCCGCGCAGGTAGTGGTTCAGCCAGTCCAGTGCCTCCTCGTTCCAGCCGGCCCGGCCGACCACCCAGTCGTCGTGCGGATTGGCGTTGGCGCACCGCTGCGCCCCACCACTGCCGGAGCAGCCCCGGTGGTCGGAGCCGCGGACATGGTTCCACTGGCCGAACCAGGCACGGGTCTGGTCGCTGTTGTGCTCGGTGAGGCCATCGTAGACCGGAAAGATCTGGTCGGGCTTGGTATTGACGTCGGTGAAGCCGTGCGTGAAGAACACGGCGACATCGTCGTTGCGGCTGGCCCGCGGGCTGAGCTCTCGCTCCTGCCAGTAGTACCAGTCGCGGTCGGGGTTCAGGACCTCGGCGTTCTGCTGGGCCCAGCACGCGGGGGTGCCGACCCCGTTGTTGTGGGGGTTGTAGCCGGCTATGCCGCTCGTGGCGTAGACGTGGCCGTTGGGGTCCTCGTTGATCGAGTTGGGGCTGTAGTCGTACGCCGCGTACAGGTCGGTGGTCGCGTACCAGCCGGAGTCGTGGTGCACGCCGTTGACGTACGCGATGCCGTAGCCATCGATGATCGGCGCCTGGATGATGGCGGCCTCCAGGTGCGGCGGGTTCTCGGCCAGTCCCATCACCTGGGTCCAGGCGTCGTAGGACTTGCCCCAGGTACCGACCTGGCCGTTGGACCAATCCTGCGTTCCGGCCCAGGTCACGGCGGCGGCCATGTCCATCTGCTCGCCGTAACCGCCGTAGTCGTTGCAGCCGCCCGACGAGCCGTACCCGCGGGAGTCGACCTGCACCACGGCATAGCCCATCTCGAAGATGTTGGTGTCGCCCTGGCCGTCCCCGTTGGTGTCGAAGTTGTAGGCGAAGAAGTCGAAGAACCGGTTCGACATGACGGCGTCGTCGGTCACGGAGCCGTAGCCCGCCGCCGGCCCACCCTGGACACCGGAGCCGAAGTAGGGGCCCATCGTCACGATGACGGGGCAGCCGGCTGAGCCGTCGGCGTTCACGATGTCGTCGCAGCCGTCTACGGGCAGCACGACCTCGGCGTGCAGCATCGTGCCGTCACCGGAGGGGAAGAAGGCGTCCGAAGCGACGGCGCCGCGAGGCGCCACGGCGCTCGAGGCGGGCAGGGCGGTGGTGCCAACCAGTGCGGCGGCAAGCGTCGCCACCGCGAACACAAGTCCAGGGCGATTTCGCATACCCGAAAGGTTCGACGGACAAGGCTTTTTTCCTGCCGATCTCCTGAGAAATATGGGCGATGGTCAGTCAGAGAGGCTATTCCAGGAGAGAGATTCCAGGTCGACCCGGCCGGCACATTTGGCGGCCAGTGCCGATTGGTTGCGCAGGCCTACGGGGACGAGCAGAAGCAGGGTGAGGAGATACGGCGAATTTTGATGGGGATGGATTCGGCCGTTAGGGCTGGATTCTTCTTGAGCCGGCTCAGGAGCCGGCGGCGCCACGGATCCGGGCAAGGGTCCGCTCCTTGCCCAGGAGCTCCATCGACTCGAACAGCGGGGGCGAGACCAGCGTCCCCGTAACGGCTGCACGGACGGGCTGGAACGCCTTCTTCGCGCCGAGCTCCCGCTCTTCCCGGATCTCACGCATCGCCGCCTCGATCACTTCGTGCTTCCAGTCCGGGAGCGCCTCCAACCTGGTCGCCACCTCCGCGAGGTACTCCCCCTGGCCGTCGATCATCTTCCGCGCTTTCTCGTCCGGCGCCACGTCCTCGAACAGGAACCGAAGCAGCTCCGGGATCTCCGCAAGCACCTTCATCCGCTCCTTGATCAGAGGCGCGGCCTGCGTCACCACCTGCGTGTCCGCGGCGATTCCCGCCTTCGCGAGCCACTCCTGCGCGAGCCCCGCGAACGCTTCCACCGGCATCTCGCGCAGGTAGTGGCCGTTCAGCCACTCGAGCTTCTCTCGGTCGAACGCGGCCGGGTTCCTCGAGACACGGTCGAGGTCGAAGTGCTTCACGAGCTCTTCCCTCGAAAGGAACGTCGTGTGGTCGTCGAGTGACCAGCCAAGCAGTGCCAGGTAGTTCACCATCGCGTCCGGAAGGAATCCCTCTTCCCGGAACCTCTCGACGGCGACGGAGCCGTGGCGCTTCGACAGGGGCTTGCGGTCGGGTCCCACGATCAAGGGCAGGTGAGCGTACTGAGGTACCCGCTCCGCGCCGAGCGCCTCCAGCAGCAGGATCTGGCGCGGCGTCGAGGAGTGAAGGTCTTCGCCGCGGATCACGTGCGTCAGCTCCATCTTCCAGTCGTCTACCGCCGCGGCCAGGAGGTAGGTGGGCATCCCGCTGCTGCGCAGGATGATGAAGTCGTCGATGTCGCTCGCGGGGAACGTGGCCTCGCCGCGGATCACGTCGGCCACGACCACGTCGTGATCGGGTCGCAGGAAGCGCAGTGCCGCCGGACGTCCTTCGTTCGCGCGCTTCTGCTCGTCGGTCAGGTTCAGGCAGCGCCGGTCGTAGCGCCAGGGGGCACCGCTCGCGACGACCGCCTTCCGCCGCTCGTCGAGCTCGTCCGGCGTGCACCAGCAGCGGTAGGCGTTGCCGTCGGCGAGCAGCTTGTCGGCGGCCTCGCGATAGATGTCGAGACGTTCGGTCTGCCGGTACGGGCCGAACGGGCCGCCCACACCGGGGCCCTCGTCCCAGTCGATGCCGAGCCACCGGAGCGCGTCCTGCAGCGCCTCGACGGACTCCTCCGTGGAGCGCTCCCGGTCGGTGTCCTCGATGCGAAGGATGAACGTGCCTCCGTGGTGCCGCGCGAACAGCCAGTCGTAGAGCGCGGTCCGCGCTCCTCCGACATGGAGGAATCCTGTCGGTGCCGGTGCGTACCGGACGCGGACGGGCTCAGTCACTCGCGACCACCACGTTCTCGAGCACGCCGATCCCCTCGATGCCGATCTCGACGGTGTCGCCGGCCGCGAGCGGGCTCACGCCGGGCGGCGTACCGGTCAGGACCACGTCACCCGGCAGCAGCGTGATCGTCTGGGAGATGTGAGAGATGAGCGCCGCGGGCGAGAGCGTCATCTCGGAGGTGCGCGCCTTCTGCCGGAGCTCGCCGTTCACGGCGCTGGTGATCTCGAGGTCCGAGGGGTCGAGCTCGGTCTCGATCCACGGACCGAGCGGCCCGAAACCGTCCGAACCCTTCGCGCGCGCCCACTGCACGTCGCTCTTCTGCCAGTCGCGCGACGTGATGTCGTTCGCGCACGTGAAGCCGAGCACCGCGCTCATGGCCTGGTCCTCATCGACGCGTCGGCAGAGACGTCCGATCACGGCGGCGAGCTCCGCTTCGTGATCGACACGCCCGGCCCCCGCGGGCAGCGGGATCGGATCTCCGGGCCCGATCACCGACGTGGCCGGCTTGAAGAACAGCACCGGCACCTGTGGGACCGGGTTTCCCATCTCCTTCGCGTGCTCCGGGTAGTTGCGAGCGATACAGACGAGCTTCGACGGGATCACCGGGGCCAGCAGCCGAACGCTGTCCAGAGGGAGCTCCTCCCCCGTCGGCAGCGGCTCCTCGAAGAACGTGCCTCGGAGTGGACGAACGATCTCGCCCTCGAGCACCCCGGTGGCGATGCGGTCTCCGGCTCGGAAGCGGACCAGTCTCATAATCGGCAGGCCGCCAGGGCTCAGCCGGCGAGCTCGACCCAGGAGCGGTACTTGTCGATCTCGCCCTTGACGGCCGCGAAGTAGGTCTGCTGAATCTCCTTGGTGATCGGGCCTCGCATGCCGTTGCCGATCGGACGGTCGTCGACCTCGCGGATCGGTGTGACCTCGGCGGCGGTGCCGGTGAGGAACACCTCGTCGGCGGTGTAGACGTCCGAGCGCGTCATCTTCCGCTCGACGATCTCATACCCGAGGTCTCGGCCGATCGTGATGACGGAGTCACGCGTGATACCCATGAGCGCGCCGGAGGACTCGGGTGGCGTGATGAGGACGCCATCTCTGGCGAGGAACACGTTCTCTCCGGTCCCCTCCGCAACCAGCCCGTCGGGACTGAGCATCAGAGCGTCCTCGTATCCGCCCTTGACTGCCTCCATCTTCGCGAGCCCGGAGTTGATGTACTGCCCGGTCGCCTTGGCCTGCGCGGGCAAGGCATTCGGGTCGGGTCGGCGCCAGGAGGAGATGATCAGCCGCGCGCCGTTCTCCAGTGCCTCGTCCCCGAGATAGGTGCCCCATTCCCAGAGGGAGATCGAGACATTGACCGGGGCGTACATCGGGTTCAGCCCCATCTCGCCATACCCGTGATACACGAGCGGGCGTATGTAGCAGGAACTGACGCCGTTGGCCCGCACCGTGTCCTTCGTCGCCTCGACGAGCTGATCGACGCCGTAGGGCATGTCGATCATGTAGATCTGCGCCGAACGGAACAGGCGCTTGATGTGATCGGTCAGCCGGAAGATCCCCGCGCCCTCGCTCGTCTCGTAGGCCCGAACGCCTTCGAACACACCGCTGCCGTAGTGAAGCGAGTGGGTAGTGACATGGACCTTCGCGTCGGCCCAGTCGACCAGCTCCCCGTCCATCCAGATCTTCTCGACGGGCGTGATCGGCATGCACTCCTCCTTGGGCCGGGGGATCCGGCGCACAGGGTACACCGCGCCCTAACCCCCCGACCAAAGAGTGCACGTGCCCTAGTGCTCGCGGGTCTGTGGAGGAATCAGCTCGCCGGCTCGGCCGCGCCCGACGGGAGGTCGGCCGGACAAAGCCCTAGTCCCCGCTCGAGGATCGGGCCCATCGGACGTCCTTCGATCGAGATCCCCTCGATGTTGGCGTACCCGGCGTCCTGGGCGAGTCGGTTCACGGCGTAGGTGTCTCCTCCCGCAGGAGGAGTGAACGTGATGGAGCCGTCATCCTCACAGGCGAGCAGCCCAGATCCGATCAGATCCAGGAACGGCCACGAACCGTCCTCGAGGTCGACCCGAGAGAGCTGCTCTTCCCCGATCGGCTCGGAGGCTTCCGCGGAGGCGGCACCCCCCTGCCCCGCTACGGGGTCGGCCTCGCCGCATGACGCGGTCAGCAAGACGACAGCTGCTAGGGCGATGGTAGCGACCGCGGTCTTGGGTCCTGGGCGGCCGTGGCCACCCTTGCGCGCCCGGATGCCCGTCACCGCAACCGCGATCACGAACGCGAGCCCCACGGCGAGCCAGGGCAGGACCGCCACGACCGGCGAGGTGCTCGGGGTCGATGGGACGGGTTGACGGACCTCGCCAACCTCCGCGACGGGCGCGGACGGTGCGCATGCCGCGCGAAGCTCGGATTCCTTTCGGAGCTGCGGGGCGAGGCCCTCCGCCGCCATGCACGACGTGTCGCCGGTGGGGAACGCCTCGGTCCCTGCGGGGAACGCCGACGCGATCGCCGCGGATCCCACGACGAGCCCGAGGGCCAGCCCCACCAGGATCAGAGCCTTTCTTCCTGCGATCCACCTCTTCATCTCCTACCTCCCTGATCGTGCCGTGGCCCTTGCCGCGGCTCTCCGACCAACTCGCCGGCCGTACGAATGACGCTAGGGCCGCAGAGCGACGGGGTCTGTCGCCTCCATCACGATTCACACGTGACGTGCAGACGGGAGATGGCGTGACGTGCATCACCTTTTGCGGATCGGCGAGGGCGGGGGTGGCTAGACTCGGCGCGTGGAGGCCTGTTCCCGATGCGGGCGCACGAACCCGGTGAATCCGTGGTGAGGACGGTCGGCCACGCCCCCACCGGCATCTGGCGTTCCGTCTCCGCGGCGGCCGCACGGCCGCGCACCGGTCGCAGGCGGAACGTCTGGAATGCCCTCCGCCGTCGATTCGATCCCGCCGAGTACCGGCCCACGCTGGCGGCCGACATCGAGATCAAGGAGTTCCACCTCAAGTGGGGCAATGACTACGCGATGATCGCGAACCCGCGCGACCTCGTGCACTACCGGTTGGAGCCGGAGGAGCTCGACGTCCTCCGCATGATGGACGGAACCAGGACCCTCAAGGAGATCGTCCTCGAGCGGTTCCAGGAGTCCGGCGACCTCCAGCTCGACGGCGTGATCGAGCTCACGCGTCAGCTCGAGGAGGGCGGGTTCATGGAGCGCGCCTACACCGACGCCTATGCGGCCATCAACCGCGCTCAGCACCCGTCCCGGATCGCCCGAAAGGCGCGGCAGTTCACCAAGACCCTCTCACTGGACTGGGAGGGCGCCGATGGCTTCACGCGCTGGCTCTACAACCACGGGCTGAAGGCCTTCTTCCATCCCATCGCCATCGTCCTCGGGGCCCTGCTCGGCGTGGCGGGCATCGCTGCGTTCGTGGCGATCATCCGGGGAGGCAACTTTTCGTTCTCCGGCGAGTCCCTCGGGCTCGAGGTCCTCCTGCTGATGTTCCTGAACTACCTGATCACCTTCATCCACGAGCTCGGCCACGCCCTCGTCGTCGTGCACTACAAGCGCCGCGTGAAGTCGGCCGGGTTCATGATCTTCTTCGGATCGCCTGCGTTCTTCGTCGAATCGACGGACGTGACGATGCTGGACCGGCGCGAGCGCATGATCCAGGCCGCCGCCGGTCCGCTGTCCGAAGGCGTCGTGGCCGGGATCGCCGCGCTCTACGCCTTCGCCTTTCCGGAGACCACGATGGCCGGCGTTCTCTACAAGTTCGCGGTCCTGAACTACTTCGTGATGTTCATGAACCTGATCCCGCTGATCGAGCTGGACGGCTACTGGATCCTCGCCGACTTCATCCAGGTCCCCGACCTCCGCCCGCGCGCTATGTCCTTCCTTCGCTACGAGCTCTTCTCCAAGCTTCGCGAGCGCGAGCGCTTGAATCGCGGCGAGATCGGTCTCTCGCTGTACGGGATCTTCGGGATCGCATTCGCCGCGTTCTCCTTCTACACCGGCTTCTTCTTCTGGCGAGCGATCTTCGGGGACCTGGTCGTCAACCTGTGGAACGGAGGGATCGTCACCCGGATCTTGCTCGTCATGCTCTCCGTGTTCCTCGCCGGACCCCTCCTGCGCGGCGCGATCTCAGCGTTGCGCGCGCTCGGCAGGCGGCTGAGTGCTCTGTGGGATGCCTTGGTCTTCCGGGTCCAGCGCTCGTGGCGTATCGAGGCGGCCGAGATGATCGACGCGCTGCCGATCTTCGACGAGCTTCCCGAAGACGTGCTCAGCGACCTCGCCGGGAGAGTTGGGTTGCGCACGCTGGGCCGAGGCGAGCCCGTGTTCCGCCAGGGCGAGCGCCCCGATGCCTTCTACGTCCTCCGTCGCGGCTCGGTCGAGGTGGTCGAAGAGGATCCGGACACGGGACGAGAGCACGTCATCCGTACGCTCGAGCGTGGGGCCGCCTTTGGGGAGCTCGGCCTCTTACAGGGATCCTCCCGGGCCGCGACGGTACGCGCCGTCGGTACCGCGCACGTATTCGTCATCGACAAGGGTACGTTCGACGAGCTGCTGCTCGACACTGCCACGGCGCTTCCCGAGTTCGCCCCGACATTGCAGGCCGCCGCGGAGCTTCACTCCCTCCCGCCGTTCGCCACCCTGACGGTCGAGCAGATCTCCGGCCTCCTCGACCATGGAACGTGGATCAACCTGCCTCCGAAGAGGACGGTGTTCAGGCAGGGGCAGGCCGCCGACGCTTTCTACGCGATCGCGTCGGGCCAGGTCGAGGTGAGCGAGGACCGCAGGGTCGTTGCGACGCTGGGCGCAGGTGACTATTTCGGGGAGGTGGCGCTGCTGCTGGACGTGCCGCGCACCGCGGCGATCCGCACCATCACGCCGGTCCGGGCGTTCCGCCTGAATCGTGTCGGCTTCGACGCGGTCCTTGCCCGGTCATTCGCCCGCGGTACCCTGAGGCCGCATCTCACCGTCAAACGGGAGCAACGTCACTGATGGACTGCTGGCACTGTCGCAAGACCGCCGTCGGCGTATGCCGCTTCTGCGGACGCGGCGTGTGCGAGGACCACGCCAAGACCCACCCCTACATCCTCGAGGTGTTCGGGCCCGAGGTCCCCAAGGTGCTCGTCGTGGAGGATGCGCTGTTCTGCGGGGCTTGCACCCCCCGGCCCGACCCGCTCGAGGTCCCGGAGCTGGGCGACAGGCCGAAGAAGAAATAGCTGCCAGATGTGACGCGCGTCACCGGATCGCCGGTGACCAACGTCACAGCACTCCCGGTGACAACCATCACAGCCCCGATCCCCCCAATCCGGGAGACTGCGAGCAGTTCCCTGCCACGGGAGGAGGTGATCGAGGATGGCGGAGAAGAAGATCACACCGAAGAAGAGGACCGCGAAGAAGACGGCGGCCGGCAAGGAGGCCACCACTCGCGTGACCAAGCGGAAGGCCCCGCGCAAGTCGCCCAGGAAGGCTCCACGCAAGGCGCCGCGCAAGGCCGGCGTCTGACATGACTTCGGCGAGCGGGCCCGGAACCTTCCGGGCCCGCTTCCCGTTCGCGCATCGCCCTGTCCCCGTTCGCTAGGCTTGACCGATGGCGGGAGCCGGCGGCGCGGGGAGGGAACGGGGCCTCGAGGCCGCGATCCGCACCACCCCGCCGCTCAACGACGCACCTCCCGCGGCAGCCCGTGACCTCGTCAAGGCGGGCACGCTGCACGACTACCGCCGCGGCACCTATCTCTTCCATCAGGGCGATGGCGGTCACGACGTTCACTTCCTCGCCGAGGGGCGCGTTGAGATCACCTCGACCTCGGTCACCGGGCACCGCCAGCTCCACACGATGCTCGAGCCTCCGCAGTTCTTCGGCGAGCTCGGGGCACTGGGACAGATGAAACGCACGGCCAGCGCGCTGGCCGTGGAGCCGACCACCACGCTCTCCGTCCCAAGCGAGGCGTTCCTCGATGTGCTCGTGTCGCACCAGGAGGCCAGCCGGGCCGTCTTCCGAGCGCTGGCTCGTCAGATCTCCGAACACGAGGTGCTGATCGAGGACCTGCTCTACCTCGACCTCAAGGGCCGGGTCGCCAAACGACTGATCGGCCTCTGCACGCCGTCGTTCGAGGAGCTTCCCGACGACGGAACCGTGCTCCCCTCGGTCGTGACTCATGCCGACCTGGCGAGCCTGTCGGGAGGTAGCCGGGAGAACGTCACCCGGATCCTGTCGGACTTCCAACGGCGAGGGCTCGTGAACCGCAACGGACGCCGTCTCGTGCTCGCAAACGTGGAGGGCCTGAGCCGCCTCGCGTCCCTCTGAGTCCGCTGATCACCGAGAGGGTGAGCGGCGCATAATGCGCCCGTGACCGAAACCGACCAATCGGACGACCCGCGCCGAAGCCACGCACCCGGATCCGAGATCAGGACATTTCTCATCGCGGACGTGCGGGGCTACACCCTTTTCACGCAGGAGCGTGGTGACGAGGCGGCCGGGAAGCTGGCCGCGAAGTTCGCGGATATCGCTCGCGACGGGGTGCAGTCCCGCGGCGGCACCTTGCTGGAGCTGCGAGGGGACGAGGCACTCTCCGTCTTCTCCTCCCCGCGGGACGCCATCCGCGCCGCGGTCGAGCTGCAGGAGCGGTTCGTCGAAGCGACGCTGGATCAGCCCGAGCTGCCGCTCACCGTGGGGATCGGGCTCGATGCCGGGGAGGCCGTGCCCGTCGAGGGCGGGTATCGCGGCGGGGCGCTGAACCTGGCGGCCCGCCTGTGTGGAGAGGCCCGGGCGGGCGAGATCCTCGCCTCGAAGGAGGTCGCCCACCTCGCCCGCCGCGTGGAGGGCGTCCGGTACGTGGACCGCGGAACCATGTCGTTCAAGGGACTCTCCGAGCCGCTCGGCTTCGTTCGCGTCATGCCCGAGGGTGTGGATCCCGTCGAGAGACTGAGACCGTTCGCCCCGGCACCCTCACCACGGCCGGGGGCGCGACGAAGACGGTGGACGGTCGGCATCCCCATCGCCGTGGCGCTCGCCCTCATCGCGATCTGGATCCCCCTGCTCCGATCCGGGGACTCCCTCGAGGATGCCGGCACGAACTCGATCGCGCTGGTGGACGGCGAGAGTGGCGATCTCGAGCTCGCCGCCGACCTGGGCCAGCGTCCCGGCGCGAGCGCGGTCGGGTTCGGGAGCCTGTGGGTCGCCGAGCCGGATCGCGGCGTCGTGGCGCGCCTCGACCTCGAGGATGGCTCGATCACCGACACGATCAGGGTCGGCAACTCACCGTCGAGCGTCGCGGTCGGCGTCGGCTCCGTGTGGGTTGCCAACGAGGGCGACGGCACGGTGAGCCGAATCAACACCGAGACGAACGAGGTCAGCCAAACCATCGACGCCGGTTCCGGGCCGTCGGCGATCGCGGTCGGCGACGGCGCGTTGTGGGTCGCCGACGCGATCGGGGCCGAGCTCCTGCGGGTGGATCCGACGTCCGGCGAGACCCAGGCGGTGCCACTGGCGGGCTCGCCCGCGGGGGTGGCGTTTACGCCGAACGGCGTCTGGGTCTCCATCGCCCCGGCGGGCCTTGTGCGCGTCGATCCCGAAAGCCTGAGCGTCACCCTCTCCCAGACGGTGGGGAGCGAGCCGACGGCGGTGCTCTCCGCGTTCGGCTCGATCTGGGTCGCGAACCATGTGGACGCCTCGGTCACGCGCCTCGAGCCTTCCACCGGCCGAGTCGAATCGACGATCTCCGTGGGCGCCGGCCCGAATGCGCTCGGCGCATCGGAAAGCATTCTGTGGGTGGCAAACGAGTTCGACGGGTCGCTCACCGCCATCAACCCGGAGACCAACGCCCCGGATGAGACGGTTCCCGTCGGCGGCGCCGCGGCCTCCCTGACGGCAGCAGACGATGGCCTGTGGCTCGCCGTCGGGGCATCCGCGACCGAGCACCGCGGGGGTGCCCTGGCCATCGCCTCCCTCGACCCAGGACCCCCAACGCTGGACCCCGCGCTCGTGTACGACGCCCGCGGCTGGTCCATCCTCTCCATCACGAACGACGGGCTCGTGGCGTACAAGAAGGTGGGTGGGCCGGCTGGCACGACGCTGGTCCCGGACCTCGCGTCGGCGCTCCCCCAGATCTCCGCGGACGGCCTCAGCTACCGGTTCCCGCTCCGGGACGGCATCAAGTACTCGACGGGGGAACCCGTACGCCCCGAGGACTTCCGGCGCGGCATCGAACGCGCGCTCGCGCTCAGCCCGGACGCAGCCAACATCTTCAACGCGATCGATGGCGCCGAGGCTTGCCATGAGCGCCCGACCACGTGCGACCTGTCGGAATCCGTCCTCGTCGACGCCGAGGCCGTCACCATCCGGCTCTCGCGCCCGGACCCAGACATGCCCTTCAAGCTGGGATTGCCGTTCACCTTCCCCGTCCCCGTGGACACTCCCACCGAGGATCAGGGGCTGACGCCGGTCCCGTCGACCGGCCCGTACATGATCGAGTCAGCCTCCACGAGCCACATCGAGCTCGTGCGGAACCCCGAGTTCCGTGAGTGGGCGGCGGCGGCACAGCCCGACGGATTCGTGGACTCCATCTCGTGGAGGTTCGGACTGGATCTGGCCGACTCGTACGATCGGCTGAGCGCGGGCGACCTCGACTGGATGGCCGATGTGCCGCAGCCCGACGATCTGGCGGCACTCCAGGCGACCCATCCGGATCAGGTCATCTTGTCGCCGACCACATCCACGTATTACGTCGGATTCGACGTGCTCAAGCCACCGTTCGACGACATGCGCGTGCGGCAGGCCCTCAGCTACGCGATCGACCGCGACCATGTGGTCGATCTTCTCGGCGGACCCACGAGCCAGCGGAAGACCTGCCAGATCCTGCCGCCCAACTTCCAGGGGTACGAGCCGTTCTGTCCCTACACGCTGAACCCCGAGAGCAGGGTGTGGTCGGCCCCCGATCTCGACCGGGCCGGAGAGCTGATCGCGCAGGCCGACGTGGACGGGCAGCAGGTCACGGTGTGGACGGGCAAGGTGGGGCTTCCTGCTGGAGCCAAAGAGGTCATGGCGTACGTGACGGAGGTCCTCGACGACCTCGGGATGCGCGCCACCCTCAAGGAGATAGAGAGCGACGAAGAGTACTTCGGCAATATCTTCGACAGCCCCGCAGGCTCCGACGAGCATCCGCAGGTGTTCTTCAGCGGGTGGATCTCGGACTACCCTCGGGCGGGCGACTTCATCGACGTCCTGTTCCGCTGTGACTCCGGCCACAACGCCCAGGGGTTCTGCGACCGGGACCTCGATGCCGCCATGGACGAAGCCCATGCGCTGCAGTCGACCGACCCCGGAGCCTCGAACCGCGCGTGGATCGCCATCGAGCACCAGCTCGTGGAGGAGGCGGTGTGGGCGCCGCTATCGAATCCCGTCTCGGCGTACGCGTTCTCGGAACGTGTGGGGAACGTCCAGGTCCATCCACAGTGGGGGACCCTTCTGAGCCGACTCTGGGTTCGCTGACAGCCACGGTGCCTGCCACTACGGCAGGGCGATCGAGCGCGCCGACTTCATACCGACTTCCTGAACGATGCGCTCGATGACGTCCTCGGGGATCGGGCTGTCAACGGTGAGCCCCATGAGCGCGAGCCCGCCCGCTTCCTGCCGGCCGACCTCCATGCTCGCGATGTTCACCCCGGCCTCGCCGAGGACGGTCCCCACCGTCCCGATCACTCCCGCTCGGTCCTCGTACATGAAGAACGCCATGTGCTCTGCGGGCGCCATGTCGACGTCGAAGTCGTACACGCGCACCAGGCGCTCGGCATCTCGCTTGCCAACGAGCGTGCCTCCGATGGCGACCTCCCCGGCCTCGGTCTCAGCGCGTAACAGCACGAGGTTCACGTAGTCCTGAGACTCGACCGTGCGTCGCTCCGACACCTCGAGGCCCCGTTCCTTCGCGATCGTCGGCGCGTTCACGTAGGAGACCGGCTCGTGGACCACGTCGGAGAGCGCTCCCTTGAGGGCGGCGAGGGTCAGGATCCGGGTGTCGAGCTCCGCGACCTTCCCGAGGTATTCGACCGCGATCGAGCGCATCGGCGCGTCGGTAAGACCCGTGAGGATCCTGCCGAGCCGCTCCGCCAGCGGCAGGAAGAGCCGCGCCTGCTCCGGCACCTCGGCCGCCGCGACATTGACCGCGTAGGGAACGAACTCGCCCTTCAGCGCGAGGCGGACCATCTCGGCGATGGCGATGCCCGCCTTGTCCTGCGCCTCCCGTGTGGCGGCCCCGAGGTGCGGCGTGACGATCACGTTCGCCAGCCCGAACAAGGGGTGCTCGGTCACAGGCTCGTTCTCGAATACGTCGAGTGCCGCTCCCGCGAGCCGGCCGCTTCCGAGCGCCGCGGTCAGCGCGAGCTCGTCCACGATCCCTCCGCGCGCCGTGTTGACGAGACGCGCCCCTTCCTTCATCAGGGAAAGCTCCCGCTCTCCGATCAGGGCCTCGGTCTCCGACGTCCTCGGCAGATGGACGGTGATGAAGTCAGCCTGGACCAGCAGCGAGCCGAGATCTGGCATCAGCTCGATGCCCAGCTCTCGCGCTCTGTCTTTGGAGACATAGGGGTCGTAGGCGATGAGTCGCATCCCGAACGCCAGAGCGCGTTGAGCGACCATCGAGCCAACACGCCCCAGACCCACGATGCCGAGCGTCTTGCCGTGGACCTCGACCCCCTGGAACCGCGAGCGGTCCCACGCACCTCCGCGCAGGCTCGCGTCGGCCTGGGGGATGTTCCGTGCCAGGGCGAGCAGCAGCGCGATCGTGTGCTCCGCGGCCGACAGGATGTTGGACTGCGGGGCGTTGACGACCATCACGCCGCGACGCGTCGCGGCCTCCACGTCCACGTTGTCGAGCCCGATTCCGGCGCGGCCGACGACCTTGAGATTTGCGCCAGCCTCGATCACCGCGGCGTCGACCTGAGTCTGCGACCTGACGATCAGAGCGTCGTAGGGCTCGATCGCTGCAGCGAGACCACCGTCAGCCAGCTCGGTTCGGACGTCCACCTCGAAGTCCTGCCGGAGAAGGGCGAGGCCGCGCTCGGACAACGATTCCGTTGCGAGCACACGCATGCCCTGAGTTTACCGGCCGTGCCTGGAGGGTCCTCGAGTTGCTTTCTGGCCTTCGGCTGGGGTGGAATTGTCATTCCACGACAGAAGGAGGGAACGTGCCCACGTACATCACGCTCTTCAAGTGGACCGACCAGGGTCGGTCGAAGACGGGCGACCTGCCCGACAGGGCCGGCGAGGTCGAGAAGAAGCTCGAGGCGGCAGGGATCAAGGTGATCGGGAACTACACCACCATGGGTCAGTACGACCAGGTATCCGTCGTCGAGGCACCTGACGACGACTCCGTGGCGAAGTTCCTCATGATGATCGCGGGTCGCGGCAACGCCGTGTCCGAGACGATGCGCGCGTGGACGATGGATGAGATCAGGAAGGTTCTATAGCTAGCTCGTTCCTGCGAACACGCCTTCAGCGGCGGCCACCGCGGCGCCGCGCTTCGCCGGGTACCCCATCGCCTCGAGCGTGAGCTCGAGCGCGGCCAGGCACCGCACGATGTCGAATCGGTCGTAGTTGCCGAGGTGACCGATGCGGAAGACCTTGCCCTTCAACGGGCCCTGCCCGGGCGCGAGGATGATCCCGTGGTCGCTGCGCACCTTGGCCACGAGCTCGTTGCCGTCGATGCCTTCGGGGGCACGGACTGCCGTGACCGCCCAGGCTCGCTCGGGGTGCTCGCCGTCGAGGTCGAGCCCGAGGGCACGCACACCTTCCTTCGTCGCTTCGGAGAGGAGCCGGTGGCGCTCGAGCGCGGCCTCCGGTCCCTCCTCCAGGTATAGGCGGAGCGCCTCTTGCAGGCCCTGCATCAGGCTGATCGCCGGCGTCCACGGCGCCTCGGGATCCGGCAGGTCGAACGACTGCTTGTAGGCCGCCCAGTCGAAGTAGAAGCGCGGGTTCTTCGCGTCCTTGGTGGCGGCCCACGCCGCATCGGACACGGAGACGAACGCGATCCCCGGAGTGGCCGATAGCGCCTTCTGGGAGCCGCCGATCGCGACGTCAATCCCCCACGCGTCACCCTCGTACGGGACGGCACCGAGGCTCGACACGACGTCTACGACGAACAGCGCACCTGCGGCTTGCGTCACGCGCCCGATCGCCTCGATGTCGTGGAGGACGCCCGTCGAGGTCTCGCTGTGCTGCGCCAGCACCGCTTTCGCCGGCGCCTCCCCCAACGCCTTCTCGACGTCCTCGGGGGGCACGGCACGGCCCCATTCGTACTCAAGGCGGTGCACATCCAGGTGGAACGCTTCCGCGATCTTCGCGAACCGCTCGCCGAAGTAGCCGGCGACGGGAACGATGACCCTGTCGCCGGGCGAAAAAAGGTTCGCGACCGCTGACTCGAGGCCGCCGGTGCCCGAGGAGGTAAAGGTCAGGACATCCCCCTCCGTCTTGAGGAGCGCACGAAGGCCGGCGGTCACCTCTCGAAGGAGCCGGCCGTATCCGGGCCCCCGGTGATAGACGAGCTGACTCGCCTGCGCGAGCAAAACCGACGGCGGGACCGGCGTCGGTCCGGGGGTCATGAGGATCTCGGGACGTTCCACGTGCACCTCCGTGTCGTTGTCCGCTCAGGGTACCAAGAGGCGCACGATGCGATCGGGGGTCCCACGAACTCCCCGTACCTTCTACGATGAGAATCGCACTATGTTCGCGATGCCCGTCGCCCGGAGGTCATTGATCCCGCTCCTTCTTGTCGGGATGCTTCTCTCACCCGAGGACTCGGTCGCCTCGCGAGAGCCGACCGAGGAGGGCCCCACGTGGATGCCGCTGCGGGGGCGAATCATCCTCGGCCGGACATGGGGTCACCCCGGCGGGCACTCCTTCCCCTCCTTGGACTTCGAGATCCCTGCGGGCAAGAGCGTGCCGGTGTACGCAGCGGGACCGGGAACCGTGATCTCGGCCGTCGAGGACTGCCCGGATACCACTCCCGAGGGAAAGCATGCCGATTGCAACGGCGGGCAGGGGAACCTCGTCGAGATCGTCCATCCGGACGGGCGTCGATCCCGGTATCTCCACCTCAGGTTCGACAGCGTGGTGGTCGTGGTGGGCGAGCATGTCTGCAGGGGGTGCCCGATCGGCCGTTCGGGCTGGTCGGGGAACGTCTCTCCAGCGGGACCCACGGGCGGCCACCTCCATTACGAGGAGCTCAGAGGATTCAGACAGGTCGATCCGGGCCCGATGCGCGCGCTCCATCGCCGGGGACAGGTCACCTACCCGCGCGGCGGCCGTGGGTGGAAGGAGGTCGGCGGCGACCGGCTCGTCATCAGGAACACTGGGTTCCCACCCCCCGGACCGGCACCCACGGCATCCTGTCAGGGCTGGGCGGCGACGCGGATCGGAACCTCCGAACCAGACCAGCTCGTTGGCACGGCCGGGCCGGACATCATCGCGGCCATGGGTGGCGCCGACTCCGTTCGTGGCGTTGACGGGGACGACAGGATCTGCGGCGGCCCCGGTGACGACACCCTCATCGGCGGGGCGAACCACGACATCATCGATGGAGGCGACGGGACCGACACGTGCTTCCCGGAAGAGGACGACGATTACAGGACGGCCGGCGAGGAAACCCTCGTCTCCTGTGAACGCCCCCCCTACGTCCTGACGGTCGAGGTCCGGTGCTGCCTGCGCTTCGTGACGAGCGAGCCGGGCGGCATCTCCTGTCCCCCCGACTGCACGGAGTCGTACCCGCCCGGCAGCGTGATCATCTTGACCCTCTCCACTGGCGGAAGCCCCTACTGGCAGGGCTGCGACCCGGAGGAGGGAGCGGATGAGGGACCGAGATGCACCGTCACGATGAACGCCGATCGCCACGTCAGCGTGTGACGAAATGAGCGAAACCCCCGGCGCGGGAGGCACCGGGGGTTCCGCGATCTGATGAGTCTTAGGCGGCCTGCGTCGCCTTGCGGACCGGCTTCCAGACCTTGCTGGTGATGGGCTCGAAGGCCCTCACCAGGTCCAGCGAGTAGGTGCGCTGGGTCTTCACCAGTCGCTCGATGAAGTCGAAGTAGGACTTCACCAGCTCCTCGGGCCTCGGGAGGGTCCGAAGGGTGGATGCGCCCGGCAGGTCCGACGGAATGATCCCGCCGATCCGCTGGGTGACCGCGGACGTCTTGTTCACGACGAACTCGTCCACCTGGCGGATGCCGTCGAGCAGCTTGTCGGAGAACTGCGTCACATTCTCTGTGTACGTGGGCATGTGCACCTCCTTGGGTCGGTTGCCACGATCGGTTTCTTACCCTGGTGCGTAGTTTACCAACCACTGCTCGGCTTGTCAAGCAATATGCTTGGTCTGCCAAACGCACTGGTCAGGGACTCGCGAACCCCCGGTAGACCCGCATGAGGGTGTCCTTCTGCTCCGCGTTAAGCCGGGGATCGAGCCTGATCGCGTCCTCGACGGTCGGGCTCGCCGAGTCGGGGTCACGCTCATCCAAAAAGCCGGCTCGGGCATATAGCGTCTCGGCGGAGACATGGAGTGCCTCCGAGAGGTGTTTGAGCACCTTGGCAGATGGCTTGTAGACGCCTCGCTCGACCTGGCTGAGGTAGGCATTGGAGACCTGAGCTGCTTTCGCCAACTGGCGCAAGGAGAGCTTCGCGAGGCCGCGCTGTGCGCGGATAAACTCGCCGATCCCGCCCTTGGCCGCATCCCCCGCGGCCTTAGCCGCATCCGTGGCGGTCTTCGCGACGTCGCTTGCGATCTTCGCGACGTCACCTGCGGTCTTGGTAGCCCTGGGCATACGGCCAGCATACCACCTTGCTTGGTATACCAAGCGGAGGTTCGGTATGACGATCAGAGGAGGGATCGGAGCGCGTCGAACAGCCGGTCGATGTCGCCCTCGGTGTTGAAGAAATGCGGCGAGATTCGGATGCCGTCTCCCCGCGAATCCACGCAGATGTCTCGCTCGTAGAGAGCGTCCGCGATCTTGCCCGCCTGCTCCCCCACGCCCACGTTGACGACGCCCCCCCGAGCAGCTCGCTCGCGCGGAGTTCGAACGGGGAGTCCCGCCTCATCGGCGCGCTGCATGACGTATTCAGTCAGCTCACCCTGACGCTCGCGGATCCGAGCGGGGGTGACCTCGGAGATGATCTCCAGCCCGCCCTGCGCGATGAACGGGATCGGTGCGGGGTGCGTTCCCGTCTCGAATCGGCGGGCGGTCGGGTGATAGTCGAGCTCCTGTAAGCGGAAGGAGAACGGCTCGCGCTGGCTCCACCACCCGGACACGGTGGGCTCCAGGGATGGCAGCAGCTCCCGGCGAGCGTACAGAGCGGTGAGGCCGGGACCGCCGCACAGCCACTTGAGGACCCCGGCCGTGTAGAAGTCGCACCCGAGATCGTGGACGTCCACCGGGATGATCCCCGCGCCGTGGAAGTCGTCGACGATCGACCACGCATCCACGGCACGCGCCAATCGGCAGATCTCGGCCGCGTCGATCACCGCGCTCGACCGGTACAGGACACGATTGATGCACACGGCCGCGGTGCGCTCGTCGATCGCCTCGGCGAACGACTCGACCGGCACCGTGAGACCGTCGGGACTCTCGAGGAACACGACCTCCGCGCCACGACGCTCTTGCGCGAGCCACACGTGGCCGGCCGTGGGGAAGTCGAGCTCCGTCAGGATGACGCGGTTGCGCTCGGGAGGGAACTCCATGCATGACGCGATCGATGACAGCGCGGTCGAGACGTTCGTGGTGATCGCCAGCTCATCCTGCTCCGCGCCGATCAGCCGCGCGAACAGCCCCTTCACCTCCCGGATCTTGGGGAAGATGCGTTCGAACCACACCGGCTCCGGCGCACCCATCTCCTCCCAGGCATCGATGTACTCCTGCAGGTACCGCTTCGACCGACCCGAGACCGGTCCCAGAGAAGCGCTGATGAGATACGCCTTGCGCTGCAGAACGCCGAACTCCTCGCGGTAAGAGGCGAGGTCGCTCACAGGTCGCTCCGGAGCTCCCACAGCGCCGGGAAGAACTTCTTCTCGAGCGTGGTGCGGAGATAGGAAGCTCCGCTCGATCCTCCCGTTCCCTCCTTGGTGCCGATCTGGCGCTCGACCATCAGGATGTGCCGTTGACGCCAGAGCGAGAACAGCTCGTCCATCTCCAGGAGATCCTCCGACAGGTACCAGAGCTCGGCGAACGCGTCGCGGTCCCGGGCCATCTTCACGAGGCTCGTGCGTTGCAATTCTGTGTCTCCCTCGGGCATCGGCAGGCCGTGCGCCTCCAGGAGCGATCGGAACCCGTCCCACAGCGCCGGCTCGTCGAACCGCTTCTGCAGCCGGGCTCGATCCTCCTCGTCCGCCGCAAGCTTGAGGAACCCTCGCTCCTTCAGGCCGCCAAGAAACTCGATCTCCCGGAACTGCAAGGACTGGAACCCGCTCGCGGGATTGAGGTTCGTTCGGAACTGAAGGAAGTCCTGGGGTGACATGGTCTCGAGCACCTCGATCTGCTCGATCAGGAGGCGCTCGATCGTGTGCACGCGCCGCAACAGATGGCGCGCGCGTTCGGGATCATTCGCGAACATCAGGTCGCGGATCGTCTCGAGCTCGAAGATCATCTCCCGGAACCAGAGCTCGAACGCTTGGTGCACGACGATGAACAGGGTCTCGTCGTGCGCGGCAGGCTTGGATTGTGGCAGCTGGAGGTCCAGAAGATCCCGGAGGCGAAGGTAGGAGCCGTAGGAGAGATGGCCCTCCTCGTCGGAGACCTGGCCCATCCTGCGTGTGGAGCCGGAGCCCTCCTCGCCCACGGCCCGATAGTACCGCCGGGCGGGCACCGCGGGCTCAGGAAGTTCCGGAGCCCTCCAGCAACGCTCGATACCGCTCGGGCCATGGCGCAGGTTCACCGTCATCGGTGATGTAGACGGCAACAACCTTGCCCTCGGCATAGGTGGCCGACGCGTCCCTGATCGCGAACTCGTACGTGATCGATGTTCGCCCGACCTCGGCGACGCGGAGGTACACATCGGCCTCATCCCAGAACCGCAGCGGGCGTCGATAATCGACGCTGACGTGGGCTCGCGGCATCTTGCCGTAAACCTCCTTGATGATCCCGAGCTGATCCAGCAGCGCCGCTTCCGCTTCTTCCATGAGCCGTAGCGGCGCGGTGTTGTGGTACTTCGTGGATGCATCCGTATCGAACCAATGGATGCGGCGCCGAACCGTGATCTCGGGGGGCATGGCCTTCATCCTACGTGCGGGGGTACGCTCCGCCGCGATGCGCGTGGGTATTGGGTTGCCGAACGGCATCCCCGGAACGCCGGGCGAGGCGATCGCTGAATGGGCCGTCCGGGCGGAGGCCGGACCGTTCACCAGCCTGGGCGTGATCGATCGCGTCGCCTATGACGCGCACGAGCCGCTCACCTGTCTCGCCGCCGCCTCGGCCGTCACCGAGCGCGTTCGACTAGCAACGATGGTCGTGATCGCTCCTCTGCGCTCCACCGGCATCCTGGCCGGCGAGACAGCCACCATCAACTCACTCTCCAGCGGGCGGCTGACGCTCGGCTTGGCGGTTGGCGCGCGGACAGACGACTACCGGGCCGCCGGCATCGATCATCGCAGGCGAGGTGCGAGGTTCGACGAACAGCTGTCGCAGCTCCGAGATCTCTGGGAGTCGCGGCCGGGGCCGAAGACATCACCGGAGCTCCTTGTGGGAGGCGGAAGCGACGCCGCCTTCGTCCGCGTCGGCAGACACGCGGACGGGTACGTCCACGGCGGCGGACCGCCTCGTGCGTTCGCTCGCGCAGCCGGACGAGCCGGCACGGCATGGACCGACATGGGCAGGCCCGGTTCCCCCGCGCTCTGGGGGCAGTCCTACTTCGCGCTCGGCGAGGATGCCGTCGCTCGGGGCATCGCGTACATGCGCGACTACTACGCATTCACCGGACCTTTCGCGGAGAAGATCGTCGAGGGTCTGCTGACGACCCCCCAGCAGATCGCCGCGCAAGTACGCGGCTACGCCGAGGCAGGTTGCGATGAGCTGGTCCTGCTTCCCACCATCGCCGATGTCGAGCAAGTGGACCGCCTTGCCGACGTGGTGGGCTCGCTGTGAAACGCGTGCTCACGGTCGGCGGCGGGCCCGCGGGTCTGTACGCGAGCCTGCTCCTGAAGAAGGCGCAACCCGACCTCGAGGTGACACTCCTCGAGCGCAACCCTCCGGGCGCCACGTTCGGCTGGGGCGTCGTCTTCTCGGACCGGACGCTCGCCGAGTTCCGAGAGGCCGACGCGAAGACCTTCGAGGAGATCACACGACGGTTCGTGCTGTGGGATGCGATCGACATCCACTTCCGCGGGGAAGTCGTTCGGTCCGGAGGCCACGTGTTCGCTGGGATCGCTCGCGTGGCGCTTCTCGAGCTCCTCACGCGTCGATGCGAAGAGCTCGGGGTCACCCTTCGATTCGAGGAAGAGGCGATCCCGGAGGAGCTCGGCGATCACGATCTGGTGATCGCCGGCGACGGTGTGCACAGCCTGCTCCGTGAGCACCATACGAAGACCTTTCGCCCGACCATCGAGCACGGGCGCGCCCGTTACATCTGGTTCGGAACGGATCGCGTACTCGACGCATTCACATTCCTCTTCCGGGAAAACGATCACGGGTTCTTCCAGGCACACGCATATCCGTTCGACGGGACGACGAGCACGTTCATCGTCGAGACGGACGAGGAGGTCTGGCAACGCGCAGGCTTGGATCGCGCGGACGAAGCGCAGAGCATCGAGTACTGCCAGCGACTCTTCGCCGAGGAGCTCCGTGGCCGTCGCCTGATGTCCAATCGATCCGAGTGGACCCGTTTCCCGACCCTTCGGAACCGGACGTGGGTTCACGAGAACCTCGTGCTCGTGGGCGACGCCGCGCACACGGCGCACTTCTCGATCGGGTCGGGCACGAAGCTGGCCATGGAGGACTCGATCGCGCTCGTCCGGGCACTCGAGCGCTTCCCCGGCGACGTTCCGCGGGCCCTCGCCGACTACGAGCTCGAGCGCCGGCCGGTCATCGACCGCTTCCAGGAAGCGGCGCGCGACAGCCGAACGTACTTCGAGAGCACGAGCAGGTACCGGCATCTCGAGCCCATGCCGTTCGCGTTCAACCTGCTCACGAGGAGCGGCCGCATCGACTACGGCAACCTCCGCACACGCGACCCCCACTACGTGGACCACGTCGACCGCGAGTTCGCCGGTGGGGGTCGAGCGGTCGCTCCGCCTCCGATGCTCGTTCCGTTCCGTCTGCGAGACCTGACTCTTGCGAATCGGATCGCCTCCGCACCGGGGCCTCGCTACGAGTCGACCGCCGCCGTTCCGTCAGAACAGCTCGTCGCCGACCTCGCGCATGCGGCGGAAGGTGGAGCTGCGATGGTGACCACCGAGCCGATCGCCGTGTCCGCCAACGGAAGGATCACGTCCGGTTGCGCGGGCCTCTATCGAGATGAGCAGGAGCAGGCCTGGGTCGAGGCTGCTGGAGCCGTGCATGCGGCGGGTGCCGCGCTCGCCATGCGGATCAGCCACGCGGGCCGGCGGGGCTCGACGCGGCCACGCGGCGAGGGGCTAGATCGGCCGCTTCCCGGGCACGGCTGGCCGCTGCTCGCACCCTCGGCAATCCCTTTCGCGGCCGACACGAACGTGCCCGAGGAGATGGCCGACCATGATCTCGAGTGGGTCCGCGATGCATTCGTCGAAGCCACCTCGCGGGCGGCCACCGCGGGCATCGACCTCCTCCTGGTGCACATGGGGCATGGCTATCTGCTCGGCTCGTTCCTGTCACCGCTGTCGAACGCTCGCGGCGACACGTACGGCGGCGGGCTCGAGGCGCGCATGCGGTACCCGCTCGAGGTGTTCGAAGCGATCCGCGGCGCCTGGCCCGAGAACCGGCCGCTCGGGGCAACCGTGCAGGCCTCGGACGCAGCGGCCGGGGGCTGGACGGAGGAGGAGGCGGTCACATTCGCACGAGAGCTGGCCGCACGAGGCTGCGATCTCATCGAGCCGGTCGTCGGCCAAACCGTCCCGGAGAGCAGGCCCCGGTACGCACCGGGCTTCCTGATCCCCTACGCGGACCGCATCCGCAACATGGCCGGGGTCGCGACACTCGTTGGCGGCGGGCTGACGACGACCGTTCAGGTCAACACGATCATCGCGGCCGCTCGCGCCGACGTGTGCGTTCTTTCGCCCTGAGCGGAGTCAGGCTCCCGGCTTGAAGACCATCACACCGAAGATCACGAGCAACAGCAGTAGGTCGAGGCGCGACACCATGTTGAACGTCTTCGCCCGGCGGTCGGCTTCTTCGGTCTGCCCCGCCTCCAGCGCCTTCACGATCTTGTTGCTGGCGGGCCCGAAGTAGGCGCCACCGACGATCGCGGAGAGGACGAAGAGAGCCAGTCCGAGCCAGACCCACGTCTGCGAAAGCTCGATCGTCTCGCTGTCGAGCACGATGCCGACTCCTGAGGCGAGCACAGCCAGTGCGGACACGCCGATCACCGGTCCCACCACGCCGGCGGACTTGGCGAATTTCGCGCGGAACTGTACGTCGCCGGTTCGCTCCACGCGCGAGCTGATGAAGCCGAGCATGATCGATCCACCCACCCAGACCGCAGCACCCAGGATGTGGACGAACAAGAGCACTTCGTTGAGCGTCATCGACCGCCTCCTTTAGGCGCCCAGCTCGTAGACCTGGCCCGGATCCTGATCGAGCCCGTTCGCGACCTGCCACAAGGCAGCGAGCGCCTTGATCGCGTTCCGTTCGGCGAACGGGGCCAGCTGGTCGCGATGTGTCTCGAGAACCCCGGCGAGAGAGTGGTAGCACCCCACCAATGTGCGCTCCGCCTCGTTCAGCTCAATCGTCATGTCTGTCTCGCCTCCCCTTCCGTCCCGATCACGATCCGGTCGTCCTGCACCCGCTTCGCCTTGAGCTCGAAGCGGGGCAGCGTCTCGTTCTCCACCTGCTTCACGCCGAATCGCAGCCCCTCGTGGGCTTCGGCAAGCTGCTTGCCGAGGTCGCGGATCACGCGCTCGGCATCCGTCCCCGAGTCGGGGATCTCGACCAGGACCTCGATCTCGTCCCGGATGCCTTCCTCCGTGTACAGGTGGATCTGGAACTCGTCGATCTCCGCGTGCTCGCGGATGATCGCCTCGACAGCGCGCGGGTACACGTTCGTCCCGCGGACGAGCTTCATGTCGTCGACGCGCCCCCGGATCCCGCCGTCGTAGATGTCGAACGTCCGGCCACACGAGCACGTAGAGCCGGGCACTCGAAGGACGAAGTCGCGCGTCCGATACCTGATCACGGGAACGAACCCCCGACCGAAGCTCGTGACCACGCGCTCGCCCTGCTCGCCGTACGGCACCGGTCGGTCGGTGTCGGGGTCGATGACTTCTTCGATGTAGTGGTCCTCGATGATGTGCGCGCCACCGGGCTGCTGCTCGCACTCGAACATCATGATCGTCCCGAGCTCCGTCATCCCCGCCGTGTCGCCGGCCTTCGCTCCCCACTGCTCCTCGATCAGGCTCTTCGTCGCGGGGATCGAGCCCGCCGGCTCGCCCGACAGGATGAGGCGCTCCACGGGGCTCGCGGCAAGGTCGATGCCGAGCGACTTCGCTTCCTGCGCCATGCGCAGCGCATACGTGGGGGTCGACGCGACGACCGTCGCCCCCATCTCCACGATCTGCCTGACGCGCGCGTCGGTCGGCGCTGCACCACCAGCGAGCACGAGACACCCGATCTTCTCGCCGGCGTAATGCAGTCCCCAGAACCCGATGAACGTCGCGTAGCCGAACGCGACGAACATGGTGTCGGCGGGACGGACCCCGAAGCCCCACAGGCCGTAGCACCACATCTCCGCGATCCATTCCCAGTCCTTCATGGAGTCGAGAACACGGATCGGCGTCTTGCCCGTGGTCCCTGATGTCATGTGGTACCGGATCGCCCGCTCAGGAGGCTGTGCCAGAACGTTGCCGTACGGGGGATTCTCGATCTGGCCCTGCATCCACTCGTCACGCGTCATGAACGGGATGCGCTGAAGGTCGTCCAGCGTGCCGATCGAGTCCGCGGTCACGCCGGCGTCGCGGAGGCGTTTCGCGTGCCACGGCACGTTCGCATCCGCCCATTCCACGAGGTTCCGCAGCTTGTGAACCTGCATCGCCTCGATGTCTTCACGCGGCATGGTCTCGTGCCGCGGGTTCCAGTAGGGAGACTCCGCCATCGCAACCCCCCGCTCGCCGGACGCGGTCATCCTACGCTGGGGCGTCCCCGCGCCGGAAGCCGGGTGCTACCGTCGCGCCGATGGCACCCGCGTTCACCCTCCTGCCCGAGCAGCATGAACTCATGGACGAAGCCCGGCGCATCGCGCGAGAGGAGCTCGCCGCTCTAGCAGCGACAGGGGAGCCGGGCCGCGTCAACCGCCCGCTTCTCCGGGGGCTCGCCGAACAGGGTCTGCTCCCCCGGCTCTTCCCCAAAGCCGCGGGTGGCTCTCGAGAAGGCGAGGTGTCCTCGCTCGAGCTGTGTCTCCTGCGCGAGGCGCTCGCCCGGGAGTCACCGGAGGCCGAGACCGCGCTCGCCCTGCAGGGCCTCGGTGCGTACCCGATCCTGCAGTCCGGTCGCCCGGAGATCGTGGAGCGACTGATCCCACCTGTGGCGCGCGGGGATGCGGTCGCCGCGTTCGCGCTCACCGAGGCTGAGCACGGGTCCGACGCCGCCGCCCTCGAGCTCCGTGCCGAACGGGACGGTGAGGACTGGCGCCTGACCGGGGAGAAGACCTACATCTCGAACGCTCCCGACGCGGACGTCTACACGGTGTTCGCGCGCACCACGCCCGACGCCGGCGCGAAAGGCGTCACCGCGTTCGCGGTCGAGGGCAACAGCCAGGGATTCACCGGGGAGTCGATCGAGCTCATCGCTCCCCACCCGGTCGGGCGCGTCACGTTCGACGGAGTCCGAGTACCCGCTGAGTGCGTGCTCGGCGAGGTCGATCGCGGGTTCCGCGTCGCCATGCGCACGCTCGATCTGTTCCGGCCGAGCGTGGGCGCGTTCGCGGTCGGCATGGCATGGGCCGCCCTCGATGCGGCGGTCGAGCATGCGGCCGCCCGTCAGGCGTTCGGGAAACCTATCAGGGAGTTCCAGGCGGTTTCCCACACCCTGGCCGAGATGGCGACACGAACCGAAGCTGCCAGGCTCCTCGTCTACTCCGCCGCAGCGGCGGTCGATGCCGGCGCTCCCGATGTGACCAAGCGCTCCGCGATGGCCAAGCTGTTCGCGACGGAGACCGCACAGTGGATCGTCGACCGAGCGATCCAGATCCACGGAGCCCGTGCGCTGGAGCGTGGCCACCTCCTCGAGCACCTGTACCGCGAGGTGCGCGCGCCGCGCATCTACGAAGGAACGAGCGAGATCCAGCGCGAGGTCATCGCCCGCGAGCTCTTCCGCTAGACCTGCGGCACGGGAGAGGGCTCCGGAAGGTAGTCCTCGGACCGGTCGTCGCAGAAGGGGCCGCTCGGGCCGACCGGGCTTCCCGCTCCCCGAGGGGCCCCTTCGATCTCGGTTGCGATGTCGATCTCCACGAAGCCGTCATCCACCCGAGCGCGGACTCGGTCCATGCCGCGCGGAGCGGGGCCGTCCAGGTAGTGGCCGGATCGGTCCCAATGGGTCCCGTGCGCGAGATCCATGAAGGTCTCGCTCGTGAGGCAGTACGAGATCGGCCCACCCAGATGCGTGCTGACGGCTCGCAACGCGAGCGGTGGCACCGCGGCCACGAGGAAGATCCTCACATCGGGCAGGTAGACGACGTCGCGCTCCTCGAGGACCTCCACCGATGTGACCCGGCGCCACCCATCATCCGTCGCGGAACGGATCAGGAACGCGACGGGCAAGCCCACCAGCAACAGAGCGAGGATGAACATCGAGCGGCGGCGTCCGGTGCCGCGCGGCGGCAGATCGTCGCGGTGGCCGTTGCCGCTCGCCCAGTCGCTCACCGTCAGGGGATGACGGCGACGCCCATCAGCTCGACGCGGGCTTCCGGCTCGAACAGCTCGAACGTCGCAAGCAGCGCCAAGGCGGGAAAATGCTTGCCGAAGTGCTTGCGGTACGCCTCGCCGATCTCCTCCATCCGCGCGGCGTACTCGCCAACGTCCGTCGCGAAGATCTGCAAGGAGACGACGTGTTCGGGCTCGCCGCCCGCCGCCGTTAGGGCCTCGACGATGTTCGCGCACGCTTGATCGAACTGCTCGACGAGGTCATCGGGGATAACGCCATCCTTCTGGATCCCGATCTGCCCGCCGAGGTAGACGGTCCGGCCGGGAGCGGACACGACCGCGTGCGCGAAACCGCGCGGGGACGGCAGGGACTCGGGGTTCACGATCTCGTGCGGGCTCTTGGTCATCTTCCCCTCCATGTGGGGTCACGGCCTTCGCTGAACGCAGCGTAGAACTCCCGGTGATCATCCGAGGTCATCAGGAGGGCCTGGGCGTACGCCTCCAGCTCGAGCGAGCCGGCGAGGTCTGTATCCAGCTCTCGGGAGATCAGCAGCTTGGTGGTGGCGTAGGCGGCCGCCGGACCGGCCGCCAATCGCGTCGCCAGTTCCTTCGCCTCCTTCATGAGCGCGTCATCCTCCACGACGCGGTTCGCGAGGCCGATCTCCGCGGCGCGCGCGGGCTCGACGTCCTCGCCGAGCAGGAGCAATTCGGTCGCGCGGCCGAGCCCGACCAGGCGTGGCAGCAGATAGGCGGAGCCCATGTCCGCACCGGCGAGCCCAACCTTGGTGAACAGGAAGGAGAAGCGGGCCGAGCGAGCCAGGATGCGCAGGTCGGCCGCGAGGGCGATCACCGCCCCTGCCCCCGCGGCGACGCCGTTCACGGCCGCGATGATCGGCATCGGGAGCTCGCGCATCCGCTGCACAACGGTCCCCGTCATTCTGGTGAAAGCGAGCAGCTCCTTCGCCCCCATCCCCTGCAGGGCACCGATGATGTCGCGCACGTCGCCGCCGGAGCAGAACCCGCGGCCCGTGCCCGTCACGACCAGCACGCGGACGTCGTCGCGGTTCGGCACCTCCCCGAGAAGGTCTCGGAGGTCCGCGTATGCCTCGAACGTCAGCGCGTTCAGGCGCTCCGGACGATCGAGCGTGATGGTTCCCACGCCGTCCTCGATCCGAAAGTCGAAATGCTTCCAGTCCTCCGTGAGCGGGACCGAGCCGCGGAACGGACCCACGTGCTCAGGTGTACGCGCGAAGGCCTGTGAGGGCCTCGCCGAGTATCAGGATATGGATCTCGCTCGTGCCTTCGTAGGTCAGCACCGACTCGAGGTTGTTCATGTGCCGGATCACCGGGTACTCGAGCGTGATCCCGTTGGCACCGAGGATCGTTCGGGCCTCGCGAGCGATCTTGATCGCCTCCCGAACGTTGTTGAGCTTCGCGATGCTGACGTGGTTCGGCGCCGCACGGCCCTGATCCTTCATCCGGCCGAGGTGCAGCGCGAGGAGCTGGCCCTTAGAGAGCTCGAGCATCATGTTGACGAGCTTCTGCTGCGTGAGCTGGAACCCGCCGATCGGTCTGCCGAACTGCTCGCGGGTCTTCGAGTACTCGAGGGCCGTCTCGTAGCAGGAGCGCGCCGCGCCCATGACGCCCCAGCTGATCCCGTACCGCGCCTCGTTGAGGCAGGACAGCGGGCCCTTCATGCCCTTCACGTCGGGGAGCATCGCGTCGGCAGGAACGCGGACGTGGTCGAGGATCAGCTCGCTCGTCACCGAGGCGCGGAGGGACAGCTTGCGGTGGATGTCACGCGTCGAGAACCCGTCGGTATCGGTCGGGACCAGGAACCCCCTGATGCCGTCGTCGGTCTGCGCCCACACGATCGCCACGTCCGCGATCCCGCCATTCGTGATCCACATCTTCGTGCCGTTGAGGATCCAGTCGTCTCCGTCCTGCTTCGCAGAGGTGCGCATGTTCGACGGGTCGCTCCCCTGGTCCGGCTCGGTGAGCCCGAAGCAACCGATCAGCTCGCCGCGCGCCATGCCCGGGAGCCAGCGCTCCTTCTGCTCCTCGGAGCCGAACTTCCAGATCGGGAACATGCACAGAGAGCCCTGGACCGAGACGAGCGAGCGGATGCCGCTGTCGCCGGCCTCGAGCTCCATGATCGCCAGGCCGTACATCACCGCCGTCGCTCCGGCCGTGCCGTAGCCCTCAAGGTGCATCCCGAGGAATCCCAGCTCACCGACCTCTCGCGCGAGCTCGCGCGAGGGAAGCTCGCCGGTCTCGAACCACTCTTGGATCTCCGGCATCACGCGGCTCCCGACCCAGCGGCGCACCGTGTCCCGGATGTCGCGCTCCTCGTCGGACAGGAGGTGATCGAGGGCAAGCGGATCGAGTGGATCCAGCACCGGCCGTCCTTCCTTGCTCACGCGCTAACGATAGCCGAGCGACGCGTCCCTCAGAGGCTATGCAGACGCACAAAGGAGGTCCCGGCTCCAAGCGCGAAGACCTCTCCTGATGCACCAGGCTCGCACTCTCTCAATCGCCCTCGCCCTCGCTCTCAGCCTCACCTCGCCCGCCGGCGCAGCCGACGAGGAGGAGATGGCCGGCAACGAGATGTCGGCTGACGCCACCTGGATGTTCCCCAAGGCCAAGCCGGGGACCTACACGGGGTACATGGTCTTTGCGATCGACCAGGAACCCTCGCAGGGCCCCGACGCCTTCTCGATCGCGATCGTGATGCGTGGGCCGTGCCGGGTGGAAGGGAACTCCACGAGCTGCCAGGGGAAGCAGGGCGGATTCTTCGAGCTGAAGCCTGGTCAGCTCCAGGTGGCGTCCGACTGGTCGGGGGCAAGCCTGTCACTCGGCAAGCGGGACGAGCGCGTGAGCATGATCTGGACCGCGGAAGGGATCCCGTTCCCTCGATCAACCGGAACGTTCGGCAGCTCCTCGAGCAGCAACGGCAAGCACGAGGAGTTCGAGACGCGAGGTTTCGGCATCTCCCGCCAGGCGAGCGTTGAGGGAACCATGTTTGGCCGGACCCTTGGAGCCGATGGCCTGGAAGATCCAGCCGGGTTCTACCGAGGACAGTACCGGGGCGAGTATCGACGTGGCGACCGCACCATCACGATCGGCTCGGTGCGCTGGCATCTCCCGGCATGAGGTCGGCCCGCGTCCTTTCGCATCTGGTTTTCGCCTACAACGTGTAGCAGCCCCAGCCGCTAGGCTCCTATTCCGATGCCTGAAGTGCTCGTCATCGGGGCCGGCCCGGCAGGTCTTGCCGCCGGAGCGACGCTCAAGAAGCGAGGGATCGAGCCGCTGCTCCTCGACGCGGCTGACAACGTGGGCAACAGCTGGCGAGGACACTACGACCGCCTGCATCTGCACACCGTTCGCTGGCTCTCGGCCCTGCCCGGGATGCCGATCCCCAAGCGCGAGGGCAAGTGGGTTCCACGTGACGGAATGGTTCGCTACCTGCAGGCCTACGCGAGGCAGCACGCACTCGCCATCCGTTTCGGTGTCGAGGTCAAGCGGATCGAGCGCAGCGGGGACTCATGGTCGGCGTTCACCGACGACGGGCAGATCTCGGCCTCGAACGTCGTGGTCGCCACCGGATACAACCGAAGACCGCGGATACCGGACTGGCCGGGCATCAAAGCCTTTTCCGGTGAGCTGGTGCACTCCAGCGACTATCGCAATCCCGAGCCGTACGCGGGCCGCGATGTCCTTGTCGTCGGGACGGGCAACTCCGGCGCGGAGATAGCGGTCGACCTGGTCGAGGGCGGGTCTCACGACGTTGCGATCTCCGTCAGGACGCCACCGAACATCATGCGGCGAGACATCGGAGGGTTCCCGAGCCAGGTCACCGGCGTCCTCATGCGCCACCTCCCGCCGAGGGTCGTCGACACGCTCGCCCGTGGGATGCGCCGGTTGTCTATCGGCGACCTCGCCCCGTACGGCCTTCCGGCTCCCCCGCGGGGGCTCTACACGCGTCTCAACGAGGACGACGTGGTTCCGATCCTCGACGTGGGCCTGGTAGACCTCGTGAAGGAAGGCAGGGTGCGGGTCGTTTCGGCTGTGACCGCACTCGAAGGCGACGAGGTGATCCTCTTTGGCGGCCAGCGCTTACGTCCCGAGGCGGTGATCGCCGCGACCGGATTCGATCGCGGGCTCGAGGATGTCGTTGGCCACCTCGGTCTCCTCGGCAAGCACGGCCGCCCGGTCGTTCGCGGACACGTCACACATCCGAACGCCCCCGGCATGTACTTCATCGGCTTCGCGAACCCGATCAGCGGTTACCTGCGCGAGGTCGGCATCGAGGCGAACCGGATCGCTCGAGCGATCCAGCGCTCGCGCGGAAAGCGCCTCACGCGCGCCGGCTGAAAAGCAGTGAGGCTCGGTTTTCCCTAGGAGGGGACCTCCATGACGACGCTCTTCAGCCCTGCCTCGAGACTCGCGTCCTCGTACTCGACCTCGGGCAGGCGGTCGTTCAGGTAGTCGTCGTACGCCGACATGTCGAAGAACCCGTGCCCGGAGAGCCCGAACAGGATCACGCGCGCCTCGCCAGCCTGCTTCGCCTCCTCGGCCTCGTCGATCACCGCGCGGATCGCGTGTGCCGCCTCGGGCGCCGGGATGATCCCCTGGGCGTGCGCGAACTGCTGCGCGGCCTCGAAGATCTGGTTCTGTGTGAAGGCCTTCGCCTCCATGTGCCCTTCCTTGACGAGCAGCGAGAGCGACGGTGAGTCGCCGTGGTATCGAAGTCCTCCGGCGTGCACCGGCGCCGGCACGAACGTGTGACCGAGCGTGTACATGGGCAGAAGCGGGGTCATCTGGCCGGTATCGGCGAAGTCGTATGCGAACTGCCCTTTCGTGAGCGTCGGACACGCGGCCGGCTCGCACGCGACGAAGCGCGTCTGTGTCTTGCCTTTCAGTCGCTCCGACATGAAGGGATACGCGAGGCCGGCGTAGTTCGAGCCGCCGCCGACGCACCCGATCACGACATCGGGATCCTCACCGGCTTGCTTCATCTGCTCCACGGCCTCCAGACCGATCACCGTCTGGTGCAGAAGGACGTGGTTCAGCACGCTCCCGAGCGAGTACTTCGTGCTCTCGTCCTGCACCGCCGCCTCGATCGCCTCGCTGATCGCGATCCCGAGGGAGCCCGTCGAGTCGGGATCCTGCTCCAGGATCTTCTTGCCGGCCTCGGTGGTGGAGCTCGGTGACGGACGAACCTCGGCGCCGAACGTCTCCATGAAGATCCTGCGGTAGGGCTTCTGCTCGTAGGAGGCCTTGACCATGAAGACCAGGCACTCGAGGTCGAAGAACTTCGTGGCCATCGACAGGGCAGAGCCCCACTGGCCGGCGCCGGTCTCCGTCGTGATCTGCTTCGTGCCGGCTTCCTTGTTGTAGTACGCCTGCGCGATCGCGGTGTTCGGCTTGTGCGAGCCCGCGGGCGAAACGCCCTCGTACTTGAAGTAGATGTGGGCGGGAGTTTCGAGCGCCTTCTCCAACCGGTGCGCCCGGTACATCGGCGTGGGACGCCACAGGCGGTAGACATCGATGATGGGACCGGGGATATCGATCTGAGGCTCGGTCGAGACTTCCTGCTCGATCAGTGCCATCGGGAACAGTGGCGCGAGCAGATCCGGCGTCACGGGCTCCTTCGTTCCGGGGTGCAGCGGCGGCATCGGCTGGAGCCCCGCGCCGGCGATGTCCGGCATGATGTTGTGCCAGGCGCTCGGGATGTCCTTCTCGGCGAGGCTGAAGACGGTCCGCTCGGACATGGGGAAGCCTCCTTCGCTCGGGTGCCCGAGTATGCTCGCCGCCGCTTCGGAAGGTCAAGGTAGACTCGCCGCCCGCACGAAAGGAACGCACGATGGAGATCCGCGGCGCCCATGTCCTGCTGACCGGAGGCTCGCGAGGGATCGGGCCGTTCATGGCTCGCGCCCTTCTCAGTCGTGGTGCACACGCCACGCTCACCGCTCGGTCGGAAGCGGACCTGTTGAAGGTTCGCGATGAGCTCGGCGCGGACAAGGTCGCGATCGCTCCGGGCGACGTCAGCGTCGAGGCCGACCGAAAGCAGATGGTCGCCACCGCGGAGGAGGCGTTTGGGCCCATCGACATCCTGGTCAACAACGCGGGGATCGAATCGGTGCTGCCGTTCGAGGAGTTCCGAGACGACGAGATCCAGCGCGTCATCGCGGTCAACCTCGAGGCGCCGATCCTGCTCACGCGCCTGGTGATCCCCGGGATGCTCGAGCGCGGCCGTGGCCACATCGTGAACATCTCGTCGCTCTCGGGGATGACCGGTCCGCCGTACCACACGATCTACGCCTCGACGAAGCATGGCCTGGTGGGGTTCTCCGCCGCGCTCCGGAACGAGCTGAAGGGGTCGGGCGTCAGCGCCTCGGTGATCTGCCCCGGCTACATCACCGAAGCCGGCATGTTCGCGGAGGAACGCGGCATGGAGCCCCCCAAGAAATCCGGAGCCTGGGGAACTCCGACAGACGTGGCCCACGCGGTCGTCCGCTCGATCGAGAAGGACGTGCCCGACATCATCGTCGCGAAAGGCATGGCCAGGATCGCGGACGTGGCGTTCGCCATCTCGCCGCGGCTGGTCGACGCGATCGCCCGCCGAACAGGGGGGTACCGGCCCCAGGAAGAGACCGCCCGCCGCGAGCTCGCCAAGCGCAGGAAGTCATGACCGCACTCCTGATCCGAGTCGTCCTCCCGATCGCCGCGATCGTGCTCTTGATCTACGCGCTCGTCGATGCGATCCGTGTTCCGGATGACTCGATGTATCGGGCGGGTAACAAGCTGATCTGGGTCCTGGTGATCCTCTTTGCGCAGCCCTTTATCGGTCCGATCATCTACCTGGTCATGGGCTCGCCGCAGACGCCCCGCGCGCCGCGTCGAATGAACCGCCCCCCACCCGACGACATCATCTAGCTAGACGTTCAGTCGCTGGCGGAGGAGGCGCTGGGCTTCCTGGGGGTTGGCAGCGCCCTTCGACTTCTTCATCAGTTGCCCCACGAGGAAACCGATCGCGCCTTCCTTGCCGCCGCGGAACTGCTCGACGGGCCCAGGGTTCTCGGCGATCACCTCGTCGACGAAGGCGAGGATCGCGGACTCGTCGGAGATCTGGGCGAGGCCCTTCTCCTTGACGATGGCCTCCGCTGCCCCGCCGGAGGCAAACGCTTCCACAAGAACCGCCTTCGCGCCCGCGGTGGAAATAGCTCCGTCGGCGACCAGCCGTGAGATGTCGGTGATGTGCTGGGGGGTGACGCGTGAGTCGCGAAGCTTGGTCTCGTGCTCCCGGAGCAGCGCGGCCAGATCCCCAGCTATCCAATTCGCTGCCGCTCGAGCCTCGGCACCCAGCGACACGGCCTCCTCGAAGTAGGCGGCGGACTCGCTGGAGCTGCCGACGATTCCCGCGGTGGCGGGCTCCAGGCTGAACTCCTTGACGAACCGCTGCAGGCGCGCTGCCGGAAGCTCCGGCAGCTCCGCACGCAGCCTCTCGATCCACTCCTCATCGGGCGCGACCGGTGGAAGGTCTGGCTCGGGGAAGTACCGGTAGTCGAACGCCTCCTCCTTCGAGCGGAGGGTCTTCGTCTCGCCCTTGTTCTCGTCCCAGTGCCGGGTCTCCTGCGTCAGGGGCTCCCCCGCCTCGAGCGCCGCGCGCTGGCGGTCGATCTCGTAGTGCAGGGCGCGCTCCACGCTGCGGATCGAGTTCATGTTCTTGACCTCGACCTTCGTCCCGTACTCCTCCTGACCCACCGGCCGCATCGAGATGTTCGCGTCGCAACGCAGCGAGCCCTCCTCCATCCGCATGTCGGAGACGTCGAGCGACTCGAGCAGCGCCCGGAGACCGGTCAGGTACGCACGAGCCTCCTCGGGGCTACGCATGTCCGGCTCCGAGACCACCTCCACGAGCGGAACGCCCGCGCGGTTGTAGTCCTCGAGCGCGTAATCGGCGTCGGCGATCCGGCCGGTGGTGCTGGCGTGCACCGTCTTGCCAGTGTCCTCCTCCAAGTGCACGCGGTTCATCCCGACCCGACGCGACTCGCCATCGACCTCGATGTCGAGGTGTCCCCCGCCGCAAAGCGGCAGATCGTACTGACTGATCTGGAAGTTCTTCGGCATGTCCGGATAGAAGTAGTTCTTCCGGTGGAACAGCGAGTGCGGCGCGATCGTCGAGTCCAGCGCCAAGCCGATCTTGATCGTGTAGTCGATCGCCTTGCGGTTCGGGACCGGGAGCGTGCCGGGATGGCCGAGGCACACCGGGCAGACATGCGTGTTCGGCTCCGCGCCGAACTCGTTCGGGCAGCTGCAGAACATCTTCGTGCGGGTCGAAAGCTCGACGTGACATTCGAGGCCGATGACCGGCTCGTACTCGGTCACGCCAGCACCTCATCCAGGAGCGGAGGGCGAGCGTCGAACCCGAGATCCTGCTCGAACGCGTGCGCGGCACGCAGCACGGTCGACTCGTCAAGGTGCTTGCCCATCAGCTGGAGCCCCACCGGCAGCCCCTTCTCGTCGAGCCCGCACGGGACGGAGATCGCTGGCACGCCCGCAAGGTCGGCGGGGATCGTGAAGATGTCGGCGAGGTACATCGACAGGGGGTTCTCGGTCTTCTCCCCGAACCGGAACGCGGTCGTCGGCGAGGTCGGGCCGAGAAGCAAGTCGAACTCCTCGTACGCCTTCTGGAAGTCCTTGATGACCAGCGTGCGCACCTTCTGCGCCTGCCCGTAGTACGCGTCGTAGTAGCCGGCTGACAACGAGTAGGTCCCCAGGATGATCCTGCGCTTGACCTCGTCGCCGAACCCCTCGCCTCTGGTTCGCGTGTTGAGGTCGACCACGTCGGCAGGATCAGCCGCGTGATGGCCATACCGAACTCCGTCGTAGCGGGCGAGATTCGACGAGCACTCGGCCGGCGCGATCAGGTAGTAGGCGGAGAGCGCGTACTCCGTGTGCGGCAACGAGACCTCGCCGATCTCCGCTCCGAGGCCGGCGAGGCGCTCGATCGATGCCTCGACGGCCGTGCGAACGCCGGGCTCGACACCCTCGCCGAACCAGTCGCGGACGACGCCGATGCGCAGGCCGCGGATGTCCTGCTCGATGCCCTCCATGTAGTTGCGTGGCTCGGTGGGGAGCGAGGTCGCGTCCATCGGGTCCTTGCCCGCGATCCCGGACAGCAGCGCCGCGCTGTCCCGGACGGTCCGGCTGAACGTCGAGACGTGATCGAGCGAGGAGGCGAACGCGATCAGGCCGTAGCGCGACACGAGGCCGTACGTCGGCTTGAAGCCGACGATCCCGCACAAGGATGCGGGCTGACGAACGGAACCGCCGGTGTCGGTGCCGAGCGCCCAGACGGCCTCGCCTGCGGCGACCGCCGCCGCCGAGCCGCCCGACGATCCGCCGGGGACGGTCTCGAGGTCCCACGGGTTGTGCGTGAGCTGATACGCCGAGTTCTCGGTCGACGATCCCATCGCGAACTCGTCGCAGTTGGTCTTTCCGACGAGCACCGACCCCGCCGCCTTGAGGCGCGCCCACGCCGTGCAGTCGTACGGCGGGATGTACGACTCGAGGATCTTCGACCCACAGGTCGTCCTGATGCCCTTCGTGCAGAGGACGTCCTTGAGCGCGATAGGGATGCCGGCGACTGCCCAAAGCTCGTCACCCTTCGCGCGACGCTCGTCCACCGCTCGAGCTTGCTCCCGGGCCGCATCCGCGGTGACCTCGAGGAACGACTTGGTCTTGTCGTCGACCGCCTCGATCCGGGCGAGCGAAGACTCGGCGACCTCGAGGGCGCTGGCCTCGCCGCTCCGGAGGAGCTCGATGAGCTCGGAGCCTGGACGGTCGCAGAGCTCCGTCCTTGGACGCTCGTTACCCTCTGCGCCCGCCATGTCAGTCGGCCTCGATGATCCGCGGGACCTTGAAGCGCCCGTCCTCCGCCTCCGGCGCGTTCGAGAGCGCCTCCTCCTGAGTGAGGCACTGGCCGGGCTCGTCGTCCCGGAATACGTTCGTCTGCGGGACCGGGTGCGCGGTGGGCTCGACATCGTCCGCGGCCACCTCGCTCACGCGCTCGGCGTGCTCCAGGATCAGGCCGAGCTGCTCGCGATACCGCTCGCGCTCCTCGTCCGTCAGCGCGAGGCGCGCGAGCTTCGCGACATGGTCTACATCGATCTCAACTGGCATTGGGCCAGTCTAGCGAGCCTCCCGTTCGCGCTCATTGTCCGCAGGAGACGAGGTTTTCCTTGATCCATCCACCTGCCGCTTCCCCACCGGCCAAGGAAGCATCGAGGAGGTCCACGCGCGCGATCCTGCGACCGTCGCGTACGAGGACGAACGTCCTTGTTTCCGCTTCTGGGTAGCCGGCTGGCACGACCTCGTCCTCCGGTCGCGGATCGAGGTAGTCGCGCGCTACGACCATTGGCTCACGAGGATCACTCTTTGGGGCGACCGCATAGTCACCCCCGTATCTTGGAGTGCGGCAGTCGAGTTCCCTGGATGTCCACGTGCCGCCCGGGTCGACGACCTGTAGAGTCTCCCAGCCCGCATCCTGTCCTGGCCCCACGCAGCGGAGCTTCGCAGGGCCGGGCGGCAGATCGAGGACGAGCCTGGTCTTTCCCCGGTCGGCCCCGCCTCCACCCCCGGTGAGGTAGGCCCCTTCATACGCGAAGCCGAGGTTGCGGCCGGACCTGTTGTCGATGACCACATGGACACCATCGGTATGCACTTCCACTATGGAACTGAGGAGACGCGCTCCTCCCACCTCGCAGACCAGCTCCGCGACAGATTCCGAATCGCCCGGAGTAGGTGCGACCGTAGTCGGTCCGGCAACGGGCTCCGAACCCGTAAAACGCCCGCACGCGACCAGTAACAGCATCGCAAGGACCGCCGCGCTGCAACGCACCATCAATGCTCGACGGATCAGCCCTACGGGAAGATGAACGAGGCGGCGAACAGGGCGAGGCCCATGCCGTCGAAGTTCACGCCTCCGAGGTCCAAGTCGATTCCGAACGCTACGATCGCAAAGCAAAGGACCGCGAGGACGAGCAAGATGATCCTCGGCCCGATCGCGCTTCCACCTCTTCTCGCCATGCCAGCCTCCTGTCGTTGGCCTGACAGCAGCGTAGCGCAGCCCTACCGACGAATCCGCTTGAGGAAGGCCTTCTCGTCGAGGATCTCCACCCCGAGCGACTGCGCCTTCTCGTACTTCGTCCCGGGGTCCGTCCCTGCCACCACGAAGTCCGTCTTCTTAGACACGCTGGACGCGACTCGAGCCCCCGCCTCCTGCGCCGCCTTCGTCGCCTCCTCCCGGCTCATCGCCGCGAGGCCTCCCGTCAAGACGATGGTCTTCCCGGTCAGCGGTCCCTTCTTCGCCTTCTTGGGTGGCGGGTCGCTGATCCGGATCCCCGCCTTCCGCAGCTTCTTAAGCAGCCGCTTGTTCCCCGGATCCCGGAACCAGTCGTGGACGGCCCGCGCGACGATCGGGCCGATCTCCTCCACCGCCTCGAGCTCCTCCACGGACGCCTTCTCCAGCGCGTCGATCGAGACGAACGCGCTCGCCAACACCTGGGCCACGTGGCTGCCGATGTGCGGGATCGACAGCGCAACGAGCAGGCGCCACAGCTCCCGATCCTTCGACTCCTCGATCGATGCACGGAGGTTCGCGATCGACTTCTCCTTGAACCCCGGGAGCTCCGCGAGCTGCTCGTCCGTGATCGCGTAGATGTCCGCGGGATCCGAGATCCAGCCGCGCTCGATCAGCGCCATCCCGGTCTTGTAGCCGAGGTGCTCGATATCCATCGCGCCGCGCGACGCGAAGTGGAAGAGCCACTCGATGTTCTGCGAGGGGCACCCCGCTTTGTTCGGGCACTTCCAGTACGCGCCCCCTTTCACCAGGGCCGTTCCGCACGACGGACATTTCTTCGGGAACCGCCACGGCTTGGCTCCCTTCGGGCGCTTCGAGGCGATGGGGCCGACGACCTCGGGGATCACGTCACCGGCTCGGCGCACGATCACGGTGTCGCCTTCGCGCACATCCTTGCGCTTGACCTCGTCCTCGTTATGCAGCGTCGCGGTCGAGACCGTCACACCCCCGACGAACACCGGCTCGAGGTCCGCGAACGGCGTCACGACACCGGTGCGTCCGGTGTGTACGAAGATGTGCCGGAGCTCGGTGGTGCGCTCCTCGGGCGGGAACTTGTAGGCGATCGCCCAGCGCGGCGCCTTGCTCGTCGCGCCGAGCTCCTCCTGGAGCGAGATCTGGTCCACCTTCACGACCACGCCGTCGATCTCGTAGTCGATGTCGTGGCGATGCTTCTCCCACCGCTCGCAGAACGCGAAGACCTCCTCGAGCGTCTCCATTCGCTTTGTGGTGGGTGGCACCGGAAGACCGGCCTCGCCGAGATAGTCGAGCGCCTCTGAGTGCCGCTTGAACCGTTTCCCCTCCGACACGCCGATCCCATGGCACCACAGGCGCAAGGGTCGAGATGCGGTCACCTGCGGGTCCTTCTGGCGGAGGCTGCCGGCTGCGGCGTTGCGCGGGTTCGCGAACGCCCGCTGCTCGTTCTCGAGCAGTCCCTCGTTGAGCTTCTCGAACGCCTTGACCGGCAGGTAGACCTCGCCGCGAACCTCGAGGACCTTCGGGTGCTTCGCGCCCCGCAGGCGTACCGGCACCTGGCGGATCGTCCGGATGTTCGCAGTGATGTCCTCACCCGTGTAGCCGTCCCCCCGAGTCGCGCCGCGCACGTACGTGCCATCCTCGTAGGTCAGCGCGACGGCGAGCCCGTCGATCTTCAGCTCGCAGACGAAGTCGGCCTGTCGACCGAGCTGCCGCTCGACGCGCTTGCCCCACGCGTCCAGCTCCTCCCAGGAAAACGCGTTGTCGAGCGAGAGCATCGGCGCGCGGTGCGGCGCGGGGGCGAAGAGGTCGGCGGGCTTGCCACCGACGCGCTGGGTGGGGCTGTCCGGGGTGATGAGCTCCGGGAACTCCTCCTCCAGCCCGCGGAGCTCTCGCATGAGCTCGTCGTACTCGGCGTCGGAGACCTCCGGCTCGTCGAGGACGTAATACCGGTAGTCGTGATGATTGATCTGCTCGCGGAGCTCCTCGACGCGGCGCTTGGCCTCGGAGAGGCGCCTTTCCTCGCGGGTCGCCATCGCGGCGATGATACCGACGCTCGAGTCAGGTCTCGTGGATGTCGCGGCGCTCGAGGGGCTTGGTGGCGGGGCCGTTCAGGACCTCGCCTCCGGTCCCGAAGCGGGATCCATGGCACGGACAGTCCCAGGAGCGCTCGGCCGCGTTCCACTCGACATCACACCCGAGGTGCGTGCACTTGTGGGAGACGGCGTGCACGCGTCCGCCGGGATCCCGGTAGGCGGCCACCAGCCGGCCTCGGTGGCGTACGACCGCGCCCTCTCCCGCAGCGACATCCTTCAGACCGCCGCTGGGTAGAGGGAGCATGTCAGTCGTGCGGCGGATCGCGACCTTCGTGTTCTCGGCCAGGAGCTTCGGCAACGCGGTGAGCTTGGTGCGCCTGGGCGCGTACAAGCTCGCCCAGGGATTCTCCTCACCGAGGATCCGGTCGGAAAGGATGCGCGCCGCCGCGATCCCCGGCGCCATGCCCCATCCGCCGAATCCTGTGGCGGTCGAGATGCGCTTGCTGGAGTGTGAGATCGGTCCGATCAGCGGCAGCTTGTCCGCCGAGTACCAATCCTGGGCGGACCAGCGGAACTGGATCTCCCGCAGGCCGAAACGCTCTGTGGCCCAGTCGGCCAGCCGCCGGTAGCGAGCCTCGGTGTTCTTCTCGTGCCCCACCGCGTGCGACTCTCCCGCGACGAGCAGGACGCGCTCGCCCAGCAGTGGCACGGTACGGATCGAGTGCGGGCTGGGCTCGGTGCTGAGGTACATCTGCTGCGGCAGGTGCTCTGCCGGTCCCGCGATCACGTAGTGGCGCTTCGGGAACGCACGAGCGAAGTAGAGTCCGCGAAACAGGATTGGGATGCTCGTCGCGACGATCACATGCTTCGCCTCGATGCGGCCCCCGTCGGTGCTGACGACACAGGGGTTCCCGTCCTTGATCCCCGTCACCCTGCTTCCCTCGTAGATCTGACTGCCGTCCCCGGGAATGCGGTCTGCCAGCGCGAGCAGCAGCTTCCTGGGATGGAACTGCGCCTCCCTGCTGACCTGGGCGGCGCCGGCGACCGGATAGGGCAGATCCAGCTCCTCGAGAAAGGAGGCGGTCAGGCCCGCACGCTTGGCTGCCGCCGCCTCCTCGCGAAGGGTCTCGACCTCCCGCTTGTTCTCGGTGTAGATGACGTTCGCCCGGCGCTCGAAGTCGCAATCGATGGCGAGCTCCGTGGAGAGACGCTCGACCTCCGCGATCCCCCACTCACTGGCTTCCGCATGGCGCCGAGCGTTGGCTTGGCCGAAGTGCTTCTCGAGATGCGTGTAGATGAGGCCGTGCCCGGCCGTGAGCTTCGCGGTCGTGTGCCCCGTCGTGCCGGTCAGTATCCGGTCGGCCTCGATCACCGAGACCCGGAGTCCCGCGTGCTTCAGGCGGTAGGCGGTCGCGATGCCGACGATGCCGCCACCGACGATCGCGACGTCGGCGGTGTGCCGCCCGTCGAGCGGCGCCAGGTCCGGTCCCTCGGTCGTGTCAACCCAGAGGGACGAAGGCTCGGGCAGCGTCGGCAAACGGCTAGGTGGGCTTCGCGTACGTCTCGGCGCTCTGGAACTCGAGGCCGACGAAGGTCTCGTCGCCGACGACCCATGCATCGTGACCCGGCATGATGACGTATGCCTGTCCGGGGCCGACCTCGGCCTCCCCACCGTCGTTGGAAACGACGTGCAGCGTTCCGGAGAGGGCGTACCCGACGTGCTGCGCCTCGCAGCTCTCGGTCCCGGCGATCGGCTTCACGGACTTCGACCACCGCCACCCTGGCTCGAAGGTGGACCGCCCGATCGCCACGTCCCCAAGGCGGACGAGATCCACGTGCCCGTTCTCGAAGGTCCTGGTCTCGTCGGGCTGATCCAGGTTGCCCGCATGCAGGTTGGTCATAGCTCCTCCTCTCGTGGGCGAGACGAGAGCGTACCTCGCGGTCGACCTACAGGCGACCGGCGTCGATCAGTCGCTGGAGGAACCGCTGCGTCCGAGGGCTCGAGGGCTGGGTGAAGATGCGGTCGGGCGGTCCTTCCTCGATCACGAGCCCCTCATCGAGGAAGCACACGCGGCTCGCGATGTCACGCGCGAACCCCATCTCGTGCGTCGCGATCAGCATCGTCATCCCGCCGTCGGCCAGCTCCCTGATCACCTCGAGGACCTCGGCGACGAGCTCCGGATCGAGCGCACTCGTTACCTCGTCCAGGAGCATCAGCTTCGGCCGCATCGCGAGCGCACGGATGATCGCCACCCGCTGCTGCTGCCCACCGGACAGTCGGTCGGGGTACTCGTTCCGCTTGTCGAGCAGCCCGAACCTGCGCAGCAGCTCGTCGGCATCCGTCGCGGCGTCCTCCCGAGATCGACCGAGCGCCTCGACCGGCCCGAGGGAGATGTTCCGCAGCACCGTCATGTGAGGAAACAGGTTGAACGCCTGGAACACGATGCCGATCCCGCTGCGGATGCGATCCTCATCCACACCCTTCCCGGTCACGACATCGCCGTCGATCAGGATCCGGCCCGCATCGAGTCGCTCCAGCAGGTTGATGCAACGCAGCAGCGTCGACTTCCCCGAGCCCGACGGGCCGATCAGCGCGACGACCTCGTGTCGCGCGACCTCCAGGTCCACCCCGCGCAGCACCTCGAGCTTGCCGAAGGACTTGTGTGCGCCCTCGACGCGGAGGAACGAGCTGTTGGCGCTCACGCCACCACCCCGGCCTGTCGTCGCCTGCGCTCCCGGGCGATGAGCCAGTCCGTGAGTCGCGCGAGCGGGATCGTGAACAGCACGAACAGGAGCGCGGTCGCGAGGTAGGGCGTGTAGTTGAACGCGCCCGCGGCGTTCACCTGTGACTGCCGGAAGGTCTCGAGCACGCCGATCAGCGCGAGCAGCGCGGTGTCCTTCTGCAGGCCGATGAAGTCATTCAGCAACGGCGGGATCACGCGCCTGACCGCCTGAGGCAGCACGACGAACCGCAGGGCCTTCCACCGGGAGAGCCCGAGCGACCGCGCCGCCGCGACCTGGCTCGGGTGCACCGACTCGATGCCCGCGCGGTAGACCTCGGCGACGTACGCCGAGTACACGAGGACCAAGGCCACGATCCCCCAGAACAGCGGCGACTTCGGGACGCCCTGGAGCTGCAGGCCCGGAGCGCCGAACCCGAGGATGTAGATGACGAGCACTGTCGGGATGCCACGGAAGAGGTCGGTGTAGATCACCGCGAGGGCACGGATCGGGAAGAAGACCGGACCCGGCAGGGAGCGCAGGACCGCGATGAAGAGGGCAAGCACCAGGATGAACACCTCCGCGACCATGAACACGAAGACGTTCTTCAGGAACTTCTCGAAGATCTGCGGGAACGAGTCCGCGAACACGCGGCCGTTGAAGAACGACTCGCGGACCTCGGGCCAGCCGGGTGAGTTCAGGATGGCGACGATCAGGACCGTGAAGAACACGACCGTGCTCGCGATCGCGATCGTGACGGTGCGGCCGCCGGAGCCCCCGCCCAGGATCCGCGATCGACGATCTCCGGGTGGCGTGTCCACCTCGAGGGTGGGTGGTACCCCCGCGCTCACTGGGCCCGGCTACTCGAGAACAGGTGCCTCGCCGACGTTCGTCTTCTCGGAGAGCCACTCTTGCTGGATCGCTGCCAGCGTGCCGTCGGTCTTCAGCTCCCGCAAGGCCTCGTTCAGGCACTGGGCGATTGGGCTGCCGTCCTCGAGCACCATCCCGAAGTACTCCTGCGCCCCGACCGTCGGGAACTGACCAACGATCACGCCGTTCTTGACCTCTTGGACGAACGGGTCGGCCAGATAGAAGCCGGTCGGCAGGTCCACCACGATCCCGTCCACCTGCCCGTTGTTGAGCGCCGAGACCGAATCGTTCAGCGTGTCGTACACGGCCGGGTCCTCGCTCGGCTGGATGTACTCGTCGATGTAGTCGAAGCTCGTGGTCCCGATCGGCGCGCCAAGCTTGTAATCCGCGAGCTCCGCCACGCTCGTCGCGTTGGTGATCGGCGTGCCCTCGGTCGCAACGAGCGACTGGTTCACCTCGTAGTACGCCTCGGTGAAATCGACCGCCTCATCGCGAGCGGGGCTGTAGGAGACCTGATTGATGAACAGGTCGAAATCCTTCGGGCCGGGCTTGAAGGACTGGTTGAACGGCACCTCGAGCCAGTCGACCTCCTCCGCCGAGAACCCGAGCTGCTCGGCGACCGCGTAGGTCACCGCACTCTCGAACCCCTCGCCGGTCGTGGGATCGTTGATCTCCCACGGCGAGCTCTTCGGACTTCCGCCCGAGAACCACGGAGGGTACGCGGGGTTGTCGGTCCCGACCGTCAAGCGACCCGCAGATAGAAGCGGGAGGGCGTCCTTGGAGCAGGTGGTCGCCTGATTTCCGCCATCCCCGCCGCCGGGAGTCGCCTCCTCTTCGGGGGCGCAGGCGATGCCCAGCAGCGATACGAGAACCGCACCGATCAGACCCTTGCGCATCCAGCGACCTCCTTCTCCGAGCCCTCGCGAGCCTAGCATCGGCCTCCCCCACCTCATGCGAGGCTGCGCTCTATGGTCCCCCCACCGACCACCCCGTCGCCGACATAGAAGACGACGGCCTGGCCCGGCGTGACCGCCGGCTGAGGGGAACGGAACTCCACACGCGCCCCGGCCACTCCGGTGGGTTCCACGACCGCGGGGACGTCCTCGCCGCGATACCGGATCTTCACGGTCGCCTCGAAGGGTCCGGCGGACGCCTCCGCGATCCAGTTGACGCCCTCGGCGAGAAGTCCGGCGCGGGTGAGCAGCGCGGACGGTCCGACCACGACCCGATTCGCCGGCGCATCGATCTCCAGGACATACGTGCGATCGCCGGTCGACACGCCGAGGCCCTTTCGCTGCCCGACGGTGTACCGATGCGCGCCGCCGTGCGTAGCGAGGACTCTCCCCTCGGCGTCGACAACCTCGCCTTCTCTAGCGAGATGCGGAGCCCGCGCTTCGAGGAACGCTCCCGCGTCCCCCGCCGGGGCGAAGCACAGATCCTGCGAGTCGGGCTTGCCGGCGATGGAGAGCCCGAACCGCTCGGCGTGCGTCCTCGTCTCGACCTTCGTCTGGCTCCCGACCGGGAAGAGCGAGCGCGCGAGCTGCGCTTGCGTCAGCCCAGCGAGGACATACGACTGGTCCTTCGAGCGGTCGAGCCCGCGGAAGAGGCGCCACCGACCGCCAGGATCTCGCTGCGTGCGCACGTAATGACCGGTTGCGACGAAATCGAAACCGAGCTCGTTGGCTCGATCCAGGAACGCGCCGAACTTGATGCGCTCGTTGCAGCGCACGCAGGGATTCGGGGTCCGACCCGACTCGTGCTCCGCGACGTAGTCGCCCACGATGCGCTCCTCGAACACCTCGGACATGTCGGCGATCTCGAAGGGAAACCCGGCGTGGTCGGCAACCCCGCGTGCGTCCGTCTCCGCACTGGGCCCGCAGCACCCATGATCAACTCCGCCGGTGTGCACGAGCTTCAGGTGAGAGCCGAGCACCTCGTGCCCCTGCTCCGCGAGCAGGCACGCGGCGACCGAGGAATCGACTCCACCGCTCATCGCGACGAGCACCTTCGCCATGCGTTCGAGGGTAGCATCGGCCCTCGGATGTTCGTCGACCTGAGCTTCACCATCGAGGACGGGATGCAGACGTTCCCGGGAGTCCTCCCGGAGGCACGCCTCTCCGCCTACCTCGACCACGATGCCTCGCGTGAGCGGTACGAAGGCAAGGCCGAGTTCTACCTCGGGCGCTTCGACATCCCCGGCAACACCGGCACGTACGTGGACGCACCCTTTCATCGACACCGCGAGCGGGAGGACCTCAGCGGTCTTGGGCTGGAGCGGCTCGCGGGGATCCCCGGCATCGTCGTCGACGGGCCCGCCAACGCAGAACCGATCGAGATAGACCTGCCTGCCGAGGAGGTCCGCGGACGCGCCGTGCTCATCCGCACCGGCTGGGATCGACACTGGGGAACGGATGCCTACTTCCAGGGCGACCCCTGGCTCTCGGCTGGAACGCTCGACCTGCTGATCGAAAACGGCGCGACGCTGCTCGGGGTGGACTTCAACAACGTGGACGACACGACGGACCCGGTCCGGCCGGCGCACACGCGTCTGCTCGAGGCCGGGATCCCGATCGTCGAGCACCTGTGCGGTCTCGAAGCGCTGCCCAGGGAAGGCTTCCGCTTCTTCGCGGTACCGCCGAAGATCGTCGGCGGCGCGTCGTTCCCTGTCCGTGCGTTCGCCGAGCTCCCCGACGCCTAGGGTGCCGGCGCTTCGGTTTCGACCGCCTGCGAGCCGTCCCGTACACGCACCCGGACCTCCGGACGCTCCAGCCCCACGCCGAGGCGACGGGCGAACTGCGCGAAGTCGACGACGCGCGTCCTGACACCGTAGGGCTCCAGGCTCGTGCGCAGCTCCTCCGCGTCCCGCGGGAGCGCACCGGCCAGATAGGCGGTGGCGACGTCGGTGCCACGCTCTCCCGCACCCTTCGCGACATCGAGCTGCCAGAGCGCGACGCCGGTTGCGCGCCACAGCAGGGGGATCACGTCGGCGATATCCACGGTCACGTTCCCGCGTGCGCCGAGGATCTTCGTGCGCCACTCGACCCTGGAGAGGTCGGCCTCGACCCTCGGCACCGTCCGCCTGCAACCTGGACACCGCTCCCAGGTGATCCCGCGCCGGGCGACGATGCCGGTTCGGTAGCGAAGGAGCGCGGAGCCTCGCCAGTCCAGCGACGTGTAGACGAGCTCTCCCGCCTCTCCTTCGCCGAGCGTGTGGCCCTGCTCGTCCACGACCTCCAGCAGCTCGAGGTCGGGATTGGTGTGATAGCCGAACGAGACGTCCGGCTGGTCGGACGAGACCGGGCACTCGGCCCACGCGACCCGTGCTTCCGGGATACCGAGGAGCGTCGAGACCCTGGCCTCCGACGCGCCGCCGGTCCGTAGGCGAACGAGGTACCGCTCTCTCGCTCCCTGCATCTCCGTCGGGGCCCAGAGGAGCAGCAACCGGAGCGCCGCCAGCGTGGAGGGCGGCGCGCCGCGCAGCAAACCCTCTGCGTAACCGGGCTGCGCCAGCAGAACGCTCGCGGACACTCGCTGCATCCATTGCGCCGTCTGGCCGGGCCGGACAACCGCTCCGCCGCCAAGGTGGAACGCCGACATCCCCGCCCCGATGGCCCCGTAGTACGCGTGCCAGAACGGGAGGGAAGGGCCGAACGGCAGTGTCGAGATCATCACGTCGGAGCGCTTCGCGCCGGCGACGGCGAGGGCCCGCGCCGCACCTTGAGCGAAGGCAGAGAGGTCGCGGATCGTGTACCCCATCAACGGCCCTGGTCCATCCGGGAGATGCATATGGAGCGGCTTGAACTCTTCGGCCAAGAGCCGCTCGGCCGCCTCGTCGCCGCGGAACAGCTTCTCCTTCGCGACACGGCGCAGGAGCTGGCGATGGGCCGAGCGCTTCAGGCTGTGCTCGTCGGGATGCAGCAACGCGCGAAAGGGGCGCCACTGATCTTCGGGGATGCTCTCGAAGTCCTTCGCGGAGACCGTGGGGATCTGCTCCAGATCCCGCATGCCCTTGATCTTCTTCGGCTTGATCCCGTGCTCGTCGAACAGCGCGCGGTAGAACGGGCTGAACGGATACAGGAACCGGCGAACCATCGAACGCAGGAGCATCTCCTGCATCCGGACCGTCGTCCGGGGGTCGAGGTGGTCCCACGTCTTGGCCACGGCGTCAGCTGTCCTCGCGCTGCGCTGCGTGCGACATGGGTTCCCGCTACCCCGAGGAGCGGATCGCCTCGGTGATCGCGGGCACGATCTTCAGCGCGTCACCGACGATCCCGAGATCGGCGAGCTTGAAGATCGGCGCGTCGGGATCCTTGTTGATCGCGATGATGCGCTTGGAGTCCCGCATCCCGACCTGGTGCTGCGTCGCCCCGCTGATCCCGATCGCGATGTACACATCCGGCTTGACGGTGATGCCGGTCTGGCCGATCTGCATGTTGTACGGCACCCAGCCGGCGTCCACGACCGCCCGCGTGGCGCCCACCGCAGCCTTCCCGAGGCTCTTGGCGAGCTCCTCTAGGAGCTCGAAGTTCTTGGCGTCCTGCAGCCCGCGGCCACCCGAGACCACCACGGGGGCGTCCTCGAGCTTCGGGCCGGAGGCCTCTTCCTCGTGACGCTCGACCACACGCGCGTGCTTGAGGTCGTCACCGACGTCGACGGTGACATCCACGACCTCGGCGGAGCCACCCGAGGGCTCGGCCACGAACGACTTCGGGCGGACCAGCACGAGCTTCGGGTCCGGGCCCTTGAGCTCGACGTCCACGATCTTCGACCCGCCGAAGATCTGGGTCTGTGCCTTGTCGGGCGCGAGCACATCGGTCGCGTTGCCCATCAAGGTCGAGGCGGTGCGTGCCTGGAGCCGCCCCGCGACGTCGCGCGAGTCGTAGGAGCTCGCGAACAGCAGCAGGTTCGGCTGGTGCTCGGTGATCAGCTGGTGCAGGGCCTCGACCCGCGGCTGCGCCAGATGCGTGTCGAACACCTCGTCGTCGGACGCGTAGACGGTCGCCGCGCCGTGCTCGCCCAGCGCCGCGGCGGCAGCCTTCGCCCCGGAACCGAGCACGACAGCGGCCACCGAGTCACCGAGGTCGCGTGCTTTCGTCAGGAGCTCCAGAGCGGACTTCGACACGGCGCCGGACCCGTCGAGCTCCGCGTACACCCAGACAGACGCCATCTAGATCACCTTCGCTTCCTTGAGCAGCTGCACGACCTTCTCGACGGCGGCCTCGCCGTCCTCGACAACCTCGCCGGCCTGCCGCTCGGGAGCCGGTTCCACGCTCGAGACGGTCTGCGTCGCCTGGACGCTCTCGGGGGTCAGTCCGAGGTCCGCGAGCGTGAGGTTCTCGACCGGCTTCGACTTCGCCTGCATGATCCCCTTCAACGTCGGGTAGCGCGGCGTCGTCGCACCGGCCGTCACCGTGACGAGCGCCGGGAGCGCGGACTCGATGACCTGATAGCCGTTCTCGGTCTGGCGCTCGATCTTGATGCCGCCGTCGGTGAGCTCGAACCCGCGGGCGAACGTGAGCGCGGGGACGCCGAGAAACTCCGCGAGCGTCTGCGGCATCGTCCCCGTGTACCCGTCCGTCGATTCCACCGCCGCGAGCACCAGGTCGAACTCCTGAAGCATGATCGCGGCCGACAGGACCGTTGCCGTCACCAGGGTGTCGGCTCCGCGCAGCGCGTCGTCGGTGATGAGGACTCCCTTGTGTACCCCGATGGAGAGGGCCTTGCGCACCGCATCCATCGCGGACGTGGGACCCATCGAGACGACCGTGACCTCTCCCCCGGCTTTCTCCGTCATCTCCAAGGCGGCCTCGATCGCGGGCTCGTCGCCGGGGTCGAGGCTGCCTTCGACGCCCTCCCGGACCAGGAGGTTGTCCGGCCCCATCTCGGGGGTGCCCGTGGGGTTCGGGACGTACTTGGCCAAGACGATCACGTTCAAAAGCGGGGGTCCTCTCTTCGAATGAGCCCCTATTTCTACCCGATTCAGCAGCATCGGTGCGCTCGGCGCTTTAATGCCTGATGCGGTTCGTGCGTGCCTTGATGCTTCTCGGGATCGGGGCGGTCGTCGCGCTCGGGGTCGACCGGCTGCTGGTGCAGCCGCTCCTGCCCACCTCGGCATCGCCCGGGATCGAGCGGACCGAGCGCGGCCCAACCGACCCACCCCTCGTGTGGATCTCTGGTTCGCTGGAGGAGATCGGCGAGACCCAGCTGATCCTTCGTGACGGCGAGGCGCCCCCGATCACCGTCGAGCGATTCGCCGGCGGGGCCACGCGCTTCTACGTGCCGGAGGGCGACTCGTGGCGCGAGCTCGAAACCGACGAAGTGCAGAGCGCCGCGACCGGCGAGGATGCCTGCATCGAAGCGCTCGCCGACGGCGATGCGTTCCTCGCGATCCGCGTGTTCCTCGAGCGAACCTGCGCACCTGCCTGAGCGAGGGTCCCCTGCTCACCGGCGAGCGAACCGCTCCGGGCATCGCGTCGGAGAACTACTGGTTCCGCCGGCATGTCGCCGCATACCGCGCTGCGGCTTCGCTGGTCGAGGGACGTGTCGTCGATGCCGGGTGCGGGGAGGGATACGGGAGCGCGATCCTCGCGCGACGCGCGCGGCGCGTGATCGGGCTCGACCTGGACCAACTCACACTGGCTCATGCCCGCTCTCGCTACCCACGTACCGGTTTCCTGCGGGCGGATCTCCAGCGAATGCCTGTTGCTGAAGTCGACGGCATCGTCTCTCTCCAGGTGCTCGAGCATCTGCCCGACGCGGACGGCTTCCTTGCGGAATGCTCACAGGTCCTGCGACCCGGGGGCGTACTCGTTCTCTCGACCCCGAATCGCCTCACGTTCCCGGCGGGGATCAACCCGTTTCACGTCCAGGAGTTCGATCCGGACGAGCTCTCCGAGCTACTGAGGCCCCACTTCCCCGAGTTTCGGCTCCTGGGAGTGACACACGGGCCACGGTTGCGGTGGCTCGACCGACGGCTCGGGGAACCGGTGCAACACCGCCTCGTGCGGACCCCATATCCGGAGCTCTCCGGTCAAGTGCGCGCGATCCTCCGAACCGTGACGGCACGAAGCTTCGCCCTGACACCCGGCGCTCACAGGGCTCTCGACCTGTTCGCGGTGTGCCGGGGCGCCGCCCGATAGCATCGGCACGTGACCGCCTCGACCGTCTATCTGGGCCAGTTCACCCACGAGCACGCGAACCAGATCGCTGAGGAGCTGGAGGGCGCCGGCATCGAGTGGTGGGCCAAGAACCCCGGCACCCTCACGCGTTTCTTCTTCATGGAATGGGGCGCCAGGCTCTTCGTCGACGGCGAGCGGCTGGACGAGGCTCGCGAGATCGCGAAACGGATCGCGCCGGACGGCCTCAAGCGCCGCCGCGGTCAGTGATCGCGGGCGTCAGGCGGCCTTGCGCTTGCGTTGGCCTCGCACGAACGGGAACTTCACCGGCGTGTGCTGCCAGCACATGGCCGACCGGTTGTAGACCGACAGCCTCGTGTTGCAGCCCTCGTCGGCGCACACACGGCCGTCCTCGAACGTACGGTTCGGCCGTGGCAGCTCCCGTGGACGCGAGCCCTTGACGTAGTCGCTCATGGCACCCCTTTCCCCGTCCCCCGGACGGCGCTTCGATCTTCCGAAACGCGTCCCGGGCCTCGGGCATTCCCCCCCTACCTATCAATAACGTTCGAGAGGGCCCGGAGGTTCGGGTGGGATGCCTATTTCGTCCTGGTCCTCGCGACCCGGGCGGGGTTCCCCACGATGACGGAGCGTGCCTCGAATCGGCCGCGGACAACCGCGGAGGCCCCGATGACGGAGCCATTCCCCACGGTGGTCCCTCGGAGAATGACCGCCTTGGTTCCGAGCCAGCAGTCGGAGCCAAGACGAACCGGCGACTTGACGATCCCCTGGCGCTGGATCGGCGTGTCGAGATCATCGGTCCGGTGGTCGAAATCGCCGACGTACACCTCGTCGGCGAAGATGCAGTCGGCGCCGATCTCCACGTTCAGGTAGCAGTTCACGGTGTCTCGCCCACCGAACACGACGCCGTCACCAATCGCGAGGAATCCCTCATGGCACCGGATGGCGGTGTCCCGGCCGATCCACACCTCGCGCCCGATCTCCATGTGACCCAGCCCCCGGCGACACCTGAGCTCGACCCCGCGCGCCATCCACACGATGCCGCGGGTGACGACGTGCGGGTTGCGAAGGCGGAACCAGACATAGCGCAGGCGCATGACCCAGAAGCGGGGCGCAAGGCGCCTGGACGCCGGCTGCAGTGGGCTACCTCCGCGGTTTCTCGGCGACGAGCAACAGGTTGTAGAAGAGGCCGGCGGGGATCACGCCGCGGAGGGCGTCGTCGATCCGGTACAGCGCGCGCCACCCCCGGTACGCGAACCGGGCCCATCGCGGTCCGAGGAGTCCCGGGACGGCCTCGGCCTCGATCGTGCGAACCGTCCAACCGAACAGGCTCGCGACGAGCTCCTCGGTCTCGATGCGGACGCCATCGAAGCCGGCGTCGCGCAGCCACTCCTCGACCCGCTTCGGCTCGAACGTGTGGAGGTCGACGTCGAACTGCAGATCCTGAAGGACCCGATCCTCTTCGGTGGACGGTGCCGGTTCCTCGCGACGGATCCGCACGCCCGGTAGTCGATCGACCAGACGGAACGACGTGCGAGCGGCCCACTTCGCGACGCCCGCCAGCCGGTCACCCCACAACGTCGGCTCCCCGGCGATGAACAGCACGCCGCCGGGACGGAGGACGCGATACATCTCTGCCAGCGCCGCGGGCGGATCGGGAAGGTGGTGGAGGAACGCGTGTCCCGCGACCAGATCGAACGTCTGATCCTCGTACGGAAGATGCTCCGCGTCGCCGGCGCGTGTCTCGACGGTGCACCCGAGCCGCTCCGCGTTCGCGCGACACACCTCGAGCATGCCCTCGGAGATGTCGGTCGCGTGCGCATCCTCGACGAACCCCGTCTGCCACATGTTCAGGAGGAAGAACCCCGTGCCGGCCCCCGGCTCGAGCACGCGGCGATACCGCTTCGCGGGGAGCATCCGCTCGGCACGCTCCCGCACGTACGCCTGTGCCGGCGGATCGAACGAGATGGCCCACTTCGCGTCGTACGACTCCGCCGCCGCGTCGTGATACAGGACGTTCGCGGTCTTGGGGTCGAGCGCCGCGCGGGCCACTACCGACCCTTGAACTTGGCCTTCCCCGGCCCTTCCTCGACGAAGGAGCGCATCCCTTCCTTCTGGTCCTCGGTCGAGAACAGGTCCGAGAACGCCTCGCGCTCGATCGTCAGCCCGGTTCGAAGGTCGGTCCTGCTCCCCCAGTTGATCGACGCCTTCGCCGCGCGCAGCGCGACGAGCGGTCCCTGCGAGTAGCGCCGGGCAGCCTCGACGGCCTCGGCGTACGGGTCGTCACACAGCTTGTCGACCAGGCCGAGCGCCAGGGCCTCCTCAACCTTGAGCTGGCGGCCGGAGAAGATGATCTCCTTCGCCCGCGCCGGACCGACGAGGCGCGGGAGGCGCTGCGTGCCCCCGGCGCCGGGGATGATTCCCAGCAGGATCTCCGGCTGTCCGAGCTTCGCGTCGCGCGCCGCGTAGCGCAGGTCCGCGCACATCGCGAGCTCGCAACCGCCGCCGAGCGCGTAGCCGGTGACCGCGGCGATCGTCACCTTCGGGATGTCCTCGACCGCATTGAAGACCTCCTGCAAGCCCTGGATCATCGGCCGCACCTGCTGCGCGTCCATGTCGGCCATCATCTTCACGTCGGCCCCGGCCGCGAACACCTTCTCCCCGCCGTAGATCACGACGGCGCCGACATCCTCGCGCCGTCCGGCCTCCAGGGCGACCTCGTTGAGATCGCGGGTCAGGTCCTCGTTGATCGCGTTCATCGGCGGGCGGGTCAGCAGGATCGTTCCCACACCGTCCTCGACCTCGAGACGCACGAGCTCGCCCACGCCAGCCTCCTTGTGATTGGGAAGGCACATCGTAGTGCGAGGGAGGGGTGGGCCGCGTAGCGGTCGAGCGCGTCAGTGCTGCAGGGACTTCTCGAGGCCGCGCAGCCTCCGGGAGAGCTCAACAAGCATCTTGCGCGCGATCGAGGGCATCTTGTCGAGGAGCGGGACGAACGCCCACGACGTCAGCGCGAGGGTGCGGACTGCCGACGCGGTCTTCACGGTGGCCGAGCGGGGGCCGCCGTCGAGGAGCGACATCTCGCCGAAGTAGTCACCGGGCCCGAGCGTTGCTCGCCTTCGGCCGCCGACGAGGACGTCCGCCTTGCCCTCGAGGATCAGATGGAACCCGACGCCGGTCGCGCCCTGCTCGACGATGTCGTGGCCGGGCTCGAACTGGGTCTGCTTGGCCTCCCGATAGATCAGGTCGAGCTCCTTCTTCGAGAGTCCCTCGAACAAGGGGACCGAGCCGAGCATATCGACCGCTTCCTTCTTGCCCATGGCACCGCATGATAGTTGAGGCGCCGATAGGGTGGGCCGGTGCTCGACCTCCATGGCGACTTCGAGGGCACGTTCCCCTTCGAGCCCAAGTACCAGCAGGTGGCTGAGGAAGTGCGCCTCCATTTCGTCGAGGAGGGATCGGGGCCGCCCGTCCTGATGCTCCACGGAAGCCCGACCTGGTCGTACATCTACAGGCGATTCATCCCGCCTATCGCCGCCGCGGGGTTTCGCGCGATCGCCGTCGATCACATGGGGTTCGGCCGATCGGATCGCCCGTCCGGCCACGAGCGATACACGCTGCGCTCGCATGTCGAGAACCTGCTGGCGTTCGTCCATGAGCTCGACCTGCGGGACCTGACGCTCGTGATGCAGGACTGGGGCGGGGCGATCGGGTTCGGCGCCGCTGTGCGGGAGCCGGATCGGATCGCCAGGCTCGTGATCATGAACTCAGGCGTGGGGGTCTTCCCGTCGGGAACCTCGCTGCCGTTCCACGAACCGTTCAAGCAGCGGGGCCTCGGAGAGATGCTCGCGCTCGGCGCGAACCTGTTCGTGGAGGCGATGTTCGGTGGGATGCGGCCGGAGAACGCCACGCCGCTGCTCGCCGAGGCCTACCGAGCACCGTTCCCCGACTATTACTCGCGGGTGCCGATCCTCGCCTTCGCTCGTGACGTGCCGGTTGGACACGATCACCCCACAGCCCCGTACATCGCCGAGATCGCCGCGGAGATCCCAGGGCTCGTCCGGCCCACGCTCGTCGTGTGGGGGATGCGGGACCGGGTGTTTCCACCGATGCTGCTCGAGTTCTGGCGATCGGTCTATCCCCACGCCGAGGTGCTCGAGCTACCCGAAGCTCGGCACTACGTCCAGGAAGACGAGCCCGAAGCTATCACCGAGCGGCTGATCGAGTTCCTTCGCACGACGTAGCGCTTCGCAGCTGCAACGCTGGTGCAGTAGGCTCGAGACATGGCCGACCTCGCCACCACGACCAGCATCTTGCGCGAGCGCGGGTATCGCATCACGCCCCAGCGAGAGGCCATCCTGCACGAGGTGCTTCGAACCGAGGGACACATCACGCCACAAGACGTCGCTCGCCGGGTTCAGCGACGGATGCCCGCGGTGAATGCGTCCACGGTGTACCGGACCCTCGACATGCTCGAGCAGGCGGGCATCGTGCGGCACGCGCACCTGGAGCGAGGCGCCGAGTACCACCGGGCGGACGAGTCGCGACACGTGCACCTGACGTGCTCGAGCTGTGGCGAGAAGGACGACCTCTCGCTGAAGGAGGCGGAGTCGCTCGAAAAGGTGATCCAGCGGCACCGGGGCTTCCGGCCCGACCTCGGGCACTTCGCGATCTCCGGACTCTGCGCGGACTGCCAGCGCAGCGCGTAACTACCCGGTGAAGAACGACGGCAGCACGGACTCCTGACCCAGCACGAAGAGCACGCCCAGGATCAGGCTGAACACCGCGGTCAGCACACCCACAGCGGCGTAGACGGCGAAGTTCCTCGACGCGCTGAGGAATCCCACGGCGGAACCGATCGTGATGATCGAGTTCGAGAGCACCAATCCCACGATGAACGCGAGAAGGACGGCCACGCCGACCGCCGTTCCGCCCGCTCCCGCGGCGGCGATGAAGATCAGGACCTGGGTCGGCGTCTCGGCACCGACGCCGTGGATCATCCCGACGCCGAGGGCGGTGCCGGTCCCGTAGTTGGCGAACGTGTCGTCGGGCTCGGGGGCTCCATGGTGGTGGTGTCCCGGGCGTCCGTGATGGCCGTGGTGCATCAGCGAGGGATCCCCCCGGCCCTCCTCGCCTTCCCGCTCGGTGTCACGGAGCCGTGAGCGGACCCAGCGAGAGCCGCGCCGGATGCCGGAGAACAGCAGCATCCAGCGGCTGCGCAACCGGAAGTCCCGGCCGTGGCGGACCAGCGAGACGAAGACGTAGACACCGAGGATGATCAGCGTCACGCCGACGACCCGACCCATCACTTCGTCGATGCCGGCGGGGAGGAGGTCGCCGAACGCGATCGCGATCAGGCCCAAGACGAACACGACGGCAGCGTGGCCGATCACGTAGATCGTCCCGAGCCACAGAGCGCTCTTGCGCTCATCCTGGGACCCCGTGATGTCGGCGATCGCCGCGATGTGGTCCCAGTCGATGCCGTGTCGCACACCGAACCAGAACCCGCTCACGAGCAACCCGAAGCTGAAGCCACCCTCCTCGAGCACGGATGGATTCAAGCACCCTCTTGCAAACCCTTGCAACAGAATCCTCTTGCATCTGACGTCAGGCGAACAGCGAAATCCACGGGATACGTCAGAGCACGGTCTATGCTCGATCCGATGGCCCATTGCACCGCGTGTGGCGCCCCCACCGACGTGTCCGATCGCTTCTGTGGACGTTGCGGCAAGGCGTTGGCCGGCGTGGCGCCCGTTGACGTGGGGTTGAGCCGATACTGCTCCGGGTGTGGCGGCTCGCTGGAGGCCGACGCGCGATTCTGCCGAAGCTGCGGGGCCCGCGCCCCCGAGCCGAAAGAGGAAGTGTTCGCGGGGATGCCGGCGGCGGGCAACGGCCACGAGATCCATTCCGCCGGAGCTCTCGTCGAGGACCTCTTTGCCCCCGCACCGCCGCCCCCTTTGGTGATCCACGACGCGCCAACCGAGTCGATCCCTGTTCAGCGACCCCCCCGTCCGGCGCCTCCCCGGCCTGTATCGCGTCCCGCCGAACCGCCCCCTCAGCCCTCGGAGGCAACCACTGGCACGATCGAACGCATCTCGCCGACCGCCCCCCTGGGAGAGGTTCTCCCCATGGGAGCGGAGGAACCGGAGTCGGACGGCTGGGAAGGCTCGATCCCCCGACGAGCCGGGTTCCCCTGGGGAGGAACGCTCGCATTGATCGGAGCGATCGCGGTCGTTATGTCCGCGATCCTCGACTGGGAGGGGCCGTTCCGCGGGTCCTTACCTCGGGACATCCGCGCCGCGTGGCTCCTCGACCCCGAGGCTGCTTCATCCGGACCAACCCTAGGCCTGATCCTGCTACTCGTCGGCACGCTCGGCGCGCTCGTATCACTCCTGGTGATGGCCTCCCCGGGCTTCACATTCCTTCGTAGATTCGTCGGGCTCGTGACCGTCATGATCCCTCTCGGGTTCGCCCTGCGGACCCTGCAGTCGGTGGCCGCGGAGGGCGGCATCCTCGAGGTGCCCTCGTCCCTGGGGATCGGCGTGGTGGTGGCGGCCGCAGGCGCGGTTCTTCAGCTGGTCGCGCGGCGGCCGGCTCGAACGTCTTAGAAGCGCGGCGTCTCGGTGTACTCGCCGAAGACCTCGCGCAAGGCGTTCACGATCTCGCCCTCGGTGCAGTAGGCGCGCGCGCAACTGATCAGCGGCGGCATGATGTTGCGCGACTCGTCACGAGCGGTAGCCTGCAGCTCTGCCAGTGCGCTCTGAACCTTGGACTCGTCACGCTCGCTCCGGAGCTTGCGAATCGACGCGACTTGGCCCTTCTCGATCTCGGGACCGATCTTCAGCACGTCGAGGGGCGTTTCGTTCTCCTCGATGAACTCGTTGACGCCGACCTTGATCAACCGATTCTTCTCGTACCGCTCCTGCTCACGGTACGCCGCGTCGGCGATCTCCGACTGGAAGTAGCCGCTCTCGATGCCGGTGAGCATGCCCTCCAGGATCGAGCCCTTGCCCATCCGGTCGATCGTGCGGAAATACTCCTCGGCGAGCTCCTCCATCCGGTTCGTGAGCGACTCCACGAAGTAGGACCCGCCGAGCGGATCGATCACGTTCGCGACACCGGTCTCGTGCGCGATCACCTGTTGTGTGCGGAGCGCGATCTGCGCGGCCTTCTCGGTCGGGAGCGCGAGCACCTCGTCGAGCGCGTTCGTGTGAAGCGACTGCGTGCCGCCGAGCACACCGGCGAGCGCCTCGATCGCGGTGCGAACGATGTTGTTCTCGGGCTGCTGTGCCGTGAGCGAGCAGCCGGCGGTCTGCGTGTGGAATCGCAGTCGCCAGGACGCTGGATCCTTCGCGCCGTAGCGCTCCTTCATCCACCGCGCCCAGATGCGCCGCGCCGCACGGTACTTCGCGATCTCCTCGAAGAAGTCGATGTGCGCGTTGAAGAAGAAGGACAGCCCGGGCGCGAGGCGGTCGGGGTCGAGCCCATGCTGCGCACCGAGCTCCACGTACGCGAACCCGTCGGCGAGCGTGAACGCCAGCTCCTGTGCCGCCGTTGAGCCCGCCTCGCGGATGTGGTAACCGGACACGCTGACGGGGTGCCACTTCGGCACCTCGGTGGCGCAGAACTCGAACAGGTCGCCCATCAGCCGCAGGTGCGGGCGCGGCGGGAAGATGTACTCCTTCTGTGCGATGTACTCCTTCAGGATGTCCGTCTGCAGCGTGCCGTCGAGGAGCTTCCAGTCGACACCCTGCTTCTCCGCGGCAGCGAGGAAGAACGCGAAGATCACGACGGCCGGCCCGCTCATCGTCATCGACGTGGTGATCTCGTCGAGCGGGATGTCCTTGAACAGCGTCTCGAAGTCGGCGAGGGAGTCGGTGGCCACGCCGCAGCGGCCGACCTCGCCCTCGGAGCGAGGATCGTCGGAGTCGCGCCCCATCAACGAGGGCATGTCGAACGCGACCGAGAGCCCACCGCCGCCGCTCGCCAGCAGGTACTTGTACCGCTCGTTCGTCTGCTCCGCTGTCCCGAACCCCGCAAACTGACGCATCGTCCACAGGCGACCGCGATACATCGAGTGGTACACACCGCGCGTGAACGGGTACTCCCCGGGATACCCGAGGTCGCGCTCGTAGTCGAGGTCCTTGACGTCGTCGGCCGTGTAGAGGGGCTCGACCGGCTCGCCGGAGATCGTCTCGAAGTCTGCGTCCCGCTCGCCCGCCTGCCGGTAGTCCTGTCGCCACTTCTCGGTCTTGCTCACGCGTTCTCCTCGGCCAGCTTGTCCATCAGCATATCGACCGCCGCGTATGGGTCGAGCTTGCGCGCGACCAGGTCGTCGGCGAGCGCCTCCAGATCGCCTTCTTGCAGCCGCGCGTCGATCCGCTCGCGCAGACGGACCGCGACCATGTCCTCTACCTCGCCGAGGAGCCGCTTGCGTCGTCGCTTCTCCAGCTCGCCGGTGGACTCGAGGTGCTTGCGATGCCCCTCGATCGCGTCCCAGAGGTTATCGATGCCCTCGTTGCTCTGGGCGGACGTCTTCACGACCGGCGGTGGCCAGTCCAGCTTGGGGCCGAGGTGCAGCATCGCCTCGAGGTCCCGCGCGGCCTCGCCGGCGCCGTCGCGGTCCGCCTTGTTGACGACGAACACGTCGGCGATCTCGAGGATGCCGGCCTTCGATGCTTGGATCGCGTCGCCCCACCCGGGCGCGACGACGACGAGCGTGGTGTCCGCAGCCGTCGCGATCTCCACCTCGGCCTGACCGACGCCGACCGTCTCGATCACGATGAGGTCGGCGCCGCTCGCGTCAAGGACGCGCACGGCCTCCGGAGCAGCGAGTGCCAGCCCGCCGAGGTGGCCGCGCGTTGCCATCGAACGGATGAAGACTTTTGGGTCGGTCGCGTGAGTCTGCATGCGGAGCCGGTCGCCCAGCAGCGCGCCGCCGGTGAACGGCGACGTGGGGTCAACCGCGAGCACCGCGACGGACCTGTCTCGCTGCCGCGCCGCCTTCACGAGCTCCGCGGCGAGACTCGACTTCCCGACGCCGGGTGATCCCGTCAGGCCGACCGTGTACGCGTTTCCTGTTCGGGCGAACAGCCCGCCGATCAGCTCGGGAAGTCCGGCGGCACCGTCCTCGACCATCGAGATCGCCCGCGCAACCGCACGCCGATCACCCGCGAGAACACCCTCGACGACTGCCGCGTCATCCACGGAGCCAGCGTACCAGCGACACTCGGAACGACCTCGAAGGGCCAGCTACTTGATGTCGAAGGTGTTGGCGTTGCGGCCGGCCTCGAGGCGGCGCTCACGATTTCCGGCGCCGTCGATCGCCATCGAGAACGCAGTGTAGCTCTTGATACCCCCCGTGCTTCGCGGAAGCTCGGGAACTCGCAGGTAGAAGAAGTCGGGCTCGTAGATCCCCATCGGCACCCACAGATGCTTCTTGCAGGAGCGGCTGTTCCACCTCTTCCCGTTCCACCACTCGCATCCGCTTCCTGCCAGGTCCTTCCTGAGCGCGAGCTGCGCTTGCGTCACGCCGGACCCGCCCTTGTCCTTGGTGAACACGTGGATCTCGCGGATGCGGTAGTCCTTCGCCCGGTACTTGAACTTGTTCCGCGGGTGATGAAAGAGACTCTCGGGTGCGGAGAGCTCTTCGTTATCGAGGATCGTGAACACCACGCTCGACGCCTCGGTGAGCTCGCCGCCCTCGGCGCCGGTCAGCGTCACGGTGAACCTCTCGTCCGCCTCGGTGTCGCGGTCGTTCACCAGCGTGATCGGGATCATCTCGATCCTGTCGCCGGGCGCGAAGGTGAGGGTGCCGGACTCCGCCCGATAGTCGCCCCCCGGGCTCGCAGCAGGACCGGGACCCGGCTGCACGGTGTACGGCACCGTGACCTGCCCGCCGGCGGATCCGCCGCGGAACACCGCGATACCCGCGAGGTTGAAGGTCTCGAGCTGCCGGTAGCTCGCAGCGGGGTCGAGGGAGATCTGTGCCGTCGGCCCGTCATCGTCCACGATGTGCAGCGCGGCGGAGATCGGCGCGCTCAGGTGACCTCCGCCCTGAACGCCGTTCAGCTCAACGACGGCCGATTCGATGACGGCCTCCGGAACCAGGTCGCCGACGACCGGCACGGAGACTGGCTGGCGATCGTTCCCGCCGTGTGTCGGGTCGGTGCTGACAGCGCGTTGTCCCGAGGTCGGCGCATAGTCGGTCGGAGCGGTCGCCGACCCGTCCTTGGTCGCGTAGCTGATGGTGATTGCCGAGGGTGTGCAGTCGTCCCCGATAGCTCGCAGGACGAAGAGGATCTGACTGCTCCCGCTGCCTTCGGTCGTCCAGTAGAAGGGGCTCGAGATCGCCTCGGGCGGGAAGTCGGTCAGCGTCGCGGCGATGTGGCCGCTCGCGCACGCCGCCTGCACACCCGAGAGCGACGTGGTGACGAGGATCGCGGCGACGGGGAGGATCCGGAAGATGCGGGGCATTGCACCTTCAATGATACGAGCGTCTCTGAAATGCACCTTCTCAGGCTACGGAGAGCAGGCGGTTCAGCCGGGAGACTGTCCCCGCGTGCAGGATGAGGCCCCGCACGCTCAACGCCCCGGAGAAGAGCTTCCGGGTGACCGCGCGGCCCGCCTTGCTGAACGCGTCCGGAAAGCCGAGCCGGAGCGGGGTCGACGACATCTCGGTCAGCGTCTCCGAATCCGAGCGCACCAGCACGTCGACGTGCGGCGCGAGCCCGTTCCGAACCGTTACGCGCTCCGGCGAGATCCCGAGCGTCAGCGCCACGTGCGCATCCTCCGCGACGATGCCCACGATGGCCGGCTTGAGCAGCGTCGAACGGTCCGGATGATTCGCGAGGTTCGCCTGGATCAACCCGCCGATCATCGTGGCGATGCCGTTCGGCTCCTGATCGAGGAACTCGACGGTGGGCCTCACGGCTTCAGCAGGACCTTGGTTGCTTCCCTCCGGTTGAAAAGGTCGTAGCCCTTCACTGCCTCCGCCAGGGGAAGGGTGTGCGAGACGATCGGCAAGGGATCGATCTTGCCGTCGGCGACCGCCTGCATCGCCGACTCCCAGTACGCGTGGACCGGGCAGAAGCCACTCATCACGAACCGCAGCGTGCGAAACCAGAGCATGCCGAACTGCAGCTCAACGCTCTCGGTCGTGTACATCCCAAGGACGCAGACGGTTCCGCCGGAGCGGACCACCTCGAGCGCAGATTCGAACGCGGGGATGGCTCCCACGGCTTCGATCACGACATCGGCTCCGCGTCCGCCGGTTCGATCCGCCACGGCCATCTGTGCGTTGCGCTCCGTGACGTTGACCGCGACCGCGCCGATCTTCTCTGCGAGCTGGAGCCGGTCGGTCTGCATGTCGAGCACGATGACCTCGGATGGATCGTGCAGCCTGGCCGCCTGGGCTGCGAAGAAGCCGACCGGGCCCGCACCGATCACGGCGACCGTATCGCCGGGCTTGATCCCCGCGATCGCCGCGCCGTAGTAGCCGGTCGTCAAGATGTCGCCGACGAACAGCGCTCGCTCGTCCTCCATGCCCTCGGGAACCTTCAGCAGATTCACGTTCGCGTTCGGGACGAGCACCTGCTCGGCCTGGGTGCCACCGAGGCTGCCGGTCGCCAGCCCGCCGCCCATGTTCCGGTAGTTCTCGCATAGCGCGTTCTGCCCGTTCTGACAGAACCAGCACTCGCCGCAGACGATGTTGAATGCGATGACGACACGGTCGCCCGGCGCGAACCGGTCCACGCCGTCGCCCACCTCTTCCACGACACCGATGCCCTCGTGGCCGAGCTGCTCGCCGGGCAGCATCGGTGCCTTGCCGTGGAAGAAGTGGAGGTCCGAGCCGCAGATGGCGGAGGTCGTCACGCGGACGATCGCGTCGGCGGGCTCCTCGATGGCGGGCTCGTCGATCTCGTCGACGCGAACCTTCTGGACGTCCTCGTAGACGACGGCCTTCATTGCTCGTCGGGGAACTCGGTCTGCACCGTCTGGGCGAGGTTGACGAGCTCGTTCGATGCCTTCACGTACCGGACGATCGTCGGGAGGTCACCCTTGAGCTTCAGCTTGCCCTGCATCATGCCCTTGATCGGGTCGAGCTCCTTCTTGATGACTTCTTTCCACCGCGAGTACGGAGCGCGGATGAGGAACTGAGACTTCTCACCTTCCTCCGGCGAGACGATCTTCCCGCCCCGGCATTCGCCGTGCCACAGGTCGAGCCATGCCCACACCGTCTCGGGGACGCCCTTGTCGGGCTCGGCCTCGATCACGTAGGTGACGTCGCCCTCCCACGTGGCGGCGGCCTCCTTGTAGGAGGAGCTGCCGTTGATCCGCTCGATGTACGCCTTGAGCCATTCCTCGCTGGGGAACTGTGCCATTCGGAACCTCCTCGGGCTGGACGGCGGAAGTAAAACACGCTTCGAGAGAAGGCGTTTCCAGGCCGTATCTCGATGGCGAAACCGACGCTTTACAGGACGAAAGACCCGCCAGTTTCACGGGGAAAGGGGGGGCCACAGGCCGGATTCACGGCCAGGCTTCACTCGGTGGGCTGGGGAAAGGGCATGGGCCGGCCTTCGGGCCTGGACCCAAGAAGAGGGCGGAGCAGCGGGCGCTCCGCCCTCTTCCACGTCCGGGTGCCCTAGGATTTCAGCTGTGAGACGTCCGAGGTTGGCGCTTACCGGCGCGCTCGCGTGGGTCGGGGTCGTCGCGGGTCACTTCGTGGCGTATCTCCTGACCTATCCGAGCCAGAGCCTCAGGCACGTCCATCTCGACATCACCGGCCACGAGTGGCTCGGTCTGGCCACCGCCTCGCTGCTCGCCGCGATCCCCGTCATCCTGCTGGTGGCAGCGGTACGAAGCTTTCGGATGGACTCCTCCTGGAACGGTCCCGGGCTCCCACTCCGTCTCCTCGCCATCCAGATCCCTGCGTTCTCGATCATCGAGGTGGCAGAGCGGGGTTGGTCCATCCAGGAAGCGCTCTTCGACCCCGCGGTGTTCGTCGGACTGGCGCTGCAGCCGCTCCTCGCCGTCCTCTCAGGGTGGATCCTCGATCTGCTGCACCGAGCTGTTCGTGCGATCGTCGTTCGCCTCCGAACCACGCGGCGCACCGTCCAGCAATCCTTCCCCGCACCTGCCCTCCAGATCCCGCCATCCCGAGCCTGGCTTCTCCTTCTTTCTCGCCGCCGCGCACCCCCTCCCGTTCTCGTCGCGTGAAGATCGCAGGGACGAAGGCCGTCCCTGCTGCGGCCCCGCAACGAATCAATTGCGTGGGCACAAGACTGAGGGAGGATGCAGACATGAATCGAGCAATCCGAACGGGACGCCGCCGCCTGCTCGCGGTGACGTTCTCGATGCTTGCGATGGGAGCGCTGATGGTCATGCAGGCCGCCCCCGCCGGCGCGCACGAGCACCGCGTGGTCGGCGACATCGTCATGGTCGTCGGCTGGGGCAACGAACCGACCTATGCGGGGTACCAGAATTCGGCCGGCGTTCACCTCAGCGAAGTTGGACCCAGCGAGGACGAAGAAGGACCCCCGATCTCCGACGCCGACATCCAGGTCGAGATCCTGTTTGGCGACGAGACCTCAACGACGACCACCGGACCGCTTCCAATGGACGAGGCGTTCAGCGAGCCCGGGCTGTTCGAGGCGGACATCATCCCGACCCGGCCGGGGACCTACACCTACCACGTCACCGGAACCGTGGCCGGGCAGGAGATCGATGAGTTCTTCACCTCGAGCGAGGACACCTTCTCCAACGTGAATGTCCCGGCGGATATCCAGTTCCCGGAGCAGGACCCGACGGCCGGTGAGCTCGCGCAGGCGGTCGACCGACTCCGGGCCGACGATGGCGGTGGCGACAAGACTGCCCTCTGGTTCGCGATCGGAAGCGGCATCCTTGCGCTGATCGCCCTCGTCGTTGCGCTTCGGAAGCGGCCGGCCGCGTAGAGGTATGACGAGAGCGCGGCGGGTTTGGGCGGCAGCGGGAGCTGCCATCGTTCTGGCCCTGATGCTGCCCGGACCCGCCGATGCTCACGCGTTGCTGGAAGCGTCGGAGCCCGCGGACGGCGCGACGCTCACCGAGGCGCCATCCGAGATCGTCCTCAGGTTCACCGAGGCGCCCGAACCGGCACTGTCCTCGATCGTCCTCCTCGATACCACGGGAGCCGAGCTCGACGTCGGTGGAGCCGACGCGGCCTCGAGTGACCCTCGAGCCCTCAGCGTCTCATCGCCGCCCCTCGAACAAGGCGTCTACACGGTCACGTGGAGAACCGTCTCCCAGGTCGATGGCCATCCCAGCGGTGGCGCGTTCGCCTTCGGGGTCGGAGTCTCCCCGGCCGGAGTAACTCCCTCTGCCGGAGCCCCCGAGACACCCCCGTCCTCGCCGCTGGAGATGGCCGGACGTGTCATCATCTTCCTGGGGCTGGGCCTCCTGATCGGAGCAGCCTGGGTTGGAGGTATCGCCTTCGGCGACTCCCCGCGCGGCGTCTATCGGCTGGCGGCGTGCGCGTGGCTGGTATCCGTGGTCGGCCTCGTGGTTCTCGCGCTGGCGCAGCAGCAGAGCTCGGGTGCCGGGTTCGGCGAGTTCCTGCCGACGAAGGTGGGTCGAGCCCTCCTGTATCGGGGTGGCGCGATCATGATCGCGGGGACGGGTCTTCTTGCGGCCCGTGCGTGGCCGGCATCTCGCCGTCGAGCCCTGATCGTGGTGGGACTCGGGGCGGCAGGCGCGATGCTCGCCCACGTGATCGCGGGCCACGCCGCGGCGCGCGGCGATCTGGCCTGGGCGAAGGTCGTGGGGCAGTGGGTGCACTTCGCAGCCGCGGGCATCTGGCTCGGCGGCCTGGCGGCCCTGCTGGTCGGGATCCGGGGAGAGCCGGGCGAGACGAAGGCCTCGGCCGTTCGGCGCTTCTCCCTGGTGGCCGGCTTCGCGCTCGCGGCCGTCGTCGTCACCGGCGTGATCCGCTCCATCAACGAGATCGGCGACTGGGGTGCATTGTTCACGACCGGCTACGGCATCGCCGTGCTGGTGAAATCGGGGCTCATCCTGGCTCTGGCAGGACTGGGCGCCGTGAACCGCTTCCGGCACGTTGGGGAAGCGGCGACATCCCTCCGGGGGCTGCGAAGAATCTCTCGCGGGGAGCTCACGTTGGCGGTTGCAGCCGTGGGGGCAGCGGCGGTCCTCGCGACACTCGTGCCTCCGGCGCAAGTGCCTGCTCGAGCCGGGCCTCCCCCCGGCGTCACGGTCACGGGATCAGACTTCGCGAGATCGGTTCGCCTCCGCCTCGAGGTGAGTCCGGGACTGGCGGGCTCGAATCAGTTCGCCCTTCAGGCGAACGACTTCGACTCTGGCGAAGCCATCGAGGCTCAGCGCGTCGCCCTGCAGTTCTCCTTCCTGGGAACCGCCGAGGTCGCCCCCTCGACACTGGAGATGGATCCAACGGACGATGGGTTGTACGAGGGAGCCGGCAGCAACCTGTCGATCGGCGGCCCCTGGAAAGTGGCGGCGCTGGTGCAGCAGGGCACCGACTCGGTCGAGGTGCCGCTCGAGTTCGCGACGCTCTGCACAGCCCTTCGGATCGAGGGAACGAAACAGAATGAGCCGACCGTCAGCACACTGGACACGCCCGATGGTGGCTCCGTCGAGGGGTACGTGATCGACCTGGGCCAGGGTCGTTTCGAGGTGCACTTCACGTTCATCGGTCCCGACGGCAAGGAGGTCGCCGTCGACGGCCTTCCGTCGATCACCGCCTGGATGCCGGGGTCCGCGGCCCTCTCGCTCGACCCTATCCCTCTCACGCAGGGACACTTCCTGGCCGACGCTCAGCTTGGACCCGGAGACTGGAGATTCGACGGGTCGGCAACGTCGGATGACGGGTCGTCGTACGGGTGCTTCGAGGAGACGGTCGGCTAGCTCAGGAGCTGGGGCACATCCAGGGATCCGGCGAGGACGGACCGCCGGAGCGAGCCTGGTTGACGGCGCTCTTCACATCGAGCGCTCCGGAACCGATCTCGTGAGCCTGGAATCCGGACATCGGGTCCGCGGTGGATCGCAGGATGTCGATGACGCGCTGCGCCGTGAGGTAGCAGCCGCTCCCCTTGAACGCCGCTTCCTGCATCAGGGCGATCGCGCCGGCCACGTGGGCGGCGGCGACGCTCGTCCCCGTCAGGGGAACGTACCGGCGATCGATGCCGATCTCGCTGTGCGGCTTGCCACCGAGGTTCGACAGAGGAAGCTGTGCGACCGGAGCGAATCCCGGCCGTCTCGCGGCGACGACTCCCGTTCCCGGAGCCGACAGCATCGGGGCGTACTTGATGGTCTCGCCACGCGCCTGCCGGGCGATGGGGTCGCCTCGAGAGGAGTACGGCTCCAGAGTCGCGTCAGTCCTTCGCGGTGTGGCCGCGACACCGATGGCCATGTCCGCGACGGCATAGGAATTGAAGTAGCAGGTCGCTGCGGACGAGCAGTCGCTCGCGGTGGGGCCCTCGTTCCCAACGGGGAAGACCACGTTGATCCCGTACCAACCCAGGTCGCCCACGATCCAGCTCATCGGGTGCCACGGGTCGTGAAGACCCTCCTGGACCCAGCCGGCGAGGATCACCTTCGCGGTGAGCGGCTTGAACTCCGGGCAGTAGGGCGCGTAGCAGCCCTCGAGCCCCGTCGAGAGCACGTAGTTCATCCCCGCGATCGCACCCTGAAGGGATAGGTAGGTCTGCCCCTCCGGGGCACACGGTTGGTCGGACAGGCAGGCCGTCGCCTGGGGCGCCGTCGACTCGCTCACGCCGACTCCGATGAGGTCGGCACCCGGCGCGACTCCCCGGTAGCGGCCGCCGGAGACGGTGCCGTCGCCGGCAGCGACGCTGGCGAGGTGCGTGCCGTGTCCGCTCGTGAGCTCGGAGTCGATGAGCTGCTCGGAATAAGTGTCGGTGATCCCACAGGGATCCGAGTAGGGCCCGGTGACGTCGTGCTTCGAGAGCAGCACGCGAATGTTCAGCTTCGTCTTGATACCGGACTGGAGGTCGGGATGGCTCGCGTCGATACCGGTGTCCACGACGCCGATCGCGACGCCCTTTCCGGTGATCCCCTGTCCCTGCCAGATCGTGTTCGGGTCTCCGTTGAACGCGGTCCGGGTGCTCTCGTCGAGGGCCGGCTTCAGAGCCCGGTCCCCCCAGACGGACACGGCACCGGGGGCCTCGGCCAGAAGGCTCAGGTCCTGGGCGCTCCCGGCGCAGGCGAAGGCGACGGAGAGCCCGTTGAGGACGTTCGCGTCGATCTCGTTCTCCGCGAGATACGAGGAGATCTCCGAGCGTTCGACCTGGGTGCGGTCCCACGTGAGGATCGCCGGAGCGAAGCCCCGGACCGCGACCTGCGTCGAGAGGACGGGATCGATCTTGGCGAGAGAAAGAGGTGCCTCAGCGGGGATCGCGGGGGCGCCCGGGTAGGCCAGCACCCCGATCAGGACCAGGATGCCCACCAGATGCACACGAAGCTGCCCGCGCCCGCTCATGTCTAGGAGAGAGATACGCCACGTGCCTCAGAAAGCCCTTTGTGCATGTGCACAAAGGGGTACCCGGGAGTCGCGGTGAATCCTTCCGCAGGGCATCTTCACCAGCGCGGGAGGAATCCAGTTGACACGCAGGTTCGGCAGGCGGGCGCAGATCGTTCTGATCGCAGCGAGCCTCACGGCATCCCTGCTCGGGCAAACCCCCGCGAGCTCGCAGTCCAGCCTCCCCCAGGCGGCTAATGGACTAACCGTCCCCGTCGGATTCGGCGCGGGGGTTTTCGCCGCGACCCCGGGACTCCTCCCCTCCAGCCTCACCTTCGGTCCCGACGGACGGCTGTACGTCGCCGTCCTTCTCGGGCTCGGAGACGGGCGCATCCTCGCGTTCGAGGACCTCGGCGGCGTCGGTGGTCCCCCGCAGATCGTGGCCGAGGGCTTCGGACAGCTCCTCGGGATCACGTTCGGCCCGGACGGCACCCTGTACGCGGCCGACAACGCCGACAACAAGGGCAGCATCCTGGCACTCCGGGACACGAACGCGGACGGCACCTACGACCAGCGTCGGACGGTTCTGCACAACATCCCCAACGGCCGGCACCAGACGAACGGCATGACCTTCGGGCCCGACGGCGCCCTGTACGTGGCCAACGGCAACGGCACCGACGACGGTATCGAGTGCGGACCGCCCGACGGTGAGCCCTGCCCGGCCGGACAGGTCGAGGTCAAACCGTGGACCGGAGCCATTCTCCGCGTCGATCCCTCGTGGAACAACGTTGACCTGAGGAACAACGTGCGCGTCGATGACGACGCGGAGTTCGCCGCGGACGGCATGGACGACGAGAGCGTGCTTGTCTCGCCCGGCTACCGGAACATCTTCGATGTGGACTTCTGGCCCGGCGATCCCTCGATGATCTACACGCCGATGAACGGGTCCGATCAGCCGGCCTCGAACGAGCCCCTCTTCCGCACCGACGTCAACGACACGAAGGTCGTGGGTCACGACGCGATCGGCGCCCCGATCATGGGCCCGGTCATCGACGACGCAGGCTTCCCCTCGTGCCTCTACGGCGGCCACTCGAACAACTTCCCGGTCCCGGATATCGGAGAGATCGGCGGCGGACACCCCCACCCCGAGACGTTCGAACCCGAGGACAACCCCAACCCCGCGACGATCGACCGTTTCGGCCCATGCCGCAAGAGCGAGGTTCTGCGGCCAATCATGTTCTTCCGGGAGGCGCACAACGGGACCACCGGGCTCGCCTTCGAGCGCGGGGGCGAGTTCCCGCAGCGCTACGACGGTGACCTGTTCGTGGGCGAGTGGGGCAGCCTGTGGAACCTCAACGGCGCCGTCCCCACGGGCCACAAGATCACCCACGTCGACATCGATCCGGAGACGGGCCTTACCGAGCGCAAGCGGGAGTTCATGACCGGCGTGCTCCCCATGGACCTCACATTCGGTCCGGATGGGGCGATGTACGTCGCCGACATGCAGGGCCTCATCTACCGAGTCGTGCACGTGCTCGACACGCCGGATACCGCGACGATCGAGATGCAGGCCGGCCAGTTCGTGCCATCGATCGTGGCGATCCCACGGGACACCTCGGTACTGTGGGTGAACCTGGACACGGTGGCTCACAATGTGAGGACCCAGGCCCGCACCTTCGGTGAGGAAGTTTGCGCGCCTCCCGTCACATCCAACCCATGCACCGAGATGGACTCCCCGGGGGACATCCCTCCTCGAGGGTCCTACCGATACGACTTCGGAAACACCGAAAGCGTGTGGAAGTACACATCGACAACGAACCCCACGGACGGGGCCATGCAGGGCACGATCATCGTGGGGCCGACGGATCGATGATGGAGGCTGGGATGTTGCGACGGTATCTACCCCTCTCCCTCGTGCTTCTCCTCGCAGTGCAGCTCGTGAACGGCGCTGCCTCCGCGCAGATTCCCTCCACCGGCACCGTCAGCCACCACGACGTTCACTCGGACTCCGGCGGGAACGCCTTCAATGTCGGCGGCAACGCCCTCGACTTCTTCGAGCGACGCCTCTCCGACGGCACCCTGAAGCGCTACGCGGTGGCTGCTGCCCACGGGAACGGATTCGACATCGTCGACATCTCTGACCCGCTGAAGCCCAGCACCGTCAGCAGGTACGTGAGCCCGGGAGTCAACTACCACCCCTGGGTGCAGGTCAACGGGGAGCGGAACATCGTCGCCCTCTCGATCGAGGAACAGGGCAAATCGGTGGGGCACGGGATGACCCCCGGCGTCGAGTTCGTGGACATCTCGGACATCGAGGCGCCGGTTCTGTTGGGCACCGCCGAGACGGCCCCAGTCCCGGGGAAACGGCTAGGCGGGGTGAGCAGCCCTGCCACTGACGGTCCGCACACCATCCGGATGATCGGCGACAACTATGTCTACACGACGCTGCCGACGCACATCATCGACTACACGAACCCCCGGAACCCCGTGGACCTCGGCCTGAAGGGCATCCCGGGCCTGGGCCTCCTCTGCGGCCACGAGTTCTATCCGGACCCGAACAATCCCGACCTCACCTACGTGGGCTTCTGCAGTGCCGCGGGGGATGGGAAATGGGGAATCCTCAACACGAGCGACCCCGCCAACCCCACACTGGTCCTGGAGCACCGGGATCGCGACATCGAATTTGCCCACGAGGCCTACCCGGCCCCCGACTCCTCGTTCGTGGCAGTCGCCGACTTCCGTGCGGGCGCCAACGGCACGGGTCAGACGTACGTCCGTTGCCCCGGCGGCGGCCTCCACTTCTACGACATCAGCGGGAAGTACAAGCCCGGAGCCAGCCTGACGAACCCGATCAAGATGGGGACATGGTTCGCGCCCTACACGGGTGCAGCAACCGAACCCGTTCCGGCCCCGCCGACGACCAACCCGAACTTCGGCCCCTGCAACCTGCACAGCTTCCACATCCAGCCCGAGCGCCTGCTGATCACGGTGGGCCTGTACATGGGCGGCACCTGGGTCGTGGACCCGAGGGCGGCCACGCTCACCTCCGGCGGCGAGTACACCGAGTACTCGCACAACCCCGGACGCGGCCTTGGGCCGACCACGTGGGGCAACACGTTGGGCAACTACATCGCGGACGGCGACCTGGTGAACGCGTCGCAGTGGCTGCCGTTCGACATCTCGGTCGCCAAGGACCACTACTACGCCAACGGGCTCATCCGTGGGGTGGACGTCATGCACTTCGAGGGCGCCGTGCCCAAGAAGGTGTCGCGCCTGCGCGTCAGCGACTCTGCCACGGGCGGCTCGGTCAGCGGCGCACTCGACCGGTACGCGGTCCTCACCGCCGACGGTTGGGTCAACAAGCCTCTCGCCGGCAAGACCGTCGAGATCCGTTCCGGCGGCACCACGCTGACGACCACCACGGGAGCCGACGGCTCCTTCTCCGCGGACCTCGGTCTGTCGGCCGGGACGCACAACGTGACGGTGACGTGGGCCGGCGACGACGAGTTCGAAACCGTCGCCGTAACCAGTCAGGTCGCGGCGTAACGACCCAGATCAAGCTGAGAGTCCGCGTCAGAGGACGTGGACGAAACCGCACATGCCCTTGCAGGCGCCGCTGACGATCCCCGAGTGGATCACGCATCGGTAGCGGAACGTCCCCTTCTTCCTGAAGCGTTTCTTGGCACTGTCACCGGGGTTGAGCTCCTCGCTCAGCTTCCAACCGCCGCCGTACGCGTTGAGATCGTGGGTCTCGCTGTCGGGATTCTTCCAGCTCACGCTGTCGCCCTTGCCGATGTACGTGTGGACCTTCTTCCACGTGTCGCTGGAAGTGGCCTTCACCGTGTACGTCTTGGCCAGACCGACGCCACCCGTGGACACGAGCAGTGCGGCCGTCACGCCTCCGATAAGGACCTTGCGCGCTGTGCTCATGTGTCCATGCTAGCGAAGACGCGCGATAACGTCCTCCGCGAGCAGCGGAAGGATCTCACCGGCGCGACCATCAACCCTGAGGTCCGCGTCGATGAACGAGGCCCCCGCGGCGACCTCAACCACCGTTGCACTGGCCGCCCGCGCGTCCTCGGGAAGGCTGGCGGCGGGAAACACTTCCCCTGATGTCCCCACCACGAGGAGGACTCGGCACCCTCGGACCAGGGCCTCGGCCTCATCAAGTCGGTGCACGGCCTCCCCGAACGCGACGAAGTCGGGACGCGCGGGGCCGCCGCAGTGCTCGCACCGGGGAAGCAGCGAGGCGAGGCTCGGCACGAACGCCGTTCTCAGACCGAGGATCGCTCGGTCCAGGTCGAGTAGGAAGTCCTCACGACCGACCTCGCCCCCGCGCCCACACGCAAGGCAGCGCGTCCGGCGGAAGCTTCCGTGCACCTCGATCACGTTGCTCGAGCCCGCGTCCTGATGGAGCCCATCGACGTTCTGGGTGACCACTCCGGCCATGAACCCGGCCTGATCCAGATCCGCGAGGGCGACGTGGGCCCGGCCCGGACGAGCCTGGCCGAAGACACGTCGCAGCTCCGCCAGGAACTCCGCGAGCGCGTCGGGTCGCGTCATCGCCAGGCCCGCGAGCCCCTCCCACGTTCCGAAGTCGGTGGGATCGAAGCGGTCCCAGATGCCGCCGGGGTCGCGGAATGTCGGGATCCCCGACTCCGCCGAGATCCCCGCACCGGTGAAAGCGACCACATTCCCACCACGCAGGATGTCCGCGGCCCGCTCGATGGCTGTCTCGGGAGTCAGGTCCGTTCCATCAGCAGGAGCGTGTAGCCGATCACGTTGAACATCGCGTGCGCGCCGATCGGCGCGATCAGGGACCCCCTGCGCTCGTAGAGCCAGGCGAGCGCCAACCCCACGAAGAACATCAGCACGACGAGCAGCGGCGAGATGTGGAAGATCGCGAAGATTGCCGCCGAGATCGCGGCCGCCGGCGCGAACCCCATTCGTCCGCGCAGGGACCCGAACAGGAACCCTCGGAAGAACACCTCCTCTCCGAGCGGGGCGGCGATCACCACCGCGGCCGCTCCGAGCACGACATGCAGGGGCGCGGGATCGACCGGCAGGATCGGCTGCTCGATCGGCTCGGGCGGACCTCCGGTGATCACGGTCCACAGCCCCACGATGGCCGGGAGGATGGCGAACAGGACTCCCGCGAAGAGCCCCGCCCCGATCCACGCACCGAGCGCCAGGTCGCGGGTCGCACGGGCACTGCGAAGTCCCAGGGCGGCGGGGCCCTGGCGGTGGCGGATGGTGACCCACGCAAGCGAGAAACCGAGGAAGGAGGCCTGCATCGCGATCGCGGAGAGCAACAGGGGGGTGCCGCCGACTCCCGCGCCCACCGCCGCGAACCCAACGGCAACGATGATGCTGGTGCACAGGGCCGCGAGGGCCACGGGGATGGCCTCCCAGGGCCGCCACGGTGTCAGCACGGGCTGATCCACGGCTCGCATCATCCCACCAGCCAACCGCAAGCCCACCCGAGTATCATCCGCAGGCCCGCCACTTCGGGAGAGCCCAGTGAAGACCCTCCTCGTCACCAACGACTTCCCACCCCGCGTGGGCGGCATCAACCACTACACGGCAGAGCTGCTGCGTCGCTTCCCAACCGGCGAGGTCCTCGTGTTCGCTTCTAGCTGGCCGGGCGCCGAAGCCTTCGACGCCACGTACCCGCACCCGGTCGTGCGCTGGGAGACCAAGAGCATGTATCCCACCGGGCCCGTGCGAGAGCGCGTCATCGAGCTGATCGAGGCAGAGCGACCGGACATCGTGCTGTTCGGTGCCGCCGCTCCCCTCGCGCTGATGGGCCGAACGCTCGAACGGCGAACCGGCGTGCCGTACGCGGCGTTCACGCACGGCGTCGAGCTGTGGGCCGGCCAGGTCCCCGTGACCCGTCGCCTCCTCTCGCAGATCGCGAAGCGCGCTGCCCTCGTCACCTGCGTCTCGCAGTGGGCGGCCGACGAGCTGCGCCAGATGGTAGGGCCGGGTCCACGGATCGAGCTGCTCCCCCCCGGGATCGACCGCGAGCGGTACCACCCCGGGGTCTCGGACCGGGAGGTCCGCGAGCTGCACGGCCTCGACGACCATCCCGTGATCTGCTGCGTGTCCAGGCTCACCCTGCGCAAGGGACAGGACAAGATCATCCGGGCACTCCCCTGGATACTGCGCGAGATCCCCGATGCGAGGTTCCTCGTCGTTGGCACCGGGCCCGATCTCGAGCGTCTGCAGAGTCTCGCGATGAGGAAGAAGGTCTCTGACCGGGTTATCTTCGCGGGCGAGGTGCCAGGCGACATCCTGCCGCAGTACTTCCGAGCGGGGGACGTGTTCGCGATGCCGTGCCGGACGAGGAAGCTCGGGCTCGAGGTCGAGGCGTTCGGGGCCGTGTTCCTGCAGGCCTCCGCCGTGGGCCGGCCATCGGTCGCCGGCGATTCCGGCGGCGCGCCCGAGGCGGTCATCCACGGCGAGACCGGGCTCGTGGTCGACGGGCACGAGGTGGACGAGGTGGCCGAGGGGATCCTCGAGCTGCTCGGCGATCCAGAGAAGGCAGCGAAGCTCGGAGCCGCGGGAGCCGATCGCGTCCACCGCGATCTGACCTGGGACGCCCTCTCCGGGCGACTCCGGGGCCTCCTCATCGACGCACTACACTGACCCGTCGTGAAGACGGCCCCCACCCCTTCCGGGCTCCACGAGCCCGTCTCCTCACAGACCGCGATCCGCGCCCGTGCTCCCCTGCGGATCAGCTTCTCCGGAGGCGGGACCGATGTCATGCCCTACCCGACAGATCACGGCGGTTGCGTGCTGTCGGCCACGATCGACCTCTACTCCTTCGCGTCGCTGACGGCGCGTGAGGACTCCGGCTACCACGTCACCTCCGACAACGGCTCCGCTCGGTACACGGCGCCGGAGGACATGGTGTTCGACGGCCACCTCGACCTCGTCAAGGCGTGTCTCAAGGACATGGCCCCCCACACGGGGCTCGACCTCAGCCTGTTCTGCGACGCACCCCCGGGATCGGGGCTCGGGTCGTCTTCGGCGCTCGTCGTCGCGATGCTCGCGGCGGTCGCGGAGCTGAACCACACACCGCTGACGCCGTACGAGCTCGCGGGCCGTGCGTACGGTGTCGAGCGGGTACAGCTTCAGCAGGCCGGCGGGATGCAGGACCAGTACGCCTGCACGTTCGGGGGGTTCAACTTCATCGAGTTCCTCGGCGAGGACCGCGTGGTGGTCAATCCCCTGCGCATCCCATCCGATACCGAGAACGAGCTTCACGGCTCCCTCCTGCTGTGCTACACGGGCATGACGAGGGTGTCCGGCGGCATCCTGCAGCGGCAGGTCGAGGGGTACCGGCAGGGACGCCGCGAGTCCATCGACTCGCTCGAGCAGATCAAGGCCTTGACGCTCGAGCTCAAGGAGGCGCTGCTCACCGGCGACCTTCCCTCCTTCGCCGAGATCCTGGACGAGTCGTGGCAAGCGAAGCGGCACCTGGCGGAGGGCATCACGAATGACCGCATCGATGACCTCTACGGGATAGCGAAGCGCTCGGGAGCTCTCGCCGGCAAGCTGCTCGGGGCCGGCGGCGGCGGGTACCTGCTCCTGTTCTGCCCGTTCGAAGGGCGTCCCGCGATCGCGCAGGCGATGGAGGAGGCCGGCGCGCGGGTCGTGAAGTTCAACTTCGCGCCGCGGGGTGTCCAGACGTGGCGAGCCCCGTAGAGCTCGAGCGCGAGGCACGCGCACATCTCGAGGCTTCGGCCAAGCTGGCTTCGGCGCTCGCGGACGGCGACCTTCCGTCGTTGGTCGCGCGGGCCGGCGCACTTCTCGCCGAGGCCCTGCGCGGCGGAGGGAAGGTGCTGTTCTGCGGCAACGGCGGCAGCGCCGCGGACGCCCAACACCTGGCGGCGGAGCTCGTGGGACGCCTGGACGCGTCGAGCGACCGCGATCCTCTCCCCGGCATCGCGCTCACAACCGACACGTCGATCCTGACGGCCGTGGCGAACGACTTCGGGTACGAGGAAGTCTTCGCGCGACAGGTACGGGCACTTGCGCGCACGGGTGACGTGCTCGTGTGCCTGTCCACGAGTGGTGGATCGGAGAACGTGCTTCGCGCGGCACGGGATGCGAACGGGTTGGGAGCTCGCGTCGTGGCCTTGGTGGGACCGGCCGCCTCGCCCCTCGACGAAACTGCGGAGGTCTCGATCCACCTTCCCGGCGAGACGAGCGGACAGGTGCAGCAGGGCCACATCGCGGTCGGTCACGCCCTGTGCGCCCTGGCCGAGTCCGCCCTGTTCTCTTGAGGCCTGCCGTCTTCCTCGATCGCGACGGCACCGTCATCGACGAGGTCGGTCACCTGGGAGAGCCCGAGCGGGTCGTCGTCCTTCCGGGCGTGCCCGCGGCGCTGCGCAAGCTCACGGATGCCGGCTACGCGCTGGTCGTGGTCACGAACCAAGCGGGAGTGGCGCGCGGGTACTTCACGGACGCAGAGGTCCTGGCGGTGAACGACCGAACCCGCCGGCTCCTGGAGGCGGAAGGCGTGGGCCTCGACGGCTCCTACCACTGCCCCCATCACCCCGACTTCACCGGGCCGTGTGACTGCCGCAAGCCCGCGCCCGGCATGCTGCTCCGGGCCGCCGAGGAGCTCGATCTCGACCTGTCCAGGTCATGGATGGTCGGCGACCACCCTTCCGACGCCGAGGCCGGCCAGGCGGCCGGGGCGAGGTCGATCATGGTGCGGACCGGACACGGATTGCTTCCCGGCGCCAATCACGGTCCGCCCCCGGGTGTCGTCGTGGTGGACGACCTCACGGCGGCCGCGGACCTGATCCTCGACGAGGCGTGAGGACGTGAGCTTCCGCTCCGCGTCGATCCTGCTGGGTCTGGCGCTCTCGATCGGCGCCCTCGCGACGCCGGCCTCCGCGGCGGTCGATCGGCAGGTCATCCTGATCGTTACGCCCGGCGTGCCGTACGAGGAGGCGCTTCGAGATCCGCTCGCGAGTGACCTCGCCCGCTCCGGCGGGCTCGGCCTCATGACGACGAGCGGCGAGGCGCACCACGAGGCTCAGGCGGCCGTCAGCCTCGGCGCGGGACGCTCCGCGTCGGGGGCACCGCGAGGCCCGGTGCTCTTCGCCGAGACGGCGTCCGGAGTGCTGATCGATGCCGCTCCGTACCGCGAGTCGGCAGGCGAGGCGGAATTGGGGCTCCTGGGCTCCGTATTGGCAGAATCCGGCCTGACCGTTGGATACATCGACCTCGGATCGGCGTTGGGCCGGCCGGCGATGCTGGCTGCGATGGACGTCAGCGGCCATATCCCGCTCGCGTTCCTCAACACTTTTCCCATCCTCGGCGAGCTGCCTCCCGAGTTCTTCGCGGAGGAAGCCACGGGCATCCTCGAGGACGCAAGCCTGGTCGTCTCACCCGATCCCGGCCTCGTGCCCTTCGCCCTCGAGCACACCACCGCGGACGAGGTGGCGGTGCTGATCGTGGCCACGCCCCCGACGGAGAAGATGCGGGAGCGCGGCGACACCGTGACCCCGTTGATCATGGCCACTGGGGCGCCGGATGATCTCCTGCAGGGCGGCGGCGAGCCGGGAGGGCTGACGTCGAACACGACGAGACGAGACGACATCGTCTCGAACGTCGACGTGGCTCCCACGGTGCTCGACTTCCTGGACGCGCCGATACCGGAGGAGATGGTCGGGTCGGCCATCGAGGTGACCGGCCAACCTCCCACCGAGCTTCATCGCCGATACCTCGAGTGGCGAAGCGTGGTGACGCCGGTCGGTCAAGTCGCGCTCGGGCTGACCATCGCCTCGCTGCTGATCGGGTTCATCCTCGCGATCGGCCGGTGGCGGATTCCGCGAAGGATCTTCGCGACTCTGGCTCTGGTGGGACTCGGTTCCGTCGCGCTGCTCGTCACGTTCGTCCCGGCGAGCCTGCTCCCCACGTTCGCGTGGCCGGTCGTGATCGCGGCGCTGGCGGGTGGCGCGATCGTCCTGACGGTGCTCGCGATCCGGCTCGGCGGAGATCGCCTCGGCAAACCGGTGGCGGTCGTCGCGCTGGCGGGTCTGTTCCTCGTCGTGATCGATGTCTCTGCGGGGTGGCGCTCGGGACTCACGCCGCTGCTCGGTGGCAGCGCACTCGACGGCGAACGTTTCTTCGGGCTCGGCAATCCCTACGCGGGGATCGTCCTGAGCGGCGCGGTGCTCGGCGCGGCCCTCATGCGGCCACGCCGGGGAGTCGCGCTGCTGGCGTCCGCCGCTGCCTTCGCGGGACTCCCATTCCTGGGCGCGGACGTTGGTGGCTGCATCACGCTCGCCGTTGCGGCGGCGCTGTGGTTCTCGTTCGAGCGCTGGAACCGTTTGGACCGGCGCGCGCTGGCGCTTGGCGCCGGGGCCGCGCTCGTGGCGGTCGCCGCAGTGGTACTGACGCACCGCCTCCTACCCGGGGAGACGCATGTCTCTCGCGCGGTGGGCCAGGGTGGAGTGCTCGGGGCGGTGGAGATCTTCTGGCAGCGGCTCGAGCTGAACATCCGCCTGACGTCCGAAGTACCGAGCGCGTGGCTGGCGGTCCTCGGGCTCCCGGCCTGGCTTCTGGTTGCGCTCCGACCACCGAAGCGGCTCCGCCCCTCGCTCGAAGCCGATGAGCCGTGGCGCCGCGCGATCGTGGTCCTCGCGCTCTCGGGGATGGTCGGCTACGTCGTCAACGACACGTTCGGCACGGCATCGATCGCATTCCTGTTCCTGTCCGCAGCCGTGGTCTATCCCGCCGTAGCGATGCGATGGAAGCAGGTCAGGGAGCCAGCGCCATCGCCGGCTGGCGGCTGAGCTCGGCCCCCAGAGACGCCAGCTTCCCGTCGACATCCTCGTAGCCGCGGTCGACGTGCCCGACGTCCGTGATCTCGGTCACACCCTCTGCACCGAGCGCCGCCACGATGAGCGCGGCACCGGCCCGCAGGTCGAGCGCGCGCACCGGCGCGGAGAAGAGCTTCGGCACGCCGCGGATCACGGCGTGGTGTCCCTCGGTGCGGATGTCCGCTCCCATGCGGTTCAGCTCGTCCACGAACATGAACCTGCTCTCGAACACGTTCTCCGTCAGGATGCTCGTCCCCTCGGCGGTCGCGAGCATCGCCATGATCGGCGGCTGCAGGTCGGTCGGGAAGCCCGGATACGGCAGGGTCACCAGGTCGGCGGCGCGCGCGCGCCCATCCATCGTCACGCGGATGCCGCCTTCCTCGATCGCGATGCGCGCGCCTGCGTCGGCGAGCTTCGCGAACGGCAGATCGAGGTGATCCGCTCTAGCTCCGCGCAACAGGACGTCACCGCCGGTGATGCATGCGGCGACCGCGAACGTCCCGGCCTCGATCCTGTCGGGGATCACGGTGTGATCGGTCGGGACGAATGCATCAACCCCTTCGATCTCCACGGTCGGCGTGCCGATGCCGTTGATCCGTCCGCCCATGGCGGTGAGGAAATCGGCCAGGTCCTGGATCTCCGGCTCGCGCGCCGCGTTCTCGATGACCGTGGTCCCCCGTGCTGCCACCGCGGCCATAAGGAGGTTCTCGGTGGCACCGACGCTCGGGAAGTCGAGCGAGATGACGGCGCCGCGCAAGGGGCCCTTGGTGTTCGCGACCAGGTAGCCGTGGTCGTAGGAGAACTCCGCGCCCATGCGCTCCAGCCCGCGGACGTGGAGGTCGATCTTGCGCCGGCCGATGTTGCATCCACCCGGCATCGCCACCCGAGACCTCCCGTGACGGGCAAGCAGCGGTCCCAGCACCAGGATCGAGGCGCGCATCCGGCGCACGAGCTCGTACGGCGTCTCCATCCCGAGGGGGCCCGAGGCGTCGATCTCGAGCTCGTGGTCACGCCGCTCGACGCCGGCACCCAGCCTCTCGAGGACCTCGGCCATCGTGCGGCAGTCCGCGATATCCGGAACGTTGCGCAGGATGGTCCGGCCTTCCGTGAGCAGGGCTGCCGCCATCAGCTTCAAGGCGGAGTTCTTCGCCCCGCCGATGTCGACGGCGCCCGAGAGACGCCGCCCACCCGTGATGAGGAGCCTGTCCACCTGCAGATTCTACGCGGCTCGCTCGGATCGCCTGCCACTTGCCTAGTCCGAAAGAACTAGTCATTATTACTCCGCTCCGTGCTACGCCCGGTCGCGGAGAGGAGGGAGGCTGATTGCCCGCAAGCTCGCAGTCCCTGGCTGGATCCGTTTCAGCCATTGTCCGCTCGCATCACTAGCCCACCTGGAGGAATCGATGCCCAAGCGATATCTGTCATTGCTCGTGGCCGTCGCCCTGGTTCTCGGATCAGGCGCGCTCGCCGCGGCGAACAACCCCCCAGCTCCCGATAGTTACGGCTGGGACGATTACGACCCCGCAGACGGTCCGCGGGTCCAGGAAGACGACCACCAGCACGGCGCGACGGACGGTCACCTGCCGGCGTCGAACAAGAACATCCAGCTTGTCGGCAAGCTGAAGCTTACGAACGTCCCCGGCGGCATCGCCGATGTCACCGCGTTCGGGAACTACGCGTACCTCAACGCCTGGGCTCCCGAATGCGCTGGGCGTACCGGCGCGGCAGCTCACGGCCCCGGAACACACGTTGTCGACGTCAGCAACCCGGCCAGCCCCACGAAGGTCGGATTCCTCACCTCTCCCCCGAACACGTACCCGGGCGAAGGTGCGCACGTGATCGAATACAACGGCCGCCGCTACTTCCTGAACAACAGCGAAGTGTGCAACGCCGCATCCCCCGCCACGGCCGGAATGAACCTTTGGGACGTGACGAACCCGGCCGCGGGTGTACTCAAGGGGTCCTTCGGGGAAAACGTTCCGCCCGTTGCCAACCAGACGCATCACACGTACCACTCGGTGCAGGGCTTCGTCTGGAATGGCAAGGCGTACGCCGTCGGCACCGACAACCAGGATCTCAAGGATGTCGACATCTTCGACGTCACACCCCTGATAACGGGCGCAGGCCCGGCCGTCCTCGTAGCCGAGCAGGGCCTCGAGGACTGGCCCGGCGCGCAGGGCTCCTATGCCAACGGTGACTCCGTCTTCCATCACGACATGCAGCAGAAAGTCATCGATGGAACGAACTACCTGCTCGTCTCCTATTGGGACGCGGGTCAAGTGCTCTTGAACGTCAACAATCCGGCGGCACCGGTCTTCGTCACTGACTCGGACTACTCGAGCCCCGACCCGGAGCAGCCGGCATTCGAGATTCCCGAGGGGAACAGTCACCAGTCCTACTTCGACCAGGATGGCGACTACGTCATCTCCACCGATGAGGACTTCTCCCCGACCCGGACGCTCTGCCGAATCACGACCGGACCCAACGCCGGGGACACGGGATGCGGCGAGTTCGGCTGGACGCCGGACCTCGCCGACCTCTATCCCAGCGGCTTTACGGGAGACACGGTGTTCGGCGGCCTCGGCTGCACGGCGGGGAGCTTCCCGTCGCAGGCGGTGAGCGGGCGGGACGCCATAGTGTTCAGTCGCGGAACCTGCACGTTCTCCACGAAGGTGAAGAACGGCCAGGACGCAGGGTACGACCTGGTCGCGATCGGACAGAGTCACGTTGGAGCGCGCAACGGCCTCCTCCCGGACGCGTTCATCTGCGGCAGCCAGGGCGAGGACTACGACGAGCAGATCCCGGCGATCTGCATCGGACACCGGGCCATGCACCAGCTGTTCAACTCACCCCCGAACTACACCGGATCCGAGGGTGCCGACATCGCTATCGGGACACCAGGGGAGACCTTGTTCGCCAGGGGCGGAGTGTTCGACGGGTGGGGGTACACCCACCTCCACAGCAACACGACCGACCTGCCGGAGCTCGACACCTACTCGATCCCGGAAGCGCAGGACCCCGCCTACGCGTCCGGCTTCGGCAGCCTCACGGTCCACGAGGTGAAGACGGATCCACGGCTGAAGAAGGACATCGCGTACTTCTCGTACTACAACGCTGGTCTTCGGGTCGCGACATTCGGACCCGGGGGCATCACGGAGGTCGGCCATTACATCGCGGATGGCGGCAATGACTTCTGGGGTGTGTACCCACTCTGTGCCGGCCAGTGCCTGCTGTCCGAGAAGGATCAGGGTCAGGGCAAGGACTTCGGAAAGCGCCCGTTGATCCTGATGAGCGACCGGGATAGCGGCCTGTGGATCTTCCGCTACACCGGCAAGGAGTAACACGCGAGTAGCAAGCACCGGGCCCCCGGAGATCCTCCGGGGGCCCTCTGCTTTCCGGCCCGGCGCGATCGAGTTGACACCCCGGGGGACCCTCAATAGATTCGGGCACGCTCACTCCCACGACCCGGAGGTGCTTTGTGCTCAGACGCGTCCGAATCCCCCTGCTCGCCATCGCGCTGGTGGCGCTCGTGACGGTCTCGCTGCCCGCAGGCGCGAACCACAACATGTTCGACGAACACAGCCCGAACATGTCGCTGCTGTTCAATTCTCCAAACAGCAGGAACCTGACGAACTCCGATATGGCCTTCTGGGGGAACTACGCGTACCAAGGCGATTACGGGGGCTTCCGCATCTTCGACATCACGAGTCCGGCAAGCCCCGTCTTGGTCGGCAACATGGCCTGCCTCGGGGCCCAGAACGACATCACGGTCTGGGATCGAGACCAAGATGGCCAGGCCGACATCGCCTTCACGTCCGTCGATCGGACCATGTCCGGGCCGAACTGCGGGGCGACCAACACCACCGCGCACGACGACCCCAGCGGCTGGGAAGGGCTTCGCATCTTCGACATCTCCAACCCGAATGTGCCCAGCCAGATCGGATCCGTCTATCTCGACTGCGGCTCGCACACGAACACCCTTTGGCCCGACCCGGCGAACAACCGGGTCCTGCTCTACAACGCGTCGTATCCCTTGCGGCCGGGCCCGACATGCGGTCCCGTGCGGGGCCCGGCAGCCGGTCGGGACCCGCTGCATGGTGTCATCCAGGTGGTCGAGGTCTCCTGGAGCGCCGGGACTCCACTGGGCGCCGTGACGGCGACTGAGATCGCGGAGCCGAAGATCACCTATCCCGGAGACCCCGACAACAAGTTCGTTCCTTCGGAGCACGGCCTCGGCGCCGCAACCGACTCCAGCCTGGTCCAGGGCATGCGAGCGTGCCACGACATCGCGGTGTTCGTCCCCCTGCGACTCGCGGCGGCAGCCTGTGCCGAGCAGGCACAGATGTGGCGGATCAAGCCGAATGGGCTCCCCGACACAGAGCATCCCCTCTGGGTCTACGACGACACGGTCGACGAGACCGGGACAACGGGAAACGCGACCGACACCGGGGTGGTCGTGGACTTCTGGCACTCGGCCACGTTCACGTGGGACGGCAGCGTCGTGAAGTTCGAGGACGAGTCGTTCGGCGGAGGCTGCCCTCCGGAGACACCTCTCTCCGGAGAAACCGCCTCGCAGCCCGGCGACACCGGCCGGCTCTTCTTCTTCGACACGCAGACCGGCAAGAAGATCAGCCACTTCCTGCCGGACAAGTCGTGGGAGACCGAGTACTGCAGCGCCCACCTCGGCAACTTCGTCGCGACCGATGACGACAAGGACTTTCTGGTGTACGCCCTTTACATGGGCGGCGTGACCGTGATCGACGTCAGCGACCCGACGAAACCCACCGAGGTCGCCCATTACGACGGCGCCGGTGGCATCCCGCCGAGTGCCGCGGACGTGAACGGCTTCGACAACTGGGCAGCGTACTGGTACGAGGGCCCGGCCCTGGCGGGAGACAGCCTCACCATCTACGCGACCGACGGTATCCACGACCCGTCCTCGAGCGACGGCGGCGCCCGCGGCTTCCTCTCGCTGCGGGCCGACATCGCTGCGAGCGAGGTGAACCTGGCGAGCCTCAACCCTCAGACCCAGACGCAGCTGATCCCCGAGGTCCGCTGCAGGGGCAAGGTCGCCACGATCGTCGGCGGCTCGGCGAACGACGTGCTCGACGGCACGACCGGTGACGACGTGATCGCCTCGCTCAACGGCAAGGACACCGTCAAGGGCGGGAAGGGCAACGACACGATCTGTCTCGGTGGCGGGAAAGACACCGGCAAGGGTGGCGCCGGCGACGACCTGTTGGTCGGCGAGGCCGGCAAGGACACCTGCATCGGCGGGCCGGGAAGCGACCGGGCCCGCAAATGCGAGACCGTGAAGTCCCTCTAGCCGACTCGCTCCACCGAACGTCCCCCGGGAGTGACCCGGGGGCCGTTCGCTTCCCACCTCCCGAGTTGCCTAGTGAAAAAGAACCAGTCATGATTACCACGCTCCGTCGCCTTCCCGTTCACGGAGCCGGAGGGAGGTTGATGCCCGCGGCCCTACCTCGGTGGCCACGCCCGGCCCCGAGTCCGTCATGTCCTCCTGGTCAAGCGCATCCCACCGGGACGCAGCCAGGAACACTCGTAAAGAGGAGGATTGGATGTCCCGTATCAGAACGATGACCTTGGTGGCAGCGCTGGTTTTGCCGCTGGCCGCTTTCGCCCTACCAGCTACCGCCGGTCACAACGCTGACCGGCACAGCAAGATGGATCTGCTGTTCACGTCGCCGAACGCGAAGGTCAACTCGGACCTCGCCTTCTGGGGCAACTACGCGGTTCAGGGCTACTACCGCGGCGACCAGCCCGTCGGCGGGTTCAGGATCTTCGACATCTCCAACCCGGCGTCCCCTCAGCTCGTCAGGGACTTTGCCTGTGACGGTCTGCAGGCGGACCCGATCCTGTGGGACCGCAACGGCAACGACATCCCCGACCTGCTGCTCCTCGCGGTGGACCGGACCATGGAGGGTCCCGAATGTGGAGCCGCTCGGTCGGCGGACCACGGCGACCCGGATGGCTGGGAGGGTGTACGGGTCTTCACCTTGAGCGACGACCCGGCCAACCCGTTCGCCACGATCACCCAGGTGGCGGCCGTCTACACGGACTGCGGTGCCCACACGATCACGCTGTATCCGGGGCTGGCCGACGAGGGCAAGCTCCTCGCGTACGTCTCCTCGTACCCGCTCAGGCCGGGACCGACCTGCGGGGACACCGAGCACACGAACGGCGCAAACCCATTCGACGAGGACCCGGGCAGCCCCGCGAACCCGCTGCACGGCGTGATCCAGATCGTCGAAGTGCCGCTCGCCGCCCCGGAGGATTCGGAGGAGAGCTCCGTCCAGCCGGCGATCTCCTACCCCGGTGACCCGGACGGGAAGAGCGACTGGTGCGAGCGGGGCCTCTGCGCGCCGGGCGTCCTGGAGGAGGCGGCTGTTGCCTGTCACGACATCGTTGTCCACATGGGCACGAACCGTGCGGGCGGGGCCTGTGCCGAGCAGGGACAGGTCTGGGACATCGACCCGGCGACCGGGATCCCCGACACCCTGAATCCAGTCGTCGTCGTCGACGACGAGGTCAGCTCCGGGGGCACAGGCAACATCCCCGGCGCGGTGGACTTCTTCCACTCCGTTATGTTCAACAATGAGGGCACCGTGCTGAACCTGGTCGACGAGTCGTTCGGCACTGGCTGCCCGCCGGAGACGACCTGGGTGTCGCGCCCCTGGAACCCCGCGGGAGGCACGCATAAGACGGGCCGGATGTTCTTCACCGACGTCGAAACGGGAGCCTTCCTGAGCGAGTTCCAGGTCGGGGACCTGCGTCCCGACGCCTCAACGGGCTCCTACTGCTCCGCGCACATGGGGATGAGCGTCATGGGCATCAATCGGGACCTGCTGGTGAACGCTTGGTACACCGGTGGTGTGGACGTGATCGACTTCAGCGACCCGACGAAGCTGAAGGAGATCGCGTACTACGACATCGCCGGGCCGGGAGCGAGCGGCTCGGACAACTGGTCCGCGTACCCGTACACGGGCCCGAAGTTCAAGACCGGCGGGGGGACCCCCGTGTACGCCTCGGACGGGGTGCACACCCCTGATACCGCTCGAGGCACGGTGGTGTTCCGGGTCATCCTGCCGAATCCCGGCTCCCGGGTGGTGGATCACCTGAATCCCCAGACGATGGAGTAACGAGACCAACGCTTGAGGGCGGGGCCTCCCGAGATGGGGAGGCCCCGCTCCCGTTCAGATCTCGCTAGGACGCGGGTAGGGCCTCGGCGCTCTCGGCCAGGATGTCGACGCGGGTGACGTCCTCCCCGGGAGTGACGTGGAGGAATCCGCCGTCCACCTGGATGCTCTCGCGCTCGGTCGTTCCATCGAACAGTCGAACGGGGGCGCTGGCCAGCTCGATCAGCATCGGTGCGTGTCCCGCCAGGATCCCCACGTCACCATCGGTTCCGTGGGCGACGACCATGTCGGCCTCCCCCGAGTAGACCTCGCGCTCCGGAGAGACGACAGTGACGCTCAGTCGGGCCACTAGGCCTCCGCCCCGGTCTTCGCGAGCTTCTCGCCCTGCTCGATGGCTTCCTCGATCCCGCCGACCATGTAGAACGCCTGTTCCGGCAGGTGGTCGAGCTCGCCGTCCGCGATCATCTTGAAGCTGCGGATCGTATCGGCGATCGCGACGTACTTGCCCTCGATCCCCGTGAACTGCGTGGCCACGAAGAATGGCTGCGAGAGGAACTTCTGCATCTTCCGGGCCCGGGCAACGATCAGCTTGTCCTCTTCCGACAGCTCGTCGACACCAAGGATCGCGATGATGTCCTGGAGCGACTTGTACCGCTGAAGGATCTCCTGGGTGCGGCGGGCGACCGCGTAGTGCTCCTCGCCGATGTACCGGGGGTCGAGGATACGCGACGTCGAGTCGAGCGGGTCCACGGCCGGGTAGATCCCTTGCTCCACGATCGCGCGCGAGAGCACGGTGGTGGCGTCCAGGTGCGCGAACGTCGTGTGCGGCGCGGGGTCGGTGATGTCGTCGGCCGGAACGTAGATCGCCTGCAACGAGGTGATGGAGCGTCCCTTCGTGGAGGTGATGCGCTCCTGCAGCTCACCCATCTCGTCGGCAAGTGTGGGCTGGTACCCGACGGCCGATGGCATCCGGCCGAGCAGCGTCGAGACCTCGGACCCTGCCTGGACGAAGCGGAAGATGTTGTCCACGAAGAGCAGCACGTCCTGCCGCTTCACGTCGCGGAAGTACTCGGCAACGGTCAATGCGGCGAGACCCACGCGCAGCCGGACGCCCGGTGGCTCATCCATCTGGCCAAACACCAGCGCCGTCTTGTTGATGACGCCGGTCTCCTTCATCTCCAGGATGAGGTCGTTGCCCTCGCGGGTGCGCTCGCCCACCCCTGCGAAGACCGAGACGCCACCGTGCTGCTCGGCGACGCGGTAGATCATCTCCTGGATGATGACGGTCTTCCCGACACCGGCTCCCCCGAACATGCCGATCTTGCCGCCCTGCACGTACGGCTCCAGCAGGTCGATGACCTTGATGCCCGTCTCGAACATCTCCGTCTTCGGCTCGAGGTCCTCGAACTTCGGGGATTCGCGGTGGATCGGCCAGTAGTCCTCCGCCTCCACGTGGTCCGTGTCGAGCGGCTCGCCCAGCACGTTGTACACGTGCCCGAGCACCTTCTCTCCGACGGGCATCGAGATCGGCTTGCCGGTGTTTCGCACCGGGGCTCCTCGCACGACGCCGTCGGTGGGCTTCATCGCGATCGCTCGCACGACGGATGAGCCCATGTGCTGCGAGACCTCGCACACGATGGTTTGCTTGTCCTGGTCGATCGTCCGATCGAGCTCCAGTGCGGTGTTGATCTCCGGCAGCTCGTCCGGTGGGAACTCCACATCGACGACCGGGCCGATGACCTGGATCACGCGGCCCTGCGCCAGTCCGTTGCCTCCCTTGTCAGCCATCATCACTCCTTCGTCGCTTGCTGGAGCGCTTCCGCGCCTCCCACGATCTCCATGAGCTCGGTCGTGATCTCCGCCTGCCGCGCCTGGTTCGCGACCCGCGTCAACCTGCGGATCAGGTCTTCCGCGTTCTCCGTCGCGGCCTTCATGGCGCGGCGTCGCGCCGCGTGCTCCGATGCGGCCGACTCGAGCATCACCGCGAAGATCAGCGCTGTGACGTATCGGGGCAGCAGCGAGTTCAGGAGCGCCGCCGGCTCCGGCTCGAAGATGTACTCGGCTCGCGGCTCCCCGCTCGCGGTTCCCGAGACCTCCTCGGGTGCGATCGGCACGATCCGCCGGTCGACCGGCCGCAAAGTGAAGGCCGACCGGAAGTCGGTGTAGACGGCGTGGATCTGGTCGACCTCACCCGCATTGAACGCGTCGATCAGCGTGGTCGCGATCTCCCCGGCGCTCTCGTAGACGGGCACCTCGCTGATGCCCTCCCACCCCTTCGCGATCGGGGCCTGGCGAAACCGGAAGTACGACTGCGCCTTCTTGCCCACGGCGTAGAGCACGGGCTCCATCCCCTCGCCGCGAATGCGTCCCATGAGACGCTCCGCGCGGCGCAGCACGTTCGCGTTGTACGCGCCCGCCAGTCCGCGATCGGACGTGATCACGAGGATGGCCGCGCGCTTCGGCTCGGGTCGCACCTCCAGTAGGGGATGGACCAGCGCGCCCGTCTGCCTGGCAACATCCTCCATGGCTTCGGTCAACCGTGTGGCGTAGGCGCGCATCTGCTCCACGCGCTGCTGGGCCCGGAGGATGCGCGACGCGGCGATGAGCTCCATGGCCCTCGTGATCTTCATGGTCGACTGCACCGACTTGATGCGGCGTCGAACGGTGCGGAGCTTCGCACCCATCTACGGGGTACCTTCCGCCGCTTCCTCCGCGGGGTCGGGCTCGCCGACACGGTCCCATCCGACGTCCTCGCGTCGCTTGTCGACCGGGCCGCCGGCCGCCCCGGCCGTGGTCGCAGGGCCCTCCTGTGTGGGCTGGAACTGCTTCTTGAAGTCCTCGATCGCCGAGGCAAGCGTGCTCTGAACCTCGTCCGGCAGCGTTCCCTCGGACGCGATGTGGCGCGCGATGTCGGCGTGCCGCGTCTCGAGGTACTGCAGGAGCTCCTCCTCGAACCGCTTCGCGTCGTCGACGGGGATGTCGTCGAGGTAGCCGTTCGTGACCGCGTAGATCGACAGGACCTGCTGCTCCATCGACAGCGGTCGGTACTGGAGCTGCTTGAGCGTCTCGACCACACGTGCACCACGGTCGAGCTGCGCCTGGGACGCCTTGTCGAGCTCCGAGCCGAACTCCGCGAACGCCTCGAGCTCACGGAACTGCGCCAGGTCGAGACGGAGACGCCCGGCGACCTGCTTCATCGCCTTCGTCTGAGCGTTTCCACCGACACGCGAGACGCTGATGCCGACGTTGATCGCGGGACGAACGCCGGAGTAGAACAGGTCGTTCTCCAGATAGATCTGCCCGTCGGTGATCGAGATCACGTTCGTGGGGATGTACGCGGAGACATCGCCCCCCTTCGTCTCGACGATCGGCAGCCCTGTCAGCGAGCCGCCGCCGAGCTCGTCCGAGAGCTTCGCGCAGCGCTCCAGCAGCCGCGAGTGCAGGTAGAAAACATCGCCCGGATAAGCCTCTCGGCCGGCGGGCCGGCGCAGGAGCAGGGAGACCTCGCGGTACGCCTCGGCCTGCTTCGACAGGTCGTCGAACACGATCAGCGAGTGCTGGCCGTTGTACATCCAGTGCTGGCCGAGCGCCGAGCCCGCGTACGGGGCGATGAACTTGAACGACGCCGGGACGCCGGCGGGAGCGTTCACGATCACCGTGTAGTCGAGGGCGCCGGCCTCGCGGAGGGCGGTCTCGACCTCGCGGACCGTGGATGCCTTCTGGCCGATCGCCACGTAGACGCACTTCACCTGGAGCTTCGGGTCGCCCGTGGCCCAGTTCTCCCGCTGCGCGATGATCGCGTCGATCGCGATCGCCGTCTTGCCGGTCTGCCGGTCGCCGATGATCAGCTCTCGCTGCCCACGGCCGACGGGCGTCATTGCGTCGATGGCCTTGATGCCAGTCTGCAGCGGCTCGGTCACCGGCTGGCGCTGCATGACGGAGGGAGCCTGCACCTCGAGCGGCCGCTCGGTCTCGAACGCGAGCGGCTCTCCGCCGTCCAGCGGCCGTCCGAGCGGGTCGATCACGCGGCCGAGGACGGCGTCGCCGACGCCGATGGAAAGGATGCGTCCCGTCCGCTTGACGGCCTGGCCCTCCTCGATGCTCTCCGCATCCCCGAAGAGCACGCACCCGATCTCGTCCTCCTCCAGGTTGAGTGCCACGCCGTAGGTCTCGTGCGGGAACTCGAGCAGCTCGTTCGCCATGGTGGAGGGAAGGCCGCGGATGCGGGCGATGCCGTCGCCGGTGTCGGTGACGTAGCCCACCTCCTCCCGCTCGGTCTCGGGGCGGTACGACTCGACGTGCTTACGCAGCGCCTCCGCGATGTCTTTCGGGTCGATCGTCAGCTCCGCCATGTCATTGCACCTCGCTCATCTGGTCTCGCGCCTGCTCGAGCCGGCGCCGGATCGAGCCGTCGATCACCTGGTCACCCACGCGGGCAACGACGCCCCCGAGGATCGAGGGATCCACGACGACCTTCAGCTCGACCTTCCTGCCCATCGCCTGCTCGAGCGCTTTCGCCAGCTCTTCCTGATGCCGCTCGTCGAGCGGCACGGCGGTCCGTACCTCGGCCACGGCGGACTCACGCTGCGCGGACGCGAGGGTCACCAGCTCGTCGACGATCGCCGTCAGCTCGCGCGCCTTGCCCTGCTCGACCAGGAATCCGATGATCGAGATCGTGTGCGGGCTCGCACGCTCGCCGAGGATGTCTCGGAGCACCGCCTTCTTCCGCTCGATGGGCAAGGCCGGGTCGGTCAGGCTCTCGCGGAGCTCACTCTGCTGGTCGAGGGCCCGAGCGAAACGGAACAGCTCGTCCTGGACGTCCTCGAGCGCGTCCTCGGCCTGCGCGACCGAGAACAGGGCCTGGGCGTACCCGCGGATCGCCTCTCGCGCCACTCAGCTCTCCCGGCTTGCGCCGTTGCTCGAACCGAGGGCCTTCACGTCGTCGATGAACTGCTCGACGATCCTCATGTGCCGCTCCTGATCGAGCGTCTCCCCGACCACGCGCCCCGCGAGCTCCACCGAGGCCTCGGCGAGCTGCCGCCGCAGGGCCGCGACGGCGCGGTCGCGCTCGCCACGCACTTCTTCCTGGGCGCGGGCGACGATCTGACGGGACTCCTCCTCCGCCTTCGCGACCAGGTCTTGGCGCATCTGCTCCGCGGTCTTGCGGGCCTCCTCGATGATCTTTCCGGCCTCCGCGCCGGCCTCGCGCAGCTTCTCCTGATACCCACTGAGGAGCTGCTGGGCCTCCGCCTTCGTCTTCTCTGCTTCCTCGAGGCTTCCCTGGATCTTCTGCCGCCGCTCCTCGAGCAACGCGCCGAGTCGCGGGAGCACCCACTTCCAGATGAAGAAGAAGAGGACCGCGAAGGCGACCGCGCCGATGATGAGCTCCTCGGCGTGCGGATAGAGGTGCTTGGGATCGTTGACCGGCTCTTCGACGTGCTCTTCCTGAGCGACGACCAGCGCTGTGATGAACGCGTACAAGTTCCCCAGCTCCTCAGATGATGAACGAGAAGGCGATCCCGAACAGCGCGAGCGCCTCGATCAGGCCGATGCCGATGAACATGGTGGCTCGGACCTGCCCGGCGTACTCCGGCTGACGGGCCATCGCTTCGACGGACTTACCGATCAGGATCCCGAGACCGATGCCCGGGCCGATCGCGGCGAGCCCGATGACCAGACCCTTTCCGACGGTAGCGATCGCGTCGAGGTCACCGGTGATCTGAGCGAGCAATGCCAACATGTGTACCTCCCTTTGCTAGTGCTCCTCGGCCATGGCACCGCCGATGTAGGAAGCGGTGAGGATCGAGAAGATGAATGCCTGCAGCAGCGCGACGAAGATCTCGAAACCGAGAAGCGCAACCGAGATCGCGAATGCGAACGGACCGAAGATGACGGGCAGGCCGCCACTCTGGAGCATCGCGATCGTTCCCAGGAAGAACACCGCCAGCAGGAAGTGCCCCGCCAGGAAGTTGGCGGCGAGTCGAACGGAGAGCGTAATCGGGCGGACCACGATCTGGGTGATGAACTCGATGGGAACGAGGAGCGGATAGAGCCAGGCAGGCGCTCCCGGAGGGAGCAGCACGTGCTTCCAATACCCGAAGAAGCCGTGCTTGCGGATACCGACGACGTTGAACGTCACCCATGACACGAGGGCCATCGCGATCGGGAACGCGATCCTGCTGTTGTGGGAGAAGTTGATGCCGGGCACGACCTCCATGAGGTTCCCGAAGAGGATGAAGAAGAACAGCGTGACCAGCAGCGGAAGGAACCGCTCGCTGTCCTGGCCGAGCATCGGTGCCGCGATGCTCTCGCGGACGAACTGTACGCCGGTCTCCATGATGCTCTGCAGCTTTCCCGGGACGACCTGGGGCTTCCGGAACGCCAGGTAGAACACCAGGATGAACACGAGGAACGAGATCAGGACCAGGAAGTAGATGAAGTTCATGCAGAAGCCGAACCCTCCGATCGACAGGGAGGAGCCCCAGCAGTCGTAGACGAAGTCGTTGGTCGTGGGCGGGTGGAACTGAGCAAGGACCGGGGTGATCACCGTCGAACCTCCGGCGCTTTCGACCACAGATCGACCTGCATCCGCCCGGACAGGACCTTCGCCTCGTAGATCAGGAGAAGGATCGTGGCCGGGACCACCGCGAGGGCGAACGCGAGCGGCGAGAACCAGCTCAGCTGGTTGAGCAGGACGAGCGTGATCGCGATCGTCGCGAGGCGCAGCGCGAACCCACCCATGCCGACGGCGAAGATCATCGTCGGCGAGATCTTGGCCGCCCACGCGAGCGAGAGGCCGTGGGCGACGAGGTTCAGGACCACGATCCCGACCCCGATGGCGGCGGACCACCCGGTCGCCCAGTCGCCGACGATCACACCGAGTGCCAAAGCCAGCACCAGCGCGGGCGCCCCCCAGGGCACGGCGCGACGAACCATCTCGCGTTCGGGCTCAGGACTCACGGTCGCTCCTGCCATATCTCAGATACACGATGTAACTGGCGCCGGCGGCCCCGAGCACGAACCCGAGGCCGGTCAGCACCCTCGAGGACCAGAGGAGACGATCGAGCAGGAATCCCGCTCCTCCCCAGACCAGCATCCCGGTCAGGATCGTCGAGGCGATGCCGAACCCGGTGCCCATGCCGCCCCAGCCGTCATCACGGTTCGCGGGCTTCAGGAACGACATGCGCCGCGGCATCGTATCAACGGCCTGACCTGCGGCGCGAGTGGAGTTGCGGGCGCTTGTGAAAACTTTCACAAGCTCAATATACAGGCGGGCCCGGCGCGGTCGCAACGCGAAATCTGGCTAGTGGTAGACGCGGACCTGCATGCCGTAGTGCATGACCTCGTGGAGGAACTTCGCGGTCCAGTACGGCACGCGAACGCACCCATGAGACGCGGGCGAAGAGGGTACGTCGGGCCATCCGTGCACGGCCCGGTTCCCGTCGAAATACGACGGGTAGTACAGGCGCCCCGGGCTGAACCCGGCGATCTTCCGGTGCACGTTGAAGACCCCGTCCCGGGTCGCTCCCCCGGCACCGGTCGACACGTGGACGATCACGTCGATCTCGCCCTCACGGACGATGTACAGCACCTGTTTGGTCTGGTCGACCTCGATGTGCTCCTTCGGCCGCTTCACCTTCGGCTTCGGCGTCCGTGGGTCCGAGAGACGCTTCCACGTCGCCTTCGTGACGGCCTCCCCGCGCCCCATCCCGTTGACCTTGTGGAATGCCAAGACCGCGTCGGCCGTCCGGTAGTCGAAGCCCTGATTCGGACGGCGGAGATGGTAGTTGAGCTCCACCAGTCGCCGCTCGAGCGTCAGGACCCACTCGCCCCGCGACCCCTGGCGCACGGGTGGTGGCGTTCGGACCTTCTTCGGCTCGCTGGTGGAGGTGGCCGCCGCGTGATCGGCGTCTCCCTCGAACGTCGCCTGGGCCCGGTATGTGCCCCATCGCTCGACCGGGATCGTGGTCTCGAAAGTGGATCCGTCGGAGGACAGCGGCACGGCGTGACGCCCGAGCGCTCTACCCCCGAGGAGCAGTGAGACCTGCACATACGCACCGGGGTGGGGCGGGTCGAGCCGTCCGGTGATCACGGCATCGTCGAAGAGCCGGGCCTCCGCGAGGCTGACCGTCACGGTGGCGGGCAGGGGTGCCGTCTGTGCGGCGGCGCCGGGCGCGAGCGCGGCGAGCAACGCCATCACGACGGCCGCAATCCCGAGCCGAATCCGCTGGTCCCTCATCCCCCGCAAATCATACGAGGCCGTCACAGGAATGTCGTCGGTTTCGACAACTACGATGGGCGGATCCGGCCGCCCGTCCGTCGCATGCGCGGCACCGCCGTGCCGACCAGGATCACAACGATCGAGAAAATGACCACGAGAACCACCGAGCGACTGCGGATGAACGTGATGGCAAGCGCGCCGGCGGCGAGCAGAGCGCTCCACAGGTACATAAGGAGGACGGCCTGGCGGTGGCTGTGCCCGATGTCCAGGAGCCGGTGGTGGATGTGCTCCTTGTCGGGCCGATAGACAGGGCGGCGGCGGCGAAGCCTCCGGGCGATCGCCCAGATGACATCCGTGAACGGCACCGCAAGCACCAGCAGCGGGATCAGCACCGGGATCGCGAGGGCGGCGAGCTGGGCGTTCGTCGGCGATTCCCCCGTGCGCCCGACCCCTGAGATCGTTGCCGCGGCCAGCACCAGGCCCAGAAGCATCGAGCCGGAGTCGCCCATGAAGATCTTCGCGGGATTGAAGTTGTGGGGCAGGAAGCCGAGCGCCGCCCCGACGACCATCACGGAGAACAAGCCCGCGGACGAGGGCTCCTCCGTGATGCCGGGAGAGCTGATCACGTACGCGAAGAAGGCGCCGGCCGCGATGGCGGCCACGCCGGCGGCGAGACCATCCAGGCCGTCGATCAGGTTCACCGCATTGATCATCGCGAGCACCCAGATCACGGTGAGCGGCACCGCGAGCTCGGGCACCAGCGTCAGGACGCCCGTTCCCGGAAGCCAGAAGTACAGGAGCTGCACCCCACTCAGGATCAGGAGTCCGGCGCCGAGCACCTGACCCGCCACCTTGGCCGGCACGGCGAGACCCCGCACGTCGTCGTACGAGCCGAGCCCAACGATCACCGTGCCGGCAAGGACCAGTCCGAGCGGCTCCGACGACGAGGCGAACAGGCGGTCGAACGACGGCATCGCATAGGCGACGGCGAGCCCTGCCAGACAGGCGAACCAGATCGCGAGTCCGCCGAGGGTCGGGGTCGGTTTCGGATGCACCTTCCGGTCCGAGGGCCGGTCGATCGCTCCGATCCGCACCGCTAAGCGACGGACGAGCGGCGTGGCGACGTACGCGCAGAGCGCCGTGACCAGAAAGACGGGGATGTATGCCACTAGGGGTAGGCCGGGAACCTCGCGGTGAGCGCGGCGACGCGCTCCCGCGCTCGTTCCTTGACCTCACCATCGTGCGGTGCAGCGATCACATCCCCGATGACTCCCGCCACTTCCTTCATCTCGGGCTCGTCCATGCCCAGGGTTGCGGGCCCCGGCGTCCCGAGCCGGATACCGGACGTCGTCATCGGCGGGAGCGGATCGAACGGGATCGCGTTCTTGTTCAGCGTGACGCCGACGTCGTCGCACGCACGCTCGGCGTCGGCGCCGGTGATGCCGGCCGGCCGGAGATCGACCAGCGCGAGGTGAGAATCCGTCCCCCCGGAGACCAGGCGCAAGCCGCGTTCCTGCAGGCCCTCCGCCAGCGCCCTTGCGGTCCGAACCACTCGCTGGGCGTAGTCGCGGAACTCCGGCGCCATCGCCTCCTTCAGCGCGACCGCCTTCGCCGCGATGGCGTTTTCGATCGGCCCTCCTTGCATCATGGGGAACGTCGACTTGTCGATCGCCTTCGCGTGCTCGGCGCGGGACAGGATAATCGCCCCTCGCGGCCCGCGCAGCGTCTTGTGCGTCGTGAACGTGACGACGTCCGCATGCGGGACGGGGGACGGATAGGCGCCGCCTGCCACGAGCCCGATGAAGTGGGCAGCGTCCACCATGAAGATCGCGCCGACCTCGTCAGCGATCTCTCGGAATGCCGCGAAGTCGATCGTCCGCGGATAGGCGGTCGCACCCGCAACGATCACCTTCGGTCGGTGCTGCTTCGCGAGGTCCCGCACGTTGTCGAGGTCGATGAGCTCTGTCTCGCGATCGACTTCGTATCCCACGACCTTGAACCACTTGCCGGAGAAGTTCACCGGCGAGCCGTGGGTAAGGTGCCCGCCGTGCGGCAAGCTCAATCCGAGGAGCGTGTCCCCGGGCTCCATGAACGCGAAGTACGCGGCCATGTTGGCCTGCGCGCCGGCGTGCGGCTGCACGTTCGCGTGGCCTGCACCGAAGAGCTCCTTGGCTCGGTCGATCGCCAGGTTCTCGGTGACGTCCACCCAGCGGCAGCCGCCGTAGTAGCGCTTGCCCGGGAGCCCCTCCGCGTACTTGTTGTTCATCGTGGACGCCAGGGCGGCGAGCACGGCCGGGCTCGTGTAGTTCTCTGAGGCGATCAGGCGGATGGTGCTCCGCTCGCGCCCGAGCTCCGATACGAGGGCCTCCGCCACCTCCGGGTCGCTGGCCTTGAGGGCCTCCCAGTCCGCCACCCACTCCTTCATGCGTCCGCCTCCTCGCGCTCGATCTCCGTGATCAGGGCCACGCGTCGCTCGTGCCGTCCACCATCGAACTGCGTCGCCATCCAGAGCTCGACGATCTCAGTTGCGAGCGCGGTCGCCACCACGCGAGAGCCGATCGACAGCACGTTCGCGTCGTTGTGCTGGCGCGACATCCGCGCCGTGTACAGATCGTTGCACAGGGCAGCCCGCACACCGTGCACCTTGTTCGCCGAGATCTGCTCGCCCTGTCCCGAGCCGCCCAGCACGATGCCTCGCTCAGCCTCTCCGTCGCGCACGGCCCGGCCGACCGCCGCGCAGATCGGCGGGTAGTCGGCGGGCTCCTCGGAGTGGGTCCCGAGGTCCTGGACCTCGTGCCCTCCCTCCTTCAGGAAGCTTTTCAGCTCCTCCTTGAGGCGGTACCCCGCATGATCCGCGCCGATCGCGATCCGCACGGTTCGCGAGTCTACTCCAGCGCTTCGGAGGCACCTTTGGCGACCGTGCCGATAGCGACCGCGGAGATCTGGCCTTGTCGGACCACGGACGCGTCCGGTCCCGTGAGGTCCACGACGGTCGAGGCTCGGCCGTGCGGCGGCGGTCCCCAGCAGAGAGCGACGGCCACGTGCTCGCCGAGCGACGTGAGCACGCCATCGCAGTCCGTGGGCGTCGGCTCGCCCGAGATGTTCGCGCTGGTCACGGCGAGCGGCCCCGTGCGGCGAAGGAGCGCGAGCGCGACCGGGTGGTCGGGGATCCTGATCCCGACGGTTTCGCGCTCCTCCCCCAGGTCCCATCGTCGCGACGACTGCGTGCGGGCCAGCACGAGCGTCAGCGGGCCCGGCCAATACCGGGCGGCCAGCGCCTCGGCCCTCGCGTCCAGAGCGACAACAGCTCGTGCCTGGTCGAGCCCCGCGACCAGGATCGGAAGCGTCAGATCACGAGGGCGCTGCTTCGCCGCGAACACCGCCTCGGTAGCGCCGGTCACGGTGGGGTCGGCAGCGACGCCGAACATGGTGTCGGTCGGGAACACGACAAGACCGCCGGTGGCAAGCGCGGCCACCGCTGTGTCGATCGCTGCCGGACTCTCGGCGTCGAAGACCTCAGCCACGGCGCCGAGCGCGGATCACGCGATCACGACCCGTGAGATCCGGCAGGACCTCCACGGACTCGAAGGACTCCTCCAGAGATTCAGCGACCTCGCTCGCCTGCGTCGCACCGATCTCCATCACGAGCCACCCGTCCCCGCGAAGCCACTCCCCCGACGACGCCGCGAGCCGCCGGTGCACGTTCGTGCCGCCAACCAGCGCCTCGTAGGGCTCCCTCCGGACCTCGTCCGGGAGTGTGGCGTACTCCTCCTCGGTCACGTAGGGCGGGTTGCTCACCACGACGTCCACCATGCCGCGCAGCTCGGGAGGAAGGGGGGAGAGCAGATCACCCTGGAGCACCTCGACCTCCAGGCCGTGACGAGAGGCGTTCGCCCGCGCGACCGCGATCGCCTCATCCGACATGTCGGTCGCCAGCACGCGGACATCGGGACGGAATCGCTTGATCGCCAAAGCGATGGCGCCGGTGCCCGTACCCACGTCCGCCACGACGCCGTCTCCTGGTCCCACGACATCGAGGGTTCGCTCGACGAGCACCTCGGTCTCGGGGCGGGGCACGAACACACCGGGAGCCACGCCGAGCACCAGGTCGAAGAACTGCTGCTCCCCCGTGAGGTACTGGAGCGGGACGCCGTGGCACCGCTGGCACAACGCTCGGCCGAACATCTTCGCCGTTCTCGTGTCGAGCCCTTCGTCGCGTGCGTACAGTCCCGCGCGATCGGTTCCGAGGAAGTACGCGAGGAGCGCCTCGGCCGTCTCGCGAGAGCTCTCGACGCCGTGGCGAGCCAGGTAGTCCGCGGACCTGGTCACGACCTCCGCCGGCCTCACGTGACGCGCGAGTCCATCAGGTCAACGAGCGCGCGGACGTCGGCGACCGAGACGGTCCCCGTTCCCGCAGACACGCGCAGGTTCAGCACCGCGCGGTCGACGCGCCACAGATAGAGGAAGAAGATCTCGGCAGGGGCCTCCGGGCTCCCGGTCACGGCGATCGCCTCATCGCCGAGGCCGTCCGCCGGGAGGGCTTGCAGGGCGGGAGATTCGTAGTACTCGAGCCAGGAGTCCATCGCGGCGGAAGCGCCTTCCTCGGTTCGGAAGAGGACGGCGGCCGAGCTGACCGTCTCCCAACCGGCCCTCGTGTCGATGGGATCCCCTGTGTGTCCGGGCTTCTCGAACGCCCGCGCATACGCGGTACTGAACCCCGCGTCTTGGAAGAGCAGCTGCTGGCTTGGACAGCAGTCGGACGGCCACAGCTCCTCGACTCGCAACGTTCCGGAGCGCTCGGGGAGGTACTCGGTGCCGGAGGGAGCCTCGGTCGCCCCCAGGACCACATCCCCGAGATCGGTGGCGCCGACATGCTCCTGCTGCTCGACGACCCTCGCCGACCCCTCATCACCGCAGGCGGCACAGAAAAGGAGGCTGGAAAGCACGAAGGGCTTCCAGGCGCGCATGCAAGAAAGGGTACAGAGGTCCGCTCGCGAGGGCCCCGCCCCCTCTTGTGCGCTTGCACAGAGGACCCCGATGCCGTCTCGGCGTACCTACTGAGTGGTGATGAACATCCGCCGACGGGTTCGCATGCGCGTTGCCGGCACACTGGTCGCGGTCAGCGTGCTTGCCCTTCCCCAGATTCCAGCCAGCCCGTCCGAGATTCCCTCGGTTCAGGCAAAGATCGACCCGGCGCTGACCGCCCAGATCTCCACCAACGCACCCGCTGCGGCGATCCTGTCGTGGAACCGCAGGCAGGTGAGCAGATCCGAGGTCGCCGCGTACCTGGACGCGAACGACATCGACGCTCGCGTCCTGGACGGACTCTCGATCGCGTTCGCGTGCGCGGCCGACGCCGGCGACGTGGAGATCCTCGCCTCTGCACCGGGTGCCGTCTCCGTGTGGGGCGACCATCCCCTCGAGCCGGCTCTGGATCGAAGCGTCCGGACCGCGTTCAACGGCGACCCCGCCGCGATCTGGGAAGGGCTTGGCTACACCGGCAAGGGGGTCTCGATCGGCGTGGTGGACACGGGCGTCGACGCCAGCCATCCCGACCTTGAGTACGGATCGAGGACGAAGCTGAACGTGCGCGTCCTGGGATCCAAGCACGACTTCAGCGGCCCGTACAGCGAGGGATGCGTGCCGCCCGATACCTACTCGGATCAGCTCACCGACTCCGAGCTCACCAGTGGACACGGAACGCATCTGGCCAGCGTGGCTGCGGGGGACGGAACCGCTTCGGCCGGGCGGTACCGGGGGGTGGCACCGGGAGCCGACCTGGTCGGGGTCGGGGTCACGGACTCGACGATGCCACAGGCATCAGTATGCCTGTCCGATCAACCCTGTCTGCGGGAAGGCCGGACGTACCTGTCCCTCATGGGCGCGCTCGCCGGGATGACGTATGTGGCCCGAACGGGTCTGGGAGAATGCGGGCCGCCCGAGTGCCCTTACATCCGACCGATGTCGCCGGTCAAAGTCATCCTCGCGGGCTGGACGCAGGACGGCCTCTACGAACCGTGGCATCCCATGAACTCGGCCGTTCGAGAGCTCGCCTGGTACGGGATCAACACGGTCTTCCCGGTGGGGAACGAGGGCCCCGCGCAAAGCGACTGCTCGAGCGAGGAGACCTGTCACTTCAACCCCCTCGCGATGGCGAAGGAAGCGATCGCCGTCGCTGCGACACCCCGAGAGTCCGATGCGACCCTGGAGAGCTACTCCTCGCGGGGCGATCCCGTCGCTCGGCAGGATCGCGGCGAGACGTTCCGCTACACGCCGACGTTGTCGGCGCCGGGTACCGGTGTCGTGGCCGCCCGCCGGCCGGGACTTGCTCCCGTGGCACAGCTCCCCGGATCGCAGCTCGGCGGCAGGCCGCACACAGAGGCCGGAATCGACCGCAGATACGTCCCGCTGACCGGTACCAGCGTCGCGGCCGCGCACGTGGCGGGGACGATCGCCCTGATGCAGGAGGCTGCCCGGGAGGCGAACGGCTGCTACCTCACTGCGGCCAGGGTGACCGGCATCCTCCGCTCCACGGCAGACCCGATGTCGGGCTACCAGTCGTGGGAGGTCGGAGCGGGGGCGTTGGATGTCGCATCCGCCGTGGCGCAAGCGGAGTCGGGCGGGGCACCCTCGCTGGATCCCTGGATCTGCCCGGACCAGCCCGGGCCCGTGCCGCCGATCGAGGAGTACATCCCGACCTTCACCCGCGCAGACCTGTTCCTGCACCGAA
>CAZKFH010000002.1:0-148869 GCA_964551945.1 uncultured Actinomycetes bacterium | reverse complement strand
CCCCCAACCTCCTGATCCGTAGTCAGACGCTCTATCCAAATTGAGCTACCGGCGCTACGCGGAGGCGGAGCGATTTGAACGCTCGAGGGGCTTGCACCCCAACGGGATTAGCAATCCCGCGCCATAGACCAGACTAGGCGACGCCTCCAGAGCCCAGTGTATCGAAAGCCGGCTGAGCCCCACCCCTTCACGGCCACCTGCGGCGATACGGCCGGTACACTGGGTGCATGACCCCGAACGCGAGCGTTCAGCCTATCCACGGGACATCCGGTGCCGTGATGATGATCGGCGGGGCCGAGGACAAACGCCGGGATCGAGTCATCCTCAGCAGATTCATCGACCTGGCCGGCGGCGCCGACTCGAACATCGTGGTGATCAGTACGGCCTCCAGCCTGGGCGAGCTGGCGGCCGTCCGCTATGCGGAGCTCTTCACGGATCTGGGGGCAGGCAAGGTGGTGGGGATCCTCCCGATGTCGCGCGAGGAGGCCAACGCGCCCGAGGCCTACGGTCCCGTCAAGGACGCGACGGGAGTCTTCCTCACCGGCGGGAACCAGCTTCGCCTGGTCACGGTGGTGGGCGCCACGAAGCTCGAGGATGCGCTCGTCTCCGCACAGGACCGCGGTGCGGTGATCGGCGGCACCTCCGCCGGCGCGAGCGCCGTCGCCGCGCACATGGTCGCATTCGGCCGTTCCGGAGCGAGCCCGAAGCACCGCATGATCCATCTCTCCGCGGGGCTCGGCCTTGTCCAGGGCGTCGTGGTGGACCAGCATTTCGAGCAGCGCGGCCGGTGGGGGCGCCTTCTCGCCGCCGTCGCCCTGTCACCGCGGCTCCTCGGCGTCGGGCTGGACGAGGACACTGCCGCGCTCATCCATGCCGACCGCACGCTCGAGGTGATCGGCCGTGGAGCTGTCACGATCGTCGACGGCTCCCAGGTCACGACGGACGCGCACCAGATGAAGGGACACCGCCCGATGATGGTCTCGGGCGCGATCGTCCACGCTCTTCCCTCCGGCTACCGGTACGACCTGCGGGCACGGCACCTGCTGCCCGCCGGGGACGACCGTGAGCTCGAAGCGTCGGAGTAGCCCGTGACCCGATCGGATCGCGCGAGCCGTACCGAGACCCTCGACGACCGGCAGCAGACCCGTCGGGAGCCGGAGACGGCCAAGCCCCCGGCCACGCCCGACCTGAAGATCCTCGAGACGCAGGTCTTCCGAGGACCGAACTACTGGTCCTACGACAACTGCGTACGCCTCCTGGTTGACCTCGGGTCACTCGAGCACTGGCCGTCGAACACCCTCCCGGGCTTCACGGAAGCTCTCGTCGAGCAGATCCCCGGCCTTCGCGAGCACACCTGCTCGCTGGGACGCCGAGGGGGATTCATCGAGCGGCTGAAGGAAGGGACATGGGTCGGCCACGTCGCGGAGCACGTGGCCATCGCCTTGCAACGCGAGACCGGCGCACACGTACATCGCGGAAAGACGCGCAGCGCCGACGCGTCCGGTCAGTACAACGTCATCTACAGCTACGGCGAGGAGAGGGTCGGCGTCGCCGCCGGCCGTCTTGCCGTGCGATTGGTCAATCACTTGGTCCAGCCGGAGGAAGGCTTCGACTTCCTCAAGGAGATCGAGAACCTCATCCTTCTCGCGGAGCGTCGGGCGTTCGGTCCGTCAACACAATCATTGGTGGATGAGGCAGCCAGCCGCGACATCCCTTACATCCGACTCAACGAGCGGTCGCTCGTGCAGCTCGGCCAGGGCAAGTATCAGCGCCGGATCCGGGCAACGATGACGTCGAGCACGTCCGCGCTCGGCGTCGACATCTCCTCCGACAAGAGCCTCACGAACCGGCTGCTGGCGTCGGCCGGACTGCCGGTCCCCCGCTCGGAGATGGTGCGAAGCGAGGAGGAAGCGGTCGCCGGTGCAGCGCGGATCGGCTTCCCGGTGGTCGTCAAGCCGCTCGACGGCAACCACGGTCGCGGCGTGTCGCTGGAGATCGCTGACGAGGAAGGCGTCCGCCTCGGCTTCCAGCGAGCAATCGGAGAGTCTCGCAGCGGGCTCATGGTCGTCGAGTCATTCGTGGCGGGGAACGACTACCGCGTGCTGGTCATCGGCGGCCAGATGGTGGCCGTCGCGCAGCGCGTGCCCGCGCACGTGACCGGCGACGGAGAGCACACGGTGGCGGAGCTCGTCGAGACCACGAACCAGGACCCCCGGCGCGGCATCGGTCACGAGAAGGTGCTCACACGAATCAAGGTCGACGGTGCCGCCGAGGAGCTGCTTGCGAAGCAGGGCTTCAAGCTCGAGGACGTTCCGCCGAAGGGGACGATCGTCAAGCTCGCCTCCACGGGCAACATGTCGACCGGCGGGATCTCGATCGACCGCACGTGGGAGGCGCACGAGGAGAACGTCGTGATCGCGGAGGAGGCGGCGCGGGTCGTGGGGCTCGACGTCGCCGGCATCGATTTCCTCACCCCCGACATCTCGCAACCCGTTCGCGAGACCGGTGGCGCGATCATCGAGGTCAACGCCGCGCCGGGATTCCGGATGCACACCAACCCGACCGAGGGCGAGCCCCAGTACGTCGCGAAGAACGTGATCGACCTGCTCTTCCCACCGGGCACGCCGGCACGCATCCCGATCGTCGCGGTGACGGGATCCAACGGCAAAACGACCACGGCACGGATGATCACGCAGATCTATCAACGGATGGGTCGCAAGGTCGGGATGACGACAACCGACGGCATCTACATCGACGAGCGCCTGGTCCGCAAGGTCGACGCGAGCGGGCCGAAATCGGCACAGATGGTGCTGCAGAACCCGCGGATCGACTTCGCCGTGTTCGAGGTCGCGCGCGGCGGCATCCTGAGGGAGGGCCTCGGCTACGGCCGCAACGACGTCGCTGTCGTGACGAACGTCACCGGCGACCACCTCGGGCTGCGGGAGATCGACACGCTCGAGAAGCTCGCCGAGGTGAAGCGCGTCGTCGTGGAGGCCGTTCCCCGCAGCGGGACCGCGGTCCTGAACGCCGACGATCCGCTCGTTGTCGAGATGCGCAGGCACTGTTCGGGCTCGGTGATCCTGTTCACGATGCAGGAGCATCACGAGCTGGTCGAGCGCTGGGTGCGGCGTGGACGGAAGGCGCTCACGCTCGATCGGGACGAGCGGGGCGAGCGCATCGTGATCCGCGAGGGGCGGCGCACGATGCCGATCGCGTACACGCACCTGCTGCCGAGCACCTTCGATGGTCGGGCTCGGATGATGGTGCAGAACGCGATGGCGGCCGCGGCCGCCGCACACGCCGCGGGCGCGCACATCCACGACATCCGCCAGGGACTCCGCGCGTTCAACACATCGGTGTTCCAGGCTCCCGGTCGTATGAACCTCGTCGACCTCAACGGCGTGAAAGTGCTGATCGACTACGCACACAACCCCGCGGGGCTGGAAGCCGTCGGCGACTTCGTCGAGCGCGTGACCGCCGCCGCTCCGACCGGCCAGGGACATCCGGGAGGCGCGTCCTGGGCGGCCAGCCTGCGGATGGCCGTCGTTGCGACTCCCGGCGATCGGCGGGACGAGGACATCAAGGAGCTGGGGCATGTCGCGGCCCGTCACTTCGACGACATCATCATCCGCGAGGACGAGCACGTTCGGGGCCGTGAGCGCGGCGACTGCGCGGCGCTCGTCCTGGAAGGTGTCGAGGAAGCGATGCGCGAGGGGGCCCGTGCCGGCAGCGTGGAGATCGTGCTGGACGAGCAGGAAGCCGTTCGCCGCGCGCTCGACCGCAGCCGACCCGGAGACCTGGTCGTCCTCTGCGCCGATCATGCTCGACGCGTGTTTCAGGAGATCGAGTCCCGCCGCATGGACGCCGAAGTCCAGTCTCTGATGCCTCCACCCGAGCCGCCCACTAGGTAGCGCGCGTGACCGACTCGGACGAACGAAGGTCGCTACTCACAGCTCGTGCATTGCACATCGAAGTCGAGCGTTACCTCGAAGGTAGGTCCTACGAATCCGGTCGAAGTTCCAGAGCCCTTGCTCTCCGTGGTCGTGATGGTGAGGGGGCCCATGCCCGGGAAAGGTCCCGGGAACTGGAATCCCGTGGAGGTCCTGGTACCGCTCATCTCGAAGGGCTCGGACTTGGAGGCGAACTGTCCCCGACACGTGCCACTGCTGGTCGATGTGGCGCTCAGAGTGGCCTCGCCGTCCCCCGCCACCACGATCGTGACTACCCCGTTGAACGGGTATCGGCAGGGGGCGGCGTGCTCGATGCTGACACCCGTGACGGTTCCCTTCCACACCTCGCCCGTGTAGAACTCGATGCAGTTCCGGCTCTCCGTGCCGTCGAACCCGATGGCCTCGGCGCAGACCTCGATGACCGGAGGTGGGCTTCCCGGCACCGTGTAGCTCGTCCTGCTGATGGCACCGTAGCGGCCGAAGTCGCACGGCCCTGGCTGTGCCGTCTCCGAAGCGTTGCCGACCTTGTCGAGCAGCTCGTCGCCCGCGTACAGAGAGAGCTCCTCGATCCCGAGCGCTGTCGGCATGACGATGGCCATGCCGCGGAGCTGGATCCTGTAGCCGGGATCAACTCGACTGGGAGTCCCCTCCGCGGCCTGAACGATGGCCTCGAGGGTCCACCCGAAGTCGGGGACGGTGAGCGTCGCCGACCCGGTCGCCCCCTCGCTTCCCGTGGCGACCCACCGCACCACCGTTCCCGGAAGGTCGCCGCCTCCGGGGAGATCACAGAGATCTGACTTGCCATAGAGCTCAGACAACGGTCGCTCGGGGTCGATCTCGGACGTCGACGCGACGGTTTGGGGAGGCCCGGATACCGTTGCCGTCAGCTCCATCGATGAGCAAGTCCCCGACCATTGGACGCTTGCAGACGCCGCGGCGAACGGCTGGAAGGCAGGGTTCATGCTGCTGTTGTAGATGGTGCAGGGCCCCGGCGGCGGAGGGGGTCCGGGACTCGACTCCGGGTCGTACCAGCCGGATTCACCGGACTCGGGAACGTTCCAGGGCTCGAAGTCGGGTTGGGCTAGACCTGTCACCGACATGAGCGCGAAAGCGCCACCTATGCCCATCGGCGCGACGTCTCCATCCTCAGCCACACGCACGACCCAGGGTGTGCGCACCTGACGCCCGTCGAGGCTGGCCACTGTTTCGTACAAGCCAGGCGCGAGTCCACCTTCCGCCACTCCCTGAGAGAAGGCGTGCCCTCCGGGCCCGATGGGGATCTCGTGGGAGAAGAGGTGCTCGCGACCGTCGATTCCCGTAAGCCGGTACCAGGCAACCGTCAACGTAGCGTCGACTGGCAGGTCATCTCCGAGCCCGACAACCGCGGTCGCTTCCGTTTCGTCCGTGGTGAACGCGAGCTGCGGATCGGCGAATGAACCATCCTCCCTTGCCTCCCTTACGAGGGCGAGGCCGCGCAGGGGCCCATCAGGCTGAAGCATGGGCTTCGACTCGTTGACGCCGGATGACTCTGGTGTCCCCTTTTCTCCAGAGCACGCAGTTGCGATGAGCATCAGAGCAACCGCGCACCGTCGGGGGATCACCACGAGACGAGCATACGCCGCCAACCGATACGGCCCTATGAACAGGTGATGCAGTCGACGGTGTACGTGACCTTGGCTCCGTAGCCGCCGGCCCCGGGGTTGTCGAAGGTAACCGTCGCCTGTGTGCCGACGATCGGGAGGGTCACCGCCGTTCCCGAGACGTCGAGCTCGAAGGCCTCGGCCGTCTTCCGCCCGGTGATCGTATACGTCTGCTCGTCGACGGGCACCTCCGTCCCACCGCAGGAGAACGCTCCTCGGACTTCCGTCACGCTGCCGGTGACCGTCCCGTCGCCGCCGACGACGATCTGGAGATCTCCTGTGACGGGTACCGTCGACGGAGAGCAGCCCGGCACAGTCCCCTCTCCTGTAACGGGGCCCTTCCACGCCCCGCCCGTATAGAACTGGATACAGCTCTCGGCTTCCGTCCCATCGAACCCGCGCGCCTTCGCACATATGTCGATGATCGGTGGGGGACTCTGCGGAACCGTGTAGCTCGTGTTGGTGATCGCGCCCAGCCGGCCCGGATCACAGGGCTCCGGTTGGGCCGTCCCTGACACGTTGCCCACCGAGTCGATGACTTGCCCTCCGACGGTGACGTCGAGCTTCTCGACTCCCAGAGCGGGTGGGACCACGATCGCCATTCCCCGAAGGATGAACCGGTAACCAGATTGCACACGGGTCGGCGTGTTGTCGGCCGCCTGGATCACGGCCTCCAGGGTCTTGCCGAAGTCAGGAAGCGCCAGGGAATCCGATCCGGTCCCTCCCTCACCGACGTCGCCTATCCACTTCACAACCGTGCCGGGCAGATCGCTGCCACCGGGCAGGTCGCAGGCCTGAGTCTGAGCCCGAACGAACCCCTGGCCCGGAAAAGCGGTCTCCTGGCCCGCCACCTCCACCGGCGGCCCCGACACGGTCGCCGAGAGGGTGGCGTCCGAGCACTCCCCGATCCAGCCGAGGTTCCCGTTCGAGCCCGCCATGGGAGTGAAGCCCGCGTTAACGGAAACTAGCTGGCAGGGCCCGGGCGGGGCCGGTTCCTGCGGGGGCGCTTCCGGCTCGTACCAGCCGCTGGTGCCCGGTGAGGGAGTTTCCCAGTCCTCGCTCGAGTAAGGCTGAGCGATTGGTGAGAACAGTGCGAGAGCTCCTCCAGCGCGTCCGGCCGAAGCTGATCCCGGGCCCGTCGACTCCCTAACGACCCAGGGGATACGCACCTCTCGTTCGCCAAGTTTGGCGACGGTTTCGTACACGCCCGGGGCCAAACCCTTCGCCGATACCCCCTGAGAAAACGCATGTCCGACCGGACCGACCTCCATCTCGTGCGAGAACAGCTCCTCACGTTTGTCGAAGCTGCTCCAGCTGTACCAATGGATGGTCAGCGCACCGCCGGACTCGGCCTCGTCGCCGAACGGGACTATCGCGGTGACTTCCGTGTCGTCGGTCGTGAAAGCGAGCTGCGGGTCGCCGTAGGTGCCATCGGCCCTGGAAGACGCGACCATCACGATCCCGTGCAGGGGACCATCGGCACCCAGCTGTGGAGTCAACACCGGGCCTGACGACCTCTCCTTCGCGGTGTCTCCCGAGCATGCCGCGAGAGCGAACAACATGGCAACGCTCAGACACAAGCCCCGGAATCGCTCGATGGGTCTCATCCGACGCGGCCGAGCTTCTCATAAAGGTCTAGGAAGACGCCCGTCGGGTCCAGGCGCTCCTTGGCCTTCTGGTAGTTCGCCTGGTTGTAGATCGACCAGAAGCGCTCGGGCGAGTAGTGGTTACGTGATATCAGTGTCTTGATGCCACCGAGCTCATACGCCTTCTCCTCGAGCTGCTCTGACCGGTCGACGTGCGGGTCGTCGTTGCGCATGCCGTACACCGCGAGATCCACGAAGAGATCTCCTTCCAGCCGTCCGGTGATCTCCTCCCCGAGCCAGGGGTACACCCGGGGCACGCGGTAGGGCACCACCCAGAGGGGGAAGTACGCCACCTCGCGCAGGTACCAGTCGTGGAACTCGGGAACGCGTTGGGCGGGGATGAAGTAGTCGCACACGACGTCCGGGCGCTTCCGGATCCGCTTGAAGACCGGAGCGAGCCGCTTCGACCAGCGGATCATTTTCGTGGAGCCGAGGAACGCCTTCCCAGCGAGGAACCTGACCGGCTTCGACTCGAGCACCGGGACCGTGCGGCTGAGCCAATGTGCCTCGGTGTCGTACCGGAAGAAGTAGTCGGGCGTCGTGAGATGGTCGACGCGCAGCCTCCTCGTGCTCTTGTAATACACGTCCAGCCACCGGTAGCTGCTCGGCTTCGGCGCGGTATGGACGAACAGGCCGAGACACAGCACCCACTCCTTCGGTCCATGCACGATGCCATCGATGAAATCAACGTCTCCTTCGCGGCATCGCTCCAGCAACGCACGATGAAACGACGAGGCATCGCGGTAGCGCCAGTACTCGAGCCGGACGAACGGCGCCGCGGGGACCAGCGTGAACGTGACGCGCGTAAGTACTCCGAGCGTGCCGTAGGAACCGTGCACCATCTCGAACAAGAACGGCTCGCGCTCCCGCGAGCAGATGAGTGTCTCTCCCGTCCCGGTGACGAGCTCGTACTCGAGGCACGTGTCGTGGAAGCCGCCTTCGCGGAAGGACGAGGACTCGATCGAGCACCCGGCAACGGCGCCGCCGAGCGTGATCCCCTCGAGCTCGGGAACGACCCCGGGGACCAGCCCGTGGCGCAGGGTTGCCTCGACCACGTCGGCGAACGTCACGCCGGGCTCCGCCACGCACGTCCGCCGCTCGGCGTCGATCTCCAGGATCCCGTTGAGGGCCGAGGCATCGACACGGGCGCCGCGGAACCGTCGGTCGCCGGCTGGAAGGGGCACCACGTGATGCACGCCACCCTTGTCGACGTGCGCTCGCTGCCCCTTCGTGGCCAGCGCTCGGATCTGCGCTGCGATGTCCTGAACGCGCTCATCGTGGTCACGCTGTCGCGTCCCCTGCATCCCCCAAGGATGCCTCAGACCCACATGCCTGACCAGCCGATCGCGTGGGGGCGCCGCCTCGGCCCCCACGCAACCGATCCTCGAAGGTCTACCGAACTTCGAGCGGAGCCATCATGCCGAGCACGAAGTGGGGACGAAGCGTCTTCGCATCCAGCAGATGGCAGACGAACGCGTAAGTCCCCGTCTCGACCGGCGCGGGGACCGTCCGGCTCTCACCCGAATCGACGTTCGAGGTCACACCCCTGCCAGGGGTCACCATGACCGATGCCTCGGCCGGGAGATCGCTCGTCTCACCTTTCGACGCCGCGACTGCCGCGAACTCCTCGTACGTGACGCCTTCGTTGAGCAGATAGAGCTGTGCCTCGTGCGACTCCTTTCCCTGGTTGTCCAGGGTCAGCTGGATCTCTCCCGCGGCGACCGACTCCACGCCTCCGAGATCGAATCCGAACTCGGAGGCAACGATGGCCAGTTCCTGGTCCACCTCCGGAGCCGGGGCGCTTGCGTTCCGCCCCTGCTCGGTTCCCCCGCAAGCCGCGCCCGCCAGGGCGATGACCGTCAACAGCGAAAACGTCCTCATGACCTTCCTCCTCTCGAGACCGACACCTCGGCAACCGAGCTGAGACGCCGGCACTGACCACCCGTTCCGACGACCGCCTCGACGGCGGCATCGATCGAACGGCTCGGATCGAACGCCCATCCCTCCAGGAGCACCGCGATCTCGTCGCGGTCCCGCAGGACCGCCGCACGGGTAACCCCCTGCGCGGCGAGCCGCGCAGCGGCCTCCGGTCCGAGCGAGATCTCCTCCTGTCGCGCGGACAAGAGCAGCACCACCATCGCCATGGATCCCTCCCTGTCCCGCCCTGTGGCGGCGACAGGTCGACGCTAGGCCGAGAGGGCGAGGACGTTCATCGGGGAACTCCCTCATCCCGGGAGTCGTGCTCTCCGGAGGAAGCGGCAAGCATGGTCGCGAGCTCCGTCCGATTGCGGATACCGAGCTTGGCCAGCACGTTGGAGACGTGCCGTTCGACCGTCTTTCGAGAGATGAAGAGGCTTCGCGCGATCTCCGGGTTGCTGGCCCCGGAAGCGACGAGGCGAGCAACCTGCCGCTCGCGCTCGCTCAGCAGCTCGAGGGCCTCCCCACTCGTCGAAGTTCCCCGCCGCCACGTCCTCACGCCCAGCTTGCGGAGCGCCTGCTCGGCAACGCGGAGCTCGGTCTCGGCACCGAGGGAGCCGGCCGCTTCCGCAGCTCCGGTCAGGAGCGCGGTGGCTCGGTCCCGGTCGTCCACACCGACCATGCCCGCGAGGTCGATGCGCGCCCAGATCGACTCCAACCGAAGACCAAGTCCATCCGCTTCCGTCGCAACCGCCTCGAGCGCCTGAACGGCATCGTCCGAGCCTCGAACCAGGGACAGGGAGGCCCCGGCGCGTCGCCTCCACCAGGCTGCGATGGGGTAGGCGGGCTGGTGCCCCGCTTCCCAATCGTCGATCCACTGGGAGGACCCTTCTTCGTCGCCCACCCGGGCCCGAGCGTCGGCGCCCCGCAGGATCAGCTCCCCCCAGCACCTGCGGCACCCGACCTCGTCGGCGTCATGCCGCCCCGCGGCCAACCTGCCCAGCACCTCTTCGCGCGCCCGGGAGGGATCAAGGCGAGACAGTCCCGCCGCCACGCTCAGTTGCAGGGCGAGCCGGAAATGTGGGTCCTGCTCCGCCTCGGCCTCTCTCCGGAGGGCGTCCGTTGCCACCTCCCAGTCTCCCCGGGACATCCGGGCTCCGTGGAGCCAGTTATGGATCTGCCGGGAAGTGAACCCGACCCGTTGCCCGAGCGCCGCGACCTCCGAGGCCACCTCCTCCGCCTCGAGAACCCGGCCCCAAGCCAGGAGAGCCCGCGCGAGCCAGAATCCCGCGTCGACCATGGCGACGTGCAGGTAGCTGCCTCGAGCCTCGTGCCACGCGCTCCGGAGCCGCAGCTCCGCCTCGGCGGGCCGGCCTAGGGAGAAGAGGGCGAACCCACCGCGGGTGAGGGCGCGGAGGTAAGTCGGCTCGTCGTGCGCGCGCGCCGCGCCAACGATCTCCTCGGAGATGTCGAGCATCCTCGCCGGGTCGTCATCCTGCAGCGCGGCATCGTTGAGCGCGGCCAGCGCGTGCAGGTACCCCATCCGCGTCGCGAGCGACATCTCGCCCGTGCCGGTCGCCCGAGCCGAGGCGATGGCGCGATCGGCGGCCGCGCGGGCCTCGTCGGGGCGGTGATCCATCCACCGCAGGACCGTCGCCTCCAACGCGTCGGCCTCCATCGCGACCGTCGTATCCGCCGGGGCGAGTGATCGCGCCCGCCCCAGGAAGGCCCAGGTCTCGTCGCGACGCTCCAGCTCGTATCCGGCCCTCGCGGCACCGAGGGCCGCCTCGGCTCGGGCCGTGGGCTCCGACAAGCGATCCACCAGGATGGCCCAGAGTTCCAGGGCCGTTCGATGCTCCCCGAGCTCAACCGCTAGCGTTGCCAGCTCGGCATGTAGTTCCGAAGTGATGGAGGTTCGCGGGTCCGCCCGCTCGATGAGGCGCATTATTCGACTCAGTCCCTCCCGTCCCAGGAGGCGCCGCTGCGGGGAGCGAGCAAGACGAAGGGCGACGGCGTCCGCGGGAAAGTTGCCGGCCTGGCGGTGGTCCAGGGCCTCGAGCAGGAGGAGGGGATTCTCATACGCCTCTCCCTCCAGTCGTTTTGCGAGTCGTCCATGGAGCTGGGCCATGTGGGCCGCGGGGATCTCCTTCATGGCAGCCACCCGGATGAGATCGTGGGCCGTGCGAACCCCATCCGGCAGGGCGACCGCCAGGCCCGCGCGGATCAGATTCGCGATCGCTTCCCTGGCTCTGGCGAGCGGCCATCCGGTCGCGGCAGCGGCGTCCCCATCCTGAAGCGGCCGGCCGGCCACGACGACGGCGGCGAGCATGGCGGCCGCATCCTCGCCGGCTCCGCGGAGCCGATCCGTGAGGAATCCTCCGATGCCGGCCTCGGACCCGTCGCCGCTCGCGAGGAGCTCGAGCCAGAAGGGGATACCCTCCGCCCTCTCCCAGAGGTCGGCGGCGGCGCGGGAACTCATCTCGGGCGCCAGCTCACGAACCATGCGGATCCCCGAGTCACGGTCCAGCTTGCCGAGATCCACCGACATGAACCGTTCCCCGAGGGTGCGGCGGAGCGAAGCCGCGAACGAACCGACGTCAGCCGAGGGACGTGCGGCGGCGAGCAGTGCGGTCGGCAGCCGTTCCTGTTCCGCGGATCGAAGCACGTAGTGAAGGAGGGCCACGGACGACCCGTCCAGCCAGTGGAGGTCGTCGACCAGCAGGAGGATGCCGTCGAGATCCTCCAGGGCTCGACGGGCGGACTCGAAGACCTGCAGGGGCTCGAACCCCTGTCTCCCGGAAAGGAGGGCACCGAGTTGGGCGCCCTCCTCCGTGAAATCGGCGAGCTGGCCGGAGAGATCGCGGATGGCGGCGAACGGGATCCCTTGCTCGGGCTCGTACCCGGCCACCCGCAGCTGGGTCCGCCCAGAGGATGCCGCCGCCTCCGCAAGGAGTCGACTCTTGCCTGCTCCGGCATCGGCGAGGATCACGGCTGCCGCGGGAATCTCATCCCGGGCGGCGCGACTCGTGAGCTCCTCGAGCGCGGCAAGCTCGAGGTCCCGCCCCACGAACGTGGCGGTCACATGACCAGCGTACCCGCCTCGCATGGGGCGCCGCGGACCGTCCTAGGATGCGAGAGATGGAGTTCAGCGGCTACCAGAACGAGATCTACCTAGGCGGCCTCGGCGGGCAGAAGCCGGAGCTGCCGATCTCCTACTCGGATCTCGAAACGAAGGCTCGGGAGGTCATGACGCCGGAGGCTTACGGCTACGTCGCCGGCGGCGCGGGCTCGGAAGACACGATGCGCGAGAACCTCGAGGCGTTCCGCCGGTGGCGGATCGTCCCCCGGATGCTCAGGGATGTCTCGACGCGCGATCTCTCCACGGAGATCCTCGGAACGGCGCTTCCCGCCCCGGTGATGCTCGCCCCGGTCGGCGTGCTCGGCATCGTGCACGAGGAGGGCGAGCTCGCTGTGGCTCGCGCCGCGTCCTCGCTCGGCGTGCCGTTCATCCTCAGCACGGCGGCCTCGAACACCCTGGAGGACGTTGCTGAGGCGGCCGGCATCGGGCCACGGTGGTTCCAGCTGTACTGGCCGAACGACGAGGACATCGCGGCGAGCTTCGTCGGGCGCGCGGAGAGCGCCGGCTACTCGGCGATCGTCGTCACGCTCGACGTGCCGCAGCTCGCCTGGCGTCCGCGCGACCTGCAGGGTGCGTTCCTCCCGTTCCTCACGGGCGAGGGGATCGCCAACTACGTCGCAGACCCAGCGTTCCTCGCTCAGCTCGACGAGCCCCCGGAGCAGAACCCCACGGGCGCGGTGTTGAAGTGGGTCAGTGTGTTCCCGCACCCGACGCTGACGTGGGAACGACTCTCATGGCTGCGCGAGCGGACCCCATTGCCGCTCCTGCTGAAGGGCGTGCTGCATCCGGACGACGCACGGAACGCCGTGGACGCCGGCATGAACGGCATCATCGTGTCGAACCATGGCGGGCGGCAGGTCGACGGTGCGATCGCAACGCTCGACGCGCTCCCGGCGGTCGTCGAGGCGGCAGGCGACCTACCGGTGCTTCTCGACAGCGGGGTGCGGACGGGCGCGGATGCGGTCAAGGCGATCGCGCTCGGCGCCCGAGCCGTGCTGCTCGGGCGCCCCTACGCGTTCGGTCTCGGGGTCGGGGGCGAGGAAGGCGTCCGCCACGTGCTGCGGTCCTTCCTCGCCGAGCTCGAGCTTTCGATGGCGCTGAGCGGCTTCACGTCGATCTCCGAGATCGACCGCGCCGTCCTCGAGCCGACTCCCTAGCTACGCGTCCGCGGGCTCCTGGACCAGGCAAACGCCGTTGATGCAGTAGCGCTGCCCAGTCGGGCCCGGCCCGTCGTCGAACACGTGCCCCAGGTGGCTGCCGCAGCGGCGGCAGACGACCTCCGTGCGGATCATGCCGTGTTCGCGGTCCTCCCGAAGCTCGACGGCCTCGACAACCGCGGGTGCCGTGAAGCTCGGCCACCCGGTGCCGGAGTCGAACTTCTCGTCGGACCGGAACAGCTCCGCGCCGCACGCCGCGCACGTGTAAACACCCTCGTTCTTTGACAGCGCGAACGGGTGACTGAACGGCGGCTCGGTCCCCTGCTCCCGGAGCACCCGGTACTGCTCCGGCGTGAGCTCCTTGCGCCACTCCTGCTCGGTCTTCTTCATCTCGGCTTCCATCTTTACCTCCTCGCCGCATGTAACACCGTGGACGGTCGAAATGGTCCCACGTCAGCGAGGTATCGTCGCCGGGTGGCGAAACGGATGCTCCTGGACACCTCCAGCCTGCTCTACCGCGCGTTCTTCGCCCTGCCCTCCTCGATCGTGGACTCGGCCGGCAGGCCCGTGAACGCCGTCCACGGGTACCTCGACATGGTGGCGCGCCTGTTCCGCGAGCGCGGGCCCGACGAGATCGTCCACTGCCTGGACGACGACTGGAAGCCCGCCCCCCGCGTCGCCGCCTACGACGGCTACAAGTCCCAGCGGGTCGAGGAGCCACCGGAGCTGGGCGAGCAGTTCGAGCTCCTTGGAGAGGTGCTCACCGCGCTCGGCATGGCGCAGGCGTGGGCGCCCGAGTGGGAGGCCGAGGACGCGATCGGGACGATCTGCGCGCAGTCGCCACGGCGCGACCGGATCGACATCGTGACCGGGGACCGCGACCTACTCCAGCTCGTTCGCGACCCGGGCGTGCGCGTGCTGATCACGCGGCGAGGCGTCTCCGACCTCGCGGAGATGGACGAGACTGCGGTTGAGGAGAAGTACGGGGTCCCGCCACAACGCTACGTGGACTTCGCGACGCTCCGCGGGGACCCGTCCGATGCGCTGCCCGGGGTTCCCGGCGTCGGCGAGAAGACCGCGCTGGCGCTGGTGAAGGCGTATCCGTCGATCGAGGAGATGGTCGAGGACGCGAGAGCACCCAAGAGCTCGCGCAAGCCGCTGAAAGGCGCGCCGGGGCTGAAGGCACGCATCGTGGAAGCCGCCGACTACCTGGAGGCGATGCGGGATGTTGTGCCGATCCGGACCGACCTCGACCTGGTGGTGGAGGCCCTACCGCGGAACGAGCAGAAGCTCGCCCGCATCGCGAAAGCCCGGCGGCTGACGGGGCCGGTCGGCCGGGTTCGCGAGGCGCTCGGAGGCTGAAGCGTCACCCCTCGCCGCGGGCGCGCGCGGCAAGCTCCATGCACCGCTCCGGGCTGACGCGCGTCGCCCCGCGCTCGTCCATCAGCGTGAAGAGCTCGGGGCGCTGCGCGAGCGCGGTTATAGCCACCACGTCGCCCGGCTGTGACCGCTCCAGCATCCAGTCGAGCCCCTCAATCTCGGTCTCGAAATCCGGGACCTCGGCGGGATCCGCGCCCCCGTCGGTGGCCCCCGCGCGAAGCCTCTCGATGAGGTCATGCGGGTCGCGTCCGCGCAGGTACCGGCGCAGCTCAACGATCGAGACGCGGTCCGCACCTCGCGCCGCGAGGTAGCCCATGCCGTGCACCACCTCGTCGCTTCGATCCCCGGCGGTTCCATACGCGAGCCAGATCTGGCTGCCCTCCGCGCGGAGCCCCCGGCAGATCTCGACGAGCCCTTCCATCCCCGCCTCGTTGTGCGCGTAGTCGATCACGATGACGCGCCCGTCGAGCTCGAAGAGGTTAGCGCGGCCGGGGTTCCGCTCCGGGTCGAGCACGAAGGTCCGCAGCCCCTCGATCACCTCCTCGGGCGAAAGGCCGATGCCGAGTGCCGCCGCCGCGGCCGCCATCGCGTTCTGCAGCTGTTGTCTCGAGATCCCCGCCAGCGTCACCGGGATCTCCTCGAGCGGGAGAAGGGGCTGGAACGGCCGGCCTGGACGCATGAGGACCAGCCAGCGGTCCAGCGGGGCCAGCGCGCAGCCTCGCTCGTTCAGGGCGGAGCGAATCGCGGGGTGATCCGGGTCCATCGAGAACACGAACGGCCGGCCCTTGGCAGCGCGGCTCATGCCGATCACCCGTGGGTCGTCTGCATTCAGCACCGACCAGCCCTTCGGCTTCACGATCCGAGTGATCGCGGCCTTCACCTCAGCGAGCTGGTCGAGCGTGAACACTCCCAGCAGGCCGAGGTGATCCGCGGAGATGTTCGTGACGACGGCGACGTCGAGGTGAGGTGTCCCGATCCCCTTGAGGAGGATGCCGCCGCGGGCGACCTCGAGCACCGCGACGTCAACATCAGGCTGTTCGAGCGCCCGTGCTGCACCTGCGGGTCCCGAGTAGTCGCCCTCGTCCACCAGCTTCCCGTCGTGGTACACGCCGTCGGTCGTCGTGTACGCCACGGACCGACCGCTCGACTCCAGGATGTGCGCCAGCAGGCGGACGGTCGTCGTCTTCCCGTTCGTCCCTGTCACCGCGAGTACCGGGACCTTCGGCTTCGTCATCGCCGAGCCGGGGCCGGGCTCCACAGCCACGATGCGATCCGCCGACTCCTTGAAGAGCTCGCGCAGCGGACGTTTCGCGGTCAGGAGTCGGCGGAGGAGCTCGACGCTCTCCTCGCCGAGCGCGATCGCAACGTCGCGTCGCCGCCACGGGAACGCGACGACCACCTCGTCGAGCTCATGACCGGGTCGTCCGCGAACGGCGAGGCCCGCGAGGCTCGCTCGCGCGAGGGTGCGGATGACATGCACGGCAACGCGAGCGACGAAGCGCCGGCGTTGCTCGGATCCCGGCTCGCCGGGCCCGATGGTTCCTCGGACCTTCAGTCGCCGTCCGAGGTCCGCGGCCCGTGCCTCACTCGCGGACAACCAGCCCGCAACCCCGATCGTCAGCTTCACAGCGGGACGGGGGAAGTAGATGTTCGGGCCCTCGAGCACACGAAGCTCGACGAGCCGGACGGTGGGGCGCGCCGCCATCTGGTCTGTCTCCGCCTAGCGAGATAACTCGAACGCGCGCAATGCCCGGCGCAGCTCCCGGGGCAGCTGCACGGGAGGCCCGAACGTGCCGGCCGCCATCGCCTCCAGCAGCCCGCCGGTGGACCCCGGATCGGTGAGTGCGGCGCCCGCCGCGCCATCCACGAGCCCGCCGAACGGTGCAGCGGTCGCCGGAGGCTGCTCGGCTCCGAGCTCCTCCGCCGTGTCCGGTCCGTTCAGCACCAGAACCGCGGACGACACCTTCCGCTCGTTGCCGTCCGAGGGCACATTCATGACCTTGCCCTTGACCACCATCGTGGTCGAGCCGCCCCCGTCGAGGTTGAGCGCGTGTACCGCGTTGAGCCCGCGCATCACCTGCGCGAGCTCGACGAGCGTGACGCCACGTGAGCCGTCCCGTCGCCCGTCGATCACGACGAGCAGGATCTGCCCTTTCGCATTCACGCCGATCGCGGTCCGCGGGTTCCTGCGACACAGCGCCTCCGAGCATTCCTCCGCGACGATCTTCGAGTCCTGGACGAGCAGCGGCGTGCCGCCGACGGTGTCAACGACCCCCGCCCAACCGAGCGACCAGGTGATGTCAACCTCCTCGCCAATCTGCAGGGACTCGAGGAGGATCGCGCCGTCGCTGCCGGGCTGCGCGGCGAGCACCACTCCGCCATTGACGGTCATCGGCTCCGTGGCGCAGCCCACGGCGTCGACCTTGTACGGCGTCTCGACGCCCGCCATGCCCGGCGCCCAGCGTGGCCCGGCCACGCGAGAGAGCTCCGCCGAGCACGTATTGCCCGGGGGTGTCTCGAGCCCGCGACCACTTGGGGTGTAGGCGGCGATATCGGTTGCCCCGGGCTCGCCGAAGTTCCACCGGTCGATGCGCCACAGGTCATCCTCGTCCGCCGTGACGGTCTCGTGCGGACGGTCAAAGAAGGTCTGCTGCTCGTCCTTCGTGATCGCGAAGTTCGCCGCGACCGCAAAGCTGAGCTGATCGAGCTCGCCGTCCTCCGCAAAGGTGTGGGCGGGCCGCCCAGTCGGCAGGCCAAAGTCGCCGTTGATCGCGGCGACGGCCCCGTGTCGTTTCGCCATGCGGGAGGTCTTCTCGTGCCCCGAGAGGCGGTCGTTCGACAGAGCGGTGTCCAGAGTGACGGCGCCGTCGGTGTTCACCTTCAGCATGTGGACGTCGCTTCCCTCCCGACGGAAGCGGCTGTACCGAACACCTGGGACCACCTTGAACCGCTTCGGCTCGCGCTTCTTCTTCTTCTTCGGAGCGCGGGTCCCGTGCTCGTCGGCCGCGGCGCGATCCGCTGGCGCGACACTCGGGGCGGTCTGTCGAGGCGTGACGTTCGAGCCCCAGTCCGCGCTCATGTCCGCCTGCGGGGTATTCGAGGAGAGCGCGACCGCAGCACCACCAACCTCCGGCACGGTGAACAGGTCCTTGTCCCCGTTGGGACCGACTCGCGTGAACACGATCTGGTCTCCATCGGGGGCGTACGCGGGCTGGTGATCCTTCGCGAGCTCGACGACGAGCGGCGTCGGCATCGCCGGAGAGGTCGGACCGACGGTGTAGATGTCGGAGCCGGCGCCCGGACAGACGCGCTCGTAGACGATCAAGCTGCCGTCGGGCTTCCAGCTGGGGTTCGAGGCCCAGCACGGATCGAACGTGAGCTGCGTCTCGGTCGCCCCGCCGGGATCCATGAGGAAGATCTGGGGAGTCCCGGCTCGATCGCTCACGAACGCGATCTGTGAGCCGATCGGTGACCAGGCCGGCGCGGCATCGTAGCCGGGAGCAGGGGTGTCGGTGAGCTGGGCGAGACCGCTCCCGTCCTGGTTCACCAGGTAGATGTTCGACGTGTCGTTCGCGCGGAGCGAGCGAACGAACGCGATCTGACCTCCAGGCGACCAGTCCGGCTGTCGATTGTTCGCGGCGCCGGCGGTCTTGATCTTCGTCTTCGACGAGCCATCAGCGTTCATGGTGAACAGATCGAAGGTCTCGCTGTTCTTCTCCTGCCGCGCGAACACGATCTGGGCACCCGTTTGATCCCATGCGGGATCGACGTCGATCGAGTCCGGAGACTTCGAGAGGTTCTCGGCCGATCCTCCTCCCGGCAGGATCGACCAGATCTCCGGGAGCCCGGCACCCCCACCCGTCACGCGCCCGCTCGAGAAGACCACACGCCCGTTCGCCGCCGCGGCGGGGCCGGGCGCGGCGACCAGCAGGCCTGCGGCCACGGCGAGCACGAGGAGGTTCGAGATGGGTTTGCGCATGGGGTTGGGCTAGGACCGAAGAAGAGCTGCCACCGTAGAGAACTAACGCTGCAGGCGTCAAGAAGGTTCGTTCCAGCGATAGGGTGCCAGCGTGCCTGAGGCGTTCTACGTTCGTGATGGGGAGCTGTTCGTTCCGACTGAGCTGACGCGCGGACCCTGGAGCCCCGAGGCCCAGCACGCGGGCCCCCCGGCGGCGCTCCTGGCTCGGGCGGTCGAATCCCTGGATGGCGACGGTCTGCGACTGGCGCGCTTCACGCTGGACGTACTGCGGCCTGTGCCGATCACGCCCTTGCGGGTCGAGGCCCGGGCGATCCGTTCGGGACGAAGCACGCAGCTCGCGGAGGCGAGCCTCTCGGACGATGCCGGAGAGATCGTGAGAGCGACCGCGTGGCGGATCCGCGGCGAGCCGCGGGACGAGCTGGACCTCGATCCCACGCCTCCACCGTCACCCGAGGACGCGGGACCTGCCCCGTTCTTCGAGATCGGCTGGTCCCCGAGCTACTTCGACGCGATGGAGTGGCGCCTGGCCCGCGGGGCCCTCGACGCGCCCGGACCGGCGGCGGTCTGGATGCGGATGCAGTACGCACTGGTGGAGGGCGAGGAACCCTCCCGGGCAGCACGGGTCCTCGTGGCTGCCGATTCCGGCAACGGGATCAGCTGGGCGCTGCCGCTCGAGACCTCGATCTTCATCAACACGGAGATCACCGTCCACCTCGCTCGACTCCCGGAAGACGAGTGGGTCTGCCTCGACGCGCGCACCCGCATCGGCTCGGAGGGAGTGGGTCTTGCGGAGAGCGTCCTGTGGGATCGCCGCGGCATGATCGGCCGCGGAGCCCAGGCACTGCTGGTGGGCGCTCGCCGCTCCTAGCGGAGCGTCATGAAGCCCGCCGTCTCGCACGCCTGGAGCATCTCCCTGATGTCCGCGTAGCTGGCATCGTCCGCGGGGACGAACCTGCGGACCATGCCAAGCTCGAGCCCGACACGACCGTCGGGATGGTCGCCCGTCTCGAGCAATGCTTCCCGGATCTCCCGCCGTAGCTCTTCCGGCAGCCGCCTCGCCACAGTGACAGGCTGGATGGACGACGGGCCGAGCGAATCAATCACGCGGATCTCGCCTGCGATCTCCGGATGATCGCGGAGCTCGACCTCCAGGACGTGGGAGTCGATCGCGGATGCGTCGATCTCGCCCGATGCCACCATGCGGATCGAGTCTTGATGAAAGCCGGTCTCGACGATCTTCCCGAAGAAGCCGGTTGTGTCGCCCATCTGCACGAGCGTGTACCGGGTGATGCCGTATCCGGAATGTGACCGGCGTTCGTTGACTGCCCACGACGCGCCGCGCAGATCCGAGAACGAGGCGAACGGCGCGTCTCGGGCGACGATGACGTCCGAGAAGTAGATCGGCCGTCCCTGATACCGCTCGCCGGCAAGCACCGGGGCAGCGATCACCTCGACCGCAGGAGTCTCCCCCTTGCTCAGCTCCACGAAGGGCAGGCTGCACACGAAGTGCACGTCGTCGCGGTCCGCGGCCGCCCATCGCTCGTAGTCGTCGCACTGCTCGATGGTCACGGCCGTGCCGAGCCGCCGGCCGACGAACTCCGCGACGGCCCGGTACATCGGCAACACGTTGGGAGCGAGGCAAGAGGCGAATCGAAGGGCCGGAGCGCTCACACGGGTGGCCAGGGCTCGGAGCGGCCCGGGCCCGGGAGCGGATACCGGCCGACCTGCACGAGCGCCGCAGCACGATCTGCAGCACTCTCGATCTCCGGCTCGCTGAGGAGCGGCTCGAGGTCCTCTCGGAGATCTCCGTCCCGGAGCTCCTGCTCCACACGCCGGACGTCCTCCATGAGCCCGGCGGAGACCCGCTCGCCCGCGAACTCCCAGATCACCGTTCGGAGCGACGGGCTCTCGCTGAAACACAGGCCGTGGTCGACGACCCACAGCTTGTCGTCGCGCCCCTCCAGGCAGTGCCCCGCCTTGCGGTCGCCGTTGCCGGCGATCACGTCGAACGCCGCAACGGCCCGCAGCTCCTCCGCCCTTCGCTCGCGGTGCGTGAAGTAGTGCTGCTCGGGATCGTGTTCCACGTAGAGCTGCACCGAGCCCTCGCCGTGCGGCCCGTCCCGAAGAACGGTCGGCGGCACGTTCGGCCATCCGAGCGCCTGCGCGACGAGGTACGCGGCGACCTCTCGCTGACACAGCGTGCCCTCGGGGAAGTCCCACAGCGGCGTCTCGCCATCGCGTGGCTTGTAGACGACGCGCGCGCTTCGTTCCCCTTCCTCGACCTCGCCGAGGAACGTGTAGTTCGACGCCCGCGGCATGAGCCCGACCAGACGCAGGTCGCCGTGCTCGAGCAGATCGAGGTCAACGGCGGTCGCGCTCAATCGAGCTCCGACCGAGAGTGGCCGTTGAGCGCGGGACAGATGTGCCCCTCAGAATCGATGGGATTGCCGCACAGCTGGCAGCGCGGCCGTCCTGCCGCCGCGACCTCGGCTCCGTGCCGCGCCAGTGCGAGCGCCTGCTCTCGGGTCGCCCAGAAGCGAACCCTGCCGGGATCGTCCGCCGGCAACAGCTGCGGTTCGACGTCCTCGTCCTCCTCCTCGTCGGGGTCACCCTCGGTCTCCGGTCCGATCTCCTCGCACTCGAGCAGGACCAGGTCGCGGTCCTCGTCGTAGCCGACCGAGAGGCGCCCCGCCCGCCACTCCGGGATCACCGGCTCCTCGAGCCCCAACTCCTCTTCGGATGGGCCCCGACCGGTCTCCTTCCCCGATCGCGCGAGGATCTCGACGAGGGAGGCGGAGAGGAGCTCGACCTGCTGCTTCTCGACCAGGATCGTGACGAGCCGTTCGGACTGACGACCCTGGAGGTAGAACACGCGCTGCCCCGGCTCGCCCACGGCGCCCGCCGTGACGCGGTCGACGGGGTCGAGCTCGATCACGGGTCTATCCTCGCATCGACGGAGGAGCGAGGTCTCGGAGCGTGCCGGTGTCGTTCACGCGCCGGATCTTCGGTGCGCCCCCTCCGGCCACGATCGCCGTGACGGACGCCGGCGCAACCTCGAGGCGTTGGAAGAGATCGATGTGCACGCCCGCGTAGTGCGCGAGCACCAATGCGACCACATCTCCGTGCGTCACGATCGCGACGGTCTCCTTCGGATGGCGCTCCACGAGCTCCTCGACCGCCTCGACCGCTCGCCGCTGCGCCTCCGCGAGCGTCTCGCCACCGGGGAAGCGTGGGGTTGACGGCGTTGCGCCATGGAACTCGCGCCAGAGCTTCAAGCGTCGAAGCGAGGTGAACGGGCGGCCTGTCCACGTGCCGTAGTCGATCTCGATCACGCCCTTGAGGGACCGAACCCTGACGCCACACGCATCCGCAATCGGGGTGGAGGTCTCCATGCAGCGATCGAGCGGGCTCGAGTAAAGGACATCGAGCTTGATCTCTGCTATCCGCTTCGCCAGCGCCGCCGCCTGCTCGCGGCCGGCCTCCGATATCGAGATCCCCTCCGACCGACCATACAGTCGCTTCCCCGTCATCTCGGTGACGGCATGCCGGATCAACAGGAGCGTGGTCACGGCCGAAGGATAGGCCGCCGGACTCGATCAGTCGTAGATCGCGTCCCGTGCCGCGTCGACCTGCGCCATGAAGGTGTCGACCTCGGCTCGATCTGGCATCGCCGACTCTCCCATGAGGACGCTCAGGGCCCGAGTCTTCGATCCTCGATCGACGATCCCGTATCCCTGATACGTGTAGTACATGGCCGTCGTCGGGTAGATCGCGTAGTCCCAGCTCGCCTTCACCGGATCGAACGGAACGGGCTGCGCGGTCTTGACGACGATCGCCTCGGCCTCCAGACGCGTGAGCTGGCCGTCCGCCAGCGGTCCCGCGGCGGGAGGGGTCACACCCGGGGCCGCCAGGGCGACCACGCCGCCGGGCTTCTGTCCGGCCTTCGTGTCGCCGAGCACCTCACGGGCTCGCTGGATCACGGTGGAAAGGACGCCGGCAGTGACCGGCGTGGCGCACGACGTGCCACCGAAGTCACGCTTGTTGGTGATCTCCGCGGAGAACGCTCCCGCCGCGGCCCACTTCGATCCGAAGCTCGAAACGTCCACGGGGACGCCGTGCCACCAGTGGGACTGCCCGTTGATGGGGGATGCCGCACCGACCGTCATGATCCACGACGGCCCCTTGTTGTGGCTCAGCATCGACACGTTCGAGTTCGGGACCTTGCACTTGCAGGGGTCCTCGACCGGGAGGGGCTGGCAAACGCCGGCCACCGGCACGCAGACCGGGTTGGAGTTCGTGTTGAGGTTGCCGTTCCCGGAGGAGAACAGGATGCTCTGGCCCCGGGTGGTCGCCGTCTTCGTCCCGGCCACGGAGCCCGTCGAGACGCCCCCGTACGCCGGTCCCCAAGAGTTGCTGACGATGTCGATCCACGGCTGGCCCGCGGCCCAGTTCAGCGGGCCGTCGCCGAGACCCTCGATCTCCACGATGAGCGCGTTCGGGTTCGAGCCGTAGAACTGCCCCGCCGCGACACTTGCGGTGCCCGTCCCGTGGCCGCCATCGTCGAGGATCGGGAGGTCGCTGTAGCCGGCCGACGCGCCCCCCGCGGCGATGGAGATCCCACCGATGATGCGGGTTCCGGGAAACCAGTGGAGACGCGAGCGCTGGATATCCTCCCAGACAGCCTCGTCTGCGGTTCGCGCCGCGTCGTAGCCCTCCTGATCGGCGATGCCGAACGACAGATCGAGGGCTTCGGCGTTCTGCGGGTAGCCCTCGATGTACTTCGAGGGATGGTGGACGAACTCCGGGGCCCGGAAGTCCTGCTGGTACGCGTTGATCCCACTGTCGGTCAGCGCGATGACGACGAACGGCCGTTGCTTGAACGCGTCCAGGGAGCAGGCCATGCGCTCGGTCTCTGTCGCAAGGCCGAGGCAAGTGTCGTCGATACGGACGCGTGTCGTCGGGTTCTGCCAGTGCCCCGTGTCGTTCTGGGCGTACCACTGGTCACGTGCCGGCGTGGGCGGCACCTGGGCGTTGCCGGCCGGAGCCAGCATCATCAGCAGCATCGTCGTCACGGCTATCGCGAGCGTTCGGCGCATCGTTCCTCCGCGTTGTGGGATACGGGATAGATTCGCCGAACATGGCGCGAAACCTATGTGCAGATGCACAAAGCGTATCGGGCATGACGGACCTTCTTCACGCAACCGTCACACGTCCGCCGCGATACCGACGCGGCTCGAGACGAACATCTCCCTGCCCGAACGTTCTCGAAGGAGATGCTCATGCCCAGGTGTCCAGCGTGCGACTCGGCCCGCGTGATCATCGTGCTCAGTGCGACCCGGAAGGGCAGCTGCCCCGCGTGTGGCGCTCGTTGGATCCAGGACGGGGACACGCAACGCCAGGTCGAAAGCGTCGTGGGTCAGCGAACCGGCGCGCGGTAAGTCATCCGTCGCGGGCCGGCTGAGAATCCGGCGGCCGCGAGCAGCCCTTCTCCCGAGCTCCCGATCACCGGCTCCTCCCCCCACGACTCGACCGCGAGACGCCCTCCCGGCCTCCTGAGCGCGAGGTCGCGAAGCTGTTCGAGCCCCGGACCCACCTCGCCGTTCGAGAGCGGCACCACTCGCCGTCCCCACCCCTCGACCGCGATCGTCGGAACACCATCGCGCGTCACGAGCCAGCTCCCGGGAACGCGAGAAGGCCGGTAGGGAACGTCGGCAGCGAGCGGCAGGATCGCGCCGTACGCGTTGGCCGGATCGGCGACGGCAACGAGCCGCACGCCGCTTCTCGGCTCGGCACGCAGCCGATCGACGGTTGCCGGCAGCGCGAACTGGATCCCCGACAGGGCGCGAACGAAGTAGCCACGCCGGATCCTTCCCTGCGCCTCCATGGTCGTGAGCGCGTCGACCATCAGCGGCCAGGGAACCGGCACGTCGGCGGCAGAGGCAATCTCCCGCGCGACGACTCCGTACACGGCGAGCAGGCGCTCCGACCACGCCTCGGCAGCGTCGGCGGGATCCTCGACCGGTGCGGGAAGCAAGCTCCACCGTCCATACAGTGGGATCCGGTGCGACTCTCCTAGCCGCTCAGCGCGCGTGCCTCGCCGTGCGCGGGCGCGGCCCGGTTCCTGGATGCCGGTCAGGGCATCGTTCGTGACGCGGCCGGCCCAGGCGAGCTGGAAGAGCCCCTTGAGTGCGTCCTGCTCCGGCAGGCCGGCGTCTCTCGCGACCTCCGACAGGAAGGACGCGCCGCGCTCGGCGAGCAGGGCCTCGACTGATCGAGCACTCTCACTCTTGACCTCCGTGGGACGGCGCAGCAGGCGCTCCGCGCCGACCCGAGGGAAGAGCGCAACGCGGCGGCCGGGCAGTCCCTGCCACAGGTACTCGCCGACCCGGACCAGCGACTCGACCGCCGCAACATCCCCGTGGCGGAACCGGGGCGCCAGGATCTCCGGGACGAGTGCGGCCGCCGGCACCGGCACGCCCGCGAGCCGGTCGAGCACCAGGCGAGCTCCCCCCTCCGTTCCCGGCATCTCGACCGCCTGCGACAGAAGGAGATCCGCGTAGCGCTCGGGATCGACCGGCTGGATCTCCTTCCGAAGCACCTGCAGCGTCTCCCGGTGGATCCTCTTGAGGTTGTCGGTGTCAACCCACTCGCGAGTGGTCCCTCCGGGCCGGAACTCGCCGGTCGAGACCTGACCGTCCGAGCGAAGCTCCATGAGGGTCGCGGTGATCTCCCCCTCGGGGACCCCGTACCGATCCGCGAGCTCGGCCGCGGTCACGGGGCCGTGGCCGGCCAGATGACGTCGGAGCACCGCGACCATCGACGCGCGGTCCCCGGCGGCCATCGCGTCGTACTCATCTGCGTGATCGGCCGGCACCCACCGACGCGCTCCCCCGACACCCACACGTGCCGCGCGGCCGTCCTCCACGAGCGCCTCCGCCATCTCCCGCCACCGGGAGCCGGCACGGGCACGCATCTCCTCGTCGTCAAGATCGCCGAGGGCGGCAAGCACGTCCGCGAGCTCGTCGATCGTGCGGGGCTTTGAGCGGTCGTCCATGCGCTGCAACAGCGCTTCCACGCGCTCGATCGCGCCCGCGTCGAGCAGCTCACGCAGCGCGTCGGGACGTACCACGCGCGAGAGCAGGTCACGGTCGACTGCCAGGAGCTGTGTCCGCCACTCGGCTCGGGGATAGTCGCCGACATACCGGTTCTCCATCTGATAGTCGAACAGGAAGTGGAACGCGAACGGCGAAGGTACGTCGGAGACGACGTGCCGAACCGCGATCTCTCCGGACCGCAGGCCGTCGGCCACCTTGCGGAAGTCCCGTACGCGCAACAGGTCGTCCCATGCCTCGCGGTAGGCCTCGAGCAGGATCGGGAACTCGCCGTACCGCTTGACGAGCTGCATCAGGTCCTGCGCCCGGATCCGCTGCAGCCACAAGGGCGTGCGCCGGTCGGGTCCGCGGCGCGGGAGGAGCAACGCGCGAGCGGCACTCTCGCGGAAGAGCACGCCGAAGATCGGCGAGACCTGGAGCTCTCGAAGCAGCAGCTCGTCCAGCTCCTCGTCGCCGGGGAGCTGCGTGATCAGGTCGATCGGAACCGGTGACTCTCGGCCCGGGAGGCGCAGCATGAACCCGTCGTCCACCGCGACGGCCTCCACGTCCAGGTTCTCGGCATCGCGGATACGAGCGCGCACCACGAGCATCCAGGCCTGGTGCACCCGCGAGCCGAAGGGCGAGTGCACGACGACCCTTCGGTCACCCAGCTCGTCGTCGAACTCCTCGATCACGATGGCCTTGTGCGTGGGCAGCTCGCCGCTCGCGTCGCGCTGCTCGGTCAGGAACGTTCGCAGGTTCGCGGCCGCGAGCTCGTCGAGCGCGCACTCCTCGCGTAGCCACGCATCGACGTCGGGATCGTCGAGGCGTTTGCCCGCCTCGGCCAGGAACTCGCCGAAGCGCACGCCCTGCTCGTACGGTCGGCCGGCCTGCTCCCCATGCCAGAACGGCATCGACGGCATCGCGCCGGGCGCCTCCGTGACGACCACCTCGTCGCGGTCGATGTGGTCGAGTCGCCAGACCGCCGAGCCGAGGACGAAGGAATCGCCCGGGATCATCTCGAACACGAACGCCTCGTCCAGCTCGCCGAGGCGCGCGCCCGTGCCGCCGTGGACGACGCGGTAGTAGCCGCGGTCGGGGATCGCGCCGCCGTTCGTCACCGCGAGCATGCGAGTCCCGGGCCGCGCCCGGACCTCGCCGTTCGAGCGGTTCCACACCACACGCGGTCGGAGCTCGCCGAATCTCGCGGCGGGGTACTGACCCGACAGCATCCCGAGCACCGCCTCGAACCTGCCGCGGTCGAGCTCGCGGAACGGGTACGCGCCGCGCATCAGCTCGAAGAGTTGCTGGTCGGTCCACTCGCCGGCGCTCACGGTCGCCGCGATCTGCTGCGCGAGGATGTCGAGGCACCCCTCGGGCACCTCGGTGGTCTCGATCTCGCGCCGCAGCATGCCGCGCGCCACGGCAGCAGCGTCGACCAGGTCCGCGCGAATCTTCGGGATGATGCGTCCGGTCGCAACCTCGCCCACCAGGTGGCCGGCGCGTCCCACGCGCTGCAGGCCGGACGTCACGCTCTTCGGGCTCTCGATCTGCACCACGAGGTCGATCGCGCCGATATCGATCCCGAGCTCCATCGAGGACGTCGAGACCATCGCCGGCAGCTTGCCGGCCTTCAGCAGGGCCTCGACCTCGTATCGCTTCTCTCGCGACAAGCTGCCGTGGTGCACGCGTGCGAGCTCCTCCCCTGCGCGCTCGTTGATCTGGCGCGCGGCCCGCTCGGCCAGCCGGCGGTTGTTGACGAAGATCAGGGTCGAGTGATGCTCACGCACCAGGCGGTGCAGCTCGTCGAAGATGCTCGGCCACACGCTCTCCCCGGGGAGCTCGCGAAAGTCCTCGACCGGCGACGCGACCGTGAGGTCGATCTCCTTCCGGCCTCCGGAGTCGAGCACCTGGACCGGTCGATCCGTTCTGCGCTCCTGGCCGCCGAGCCACGCCGCGACCCGCTCGGCCGGGCGAACCGTCGCGGACAGCCCGACGCGCTGAAACGGTCTGCCGGTCAGCCACGCGAGCCGCTCCAGCGAGACCGTCAGATGCGTGCCGCGCTTGTTCGGCGCGAGCGCGTGCACCTCGTCCACGATCACCGCCTCGACCGAACCCAGCGTCTTCGCGGCGCGCTCGGACGTGAGCATCAGGTAGAGCGACTCCGGAGTGGTGATCAGCACGTCCGGGGGCTTTCGCGTCAGCCGGTCGCGCTCCTTCTGCGGCGTGTCCCCACTGCGGATCCCGATGGTGATGCCCGGTGCCGGCTTCCCCAGCCGCTCGGCGAGTCGTGTCATGCCCTCCAGGGGTACCTCGAGGTTGCGATGGATGTCATTGCCGAGTGCCTTCAGCGGGGTGACGTACAGAACCTTGACGCCGTCACGCTCGCGATCCGGCTCTCTGGCGAGACGGTCGAGGAACACGAGGAACGCGGCCAGGGTCTTGCCGGACCCGGTCGGCGCCACCACAAGGGCCGATTCACTTCGCGCGAGAGCCGGCCAGGCCAGCTCCTGGGCTGGGGTCGGCTCCCCGAATGTCTCGCGGAACCAGGTCCCCGCCAGCTCACCGAGGATGGAGTCGCCACTCACCCGCCGATGGTACGACGGGCCACGGACTCAGCCGGCGGCGCTCCCCCGAGGACATTCCTCCAGAGATGGACGCGGCACGATCAGCTCGGGGGTGCTGATGTCGACGGTCCGCTCGACCCAGAAGAACCGATAGCTCACGGACTCGCCCGAGAACCCGTGCTCCGATCCGCGTTCGTGAACCTCGCAATCATCGAAGCGCGCCCGGATGTGGAGTTCTCGGAACTCCCCTGGCTGGAGCTCGAACTGCTCGAACGGAACGATCGGCCTGGAAGCCGAAACGTTGGCTTCACTCCCCATCGCCACGTCGTAGGGCTCGATCATGAACACGTAGTCCGGCCCCCGGGGGTCCAGGTCGACGCCGGTAATCGTGACGCCGAAAGGGCCCTCGTTGCTGAGGGTAAAGAAATACGTGAAGGTCTTCCCGTCCTCGTAGTCCACGGCCTGCCTTCCGGATCGTGGATAGTCCGAGTCAGCGCCGGTAACCCCCGACAAATTTCCTCGTCCCCTCAACGGCTCGTAGACCATGCCGAGAATCGTGAGAGCGAGAACGATCGAGAGGAGGACACCGGCAAGGATGAGGGCCACGCGCTGGCCACGGCCTCTCGAAGGTGTGACAGGCGAATCAGTCGTTTGCGTCGAGTCAGCCGGGCTCAGGGTCGCCGACAACTCGTCTCCCGTATTAGGTCAGCTGGATCTGGCCGAGGTTCAGGGCATCGCCTCGAGATAGGGCGACACTCTGAGCCAGAGGCTGCTTGCCGGGGGCCGAAATCGTGACCTCGTAGGCCTCGTTCTCCGCACCCTCGAGCCACGGACGCTTGCTCGGGTTCACGTGGTACGTGAATGCGCCGTCGTTCCCCGTATCCATCGACGTCTGCAGCGTGTCCTGCGTCGTCCTCACGCCGCCCGGTGCCGTCCCGTTCCCGTGGAACCAAGCCGGGCTCGACATGGTCTTGCCGACCGAAACCGTTCCGGGGAGCGGCTCACCGTTGCCATCGACGATGGCGCCATGAAGAAGCGCGTGGTTGCTTGCGTCCGCCGCCTCCCTCGCCAGGATGAAGAACGGCTCGCGGTTCAGGTTGTACATCGCGGGGATCGTCGTGAGGTACGCCGGATGGAAAGCCGTCCCGTGCTCGAACGTGTACGTGATGCAGCCCGTCGCGCCATAGGTCCAGTCGCGAGAGCCGCCCGAGGTCAGGTAGAGGCCTCGAGCCTGGATGTTCTGGTACTTGTTGATCGCGGTGATCTCTGCCCCGATGTCGAACTGCAGATCGTTGTCGGGCGACTCGTCCCACGTCCAGCCCCAGGGACGCATGACCAGCTTGCCGTGCGTGTGGTGCGTCAGCATCGCGGTGGTCTGACGCGACATGACGAGCGAGCGGATGTTTCGCGATTCGGGCTCGCTGAACGGCGCGGAACCGCGGTGGGTCTCGTCGGTCTGGGTACTCGAGGAGCCGGCTTCGTTGTCGCCCCACTGGTACGAGTAGTTCCGGTTCGGATCCACGCCGTACGCATCGGGGTTCTTCAGGATGACCGGGATCGTTGCGTTCGTGAACGATCGGCGGTTCTTCCGCCAGTAGGCCATCGTCGCGAACGGAGCGACTGCGGTGTTGGAGTTGTCGATCGCTGCGTCTCGAGACTCGATGAACCCGTCGACGTTCATGACCGGCACGATGATCACGCGGATCTTGTCCAGGAGATCGGTCGTTCGCGCGTCCACGCCGTAGCCCTGCACGAGGTCGAACGCGAACATCATCGGCATCTCCGCGGCGGGCCACTCGCGAGAGTGGTGACATCCGTCCATGTGATAGACGGGCCGGCCGTCGTTGCGTGTGACGTTCGATGCGATCTCGATCCCGTAGACAAGCCGTCCCTCGAGCGTCCGCTCGGGAAGCACGAAGGTGCGAGCGCGGTCCGGGTGCTGCGCTGCGAGCCATGTCATATCGGCGTTGAAGTCGGCGATCGTCCGGTACGCGGTTCGCTCCCCCGGAGCGACCGGCACGGCCGCCGGCCTCGCGTCCGCCACGGCGCGGTGCAGGGCCAGGTCCCGCGCAACCACGTCCGGGCACGTGATCTCGAAGTCGAGCCCGAGGGCTTCCAGCCGTGCCTGATCACCTGGCCACAGCAAGAGCTCCACGAGCCCAGGAGCGGGGATCGCGTGTGTGTCGTCGAACGACCCGAGGGCGAACTCGTCCTCGATCGAGCGGATGCGGACGTTCGCGAGCTTGAGGGTGGTCGAGGCGTGAAGCCCCGTGGGCACAGGGGCAGCGAGCGCGCGCCCGCCGAGCAGGCTGGCGCCGGCCAGGGCCCCAGCTCCGGCACCGGCGAGACGGATGAAATCGCGGCGGGTCAGGCGAGCGGGCATCGAGACTCCTTCTGGATGGGCTGTAGAGGGATTCGCCGCCGAAGCCTGATTTCCTCTTGAGAGCTCAGCCGAGCCGAACCCGACCCTCGGACCGGCCACGAAGGGCTGAGCTCACGCCGCCTCCACGCGGCGGCGCTCGAGGTCGAGTGTGAGGATCCTTCCACTGGCCGGGTCGTATCCGATCGTGCGCAACTCGAGGATGCTCGGACAGCAGCCGGGATCCTTCTTCCGATACACCCCGAACTCGAGCGTCACGCGGGAGTTACCCACCCCCACGTTCCCGCCTCGCTCGGTACGGGCGTAGTACTCGGCGAGCGGCTCCTGGTCCTCCATCGAGATGATCCACAGCTCCATAGGCCCGGAGGTCGCTCCCACATTCGAGACGGCCACGACGATCTCCTCCGTCGAGTCGTGCTGGAAATCGACGAGCTCCAGCACCTCGACCGTCTGCGGGCTCGCGAAGCCCTCCGTCGTCGGCTGCAGCATGACGTCGGGCGTCCCCTCTCCGTCCAGTGCGCTCTCGGTGGCGTCGAACACCTTCCGCCACTCCCCGTCGCGCCGCCCGAACACCTCCAGGTAGGGCGTCGGCAGTCCGAACGTGTTGGAGCTCTCTGAGACGGAGGCGATGATGATCTCGGGGACCCGGTCGCCGTCCAGGTCGCCCGTCCGCGTCTCGACCGGCCGGGCTCCCTGTCGCACCAAGCTCTCCGCGGACGGCGGCGAAGCATCGCCGCTGCCCGTCACACACGCGCTCGCCATCAGGAGAACCGCGGCGCGGCGCACCCTAGACGTCCCGAACGACGTGGAGAGGCATCGGAGCCCGCTCCTTCTGGCCCGTCAGAGCAAGCGTGTATGCCTCGGCCGTCCTCGCGGCGGCCGTCGACCACGAACCCCGGGTGTCGAGCGAGCTCCGCGCCTCACGTGCGAGACGCCGTCCCAGCGCCGGATCCCGAAGCACGCGCGTCGCCGCGGACGCGAGCGCCGGTGCGTCCCCGGGTCGGAAACGAAGCCCGGAGACCTCGTGCTGCACGAACTCGCGAAGCCCACCAGTGTCCGCCACGGCCACCGGGGTCTCCGAGGCCATGGCCTCGAGCGCGACGAGCCCGAACGGCTCGTACAGGGAAGGCACGAGCGCCAGGTCGGCAGATCGATAGAGGGATCTCAGCTCCGCCTCCTCCACGAACCCCACGAATTGCACCCGGTCGCCGAGGCCAAGGTTCGCCGCCTGCTCCTCGAGCGTGGAGCGATACGTGCCATCGCCGGCGACGACCAGCCCGACCCCCGGAACCCGTCGCTCGATCTCCGGCAGGGCGTCGAGGGCCGTCTGGACGCCCTTCTCGTACTCGAGCCGTCCCGCGAACAGGATCAGCGGTCGATCCTCGGGCCAGAGCGAGGGTCGGACGGAGAGCGCGGGCCGCGCGAACGGCGAGAGGTCAACCTGGTTCGGGATCATGTCCAGCTGGGCCTCGTTCGCGCCCAAGACGGCAGCAACCTCCTCCCGCATGAACGCCGAGCACGTGATCACACGCTCCGACTCGGCGACGAGCCACTGTTCCACGCGATGCACGAACCGTTGGGTTGGTCCGGGCAACCTGCCGCCGTGCCGTCCGTGCTCCGTCGCGTGGATCGTCGAGACCAGCGGAAGGGAGCAGACGTCTTTCAGCACGACCGCCGCGTACGCGACGAGCCAATCATGCGCGTGGAGAACATCGGGTGCCTCATCGAGCAGCTCACCCATCGCTCGATGGATCAGGCCGATGTTGAACGCGAGCGTCCACGGGACCAGGTCCTCGATCGCGAGGGGCGGCGGGTAGCCGTCGACACGAACGATGCGGACACCCTCGCGGATCTCCTCGGCGGGAGCGTCGCCACGCGTGAAGACCGTGACCGCGTGGCCTTCCTGCGCGAGGTGCCTCGACAGCTCGTACACATGTCGAGACAGCCCGCCGACCACGACGGGCGGGTACTCCCACGAGAGAAGGGCCACCGAGAGAGAGCGCATAGACGCGACCGGACGAGGTGTCCGGTCGCGCGAATCGTAGTCCCGAGGTGCGCCTAGGCGCGACCCGCGATCACGGAGCGGTTGAGCTTCCGAAGCTGCCGAAGCTCGATCAGCCGGAACATGAGCCAGACACCGGCCCCGGCCGCGGCCCACTGCTTCCAGCGACCGTCCTCGATGGCCTTGGAGACCTTGCCGGCGATCTCCTCGGGCACGACCTGGATCACGGCCTGAGTGGGCGCCGACGTGGTGACGGCTTTCTTCGCCCTCTTGAGCGGGGACTTGGCAGCGCGCTTCATGAGCTGACGAAGCACCAGCGCCCCAACGCCGCCGCCGATGGCCACGCCGGCCGCGCGCTTCGCCCAGATCGCGGGCGCCGGCATCCTGCGCTCGAGCTCCTGGAAGTTCGTTTCCAGGCGCCCCCGGATGTCCTCGATCTCCTTTACCGTCGCAGCTGAGCTTTCGCCCATTCCACATCCTCCTTGATCGTTTGCTTCGTCTTCTCCGGCTTCAGCGGCGGCTTCTTCAGCCGAGCGATCCCGAACACCGCCGCGAGCACTGCCAGCAGGATGAAGCCGCCGGCGACGATCAGCAGCGCCAGCCACAGAGGCATGACCTCCGCGAGCGCTGCCGCACCCGCCGCGCCGAGGAACCCGACGATGAACAGCGCGATCACGCCGATCACGACGAAGGCGGCGATCGCCTTGACGCGCGCCATGATCGCCTCCGTGATCTCCTGCCGCGCGAGCTCGACCTCCTTCTTCACCAGCGTCCCGACGTCGCCTGCCACCTGACCGACGAGTCGGACCGTCGACACTTCGCCGTCGGCCGTCTTGGCATGTCCGTCAAACCGTTGGTCTCCCACGGGACCACCTCCCTTCTCTTCCTGTAATACCGCGTTGAGCTCTGCTCCATACACGAAAACTCTGGCGGCGAGATACAGGATGACGAGCACCCCGATCGTCGCCGCGAACGGACCGTACACGGACCCGGAACGATCGACCGTTGCCGTTGCGTACCAGGCTCCGAGGAACTTGAGCGTCGTCCAACCCACGGCAGCGAACACCGCTCCCGGCATGAGCCGTCTCCACGACCGGTCCCCGCGCCCGAGCACGCGGTACGTCAGCAGGAACAGACCGAGATCGAGCGCAAACGCAACCACCGCTCCACCGATCCGCACCGCCACGCCGAGAGGACCGTCGGCATCGAGCCCCACCGCAACCCCGGCCAGTCCCGTCGCGGTAAGCGCGATGGCGCCGAGACCGATCGTCACACCCAGAAGCCACGCCTTCTCCCCCAGCCCGCCTTTGGGGGCACCCTCCCGATTCACCAGTCGGATCGCGTTGCGTCCCGCGCCCACCACGCCTGAACCCGTCCAGAGAAGGCCGACGAGTCCGATGACACCGGCGCCTGCGCGAGCGCTCTCGATCGCATCGAGGTTCTTCCCCACGATCGCCTGCAAGCCCGGAAACGAATCGGTGATCGCGGTGCGTACCTCGGTCTGCAGTTCCGGGCGTGCGGCCAGAGCAAATCCGATCACGGACAGCGCAAGCAACAGCAGCGGGAAGAAGGACAGGAACCCGTAGTACGTGATGGATGCGGCGAGATAGCCGCCCGCGTCCTCTCCGTATCGCGCGTTCAGCCGGATCGCTCGGCGGACGAGTGGATTGCTCTTCAGACCCACTCCATCGAGTTACCCGCAGAGCAAGCAACGCTAACGGAAGAGGGGGAAAAGCACAGACCCCCGAGGGGGAGGGAGCCAACCTCGGGGGTCTGTCACAACAGGCAACTTTGCCGTGAGCCCCTGAGGTTTGCCCGGCCACCGGGGCTACGGCGGTGCGCCACCGTTGGTCTACCCCCAGTCGTTGCGCCTAAAACCAACCTTTTCAGCTTTGTCGATTCGTCCGTTTCGAGTTTTTGGCCCTTCGCGGAGCACCATTTCGGAATACGTCCCCCTCCACTTCGGTTGGGGCCGTTCGTGAGCAAAACCTCTGGCACAATGACCCGCCCCAACCCGAAAGGAAGCATGGACGGATCAGCAGACCCCATCGTCGCGGAGGGGCTGGGACGGCGGTTCGGCGAGATCGTCGCGGTCGACGGCATCGACCTGCGCGTCGGGGCCGGCGAGGTCTTCGGCTTCCTCGGCCCGAACGGCGCGGGAAAGTCGACCACCGTCCGCATGCTGACCACGCTGCTGCGCCCGACATCCGGAAAAGCGTGGGTCGCCGGCCACGACGTCGTGGCGGAGGCCGATCGGGTTCGTCGCTCGATCGGCGTGGCGCTCCAGGAGGCCGCGCTCGATCCCCTGATGACCGGACGCGAGCTCCTTCACCTGCAGTCGGTGCTGCACGGCATCCCGAAAGCGGAGGGAAGGGCCCGAGCCTCGAAGCTCTTGCAGACCGTCGGCCTCACGGGCGCCGCGGATCGTCGCGTCGGCGGCTATTCGGGAGGCATGAAGCGCCGGCTCGACCTCGCGCTCGCGCTGATGCACGAACCGGAGGTCATGTTCCTCGACGAACCGACGACCGGCCTCGATCCGAACTCCCGCGCCGCACTGTGGGAGGAGATCCGCGACCTCAACGCATCCGGCACCACAGTGTTCCTGACCACGCAGTACATGGAGGAAGCGGACAACCTGTGCGCGCGCATCGCGATCATCGACGGCGGCCGCATCGTCGCGGAAGGCTCGCCCCGTGAGCTGAAGTCCGCGATCGGAGACCCGACGCTTCGGGTGGTGCTCGCTCCGGGAGCGGACCGGGGCATCGCCGAGGCGACGCTGAAGCCGTTCGGCGAACCCGTCCCGGACGCCGATGACTACATCTCCCTGCGCCTCCGCGGCGGCGCGTCGCGGGTTGCGGAGGTGTCGCGGGCGCTCGAGGAGGCCGGCGTCTCGATCGAGGGACTCGAGCTGCACAACCCGACGCTCGACGACGTCTTCCATCAAGCCACCGGCCGGAGGCTCGAGGGGTCCGACCAAGAGACGCCGAGCGAGGACGAGCACGAGGCCACGTGACGGCGTTCCGTCAGTACCTCGCCCTGTCTCGCCGAGCGATCGTGAACACCTCCCGTCAGCCCGCGGCGATCGTGCCCGCCCTGGTCTTTCCGTTGATGTTCCTCGCACTGACCTCGGCGGCGATGGCACGCACGATCGAGCTGCCGGGCTTCCCACCGGTCGAGTCCTTCGTTCAGTTCGCGATCGCGACGACGATCCTGCAAGGCTCGCTGTTCGGCGCCACGGCCGCCGGCGCGGACATGGCGAAGGACATCGAGGACGGCTTCTTCGAACGGCTCGTTGCCTCACCGGTCGCCCGAACGTCGATCCTCGTCGGGCGCGTCGCGGGTGCCGCGACGCTCGGATTCGTCCAGGCGTGGCTCTTCATCGGCATCGCCTCGGTCTTCGGCACGCACATCGAGGGAGGCTTCCTGGCGATGGTACTGATCTCCGTGGTCGCGGCGGTCGCTGCCGCCGGGATCGGCTCTCTCACGATGGCGTTCGGCCTTCGAAGCGGATCCTCGGAAGCGGTGCAGGGGAGCTTCCCTCTCATCTTCGTTCTGCTCTTCTTCTCCAGCGCGTTCTTCCCCCGTGACCTCATGGACGGATGGTTCAAGGCCGTCGCGACGTGGAATCCCCTGTCCCGTCTGATCGAAGCGCTCCGCGAGCAGGTGGTCTTCGGCGTCGACTTCGGCGAGTTCCTGGTGGCGCTCGGCGTCGCCACGGGCATCCTGATCGTCGGTGTCTCGGTCGCGGGGATGGCGCTCCGGGGCCGTCTGGCGCGTGGATCATGATCGACGTCTCGGGCCGTCGCGTTGCCGTCGCCGTGGCCGGCCGGAGCCTGCTCCTGATCCCGCGGCTACTGTCGACGTTCCTCCCCTCGCTCCTCATGCCGGTCTTCTTCACGATCGTGTTCTCGGAGGGGTTCAGCGGCATCTCGCGCCTCCCCGGCTTCCCCACGGACGACACCATCAACTGGTTCGTTCCCACCGCCGCATTGATGGGATCGTCGTTCGCGGGCATCACCACCGGCATGGGTGTGGCTCGGGACCTGGAGATCGGGTTCTACGAGCGATTCCTGGCAAGCCCCGTGCCCCGTTCCTCACTGGTCGTGGGCGCGATGATCGCCGGCGCGCTTCGAGCGCTCATCCCGACGACCCTGACCGTCACCGTCGGCTTGCTGCTGGGCGCGGAGCTCCCCGGCGGTGTCCTGGGCATCCTGGCGCTCATCGCGGCGGCGATGGGGCTCGCGCTGTGCGCCTCCGCGTGGTCGCTGGGCATCGCGCTACGCCTCAAGACGTTGCAGTCCGCGCCCCTCATGCAGATGGGGATGTTCCTCGTTCTCTTCCTGTCCACGATGCAGATGCCACTCAAGCTCCTCACCGGCTGGCTCAAGGCGGTCGCGACCTACAACCCGGTGACGTACGTCCTACAGCTCGCCCGGCAGGGTTTCCTGGGGAACCCGTCGTGGACCGATACCTGGCCGGGCCTGCTCGCGATCGGCGGGATGCTCGCGCTGCTCGCGACGTTCGCGGGGCGCGGAATGCAGCGCGTCACCCCATAGGAAGGAGGATCAGCATGAAGATCGGTATCGGATTGCCGAATCCCATCCGGGGGTTTCCGGGGCAGCTGCTTGTCGACTGGGCACGGCGCGCGGAGGAGCGTGGGTTCTCGACGCTCGCGACGATCGACCGGGTCGCGTTCCCCTCGTACGAGTCCTTGATCGCGCTGTCCGCGGCCGCGGCCGTCACGGAGCGGATCGGCCTCCTCACGAACGTGCTGCTCGCACCGACCCGAGCGCCGGTGCTGCTGGCGAAGGAAGCCGCGAGCGTCGACCAGATCTCGGACGGGCGTCTCACCCTGGGCCTCGGCGTCGGGGGCCGAGCGGATGACTTCGAGGCGGTCGGCCGGAGCTTCGATGATCGAGGGAAGCGATTCGAGCAGGACGTGGAGCTCATGCATGCTGCCTGGCGGGGTGAGCCCGTCGCCGGCTCCCCGGAGCCCGTCACTCCCGCACCGGTGAACGGCGATCGCGTTCCGATCCTGATCGGCGGCAGTGCGGACGTGATCCTGGAGCGCGTCGTCCGCTGGGGGAGCGGATGGACCGCGGGCGGGACACCCCCAGACGTTGTTGGCACGTTCGCGGAGCGGGTTCGCGAGGCATGGAAGGCAGCGGGTCGCGACGGGACGCCGCGCCTGGTCGCCCTCGCCTACAACTCGGTGGGCGAAGAGGAAGAATCGCGGCGCAACCTCCTCGACTACTACGGATTTCTCGGCGACTTCGCGGAGAACATCGCGGGGTTCGCCCCACGCACGCCGGAGGCGATCCGCGACACCGTCAAAGCGTTCGAGGACACGGGGATCGACGAGCTGATCCTCGACCCGACCGTCGCGAGCCTGGACCAGGTCGATCGGCTCGCGGACGTCGTGCTATAGCACTCACCCTTTCCGCAGCTCCCGCAGCGAGCCCTGCGGCCGCCAGTCGCGGATCGACCTATCGGATGACCACGGAGCCACGGGTGCCATCGTGAGCCCCGCGAGCGCGATGACCACGCGGTCGTAGTTGACGCGCCAGCCGACGAAATCCCTCCAGGCCTGCTCCCGATCCGCGACCAGGGGAACTCCTTGCTCGGCCATCGCGTCGCAGACGTCGTCGAACTCGTCGCGCGAGACGGAGATGGGGTCGTCCGAACGGGGGTCGGGATCGAATGGGATGCGGAAGAACGTCGCGATCCGGCGGAGCGCCAGGTACCCGGCTCGGATGCAGTACGCGGCGTTGGGGTCTCGTGGGCGGTCGACGATCGACAGATACAAGGATGCGGAGTCCAGGATCGCTCCCGCGGCGGTTACCCAGGAATGGTCCGGCTCCGGCGAGCGGAAGAACACGACGGCGGGAAAGGACAGGTGGGTCTCCTGTATCTCCAGGAACCACTGCTCCGCCCTCCTCCACAGGATGCCGATCGTGCTGAGCTGGTCGACGCGCCACGCTCTTCTCATGATCTCGCCGGCGGACGGTGGGGAGCCGGCGCGAACCTCCATGCCCGCGACGAGGTTCTCGCGCCGGGAGAACACGCTGTAGATCGAGGGAAGGTACGTGATCAGGAGCGCCAGCAGGATCAGTCCGAGCGCGGCCTCGCTGAAGGCGAGCGCCGTCGTCGGGAGGTCCGACGGTTGGGAGAAACCGAGCGTCAGCAAGGCTGAGCCGCTCACGGTGAATGCCTCGCGCCAGGCCCGGCCTCCGAGGCCCCAGTACATGAGCGTGTACCCGCCCATGACGAGCACGATCCACGTCAGGAGGAGCATCAGCAGGCTGACCGGCGCGTAGAGAGACATCACGTGATCCCGCCGCTCGTACGACAGGCTCGGGCGGGCGCGGATCCGAAACACCGCTCGCATGCCCAGGAAGACGAACCTCGTGATCCTCGCGGAGATGCCTCGAGGGATGACAACGGTCCGCACTGCGGATCCGACAACGGCGACCACCAGAACCAGCCCGAGCACGAAGGTCACGACCCGAACGACGGTCACGCGCGAAGCCTACCCCCGACCCGTCGGACGGAGACGACCGGATTAAGTCATTTGCACAAAGGGTCCGGCCACGGTCGTAGGGAAGTCTTGACCGTGCATCCACCGCAAGGACGCCGCAGGCGCATCGCCCTCTCGGCTGGAGTCGTCCTGGCCATCCTGACGTCTCTCCCCGCACTGGCGGAGTCCGGCCCGCTGGACCCTCAGTTCAAGATCGAGCGGGCGTACTTCCACTGTGGCGGTCCCACGAAGCTCGGCAACGTGAACTTCCTCACGGACGGGAGCATCCCCGGCTGGGACACCACGCGCCCGGCCAGCTCCGTGGGCGAAGGCAGCGGCTGCGGCACGGCTGATGTCAGAGCGCCGGGGCAGGTCGTCGCTCCTCAGGAGAACCCGACGGACGGCGTCTGGCGCGGGACATTCACCGGTAACCTCGATCAGCTGACGGTGCACGCCCACTGCATCTGCCTGGGATCGTCTCGAGCGAACAATGTGGCCACCGTCGGCGTGCGGCTCAAGATCGACGGCGAAGCGATCACCGGGGATGGGTCCGCCTCGCACAACCTCACGGCGGTTCCACAGAACCTTGGTGTCACCCAGCTCTACGAGTTCTCGGTCATTGGCATCGGGATGATCGAGCCGAACACCGACGAGGATGGCGACGGTGTCGGCGACAACCCGTTCGGCAAGGTGCAGCACGACATCACGCTGACCCTCGAGGGACACGACGCCGTCACGAACCCATTTGGGATCTGGGCCTACGACACCACGGAGGTCCCTTCCGGGCTCACCTTCAACCCCTCGTCACTCGCGGCCACCCGTATCCATCGCTCCTAGCTCAGGCCTCCACCCAGACCACCCCGCCATGCGGCCGAGTGGACGGACAATGGACCCGTGATCGATCTCGGCGGCCTTCACAAGACGTTCGGAACGCGGATCCTGTTCCGGGACGCGAGCCTGCGTATCGGCGCGAGGGACCGTATGGCGCTGGTGGGGCCGAACGGCTCGGGGAAGACCACCCTCGTCGAGATGATCGCGGGCTTCCAGGATCCGGACGCCGGCGAGATCCGTGTCCCGAAGGACACGGTCCTCGGGTACCTCCCCCAGGAGACCGACGACATGCGCGGGAGGACCGTGCTGGCCGAGGTCCTCTCGGCCGGCCAGGCCATGACCGAGGCGGGGCACCGCCTGGCGGTGCTCGAGCAGGAGCTGAAGGACACGAACGACACCGCGGAGCGCGACCGACTCCTGCACGAGTTCGCCGATCTGCAGCATCGCTTCGAAGCCCTGGGCGGGTACTCGCTGGAGGTCGAAGCCATGAAGATCTGCTCGGGTCTCGGATTCCGCGAATCCGATCTGGGCCGGATGACCGAAGAGCTCTCCGGTGGCTGGATGATGCGCGTCGCGCTGGCCAAGCTGCTGCTCGCCAACCCCGACTGCCTCCTCCTCGACGAGCCCACGAACCATCTCGACCTCGAGTCGGTGGTCTGGCTCGAGGGATTCCTCCGCTCGTACCAGGGCGCGGTCGTGCTCATCTCCCACGACCGGGATGTGATCAACGGGTTCGCCACTCGCGTCGTGGAGGTCGAGGACTACCGGCTCACGGCGTACGCGGGGAACTTCGAGGCATTCATCGAGCAGCGAGCGCTCCGCCTCGAGCGAACGGAGGCGGCGGCACGGAACCAGCAGCGCAAGATCGCGCAGACGGAACGCTTCATCGAGCGCTTCCGGTACAAGAACACCAAGGCCCGACAGGTGCAGAGCCGCGTCAAGCAGCTCGCGAAGCTGGACCGCATCGAGGTACCCACGCACAAGCGCCGGACGATGGGCCTGTGGTTCCCCACACCGCCACGGCCGGGTCGCGTGCTGGTCGAGCTCGCGGGCGTGGACTTCTCGTACGGCGACGTTGACGTGTACCGCGGCCTGGATGTCAGCATCGAGCGAGGCGAACGCGTTGCGCTTGTGGGCCCCAACGGCGCCGGAAAGTCCACGCTCCTGAAGCTGATCGCGGGTGCGCTCGAGCCAGACGGCGGCGAGCGGCGCCTTGGGTCGAACGCCCTGGTCGGGTACTTCGCGCAGCACCAGATCGAAGCCCTCGAGCCCGAGAACCGTGTGCTGCAGGAGCTCGAGCGCGCCATCCCGCGTGGCGTGAGCGTGAAGCCTCGGGACCTGCTGGGACGGTTCCTGTTCTCGGGTGATGACGTCGACAAGACGGTGTCCGTGCTGTCCGGCGGCGAGCGAACCCGCCTGGCGCTGGCGCGCCTGCTGGTGCAGCCCTACAACCTGCTGTGTCTCGACGAGCCGACGAACCATCTGGACATGGAGAGCCGTGACGCGCTGGAGCGCGCGCTCGAGGCCTACGAGGGTGCGCTGGTGCTCATCACCCACGACCGGCATCTCATCCGAAGCGTCGCCGAACGGATCCTGGAGGTCGACGCCGGACGGACTCGCTCCTACGAGGGCGACTACGAGCTCTATCTGTATCGGAAGGAGCGCGAGGCCGCACCGGCAGTGGAGAACGCCGCACCGCAGCGCGACGTCGAACGCCCCGGAAAGGACGAGGCTCGCCGGCGGCGACAGGAGGGAGCGAAGGATCGAGCTCGTCTCAAGGCATCCCGGGACGAGGTCAGACGCGTGGAGCGGGCGCTCGAACAGGAGACCGCGGCGATGCGGAAGCTCGAGGAACGCCTGGCGGATCCCAGCTTCTACACGGACGCCGGAGACGAAACCGCGGAGGCCGTGCGCGAACATGGTGCCCACCGCCAGCGGATCGCGTCGCTCGAGGCGGAGTGGGAACGTGCCGCCGAGGAGCTCGCCGCGCACGACGAGACGAGCTGACGCTGCGGGGGGAGTGGGATTCGAACCCACGAGACCCCGAAAGGCCTAGCGGCTTTCAAGGCCGTTCACGCAGGATCGTGCCACCTGCGGAAACGGTTCGCAGAGGGCCGTTGACCAGGGGCTTTGACTTCCCGGCAGTTCTCGACACTTCCCACCATTTCCCGGCTTCTCGCGGGACAGATGCGGGACGAGAATCGCGGCGCTCCGGCCTTAGATTCGTCCTGCTCGAGGGACGGATGCAGGACGGGAACCCATGCGCTGGACAAGGATAGGCTGCTTGGCGTACTGCGGAAGAAACCGATCAGCAGGGAGGCGAACCCTCTGGGCAACTCGCTTAAGGCTGACATGTCCGATCGGCGGACGAGCACCACCTTCGTCGGCCGGGAGAGGGAGCTGGAGCAGCTCCTGGCCGGTTTGGACGATGCCGCCGCCGGGCGCGGCACGCTCTTCCTCGTCTCCGGTGAGCCCGGGGTCGGCAAGAGCCGACTGGCCGACGAGGTAATGAGCCGCGCCAAAGAGCGTGGGCAGCGCGTGCTGTGGGGGCGGGCCTGGGAAGCGGGTGGCGCTCCAGCCTACTGGCCGTGGGTGCAGTCGCTGCGCTCACACATACGCGAGGCCGATCCCGCAACGCTCATCGGTGAGATCAAAGTCGGGGGCGCAGACATTGCCCGGCTGCTTCCCGAGCTGGGGGACATCCTGCCCGGGCTGCCAGGGCCTACTCCTCTGGACCCCGAATCGGCGCGGTTCCGCCTCTTCGACGCGACATCATCGTTCCTGCGCAGCGCCGCCGCTGAACGGCCGATCGTGCTCGTTCTGGACGACCTGCACGCCGCCGACACACCATCTCTCCTGCTGCTCGAGTTCCTCGCCTCGGAACTGGCCGACTCGGGGCTGCTGGTGCTCGGCACTTACCGCGACGTCGACCCCACTCTCGACCGGCCCCTCAGCGACACCCTCGCTCAGCTCGCCAGGGAGAAGGTCACCCGATTCGTCCCTCTCCGCGGCCTGACGGAAGAGGAGGTCGGCCGGTTCGTTGAGCAGTCGACGGGAGTTTCTCCACAGCAGTCCCTGGTCACAAGGGTCCACGCCGAAACCAACGGCAACCCGCTCTTCGTCGTCGAGGTCGTTCGACTCCTCGCCGCCGAGGGACGACTCGAGGGTGAGGCTGACGGCGTGACACGGGTTCCCGCGATCCCGCCGGGGGTCCGGGAGGTGATCCGGCGGCGTCTCGGCCGCCTCTCGGGCGAGTGCAACCGCCTTCTGATGCTGGCCGCTGTCCTCGGACGCGAGTTCGACCTCGATGTGCTGAATCGCCTGAGCGGGCGCAGGGGGGAGGAGCGGCTCGCTGCACTCAAGGAGGCCGTTATCGCCCGCGTCGTGACGGATGTGCCGGGCGCATTGGGGCAGCTTCGCTTCTCGCACGCGCTGATCCGCGACGCGATCTACGACGAGCTGCCGGCGACCGAGCGGGTCCATGTGCATCGGCGGGTGGCAGAAACCCTGGAGGCCATGTTCGCAGACGCACTCGATCCCCACCTCGCTCAGTTGGCCCACCACGCGGTTCAGGCCGCCCCCGGCGGTGACGCCGGCCGGGCCGTGGACTATGCACGACGGGCGGGCCACCGGGCGATCCAACTGCTCGCGTACGAAGAGGCCGTCCGGTTGCTCGAGATGGCTCTTCAAGCCCTGGCCCTGGGGAGGGAGGCCGACGAGGGGGTGCGCCTTGACCTGCTCCTCGATCTCGGGGACGCCAAGGCCAGGGCGGGCGACGGAACCGGAGCCAGACAGACGTTCCTCGACGCAGCAACACTGGCCGGAAGGATCGGCGCCGCCGACGAGCTGGCCCGCGCCGCGCTCGGATACGGCGGCCGGTTCGTATGGGCTCGCAAGGGGAGCGATCCCCACCTGATCCCCCTCCTCCGGCAGGCCCTCAGCGCCCTCGGGAACACCGAGACCGACCTGCGCGTTCGCCTGCTCGCTCGCCTCGCGGGCGCGCTCAGGGACGACTCCTCACGGGAGCCGCGCACATCGCTCAGCGGACAGGCGCTGACGATGGCCCGGCGACTCGGCGACCCACTCACCCTTGCGTGGGCCCTCGACGGCCGGTGCGCGACGTTGCTGTGGCCGGAGAACCCCCAAGAGCGGATCGCGATCGCGACGGAGCTTTGCGAGGTGGCCGAGTCGATGGGCGATCAGGAGAAGGCCGTGCAGGGCCGCTACTACCGGCTGATGGCTCAGATGGAGCTCGGCGACATGCATGCGGTCCGGGCCGAGCTGGATGTGTTGGACCTGCTGACCCGAGAGCTGCGTCAGCCCGCCCAGCGATGGCTGGTGACCGTCACTCGCGCCACGCTGGCCCTGTTCGAGGGCCGGTTCGATGAAGCCGAGGGCCTGATCGCCGCCGCCCTGGCGCTGGGGGAGCGAGCACAGAGCAGCGACGTGGTCCTCTCGGAGCGCATCCAGCTCTTCACCCTCCATCGCGAGCGCGGAGACCTGGAGAAGGTGGAGCCGCTGATCGAGCGGTCCGTGCACGAATACCCGGCCCGACCGATGCTCCGCTGCATGCTCGCGCTGCTGCAGGCCGAGGCCGGACGGAGTCTCGAAGCGCGGCGAGCGGTGGATGCCCTCGCCGATAGCGACTTCGCCGCCCTGCCGCTCACCAACGAGTGGCTGTTCAGCATGGGCTTCCTGACCGATGCCGCCGCGACCCTCGGTGAGACGAAGCATGCGTCCAGGATGTACGAGCTCCTCCTCCCCCATGGATCGCACACGGGAGCGACGGCCGACTACATCTGCACCGGCTCCATGGCCCGCTCGCTTGGGATCCTGGCCACGGCGATGTCTGAGTGGGAGAAGGCAGAGCACCACTTCGACGAGGCGCTGGCGATGAACGAGTCCGTGGGAGGGCGGCCGTGGGCGGCGCGAACGCGGCACGATCTGGCTCGGATGCTCCTGGCCCGCGACGAACCGGGGGACCGGGAGCGAGCCTCGGACCTTCTGACCGAAGTGATCGCAACATTCGGCAAGCTCGGCATGGCGCAGCAGGAGGAGCGGGCTCGGAGCCTCCTGGAGGGATCCGAGACCCCTGCGCCGGTGGGCTCGCCGCGTCCGTCCGTGTTCCGTCGCGAGGGCGACTACTGGTCCATCGCCTTCGGCGGTCGGGCGTTCCGCCTCAAGGACCTCAAAGGACTGCGCTACCTGGCCCGGATGCTTGCCGAACCGGAACGTGAGTTCCACGTGCTCGATCTCGCGGGCGGACAGCTCGACAGGGGGAAGGGCGAACCAGGCTCCAACTGGTCCGGCCTCGGAGACGCCGGAGAGATCCTCGATCCACAGGCGAAGGAGGCATACCGGCGCCGGCTGGCGGATCTCGACGAGGAAGCCGAGAATGCGCGGACGATGGGCGACCCGGAGCGAGCGGCGCGCGCCGATGAGGAACGGGAGGCGATCATCGGGCAGCTGGCCGGAGCGGTCGGACTCGGCGGCCGCGATCGGCGGGCCGGATCGGCGTCCGAGCGGGCGCGCGCCGCCGTCACCAGAGCCATCAGGGCCGCACTGGCCCGGATCGCGCAGCACGATTCCGAGCTTGGGCACCACCTGGCATCGACCATCCGGACCGGGACGTTCTGCTCCTATGTCCCCGATCCGCGAGCGCCCGCCGACTGGCAGCTCTAACCGAAGAGCAGCGTTACCGCGGTAAGCCCCTTCGTTACGCCTTCCCGTTGACGGTGCCCATCCGGGTGCCGGGAGGAGGAGCACCATGCGAGCAGCGAGAACCACGATAGCGGTCGCCGTCGTGGCGTCGCTGGTGGCCCTGGTGGCGCCTGCCGGAGCGAGCGAGGGCCCGGTGAACTGCGCCGAGGCCCCGTACAACGGCACGATTTCGGGAACCGTCGAGGGGAACGTCGAGGTCACCGCGTACCCCAGCGTGTGCCTGATCACGGGCACCGTCGAGGGCAACGTCACGGCACGCAACGAGTCCGAGCAGTGCGACGCGGGCTACCCGCCGGTCACCGCGATCAACGTGGTGGGTGGGACCATCCGCGGGAACGCGCTTTCGTACGGCGCGACCTGCGTGATGATCTGGCTCCGCGACGGGGCGACCGTGACCGGGAACGCGATCCATCGGTCCGGCGGGAACCTCGGATTCCTCGGCAATGGACAGGGCGCCACCGTTGAGGGGAACGCGATCCTGCGAGGGGGCCACCTGTTCGCCACCGGGAGCTCGACGACGAACAGCGTGGGCGGGAACCTGATCTGCAACGGCGGCGAGACGCAGGGATCGGGGACCGGCACCGCATCCGACTGGGATGCCGACGGAGACCCGGACGGCACGATCACCAGGAACTACATCGGCTGCTGAAGGCAGCGAGTGCACGATTGAAGGAGGTCGGGATGATCAGGCGGTACCACCGAACGCGCGGAACAGCGTCTGGCAAGCGCGCCCTCGGCCTGGCGATGCTGGCGCTGACGCTCGCGGGAAGCGCCGGCGCCACGCCCGTCATCGGAACCATCGTCGCGGAGAACGCCCGCGGCGGGCTGGTCGAAGAGCTCAACGTGAACACCAGATTCGACAACCGCGCCAGGGTCCGGCTCAAGACCGATGGGGCGATCGAGGTCATCACACAGAGGATCGAGGCCGCTCCGGGCAGCTCCTTCGGCTGGCACAGCCATCCGGGAGAGAACGTCAACGTCGTGAAGCAGGGAACGCTAACCCTCTACCACGACGAGGACTGCACCGAGGGCACGGAGTTCGGCCCCGGGACATCTTTCGCGACGCATCCCTCGGAGATCCACCTGGCCCGCAACGAGGGCACGGAGACGCTCGTCTTCTTCGCGACGTACTTCGCGCCGGAGACGAACCCGCTGCTCCCCATCCGGGTGGATCAACCGTCGCCGGGGCCGGGATGCCCCGCATAGAGACAGCGATGCCGGAGCCTGAGTATCTCCTACCTGCGTACGAGAGCCTCGCTCGGCTTATCAGGGCGATCGTGCGAGAGGAGGTGGCCCCGATCGTCGAGGCCCTCGCCGACCCTAGTGCATCGCGCGGCGATGAAGGAGACAAGCCGTCGTCTCAAGAGCGACGGCGATGAGTAGTTGACCCGAGGCGCTGGTTCGGGAGGCACATCGCTTCTGCCTGATGAGGGGGGCGGCCTCCCGGACCTTCCTCTGAAAGCCACGAGACGGCATGTTGAAGCTGGAAGGGAACAGAAACACGACGCGGGACGGTTAAGTGAACCGCCCCACCACACTCGTCACTGCAAAACCTGAGGTCACTGCGGGGGGAGTGGGATTCGAACCCACGAGACCCCGAAAGGCCTAGCGGCTTTCAAGGCCGCCCCGTTCGTCCGCTCCGGCATCCCCCCGCAGCGAGTCTACCCAGGGGATGAGCCCGGCCTCAGTGATGGCGAGTCGAGGACCACCCCGAACACGACGAAGGGGCCGGCACGGAACCGACCCCTTCGATGCGTTCTCGGTACTGGTTAGTCGTGGGTGTGCTCGACCGGGATGAGGATGGGGAGGGTGAACTTCGAGTCGCCCTCCAGACCAAGATTGCCGGAGTTCCAGTTCACGCCGTGAACCTCGACGGTGAACGTGAGCTCCTTCAGCTGAACTTGATTCGCGGTGTCCGGGATGTCGATCGTGAAGTCCGCCTGGACGCCAACGGATCCCGTGTTCATGACCTCGACCGAGTCGGAGCCAATCTCCAGGAACTGGTTGTTCAACTTGACGCCTGAGAGCGCCACGTCGACGATCACTTGCCCAACCCCGGGGACGGGGTTGCCAAACCAGCTCTCCGCACGGATCGTGCCCGTGACGTTCTTCGACGCATCGAGGATGGCCGGAACACCGTCCTCAGCGGGGAAGCTCGCTGGCGCGGCGCCATCTACTTGGTAGAAAACCTCCTGGAAGGGAAGGCCGCCGATGCCACCGCAGCCGTCGTATTCGTCGGAACCCGACTCGGTCGACAGATAGAAGTTCTCTGTGGCGCCGCAGCCGGTACCGCGCAGATAGAACGTCCGGTCTTCCTGAGTGAACTGCTCGTCGGCTACCGACGCTGTTGATGCGAGGGCAATGACGAGCAGGGCCAAACCTGAAGCCAAGCCAAGAGTGCGACTACGCATGCGGACCTCCCTGATAGAGGAGCGGGTCGAGGCGAAGAGCTCCTTTGCGGATACAGTTCGACGCCAGTGGGAAATCTCCTGCTTCGAGTTCAGGCGAAGGCGTCGCGGCTTCGAGCCAGGAGCGTGAACACCATCACGTAGGCGACCGCGAGCACGATGTTGATCGTGACCACGAACGGGCGGTCGGGTGGCCCCGCCAGGTTCGCTCCCTGGATCGCCGCGCCAAGGACGCACAGGACTATGGCGATCCCCCGCCACCACCGCCACAGCCGCAGGACACCGACTGCCGCGAGGATCTGCAGCCCGAGCAGCGCTGCGACCGACGACGTGACGATCCGATCTGCTCGGCCGCCCAGGAACACATCGCTATCGAGGAGCGTCGCCGTAGCGAGCGCCCCGAGCTGCGCGAGAGCGAGCACCAGCAGGAGCCCTCCGGCCCAGCTCGCCGCGGGAGGCCGTTTCGGCCCCCAGTCCAGCTCCTCGCTCACGCCTTCGGTGAGAGGAGGCGGTACTTCTCGGGCAGGTAGGGGTGCAGGACCTCCGGGACCTCCACGGATCCATCCTCGCGCTGATGGTTCTCGAGGATCGCGATCAGCGTGCGCCCGATCGCGCATGCGGTGCCGTTGACCGTGTGCGCCGGCCGATTCTCATCCTCGTACCGAACGCGGGACCTGAGCCTGCGCGCCTGATAGTCGGTCGTGTTCGAACACGACGTCAGCTCGCGGTACGCACCCTGGCCGGGCAGCCACACCTCCAGGTCGTACTTCTTCGCGGCCGAGGCGCCCAGCTCCCCCGTGCAGACGTTCATCACCCGGTATGGGAGACCGAGCCCCGCAACGAGATCCTCCTCGCACGACAGCAGGAACTCGTGCTCCTCCCACGACGCATCCGGTGCGGTGAACGAGAACATCTCGACCTTGTCGAACTGGTGCACGCGGAAGATCCCCCGTGTGTCCTTCCCGTACGCGCCCGCCTCTCGCCGAAAGCACGTCGAGTAGCCCATGTAGCGGCGCGGCATGCTGGTCGGGTCGAGGAGCTCCTCCTGGTGAAGGCCCGCGAGGGGAACCTCCGACGTGCCCACCAGGTACAGGTCGTCATCGCGCGTCACGTAGATCTGCGCCTCGTCGGTCGGCAGGAACCCGGTGCCGTACATCGCGTCCTCACGGACGAGCACCGGCGGGATCACGGGGATGAACCCCTTCTCCAGGAGCCGGTCGAGGCAGTACCGCACGAGCGCCCATTGCAACAGCACCGCACCATCCATCAGGTAGGCGAAGCGCGCACCCGACACCCGCGCGGCTCGCTCCAGATCGAGGATGCCGAGCGCCGTGCCGAGGTCAGCGTGGTCCCGAGCCTCGAACGAGAACATGGGCGGCTCCCCCACGGCGCGCACGAGCTCGTTGTCCTCGTCCGACCGCCCTTCGGGGACCGACTCGTGCGGCGGGTTGGGCAGTCGGTCGAGCACGGCCTGCAACGCCTCCTCCGCCTCGGTCAGCTGCGGGTCGAGCTCCGCGAGACGCCGGGAGACCTGCTGGACTTCCTCGATCAGCCGCGCCCGAGATTCCTTGTCCGCGGCACCGACCGCCTTGGAGCCCCGGTTCTGCTCCGCGCGCAGATCATCGACCTGCTGCGTGAGGCGGCGGCGCTCAGCGTCGAGCTCGAGGGCACGTTCGAGGTCCTCCACGAGCGCGGGTGAGCGGCGGGCGAGCGCAACGCGGAACCGCTCGGGATCCTCTCGGATCGCCTTGAGGTCGAGCACGACGTGAGACTACGCGCCCGGTGAGCGTCCCTGAGCGGTCGCGGCCAGCCGCGCGGGTTCAGCCGGCTTGTCAGAGCTCAGGGCGCGTTGGATCGCCAGCTCTTCCTCGTCCGACAGATTGTGGCTCGAGGTCCAACCCTGCACGGGCTTGGCGTAACAACGCGTGTCCTGGCGCCCATTGATTGACGTGATCACGATGCCGTTGCCGCGACCATCCAGCATCGCGGCCGAGAACGAGAGGTGCCCGCCCATGTCGTCGAACGCGTCGTACCGCACCAAGCCCACTCGCTGGACGGACCCGAGCATGGCCTCTGCTTGCCGGCGCTGGCTCTCCGCAAGCTGCCGCAGCGCGACCTTGAGGTTGGCCAGATCCTGATCGTGCTTGGTCAGGACCACGACCGCCTGCTTGTCATCGGAGAGCGCCCGGTTGCCTTTGGGCACGTTGTTCACCACGACGAACAGGGCGAACCCGGAGAGGGCCACCGCAAGCAGCACAAGGACGGTCAGAAGCTCGGGAGAGAGTGACATGACCTCTTAGCGTAACGGCGCCCGGGCCCCCCTCGCAAACCCGATCATTCATGGGCAGATTCGCCCTTCTTCCCCCAGAAGGGCTACACGAAATAGCCCCAACGGACTATGTACAGCAAGAGCCCGTCACGCCAGACTCGGGAGCGGAAGGTTGTCCAGGGGGAAAGGCAGTGTCTTGATCAGAGTTGTGATTGCGGACGACCATCCGCAGGTGCGCTCCGCGCTCCGCCACGTGCTGGAGCTGGAGTCGGACTTCGAGGTCGTGGGGGAGGCGGAGGACGGCGCGCGCGCGCTCGAGGTGGTCGAACGCACCCGGCCCGACCTGGTGGTACTGGACTACCGCATGCCGCAGCTGAACGGCGTCGAGGCCGCGCAACAGATCGGCAATGTGTCGCCGCAGACCACGATGGTGATGCTGACCTCCGAAGACGACCCACGGGTACGGGCCGAGGCCGCAAACGCCGGGATCGCCCGTTACCTGCTGAAGTCGGGCCGAGCAGACGACCTCCTGCGATCGCTTCGCGCAGCCTCGGAGCATTCCGATGACTCGATCACGATGATCGTGACGCCGGGAAGCGAGCTCCCAGCGGAGGAGAGCATGCCTCCGCGAATCGCCTGAGTCACCTCCCTGCGCCGGTTCTACGACGCGGGATGCAGCCTCATGAACCTCGATTCGGTTGAGTCCGGCGGAGGGATCCTTCCGGATGCCCGCTACGCCTGGGTTGATGCCTTCACAGGAGCCGACGTGACGTTCACAGCGGTGGCGAGGCCCGCGTAAGCGTAAGAGACAGCGCCTGACAAAGGGCTTTCCTGGGGCCGCCTCGATGCACGGGGCGGTCCCCCAGCTTTCAGTCCCACTCGATCGAGACGACCTCGATGGGCTCCGCGATCCCGCGGATGTCCACCATGCGCGGCTCCGAGAGCTCGAACCGGCCGCCGGCCGCCGTCTCCCTGCTCGCGAGGATCTGTCCGCCCTCCGCGAGGCCGGCGATGCGTGCTGCCTCGTGGACACCCTTTCCCGTGAAGTTCTGACCCACCTGGGTCGCGCCTGCCGCGTGGAGGCCGATCCGCACCTGGGGAGCGAACCCCTGGGTCGTCCGCTGCTCGGCCAGCCGCCGTTGGATCGCCACCGCGCAGCCCACCGACTCCTCCGGCGACTCGAATGCCACGAAGAACCCATCGCCGGTCGCGGTGACCTCCTCGCCTCGATGGGCCGCGAAGAGTCCCCGCAAGGTCTCGTCGTGCCAGCGGATCAATCCTTGCCAAGCCTCATCCCCCATCGCCTCGACCAGGTTCGTCGACTTGACGATGTCCGTGAACATGAAGGTCTTCTCGACGCGCCGCGGAGCCGACTTGCCGCGCAGCTGCCACGGCAGCAGCTCGTCCACTTCCTCGACCACGATCGCCTGAGTCGGACAGGAGAGTGCGGCCTCACGAAGCTGCTCGTCCTCGACGCTCTCCACGTCGACCACATCGGCCTTGAACGCCTCGCCGCTGTGCCAGTCGAAGGCCGTCGGCGCGATCGAGATGCAGTTCCCCGCCGCGACGCAGCGGTGGCGGTCGATCCTCGCTCGCAACACCTAGATCACCTGCTCCAGAAGCGCGAACGTCTTCGCCTGCGCCCTGCTGGACGCCCCAATGGTGGCGAAGATCTCGCCGAACCGCTTGGAGACGAATTCCTCCTCCAGATCGAGTCGCTCGGCGATCTCCTTGTTGGTCAGCCCCTCGACGAGCCTTCGAAGGAGCTCGAGATCCGTCTCGTCGAGGGGTGCACCACTCGAGGTCCCGCCCGGACGCATCGTGAGCCCCTCCAGAGGCCCTGCCAGCTCCGCCAGCTTCGCGCCGATGGGCCCGCGCAGCCATCGGGCACGGATCGCTTCGTCCGACGTGCGCTGGGCGACCATCGCGATCGTCACCTGGAGGTAGCCGCGGATGCCCTGAGATTCCTCCTCGCTTCCACCCTCGATCAGGGCCTCCGCTACGGGAAGCAGGATCTCGAGGTGCGCGTCTTCCTGGAGGCCAGCCTCCAGGGCGGCCATGGCGGAACGCGCCGATGCGACCGCGCCTTCCATGTTGCCCTCGGCGAGTGCGACGCGCGTCAGCGCGGCGTCGGCCTGTGCCCCCCAGGGCGGGTGCCCGGGGAGGGACTCGACCGCCGTCTTCGCCTCGTTGGCCGCCTTCTCCGCGACCGCCAGCAGCTCGGCGTCCCCTTCCTTCGCGCCGAGACGCGCGGCCTCCATCGCAAGGAGCGCGAGCGCCTCGCATCGCGCGGCGGCGCGACCCTGCTCCGTTGCCAGCTGGACGGCGCGCTCGAGGTGTCCGCGCATGGACTGCGCGTTCCCCGCGACGCCCGCGCACGACCCTCGCCAGATCTCCAGCTGACGGGCCCGGAATGGGGTCGGGGTCTCGGCCGCTACCGCGGCCGCCTTGTCGATCCACTGGCGCGCCTCCGCCCCCTCCCCGAGATCCAGGTACGCCATCCCGGTCCCGCCGGCCGCGACGAACTCGAGGGCACGGTCGCCGATCAGTCGAGCCTGACGATGCGCCTCCTCTCCGCGGAGCACCGCGAGGTCCGGAACGACCTTCGCGCGGGAGAAGACATGGACGCCGTAGAGCATCTGCGCCTCGGCGAGCGACCGCTCGCTCTCGTTCGTCATACTCTCCATCCGCGAGAACACCCGGCGGATCTCCTCGATGTGCCGGCCCGCCCCCGAGCCGAAGTGGATGTCGGGTCCCCAGCTCGCGTAGGCCATCGCGATGATGGTCGTCATCGCGCCCCGGCGATCCCCGACTTTCTCGTACAGCTCGAGGGACCGCGCGAAGTGCTGACCCGCCTCCGCTGCGATCGGAGCGACCGGCGTCTCGCTCATGAGCTCCGTGGGCGTAGCTCCGCTCGCGATCCGCTGCTGCATCTCGACCTGGTCGCCCGCCAGTACGCGCTCGACGAAGTAGTCGCGAACCTTCGCGAACGCGATCACCCCGAGCTCGCGGTGCGCCCCCGCGAGACTCGCATCGTCCCCTAGCTCCTCAGCAAGCTCGGCGGCCCGGCGATAGGCCTCCTCCCCTCCCTCGACATCCGCTTCGTGCGTCGACAGGCTGTAGGCCTCACCGATCGCGGCGCGGATCAGCGCCTGTCCAAGCTCGAGGGAGGCCGAGAGCTCAGCCACCCTGTCACCACGAGAAGCGGCAAGGTCGCGGACTCGGCCGGCGAGATCCGCCGCCTGTTCACACTCGTCCGAGAGGCGAAGCGCTGCGGCTCTTCGCAGCTGCACCTCGGTCTCGAGCTCGGCGTCTCCGAGCGCCTCCGCGAGAGCGGCAAGCTCGGCGAGCCCCTGCAAACGATCATCCGCTCGGCGAAGCATGTCGAGCGCCTGGTCTCTCGCTTTGAGCAGCGCCACGCGGTCCTGGGGAGTCGACGCGGCCGGAAGGGCAAGGTCCACGACGCGGAGGACCTCCTCCGGCGCGCTGGCTCCCAATGCGTTTCCGATCGCCTGCAAGGAGAATCGGACGCAGACCGGGGCATCGCCCGCTGCCTTCGCGTGATACGCGAGCAGCGGGAGACTCTCGGGTGCCGGCTCCCCCGCCATGAGCAGCTCGACGATGGCCGTGTGGATGGCTCGACGCCGCGCGGGCGTGAGCTCACTCGCCGCGAACTCGCGCACTTGGTCGTGCGCGAAGCTGTAGTCCGCGGGCGAGTCCTCCCCATGCGACACGAGCAGGCCCGCCGCGACAGCCGGGCGGAGCGCCTCGTCAAGTGTCTCGGCGGTCGCGTCCTCGTCACCCAAGCGGTCCCGGAGTACCGTGAGGTCCTTCAGGCTGAAGTGCCGTCCCAGGACGCCCGCTTCTGCGAGCGCCTTCTTCGTCTCCTCTGGGACTCGCGCCGCGCGGCGTGAGATCAACGTGCGCACCGCGGAGGGCACCAACCGCTCGGCGTTCTTCGCGAGGGCCCACGTGCCGTCGATCTCCTGGATCATCCCGGCGTCCCGGTACGCGTGAGCGATCTCTTCGACGATGAACGGCACGCCTTCGGCCTGTGCGTGCATCGTCGCGGCGCCCGCTGCATCCACCTTGCCGCCCAGGACCTGGCGAAGCAGCTCCGCAGACTCCATCTGCGTAAGCCGGCCCAGCTTGAGGCGGCGAACCATCCCGAGCCGTTCCATGTCGGCGATCAGGTTGACCGCCTCGCTGACGAAGGCGAGCTCCTCAGGACGGGTGGCCATCATCAAGAAGATCGGGCTCGACGCGGCGACACGGACCAGATAGCGGAGCACGCGGAGGCTGTCGTCGTCCGCCCACTGCAGATCGTCGACGAACAGAGCCAGGGGCTTCTCGGTTGCCAGCGCACGAAGAGCAACGGCTCCCAGATCCAACGTCCGAAGAAGCTTCTGGTCCGGAGGCAGGCCGTGCAGGCTTGGGTCGTCCTGCCCTGAGAGCGACGCGATGCCGCGCTCGATCGCTTCCGAGGCTCCCGTGCCGGTGCTTGCCGCAGCGGCTTCCGGTGACCCGACGATCGAGCGGGCGAGGAGGAACGGACCCCGGATCTCCTCGTCCGCGGCCACCGGGATGACGGTGAACCCCTGAGTGGCGGCGGCCTCGGACGCGGCCAGGATGAGCCGGGTCTTTCCGATCCCCGGCTCCCCCTCGAGCGTGATGGCCGCGAGGCGACCGCTTCGCGCCGATGCGAGCTCTTGCTGGATGGCCTCGAGCTCGATCGGCCGCCCGACTACTGCCCCGCTACCGCGTCGAAGCTGGAAGGGAAGAGGCGCGAAGGATTGATGGAGCGGAGCCCACGCCGAAGCTTCCTCAGTAGCCACCGTTCGCCATAGTAGTTGTCGCTCCTCGAAGCGGTGGTGTCGGCGGCCGGTCCCAGGCACGGAACAGCGGATGAGGCACTGCCCACAGATACTGAGGATCGGGCCCGAGCGTTACGAAGCTGGGGAAACCAGCGAGGGCCGACACCCCACACCGCATCCGAAGAGATCGGCCGGAATCCCATGACCCATCCCCCGGTCCTTCGTCGTAAACTTGGAGGACAGCGCGGGCGTGGTGAAATCTGGCAAACACGCACGGTTCAGGGCCGTGTGCTCGTAAGAGCTTGGAGGTTCGAATCCTCTCGCCCGCACTCGCTTTGACCGTGTCGGCCCGTGGGCCTGCTCGGAAACCTCCCCTCAGGATCAGCCCGCGGCGCAGTGGTCGGGAAACTTGAACCCGTTCTTGCCGTCGGTCTTGCTCTCGAAATTGCCCTGGCTCGCATCGACACCCAGACCCCGGCGCGCGAAGGTCCGCCAGATCAGGCACTCGTTCGCGCCGGGAACCCCGTTCGCGACGTCGCCGGTCAGGGCGGCGTCGGCGGCGATGATCGCATCGCGAGCATCGACGAACCCCGGCTCGCATGCAGAGAACTTCATCCCGTCCATGACGAGCTGGATCGCGAGGTTGTTCCCCCCGGTTTGCCAGGGGTCGTACGGGTTCGGGTTGAAACCGTGCGCCTTGACGAGGTTCCAGTAGAGGTCCCACAACATCGAGGCCCACACATAGCCGACGCCATGCGGCTCAAGGGCGGTCTTGATTGTGTTGTACGTCGAGGGGTTGATCGTCATGTTCGTGGAGTAGGGCGTGATGCGGATGCCCGTCCCCGTCCGGCCCTCGTCGTGGTACACCACGTAGGTACCGATGCCCCGAGGCGTGGAGCCGTCGTCTCCGGGACGCATCGTCAGGACGTACGACCACCAGTCGCTCCATCCCTCGCCCTCGCGCTCGTCGTGGGTTCGAAGGCAGCTCACGTTGCTCGGTCCGCCGACGAGGCGGTTCGAGATCCCGTGCCCGTACTCGTGGGCGATCACGCCGCCGTCGAGGTCGCCGTCGCGCACCTGATGGCTGTAGGGGCGGACGACGTCCTCAACTCCCAGGCCGAGCGTGTCGAACGCATCGGCCCACAGGTACATCTGCATCCGCCCGGGAGCGCCGTCAGCCGGTGTGGCGAAGTTCGCGTTTAGAACGCCCCCGCCGTCCTGCGCCTCGGCCTGGACCGCGTCGTTGCCGACACCGGTGCCCGTGTAGTTCGTGACCTGGAAGTTGCCCGCTTCCTCGTTGAAGCCGTACTTGTGGGTCACGTCGTGCATGACGTTGTTCCAGTAGAAGAGGTTGTCGACCGCGGCGTCCCGGTACACAGCGGGAGAAGCGTCATAGGTCGGGATCAGGTGGTTGAAGTCGAGGCTCGCGCCGCCGTCCGGCTGGCTGGCGGGATCGGGAGCGTTGTTGTTGTCGCTGTCCCCGTAGGCGTTGACGTTGTTGCCCTGGGTGATCGTGTACTCAGGTCCGACGACACCGTTCGTGTCGTGCCATCCGAAGGGCGAGGCCTCCGAGTCCGCGGGGTTGTGGACCACTTGGCGATTCCCGTCGTTGGGGCTCTCCAAGGGCATCGCGAAGACGTTGTAGGAGGATCCATCGGCGGCCTGCTGGGGCGGCTCGATCGCAGCCAGCATCCCCCGGACCGCGTGGGTATCCTCCTGCCTCGCCGTCCTCGCGGCAATGTGCTCCGCGCTCTCGCTGTCCACGAAGTCGTACCGATGGACGACGCGTCCGTTCTCGGCGTCGACCGAGAGGTTCCACCAGTGGCGGGGGGTCTGGATCTGCAGGTCGTAGGCCAGCCTGACGGTCCCATCATCCAGCACTCGGTACAGGAGAACGGGCGCGGCCACAACCTCCGCGGTGTCGGAGTGGATGGTGGTCGCAGCGGCTTCGAGAGCCTGGCGGGCGGTCAATACCTGCGCTCCCGAGAGGGCCTCAGACTCGACGAAGCGCGTCCCGCTGAAGACGACGACGCCGTTCTGTACGTTGACCGTGGCGTCGGCGCCGGCGACGTCCACGCCATTCTCGATCTGCCGCAGATACACGTGAGTGACCCCGTTGTGATCGGACGTGTACTCGTCCGTGACCCTCACGCTCTCGGGATCCACACCCAGGTGGACGATCGCGATCTGTGCCTCGGGGCTGAACGCTTCGTGATCCGCGGCCACGCTGGTGACTTGCAGGGCGGTCATCGTCAGGACGGAAACGAGCAGGGCGGCTCGTACGGGCATCGGGCTCCTCCTCCATGGGCGAGATCGGACCGCTCCTTCGGCGGCTCACCAGTACCATTCGACGTGGAATCGAAATAACCCTTTCGACCGGCTACACGACCCGAGCCACCTCGTATCAGGGGCCCGAAGGGGTCCGATGCCTATAATCCGGGCGATTCGCCGCCTCCGACCAGGGGAAACCACTCGCAAAATGGGTGTTCTACGCAACTTCGAGAGCCGCCTCGAGCGAGGGATCGAGGGCTTCTTCAAGGCGGCCTTCCGCTCCGGCCTCCAGCCGGTCGAGATCGCCAAGCGCATCCTGCGCGAGATGGAGACCGCCAAGACCGTCGGCGTGAAGGAAGTCTGGGTGCCGAACCGCTACATCCTCACGATCTCCGCGGCGGATCGAGAGCGATTCGCGAGCATGGAGGGTGCCCTGATCCGCGAGCTGGAGACGGTCGTCTCCGAGGGCGCCAAGGAGGGTGGCCACGGCCTGGTGGCCCGTCCCGAGGTCGTCTTCGAGACCGACGAGGGGCTGAAGAAGGGAGACCTGATCGTGAGCGCCGAGCTCTCGGAGGCCCCCGGGCCGCAAACCGCCGAGCGTCCCGCCGCAGTGGCCCCCGCCGGCGCCGGGCATGCGGCGCGATTGACCCTCCAAGGCTCCAACGAGGAGTGGCAGCTCGACGGCGAGCGGGCCGTGATCGGCCGCATCTCCGGGTCCGAGATCGAGATCCAGGACCCGGGCGCCAGCAGGCGGCATGCGGAGATCCGGCGGGACGGGGAGGACTACCTCCTGGTGGACCTGGGCTCGACCAACGGCACCCTTCTGAACGACGCTCCCGTCTCCGAGTCCACACTGGAGGACGGCGACCGCATCACGATCGGCAGAACCGTCCTCGAGTTCAGGAAGGCCTGAGCATGCCGGCATTCGTCCTGACCGTCCTGAAGATCGCGCTCCTCGCCCTCCTGTACTTCTTCGTCTGGCGAGCGGTTCGTGCCGTCGTCATCGACCTCTACGGACCACGGGAGCGGCGCCCCAAGGGAGAGCGATCGCGAGAACGAGCACGACCGGCTCGGCGGGGACGCGGCTCGCCGACAAAGGTGGTCGTTCTGGATGAGAACGGCTCGCGCGTCAGCACGCACCGGCTGAGCGAGGCGCTCGAGATCGGCCGCGACGCAACCTGCGCGATCCGCCCGGACGACACCTACCTGTCCCAGCAGCACGCGCGCATCTTCGAACGCAATGGCTCGTGGCTGGTCGAGGACCTGGGATCAACGAACGGCACATATCTCAATCAGCAGAAGGTGACGGTCCCCTCGCAGCTCTCGCCCGGTGACCGCATCCGGGTCGGGAAGACCGTGATCGAGGTACGGAAGTGACGAGGGCACCTATGAAGCTTCGCGTCGGTGCACGGACCGATGTCGGCCGCGTGCGCAAGGGCAACGAGGACTCGTACACGGCCAACGAGCCGCTGTTCGCCGTAGCGGACGGCATGGGCGGACATCAAGGCGGCGAGGTGGCCTCGAGCGTCGCCCTGGAGGTTCTCTCCCAAGGTGATGGCCCATTGGAGGGGCTCGTGCGCAAGGCCAACGACGAGGTGTTCCGGCGTGCCGCGGGTGACCCCGGGCTTACCGGCATGGGCACCACGCTGACGGCGCTCCGACACGAGGGGAACGTGCTTCGGCTGGCCCACGTCGGAGACTCCCGCGCCTACCTGCTCCGTGACGGAACCATCCAACGACTGACCAAGGACCACACGGTGGTCGAACGTCTCGTCGACGAGGGACGCCTCACCGCGGAGGAAGCCGAGATCCATCCGCAGCGCAGCATCCTCACCCGTGCGCTCGGGGTCGACCAGTCGTTGCAGGTCGACCAGGGAGCGATCGAGCCTCGTACGGGGGACCGCCTTCTGCTCTGCAGCGACGGGCTCACCGGGATGATCGGCGAGGATGAGATCACTCGGATCCTCACCGAACATGCCGATCCCCAGGCAGCCGCGAACGCTCTGGTCGACGCCGCGAACGCGGGCGGCGGACAGGACAACATCACGGCGGTCGTCATCGACGTGCTGGACGCTACGGGAGAGAAACAGACCGAGGTGGGATCGCCTTTGCGATCTGCCAGCCGCCCGGCCGTGGCTCGAGCCGCGGATCGGAGACGGGTGCGGCCATGGATGGTCTGGCTGGTGGCTGTGCTCGTGGTGATCACCGGAGCGCTCTGGGCCGCGAAGGCTCTTTGGATCGACAACCAGTTCTACGTGGGCGAATCGAACGGGGTCATCGCGCTGTACCGGGGCATCCCGGCAGCGCCGCTCGGCATCGACCTCTCGAGCGCGGTCAAGGAGTTCCCTGAACTCTCCGCGGAGGAGGTCGGCGCCTTTCCCGAATACCAGGGCCTCTCGGATGGGATCACCGCAGCGAGCGAGGAGGATGCCCGGTCGATCATCGAGCAGATGCGAACGGCTCTCGGCTCGACGCAGCCGGACGAACCGGCGGGCGCACGGTGATCTCGCCCGACCTCGGCCGGGCCCGGAGAAACGCCGAGCTCGCGCTCCTGGTGCTCGCGAACGTCATCGCCGTCGGTGCGTATGCGCTGGTGGGTCTCGGATTGGACGGAGCGATCCCCGTCGACCTCACGGCGTACGGCCTGGCGCTGACCGGTGCCTACCTCTTGGTCCACGTCCTGGTGCGCCGTTTCGCTCCCGCGGCGGACCCGGTCTTCCTGCCGGCCGCGGTGCTGCTGGCCGGACTGGGACTCGCGTTCATCTACCGCCTGAGACCCGAGCTCGGTGACGCGCAGACGCTGTGGCTGCTCCTCGGCCTGGCTCTCTTCGCGCTGACGCTGATCGTCGTTCGCGACCACCGCCAGCTCGACCAGTACACGTACACGATCGGCCTCATTGGCCTGCTCATGCTCCTGCTGCCACTCGCCCCCGGGATCGGCCGCGAGGTGCGCGGGGCGCGGCTGTGGGTGGGGATCGGTCCCTTGCAGTTCCAGCCCGCCGAGATCGGCAAGGTCCTGCTCGTCATCTTCCTTGCTTCCTACCTCAACGCTCGGAAGGAGCTGCTCGCGGTCGCGACGCGGCGGATCGGCCCGCTCGCGCTTCCGGAGCCCCGGCACCTAGCCCCGTTGCTCGTGGCGTGGGGGGTCTCGCTCGTCGTCCTGTTCCTGGAGAAAGACCTCGGCTCCTCGCTCCTCTTCTTCGGGATCGTCGTCGTGATGCTGTGGGTCGCGACCGGCAGGGCCGCCTATCTCGCGCTCGGGTTCGTGCTGTTCGCCGCGGGTGCGTTCGCGGGCTACACCATGTTCGACCATGTCCAGGACCGGGTGGCGGTCTGGCTGAACGTGTTCGACCCCGAGCTGATTCAGGTCCAGGGGTATCAGCTCGCGCAGTCGCTGTTCGCGCTGGCGACGGGCGGGATCGCGGGCACGGGACTGGGTCAGGGCAGCCCCGGGATCATCCCGGATGCGCACACCGACTTCGTCTTCTCGGCGGTCGGAGAGGAGCTGGGCCTGCTGGGGGCGATGGCGGTGCTCCTCCTGTTCGTGCTGCTCATCTTCCGTGGATTACGCGCCGCGGTTCGCTCCCCGGACGGGTTCGGTCAGCTGCTCGCGACGGGCCTCGCGACGACGCTCGCCCTTCAGACGTTCGTCATCGTCGGTGGGGTCACACGCCTCATCCCCCTGACGGGCATCACGTTGCCGTTCGTGTCCTACGGAGGATCGAGCCTCGTCGCGAACTTCGTGCTGCTCGCTCTGCTGATCCGGGTCTCAGCGGGAACCCGCGAGCGCCCGGCCGAGGACGCGGAGGCGACGCAGTTCATGCGCGCCGCCAAGGATCGAGGCGGCTGATGGACCGCCAGATCCGAAAGCTCGCACTCGGCATCCTCGTGCTGTTCGCGGCGCTCGCGATCAACCTGAACTACCTGCAGGTCATCGCCGCGGACAGGATCGCCAACAACAACGCGAACAAGCGGCTGCTCATCCAGGAGTACGAGGTGGATCGGGGCCTGATCCTCGCCGCCGACCGGCGGACGTTGTTGGCCGACACGCGTCGAACCGGCGGCGAGCTCAAGTATCAACGGGTGTACCCGCAACCCCCCGAGCTCGGCTACGGACATCTGACCGGCTTCTACTCCTTCAAGTACGGACGCACAGAGCTCGAGCAGGCATTCAACGACGAGCTCTCCGCGAGGGCGGAGGAGCTCTTCCCGCAGCGATTGATCGACGAGTTCCTGGGACGGGACCTGAAGGGGGCGACCATCGTCACCACGATCGAGCCCGTGCTCCAAGAGCTCGCGGCGGAGGCCCTCGAGGGATCCGAGGGAGCGGTCGCGGCGATCGACCCGCGGACCGGTGACGTGCTCGCCCTCGTCTCGAGCCCGACCTACGACCCGAACCCGATCGCGTCGCACGCTCGCGGATCGGTGGTCCAGCGCGCCTACGAGGCGTTGAACCCGGACGAGCCGGACTCGCCTCTCGTGTCGCGAGCGACCGACACGTTCTTTCCACCGGGCTCCTCCTTCAAGATCGTGACCGCGGCCGCCGCGCTGGAGGCGGGACTGGGAGCCGACCATCTGCTGCCGAACCCGACCGCGTACGACGTGCCGCAGACGACCGACGACCTCGAGAACTTCGGCGGCGTGACGTGCCCGGGCGGCTCGCAGATCGACATGGCGCAGGCCTTGCAGATCTCCTGCAACGTCTACTTCGCGCAGCTCGCGGTCGAGATCGGCCCCGAGACGCTGGTCGATCAAGCGCAGCGCTTCGGCTTCTCCCAGGACATCGAGTTCGACATCCCCTTCGTCGAATCCGAGATCCCGCCGGTGTCAGCGTTCGAGGACGACATCCCCGCGGTGGCGCAGTCGGGGATCGGACAACGAGACGTCCGCACGAACGTTCTGCACATGGCGCTCGTGGCCGGAGCGATCGGCAACCACGGCACGATGATGCAGCCTCGGCTCGTCCGCGAGGTCCGCGACCCCGAAGGCCGCATCCTCCGCAACGTCGGAACCTCCGAGTACGGGGAGCCGCTGTCGGAGCTGAACGCGGGGATCCTCACCGAGATGATGGTCGCCGTCGTGCAGTCGGGAACGGGGAGCGGCGCGCAGGTGCCCGGGATCGTCGTCGCCGGCAAGACGGGGACGGCACAGACAGCAGAGGGTGAGTCGCCACATGCCTGGTTCGTCTCCTTCGCTCCTGCCGACGACCCCGAGATCGCCGTGGCGGTCGTGATCCTCAACGGCGGAAGCCTCGGGAACGAGGCAACCGGGGGGGAGCTGTCGGCTCCCATCGCCAAGACGCTGATCGAAGCGCACCTGAGGGGCTAGGCCGTGGCGGATCGACGCGTGCTCGCCGACCGCTACGAGATACAGGGCACGCTCGGCACGGGTGGGATGGCGACGGTCTACGCCGGTCGGGACCGCGTGCTCGACAGGCCGGTCGCGATCAAGGTGCTGGCGAAGAAGTATGCGGGAGACGAGAAGTTCGTGACCCGGTTCCAGCGAGAGGCCCGAGCCGCCGCGGGCCTCAACCACAACAACATCGTGTCGGTGTACGACACGGGAGACACCGACGGAGAGCACTACATCGTGATGGAGCTGGTCGAGGGCGAGACCCTCGCGGACCTGATGCGGCGCCAGGGACCGCTCTCCGCCGACCACGCGGCCCGTATCGCGGCCGGCATCGCGGAAGCCCTCCAGGCGGCGCACCGCCAGGGCTTGATCCACCGGGACGTCAAGCCCGGCAACGTCATGCTCACCCGCAGGGGCGAGGTGAAGGTCATGGACTTCGGGATCGCACGCGCGGCGACCGATGACACCCTCACGCAGACCGGGCTGATCATGGGGACGGCCTCGTACCTGTCGCCCGAGCAATCCCGCGGCGACACCGTGGACCATCGCTCGGACATCTACTCCCTCGGATGCGTCACGTACGAGATGCTCGTGGGGAGCCCGCCGTTCACCGGTGGCTCTCCCCTCTCCATCGCCTACAAGCACGTGAACGATCAGCCCTCGCCACCCTCGCACGCGAAGCCCTCCATCCCGAGCGAGGTCGAGGCGGTCGTGATGCGCGCGCTGGCGAAGGACCCTGATGCGAGGTTCACCACGGCGGAGGCGTTCCGCCAAGCGATCACGCATGCCGCGGGAGGGGAACCAACCGAGCCCATCGGTGGAGACACCGCGGTGCTCCCGACGATCACGGAGCCGCTCACTCGGGTGCCCGGGGCGCGTCGTTCCTGGGTCCCGGTCGCGGTGCTCGCCGCGATCCTCCTGATCGCGGGGATCGCGACCCTGGCGCTCACCGGCGGGGATGAGCCATCCAGAGATGGCGGACAGCGGCGGGCGGAACGGACACCGGTCCCGGAGGAGTCGGTGGCTCCCCCGGCCCTCCTGGGCGTGGACGAGGCGGTGCTCTCGCTCCAGCAGCTGGTCGGAGCCTCCGTCGAAGCCGACCTGGTGAGCGAGGAGATGGGGCTCGAGATCCTCGAGGAGCAGGGGAAGGCGACGGAGGAGTACGCGCGCGGAAATGTGGAGAAAGCGTTGGAGCATCTCGACCACGCGGACGAGGACATCGCGACCGCGGCGGATGCCTTCGCGTCTCCCGACGTGGCGGTCTCGGTTCACGAGGCGATCGACGCGGTGCGACAGGCGATGCTCGCGACGCCCACGATCGAGGAGAGCCCCGTGGACGAGGAAGGCGGCGACGAGGACGGCGAGGAAGACGAGGACTCCGGGCCGGGCAACAGCGAGAACGCGCCGGGGCACGAGAAGAAGGACGAGGATTGAGCGCCGGCCCGCAGCGTGGCCCGGCGGCTAGAGTTGGCCGCGTGAGGGGACCCCGGTGAGCGAGCAACGCAAGCGCGTCCTGGCCGACCGATACGAGATCGACACGGTCCTCGGTCAGGGGGGCATGGCTCGGGTGTTCAAGGGCAACGACCGAGTGCTGAACCGCACGGTCGCGGTCAAGGTCCTCTCGCCCCAGTTCGCCGGCGACGAGCAGTTCGTCGCTCGGTTCCGCCGCGAGGCGCAAGCCGCCGCGGCCCTCAACCATCCGAACATCGTGTCCGTCTACGACACGGGCTCTCAGGGCGACGTGCACTACATCGTCATGGAGTATGTCGAGGGCCGGACGCTTCGCGACATCATCCGGCAGGAGGGGCCGCTGCTCCCCGAGCGGGCGATGGAGATCGCCGAGTCGGTCGCCGACGCCCTCGCCGCCGCCCATGCGGCGGGGCTCGTCCATCGCGACATCAAGCCCGGCAACATCATGATCACCCGCGATGGCGAGGTGAAGGTGATGGACTTCGGCATCGCCCGGACCACCACCGGCGACACGCTCACGCAGACCGCATCCATCCTCGGCACCGCCTCCTACCTGTCCCCCGAGCAGGCCCAAGGGGAAAGCGTGGACGGGCGCTCCGACATCTACTCCGTCGGGTGCGTGCTCTACGAGATGCTCACGGCCGGTGCGCCGTTCACGGGCGACTCTCCCGTCACGATCGCCTACAAGCACGTCGGGGAGAATCCCGTGCCGCCCAGCCAGAAGAACCCCGACGTCTCCCCTGCGGTCGAGGCCGTCGTCCTGAAGTGCATGGCCAAGAACCCGGCGAACCGCTACCAGTCCGCGGAGGAGCTCCGCGAGGACCTTCGGCGTGTGCGGCGGGGTGGGACACCCCTTGCGACGCCGATCCTCGCCGACTCGACCGAGATGCTGACCCGGGCGCAGGGCCGACCCGACCAGACGGCGGTCATGACCGGCGTGCCCCCCGATGAGCGACCGGACCGGCGGCGCACGTGGCTGACGGTCGTCGTCGTCGTACTCGTGCTGGCGGCCCTCGGGGTCGCGGCCTTCGCCCTGGTGAATTCGCTGGTCCCACCCGAGGCGGAGCTGACGGTCCCGGACGTGGTCGGCGAGACCGAGGAGGACGCGACCGACACCCTGGAGGAGCTCGGCTTCCAGGTCCGCGTCGAGCGCGAGTTCAACGAGGACGAGCGCCGTGGGATCGTGTTCCAGCAGGACCCCGAGCCGGACAGTCCGGGGGAGGAAGGCGACGCGGTCACGATCACGGTCTCGAAGGGCCAGCCGGGCGTCGAGGTTCCCTCGGTGGTGGGGCTGACCCAGGACGAGGCCACCGCAGCGATCATCGACGCCGGGCTCGAGGTCGGCAATGTCACCTCGCAGGACAGCCAGGAGGAGGAGGGCACCGTCCTCGAGCAGGCCCCACCGGGCGGATCCAAGGTCGATGCCGAGAGTGCCGTCGATCTGGTGGTCTCCGGCGGGCCCGGCACCGTCACGGTCCCCGACGTCGTGTGCCAGGACGTCGATGAGGCGCAAGCGGAGATCAGCGCGGCCGGCCTGGGCTTCGACGTCGTCGGCTCGCAGTTCTCCGAGTCATGTCCCGAGGGCACGGTTGCCGAGCAGAACCCCGGGGGAGGGGCGGAGGTGACGCAGGGCTCCACGGTTCGCGTCGTGGAATCGGAAGGGCCCGAGCCCGAAGAGACCATCACGACCGAGCCCACACCGACGCTGCCGACTCCTTGACCGGTCCGGCCGAGGCGCGTCGCCGGCCCGGAGTACCATCGCGGCCGTGACGCTCTGGTTCGCTCCGGAAGAGTTCACCGATGAGGAACGACGGCTCCTGCGCCCGCACTTCTCGAACCTCGATCAACCGGTCTTCGCCCTCGTGAACCTTCCCGAGGTCACGAAGGGCGCCCTGTTCGCACGGTACTCGCGATCCCCCAAGTCCCTCCGCAGGCTCTTCCTCGACGAGTTCGCGGATCATGCGGAGCGCGGCAGCGAGCAGCTCCTCGACAACGTCGGCGCAGCCCGAGCCGAGGACCTCTACGAGCGTGTCTTCCTCGAGTACGGCGACGACTCCGTCGCGCAGCTCGGCGGCGTGCACCTCGCGTGCGAGCAATCCTCACAGCCTCTGGCCAAGGTCCTCGAGTGGGGACGGCTGATGGCGTACCTCGAGCAGTCGACGCGCTACGTGCCGTACGACGACCGGCCGGGTGGCCGGTGGCGCTACGTCACCCCGCCGGAGGTGGTCCGGGCGGGGCTCGCGGAGCGCTACGAGCGAACGCTCGACAGCGCGTTCGAGACGTACGCGAAGTGGCTTGAGCCGCTGCAGGAGCATCTCCAGGAGCGCTACCCGAGGGACCCGAGCGACAGCGACTTCGTCTATCGCTCGACGATCCGCGCGAAGGCATGTGACGCCCTGCGCGGATTGCTGCCCGCGGCGACCCGCTCGAATGTCGGGATCTACGGAACGGGGCAGGGGTACGAGCAGCTGCTCCTCCGCATGCGTGCCCATCCGTTGGAGGAGGTGCGGTCGTTCGCGGACCTCATGCTCGTGGAGCTGCGCGCGGTGATCCCCGCCTTCCTCACGCGCGTCGACGTGGAAGATCGCGGTGGAGCATGGACGCGCTACCTGGAGAAGACCCGAGAGGACATGACGGAGCTTCGAACGGCCAGCTTCCTCGTGAACGAGCTCCTTGACGCACCCCCGACGCGCCCCGAGGTGACGCTCACCGATTTCGACGCTGACGGCGAGGTGAAAGTCGTCGCCGCAGCGCTGTACTCGGTCGCGGATGTGCCCGACGACCGGCTTCTCCACATCGTGCGCGGCATGAACAGCGAGGAGCGCGCCAGGGTCCTGAAGACCTACGTGGGAGAGAGGATCAATCGCCGGCACAAGCCGGGGAGAGCGTTCGAACGGACCTCGTACCGCTTCGACGTGCTCTGCGACTACGGCGCGTTCCGGGACCTCCAGCGCCACCGCCTCCTCACGCTCGAGTGGCAACGGCTGTCGCCGATCCACGGCTTCGAGCGGCCGCCCGAGGTCGAGGAAGCCGGAGCGGCCGACGACTGGGATCGTGTGATGGCCGAGTCAGCCACCCTGTACGACGAGCTCGTCATGCGCGGGCTGGACCAGGCCGGTCAGTACGCCGTCTCGATGGCGTACCGGATCCGCTTCGTGATGCAGATGAACGCCCGCGAGGCGATGCATGTCATCGAGCTGCGAACCACCCCCCAGGGCCATCCGACGTACCGGCGCGTCTGTCAGGAGATGCACCACCTCATCGCCGAGCAGGCCGGACATCGCGCGATCGCCGACGCGATGCGTTTCGTTGACCACTCGTCGGTCAAGCTCGAGCGTCTCGAGGCGGAGCGACGCACGGAGGCCAAGCGGCGAGCCGCGGAGCGGCCATGAGCGACGCTTTGATCATCGCGGCACTCGCGGGCGTGACGGTCATCGCGGCGATCCTCTCCTTGGTCGCGTGGCATCTCCTGGGGCGACGACCTCACCCTTCCGGCGAGATCGAGGACCCCCAACTTGACTCTGAGGACCCCCTCGTATGACCCTGCCATCAACCGAAGGGAGGCTCATTTGAAGCGGTACCTATCATCACCGTTCTTCCTGATCGCGATCCTGTGCTTCTTCCTGCCGTTCTTCGCCGTGACCTGCGCGGGAGGCGGCGGGATCCCCGGCCTGGGAGGCGGCGGAGGTGGCGGAGGGGAGCTCACCAAGGTCACCGGTGTGGACCTCATCACCGGCGGAGCCGAGGAAGACCTGGCCGACACCGACGAGTTCCAGCCGGATCTCGGGTTCCCGATCGGTGGTCCCACGCCGCTGCCGGGAGTCTCGCCCGCAGCCGGCGGGAGCGACCCCGTCGACCTGGGCCTCTCCCAGATCTGGGCGATCGCGGCGGCGGCCATCGCGCTGCTCGGCATCTTCCTCGCGCTCATGGCGGGGCGAGCCGGCGGCATCATGGCCCTCGTTCTCGGAGTGGTCGGCGTCATCCTGATGTTCCTGCTGGCGAGCTCGGTCAAGAGCTCGATCGGCGACGCCGTCGGCCAGGAGGCGGAAGCCTTCATCGCCGTGGAGAACAAGATCGGCTACTGGCTCACGCTCGGGGCGTTCATCCTCGCAGCGGTCACCGGCTTGATCCGGCTCCTGATGCCGGACCGACCGGCCACAGCTGCGCCCGCGGGGTTCGAGCAGCCCCCGGGCACGCCACCGGCAGCACCACCGCCGCCGGCCGCGACACCACCACAGTAGGCACAACGAAAGCGGGGGGCGGCAACCGCCGCCCCCCGCTTTCGTAACCTTGCGAGCTACGCCTTCTGCTTCTCCTCCTCCAGCAAGACCCTCCGAAGCACCTTGCCGACCATCGTCGTCGGCAGCTCGTCACGGAACTCGACGTGCTTCGGCGCCCGGTAGCCGGTCAGCCCGTGCTTCGAGTCGCGCGTCCACTCGAGGATCTCCTTCTCCGTCGCGCTCTGACCCTGCTTGAGAACGACAAATGCCTTCACGGCCTCGCCGGTCGTGTCGTCGGGGATCCCCACCACACATACCTGCGCGATCTTCTCGTGGCGGTACAGGACCTGCTCGACATCGGTGGGGTACACGTTGAAGCCGGAGACCAGGATCATGTCCTTCTTCCGATCGACGATCGAGAAGTAGCCCTCCTCGTCCATCTTCGCGATGTCGCCGGAGTGGAGCCAACGGATCCCGTCCTTGTGGACCCGGACCATGTCGTCCGTCTCGTCCTGGCGGTTCCAGTACCCCTTCATGATCTGCGGGCCCGCCATGCAGAGCTCGCCCTCCTGTCCCGCCTTGACCTCCTTCTCCGGATCATCCAGATCCACGATCTTGCAATCGGTATCCGGGATCGGCAGACCGATCGTGCCGAACTTCCGCTTGCCATAGACCGGGTTGATGTGCGTAACGGGTGAGGTCTCCGTGAGCCCGTACCCCTCGACCAGGCGGCCGCCGGTCATCGCCTCAAACTTCTCGGCGACAACCACGGGAAGCGGCGCGGCGCCGGAGAAGCACGCGCGGATCGAGGACAGGTCGTACTTGCTCGACTCCGGCGACTCGTTGATCGCGATGTAGATCCTCGGCACGCCGGGGAACAACGTCGGCTTCTCCTTCTGGATCGCCTTGAGCGCCATCTCGAGCTCGAACCGCGGGAGCAGCACGAGCTTCATCGCCTTCGAGATGCCGACGTTCATGACGGCCGACAACCCGTACGAGTGGAAGAACGGGAGGACGCACATGATCCCCTCCTCGCCCTCCTTCGTGTCGGTGAACCACTCTGCCGTCTGGAGCGCGTTCGACACCATATTGAAGTGCGTGAGCATCGCGCCCTTCGACAGACCCGTCGTCCCCCCCGTGTAGACAAGCGCGGCAACGTCCTCCTTCGCGTTCACCTCGAGCTTCGGGAGCTGGCCGTACGACCCTTTCATGAGGTCCTTCCACCACGTGACCTGCGCGTCTGCCGGCACAGGCGGCCACGAGCGTCCCTCGTGCTGCGCTTCCTTCTTCTGCTTGAGAGGCGCCAGCTTGTTGATCGGCCACCCGAGGTAGTCGCCGATCTTCGTCACGATCATCTGCTCGACGCCGGCCTCCTTCTGGACGGCGGCGGCAAGCGGATAGAGCAGGTCGAGCGTGACGAGGATCTTGACGCCGGCGTCCGACAGCTGGTGCGTCAGCTCACGCTGGGTGTACAGGGGGTTGTTGCCGACCGCGATCGCACCGAGACGCTGGCACGCGTACCAGGCCACCACGAACTGAGGACAATTGGGGAGCAGCAACCCGACGGGGTCACCTTTCTTGACACCCATCGAGGCGAGGGCGCCGGCGAACTGCTCTGCCTGATCCTTGAGCTGACGGTAGGTGAGCTTCTTCGCCATAGGAGCGACGGGGAAGACCACGGCCGGTGCGTCGGGGAACTTCTCCACGCTCCGCTCGAGGAGCCACCAGACCGACTCCTCCGGCAAGGGCTCGATCGACTCCTTGACGCCCGGCGGGTAGGACTTCAACCACGGACGGTCCCGGAGCGTAATGGTCTTGTCGCGCGTGGCGCTCGTCCTGCGCGTGGGCGCCCGCTGGGCGCTGGTGCGCTTGGCGGTGGTCTTTCGCGACGATGACTTCCGCGAGCTCTTCCTGCGTTGGGGCATGTCGGCTCCTTTCGGTGCGGAGGGGGATTATGTCGCTCTCGGTGACAACCGACAACCCGAGCCCATTCGTCCGCCCTGGTACCGTTGACCGCCCATGAGCGATCAGGCGGCGCCGAACCCGCTCGTCGAGGCAGTCCGCGAAGGTGCGAAACAGGCACTCCCGCCCGTGGAGGGTGATGTTCGAGCGCCCGGCTTGCACGGCGAGGTTGACGTGATCCGGGATCGTTGGGGAGTCCCCCATATCTACGCGACGGACCTCCACGACCTGTTCTTGGCGCAGGGATGGGTGATCGCCTCCGAGCGCCTCTTCCAGTTCGACTTCCTGTCCCGCTTGGCAACCGGGACGCTCTCGGAGCTGTTCAGCGAGCTCACACTTCCCATCGATCGCTACGTCAGGACCATGGGGTGGAACCGGATCGGCGCGGCGCTCGGCGCCCGGTACGACGACCGCTCGATGGAGATGGCACATGACTTCCTGGCAGGGTTCCGTGGATGGGTCGAGTCCATGCCGGCCAAACCGGTCGAGTACCAGGTCCTCGACGTGGAGCCCGTCCTCCCCGAAGACGACGAGATCGTCGGTGTCGGTGCCGCGACCTCCGTGTTCATGGCGTATGGCCTCTCGCGGAACTGGGACCACGAGCTGCTTCGCGCGGAGATCGCGGAGCGCTTGGGGCCGGAGGTCATGCGCATGCTGTTCCCCGACCTCGACACCGAGTCCGCACTCGTGGAGGCCGGCAAGGAGGGCGGGCCCGATCGCGCCGCGCTCCTCCGCGACGCGATCCTGCCGCCGTCGGGTCAAGGATCGAACAACTGGGTCGTGGACGCGACGCGCACGGCCACCGGCAAGCCGCTGCTGGCCAACGACCCACACCTCGCGGTTGCCGCCCCGTCGATCTGGTTCGAGTGCCACCTCTCGACTCCTGGCTACCACGCCGCCGGGGTCACGTTCCCATTCAGCCCCGGGATCGTCATCGGCCACAACGAGCGGATCGGATGGGGATTCACGAACACCGAGGGCGACGTCATGGACCTGTACCTCGAGCGTCTCTCCGAGGACGGGACTCAGGCCGAGCACAACGGCTCTTGGGAGCCACTCACGATCCATCGTGAGGAGATCGCGGTGCGCGGCCACGACGAACCGCACGTCGTCGAGGTCAAGGAGAGCCGACATGGGCCGATCCTGGACTCCTACATGGTCGGCATCGCCGACCCCGTGATCGTCGAGGGCGGCATCCGACAAACGTATGCCCTGCGGTGGGCCGCCACTGAGGCATGCGTCGAGCCCTCGACCATCTTCGCCATCAACACCGCGGGGAGCTGGGACGAGTTCCGGGAGGCCGTCCGCAACTGGCAGTGCCCGGGCCAGAACATGGTCTACGCGGACGTCGACGGGAACATCGGCTACCAGCTCACGGGCAGGTACCCGATCCGTCGCAAGGGTGACGGGACGGTGCCGGTGCCCGGATGGACCGACGACTACGAGTGGGACGGCTGGGTGCCGTTCGAGGAGCTCCCGAGGGCATTCAACCCCGAGGACGGGTTCCTCGTCACAGCCAACAACAAGATGCACGACGAGGGGTATCCCCACAATCTGGGCCGAGACTTCCTCCCGCCGTTTCGGGCCCGCCGTGTCGCGCAGATGATCTGCGAGCGCGAGACCCACGACGCCGCGTCGTTCGCGCGGATGCAGATGGATACCGTCTCCCTGCCCGCCGCCGATCTCGTGCCTGCCTTGATCGCGATCGAGCCCGGGAGCGATCGGCAGAAGTCTGCACTCGCCCTACTGGCCGAGTGGGATCACGACGTCGCTGCCGACTCTTCCGCAGCCGCGATGTACGAGGTCTGGAACAAGCACATCGCGCTTCGCGTGCTGCGTCGCCTCTTCGACGGCGACGAGGAGCTGCTGACGCATTTCTACGGACGGCGGCAGTGGACCAACGCGTTCCAGTACCAGGTCCTACCGAACCTGCTCACCTATCCGACGGCGCGGTGGTGGGGATCGAACGGCACCACCGCTCGCGACGCGGTCCTTCGAGAGGCGCTCGACGAAGCGCTCGACGAGCTGACGACGGCGTTGGGCGAGGACATGGGCGCCTGGCAGTGGGGATCTCTGCACAAGGCAACGTTCGCGGGGCGCCTGGCGCTCATCCCCGATCTCGCCGAGCTGTTCACCGCCGGCGTGGTCGAGATGGGGGGCGACGAGCAGACCGTCGCGCAGGGCCTGTTCGAGCCCGGATGGTCCTACGACGTCGTCGTGGCACCGTCGTGGCGTCAGATCCTCGATCCCTCCGACTGGGACGCCTCGATCGGCACGCACACCGTGGGCCAGTCGGGGAATCCCGCGAGCCCGCACTTCGCGGATCTGCTTCCCCTGTGGGGAGCCGGAACACATCACCCCATGCCGTTCAGCCGTGATGCGGTGGAGCGGCACGCGGAAAAGACGTTGCGGCTTCGCCCCTAGAACATCGCGGGCAGAAGCGGATCCACGACGAAGTAGAAGAGCAGGAACAGCGCGAAGAACGCGCCCACCGTCAGGACCGTCCAGTAGAGGATCGCCAGAGGAACGTTCCGCGGCTGGTGACGGCGCAGCCATGCAAACATCAGGCGTCCTCCATAAGCTCGGCGACACCTCGGCCGCTCGACGTTGAGCCTGGGTTCACACGCACCATCCTCGTCTCGATGTCGAAGCCACGCCCATACGCGTCGAACGCGGCCTCCAGGCGATCCATCCCGGGCCGACCCATGAGAGAAGACGCGAGCTCGGCCGGCTGGCCGATCGCGGCGATCTCGTAGGGCGGCGTGTGCAGTGTCCCGTGCAACAAGAGGGTGTTTCCCGCACACCGCACCGCTGAACCCGCCGTCAGGCGCTCGCCGTTGATCGCCACGACCTCCGCTCCGGACGCCCACAAGGCGTTGACGACCGTCTGGATGTCGGCCTCGTGCACCACCAGGTCGTTCGGGTCTCCCGACGGGGAACGGACCTGCGGGCTGTCATCGAGGGTGACGAGGAGGCCGGGCCCCTCGACGGCTGCGGACCCGCCGGACCGGTCGAGCAACGCGATCTCTTCCCTGAGCGCATTCAGGTTGGCGTCCCCCGACTCGTCGTCCAAGTCTCCGATCTGGGCCTCGAGCCCCTCGAGCTGGGCTCGCAGGTCCCGCACCTGCGCGTCCTCCGCCTGGACCAGATCGGCGAGCTCGAACCGGCGCAGCTCTCGCGGCGAGCCGGCGGGGCGAGTTGCCGCGAGGACGGCGAGGAAGCCAAGCAGCCCGGCCGCGAGGACCATGGCCATTCGGGGGGCGGGCGCCTGCATGTGACTATGATATTTCGCACTCGAGGAGGAGAGACGTGCCCAAGTCCAAGTCGAAGCGGAACACGTACCAGCCACCGCCGAAGAAGAAGCCGAAGCCGAGCCCCACGTGGTTCGGAGTCACGGTTCTTGTCATTCTCGGCCTGGGGGTCGCGACCATCATCCTCAACTACCTCTCCCTGATCCCCTGGGCGGAGCAGCCCTCCAACCTGTACCTCTGGAGCGGCCTGGGCATGATCGCGTTGGGCTTCGGCCTGGCCACCCAGTGGCGCTAATCACAGGCTCGTAATTATCCCCATGCATTTCCACACTGTGGATAACTAGGGTGCCGATCTACGCCTACCGCTGCCGGGCCTGTGGCCACGAGGTCGAGGAGATGCAGCCGATGGGGTCCGGGCCGCCGGGCCCCTGCCCCGAGTGTGGCGGCGAGCTGAAGCGCACCTGGGGTGGCGTGGGGATCCGCTTCTCCGGCTGGGGATTCTCGAAGACCGACTCTCTCACCCCCGGGGGCCGTCCCCGCAAGGACTTCCGCAAGCTCAAGGAGAAGGCCGAGGAGCTCCGCGACGGCTAGTTGAGATCCGGCACGGTGCGCGGCCGGCGCTCCACCGCCATGCGCTCCCCGCAGTGCCGGGGCACTTGCAGCTCGCCGATCTTCTCCACCCGGAATTCCGTCCCGCACTCGACGCATACGAAGAACACGTCGAGGTCCACGACGTCTTCCGCGGGTCCGTCGTGCGCGGGGGGTGGGATCGACGCGCGACGAAGCATCCGCACACCGAAGAGGAAGACGAACAGTCCGAGCGCGAGCGCGACCAGCGGAGCTCCCGGCGCCACGTCGGCGAGCCAGCTCAACCCCAGCAGGAACAGGGACGTGGCGGTGGCGCCGAGGAGGATCCAGACGAAGAGCACCGGGGGCGAGTAAAGCACGAGGGGCGCCTTCCGGCGCCCCTCGCAAGCGATCCTGGATGCGCTCTTTAGAGGCGCTCGATGATGGTCGCGTTGGAGACGCCGCCGCCCTCGCACATCGTCTGAAGGCCGAACCGCGCCTCACGCCGCTCGAGCTCGTTCAGCAGCGACGCCATCAAGCGGGTCCCGCTGGCGCCGAGTGGGTGGCCGATGGCGATCGCTCCCCCGTTCGGGTTCACGTTCTTCTCGAACCACTCGTCGGGGATCTCGAGCTCCTTCTTCCACGAGAGCACGACGGACGCGAACGCCTCGTTGATCTCGACCACGTCAATGTCGTCCAGCTTCAGGTTCGCGTTCGCGAGCGCCTTCTTCGTCGACGGGATCACGCCCGTGAGCATCGTGATCGGGTCGACGCCGGCGAGCGAGAACGCGTGGAACCGGGCCCTCGGCTTCAGGCCGAGCTCCTCGGCCTTCTCGCGGCTGGCGATCACGACGGCCGACGCGCCGTCAGAGATCTGGCTGGAGTTCCCCGCCGTGATGACGCCACCCTCCTTGAAGGGCGTCGGGAGCGTTCCCATCTTCTCGACCGTCGAGCCGCGCCGGATGCCCTGATCCTGCTCGAAGACCTCGGTACCGCTCTCGCCCTCGACCTTGATGGGGAAGATCTCGTTCTGGAACTTCCCTTCATCGGTCGCCTTGGCAGCCAGCTCGTGGCTGCGTAGACCGAACTCGTCGAGCTCCTGACGCGACAGATCCCAGCGCTCGGCGATGATCTCCGCCGAGACGCCCTGCGGGACCAGGCCGCCCTCGTAACGGTTCATCAACGACTCGGGGAACGGGAAGCCCGGACCCTGCGATGCCGTGACGCCCATCGGGACGCGGGTCATGTTCTCCACGCCGGAGGCGATCACGAGGTCGTAGGTCCCGGCGATCACTCCCTGCGCGGCGAAGTGGGCCGCCTGCTGGCTGGAGCCACACTGACGGTCGATGGTGACGGCCGGTACCTCCTCGGGCAGTCCCGCGGCAAGCCACGCGTTGCGCGCGATGTTGATCCCCTGCTCGCCGGTCTGCGAGACGCAACCGGTGATGTTGTCCTCCACCAGCGCGGGATCGATACCCGTCCGCTCGACCGCTGCCTTGAGGACCTCGGCCAGCAGGTCCACGGGATGCCAGCCGCTGAGCTTGCCGGCCTTCTTGCCGATCGGGGTCCTGATCGCTTCGACTATCACTGCCTCTCGCATGTGAGCTCCTTCCTTGGGTCCGTCTGACCCCTTACCTACCCGTCGGTAACATAGAGGAATCTACGCCTCCCCCTTCATTCACGTCAACACCGACGACGCCCGTGGCCTTCCCGCTCACGGGCTATCCTTCCGAGCGGTGCCCTCCCCGTCCTGCCTGTTCTGTGGACGCGCGACGTACGACCCCGACAAGCGCGAGCGCCCCTGGGCGCGTGGCGCTCAAAGGGGCCGGCAGGTGCTCGTCTGCCCCGCCTGCCAGACCGAGCGTCCCGACTGGGCTACCTCGCTCGATGTGTGCGGCGAGTGCGGCAGCCCTCGCCTGTCCGTGATGCTCGGAGACGTCGTGTGCCGGTCCTGCGGGCACCGCGTCGCCGCGGCGTTGTGACGCTCGATCGCCGGCAGCGCCTATGGCTCTATCTGGGCTTTGCGGGCCTCGCGCTCTTCTCCCTGTTCTTCCTCGTTCGACCCTTCCTCGGGACGACCGACGCGTACCGCCCGCGACTGATCCCCGGTGTGACCTACGCGTACAGCTTCCTCGTCGTTGCCTCCTTCGTTCCGTACGCGGTCGCCGTCTGGGCTACCCGGAACGGCGTCTCGTTCTGGCCCGCCGCCATCGGGGGAAGTGCGCTGCACCTGATCGTGCTGTTCGCGCCACTGACCCAGTCGCAGGATCTCTACGCGTATCTCTTCTACGGGAAGATGTGGGCGGTTCACGGCGCCAACCCGTACACGGTCCTGCCCCTCGCGTTCGCCTCCGACGCATGGTTCCCGTGGATGCAGTGGGGCGATCAGGCATCGGTCTACGGACCGCTCTGGACCATGATCACGGGCGCCGTCGCGAAGCTGGCCGGCTCGAGCCTGACGATGGGGTTCGTCCTGATGAAGTTCGTGTTGCTCGGGTTGGGCGGTGCCTGCGTTCTCGGGATCCGACGCGCCTCCGAAGCTCGAGGACAGGACCCAGGTCGCAACGCGGTACTCGGGATCTGGAGCCCGCTGGTGATCGTGTCGCTGACTCTCGGCGGCCATGCCGACGTTGCCGTGGTCGCTGCGGTGCTGTGGGCGATCGTCTGGGATCGGCGCAAACGACCCCTCCTCGTCACCCTGGTACTCACCGGAGCGTTCCTGATCAAGGCGTATGCCGGAGTCGTCTTGCTCGTGTATCTCATCGCGCTCGCTCGACGTCATGTCCCGACGGGACTCCGGGCAGCGGGCATCGCGGCAGCCATGTCAGTGGCGGCTTGGGCACCCTTCTGGGAAGGCCTGTCGACCCTGTCGGGCCTCGCCGAGATCGGCAAGCGTGCCTCCGCGTCGCTCGGCGGGCAGGTCCAGCTCTTGCTCGCGGAGCTCTTCGGGGATGACATCGCGACCGCTGTCGTTCGTATCCTCGGCATCGCGACGATCGCTACTGTGATCCTGGTCCTCGCAAGGAAGCCTGCCTTCGTCGAGGACCCATGGCCAGCCGCCGCCGCGGCTTTCATGGCCTACATCGTGGTGACCCCATGGTTCCTCTACTGGCATCTGACCGCGCCGCTGATCCTGGCCATCGTCGCGGGATCGCCCTTCGTTCGAACCGCCGCCCTGACGTTCAGCGGGACCTCGATGCTCACGGCGAGCCTCGGAGGAACGACATGGGGTCGGGTCCTGCAGACATCGCTGCGGTACGGGATCCCCGCTGTGGCCGGGCTCAGAGCCGCGAAGCGGCCGGCGACAAGAAGAACACGGCCACGATCGCGGCCACCGCGGCGATGGTCAACCTGAATCCCAGGCGACCCTTGCCGCGCATGCCCGCCCAGGCGATCCCACCGACGAGCACCAGCGCGAGCACACCGACCACCACTTGCCCGACGGTAAGTGGCAACGTCGCGAAGAGGATCAGCGCGAGGACACCGACCAGCAAGGCGCACGCCAGCAACAGGGAGTTCCTCAGACCGAGGCGGTGCGGAAGACCTCGTACGTCCGTGGTGCGATCGGTCCCGAGGTCGGGGATCACGTTCAGAAGGTGACCGGCGACACCCAGGAGCGCCGTGCTGGCCACGATCCAGGCGGGTGGAGCCCCGTCGGATGTCACGAGCCACACGTACACCGGGGCGAGCCCGAACGAGACCGCGTACGGGAGCCAGCTGAGCGCGCTGGACTTGAGGAACGCGTTGTAGAGCCACGCCGAGCCCACAGCGACGGCCATAACTACCGCCTCCCCGGGACCCAAGGGCACGGACAGGGCACCGCTCAGCGGGAACGCAGCCAGCGCCCCGATCAGAACAACTTTCTCGCTCACCTCCCCGGCCACGATCGGCTTGTCGCTCCGCTGCGCCGCACGGTCTCGGGGGGAATCGATGAAGTCGTTCGACCATCCGACCGACGCCTGGCCCGCCGCGGTAGAGAGGATCACGAGCGCGAGCGCGGCTCCTCGAGCTCCCCGAGAGAATGCCACGGCGGCGACGAGCGTCGTGACGGCAATGGCAGGAAGGGGATGGGTTGCTCGAACCAGACCGAGGCCCCGCCGGCCGAAGCTCAGGATGCCAGCGCCGCTTCCCACGCGGGCAAGTCTCGGACGTACCACGCCACCGAGTCTTGCGCTCCCTGGTCATTCGTGAACCGCACCAGGAGGAGCGGCCTGAAGATCGTCTTCCCGAGATGAGACCTCGCACGTTCAACGGAGGTGATCCAGGCGCGCGGGATGCGGGTCTCACGTCGCGGGATCCACATGATGAACAGCAACTCGTCGTTCGTCGCGGCGAGACAACCGTTCCCACGGAGCTGGGTGACGCCCTTCGACTCGAGACCGAAACAGTTGGCGCTCTCGTCCATCGCCACTATCTCGCTCTCCCCGAGCTCTGCGCGGACCTCCTCCGCGATCAGCCGGCCTTTCCTCCGGAAGAACATGAAGCGAGAGGATAGTCCGCCACACCCAGAAGGAGGAGAGCCATGAGCAAGCCGGATCGCGCAGCAGTCTCGCGCTTCGCTGTCGAGGAAGAGTGGGTCTCGGCACTCCCGTTCGACAAGCTGCCGAAGGGGATCACGCACCTTCCCCTCGAATGCGTCGTGTACGTGCCGTCGACCCGGGGGAGCCGCACCATCGACGCCGCGGAGTTCGCGGCGCGTCGTGACCAGGCGGCCGATCTCCTTGTCTCGTTGTTCGGCGGGTGCAGGGAGTCGCTCGCGACCGGTCGATACCGAGCCGAGGACGGCAGCATCGTCTCGGAGGAGGTTGCCGTTCTGACCGGTTTCGGGGACGCGGACGACTACGAGCGCAAACGTCAGGAGTTCCTGAGGTGGCTCATCGCCAAGCGCGACGAGTGGGAACAAGAGGCCCTCGGCTTCGAGTTCGAGGGTGACCTCTGGTACCTCTAGACGGGACTAGCCGTCGGTCCGCACGCAGGCCAGGCCCTCGAGAACCGAGCCGGGGAACGCCGCTGCGAACAGGTGCTCGCCTCCCTTCCCGGGCGGGAGCGAGGATGGGTTCGGTGTGTTCTCCGCCCGGGTGTAGTTGCTCAGGTAACGGGCCACGTCACCGAGCGAGTGGCCGTTCCGCTCGAGCTCCTGCTCATTCACCCACGTCTGCGTGACACGCGGGGATTGCATCGCTCCGTCGAACGTCGCCTGGAGATCGCGCGTGAGCTCGAAATTGTTGATGACCGTAGCGCCGGTGGTCTCCGCCTTGGGGGTGAAGCCGTGGTCCGCGGTCAGGGCGAGGACCCACTCACCTTGACCCACATTGCGATCCAGTATCTCGACGAGGCTACCCAGCGCTTGGTCCACTCCCTTGACGACGGCCGACATCTGCCGACTAGGGAAGCTGTACCGGTGGCCGACCTTGTCGATGACCTTGTAGTTCACATACAGGAGGTCCGTGACCTCATCCGCGCCGAAGCTCTCGCGCGTGATGAGCTCGTCGATCACCGTCGTCTGGTATCGGCTGTACGCGGGCGTGTAGGTCAGGGAGTCCGGCGAGTCGAGCGGCAGCGAGAACCACCGCCCGTCGACGCGACCGTCCTGGCGGTCCGCAGCCGGACGGATCTGCTTGTAGCCGGGAAGGTCCGGCACGTATGCGGGGAACCGGTAGTACTGGGCATTGGACCCGCTGAGCCCCCACCTACCCGCTCGCTGACCCGCCGCGATGTCAGCGTCCCCCCCTTCCCAGGAAGTCCCGTGCCCGATGACACCGAGCGTTCCCTCCGCGCCGACCATCCCGATCACCGGCTCGTTCCCTCTCGCCACGTCGTACGCGTCCGCGAGTGCCGGCCCGATGAGTGCCTCAGCTCGCTGCGTGCTTGTCGGCGGGCCCGCTCCGGAGCGGAAGCGAAGGTCGACGATCCCGTGGTGTCGAGGGAAGGCCCCGGTGCCGATCGAGGCATGGATCGCGGGCGTCACCGATGGCGAGGAGCCCACCGTCGCATTCTCGAACCACGCGCCCTGACGCATCAGTCGCTTGAGGTTCGGCCAGGCCTTCGGGTACTTCCGCAAAACGTTGCGCCCACCGCCGTCCCACACGACCGTGAAGATCAGCTTCGGCGGCGTCGCCGCGAGGTCGATCGCCTCGGTGAGCGGTGAGCCATCGGGCGCATCGAACTCGAAGTCGAGGACGTCGGCGAACGTCGGTGCGATGTCGGCGACGGTCACCGGACGTTTGACGCTGCCCACGGCCGGGACGTGCCCTGGACCGTGGACGAGCAACGGAACATCCTGGAGGTACGGCCAGGTGCCCGAGTGCGAGTAGTAGCTCCCGACGAAGTTCGGGAACGTGGGAAGGAACTGGATCTCACCCGATCGCTCCGGGTGATAGCCGTCGTAGATCCGCTGTATCTGCTCACGCGGCAGACCGCATGCGACCTTCGCCCACGACGGCCCCGCGGCCGCATGCGGAAGCCCCCCGGACGTCAGCATCGTCACCAGGAGGACGGGAATGAATCGACGCATCGTGCGTCATTGAACCTCAGGGGCCGACGACGCGCCTCCCTCGCACCTTGAGACGGAGCCAGCGAAGCCCCAGACCGAGGGCGACCGTTGCAACGCCGAGCAGCATCATCGGGATGATCCAGTACTCCCAGCTCTCGCCGGTGGCGAACAAGCCCGCGGAGCCGGCCATGTACAACAGCCACCATTGGACCACCGGCACGAGCAACAACCAGAGCCGCCCGAGAACCAGTGCGGCGATGAACGGGGCGACCCAGAAGAAGGGGATCCACAGGACCCAGAGAACGGTCCCGAACCCGTGCTTCTGCAGCGAGCCGTCGGCGTGACATCCATGGATCTCGCGCAGACATTCCTCATCGAAGAACACTCCCTCTCTCGCCAAGAGGATCGGCCGACGAGGAGCCTCGACGAGGAGCCCGGCGATGCGCCCTTTTGCAGGTTCACCCCCAACGATCACCACGGTCGCGTCCGGATAATGCACGGCGAAACCGTCTGAATAGATGGATCCGGGAGCCCCCACATGAACCTCGAGCGGCAGCCCGCAACCGCCTCCCCGCGGCGTGCAGTCTCCGTAGAAGTAGCGGATGGCGTTCGGGTCGCCGTCGGTCCCACATTCCCTCCACACACCGGAGAGCTCCAGGCCTTCGAATGACGTGCCTAACCAGTAGTTCCCGAAGGGGAGCTCGTGCATCGGCGAAGTACATGGCAATCGCAACGCGGCGTCCACTTGGCTCGCGGCACCTGGCCCGACGAGATAGGCGATCGCGGTCAGAGATAACAGCGCCAGACGAGTCGTCACTCGAGGCAACCCTACAGCGCGGCCGGTCTCAATTGACATCCCGCAGCGCTTCACATACGAATGCTCGGCCGTCTCCAGAAAGGAGCAACCATGGGAGGGTACGTAGACAAGCTTCAGAAGAGGGCCGGAGAGCTATTGGGCTCCGACGAGCAACTGATCTCCGCTGTGAGAACGCAGCCCCGGGGAACGAACCTCGGCGCCGCCGGGGGAGTCATCGGTGCGGTTGCTGGTGGCCGCCAGGCCAAGAAAGCACTCGCCGGCGCGACCGAAGGCTCGAACGCGGGAACCTGGCCTACCGGTAACTGCGCGGTGGGGCTGACGAACCAACGCCTACTTCTCTTCAACTACACGGCGATGGGAAAGCCGAAGGACCTCGTCGCTGAGTTTCCTCTCGACCAGGTCGCTTCGGTGGCACTCGAGAAGAAGAAGATCACGGCGAACGCCCTGCGCTTTGCTTTCATCGATGGGTCCAGCGTCGAGGTCGAATGCGCCAAGCTCGAGAAGACCGCGGACTTCGTCGCCGCATTCCAGGCAGCGCAGGCGGGCACCTAACTGGTGGAGACGACCGGATTCGAACCGGCGACCCCCGCCTTGCAAAGGCGGTGCTCTACCAGCTGAGCTACGTCCCCGGAAAAGGTTACAACGCGACCGTTCGGGCGATCCGTAAGGCCTCGTCGAGATTCGCGGCGCCCTCGAGCCTGAACGTCACCTCATCGAGTGACCACAGTAAGGTGTTCCCGCCGAGGAGCGCCTTCGACTCCACGATCGCGCCCGCGGGATCCTTCACGAACACGGCGTGAGGACCCTCCACCCAGATCCCTTCCGCGCCTCCGACGCTGACGCGCTCGGCCTGTTCAACGACCTTCCCGATCGTCTCCTGCTCGAGGCGACCAGCGAACTGACTGAGGATGAGCTCACCGTCGCGATAGGCGATGGTCGCGATCGTCGCCGCGCCATCGCGGAGCAGGAACACGCCCTCGCCCACACCGAGACCGGCATCGCTCGGCAGCCGGAGCCTGAAACCCAGTTCGGTCTCGGCCTCTTCGGGTGTGACCTGCTCGCCGAGCAACGCCTGGCCCGCGAAGGACGGACCACTCGGCGGCGACACACTTTCGTGCAACTCGACCTCCGCTCCGCGGATCCCGATCAGACGGAGGAACGAGGCGCGAAGGCCGGGCGAGACCGCGAGCAACGCGGTCAGCACGAGCAGGGCGGCCGCGACGAGAAGCGCAACGCGCCGAGCGCGCCGACGCGGACGGAGAGGAACCACCTGCTCGATCTCCTCGGTGACCGATGCGGCGAGGTCCACTTCCGGCGGCCAGGCCAGGTTCGCACCCAGGTCGCGGAGCGCGCGGTCGAGCACGGCCTCAGACATCCAACGTCACCCCCCGCTCCTCCAGGACAGCCCGCAAGCGAGCCATCGCCCGTGCGAGCCGCGACTTCACGGTGCCCGGCGCGACATCAAGGGCGGCGGCCATCTCTGACTCGCCGAGATCGAGGAAGTACCGCAGCCCGATCACTTCTCGATCCCCCTCCCGCAGCTCCTCCAGTGCGTCGAGCAGCTCGCGTCGCTGCTCCCACGCCACCACACCCGATTCCGGCGAGGGCGCCACGCGGTCCCCGGGAGGCAACGAGGCGAGCTCCAGACGCGCGCGCCGCCCGGCCGCCCGAAGCCGGTTCCGAGCCTCGTTCCCGACGATCCGCAGCAGCCACGGCTTGAACGGTCGCGACGGATCGAAGCGGCCCAGCGATGTGTACGCCTTCACGAACCCCACCTGCGCGGCATCCTCGGCCTCGGCCTCGTTCCTCGTGATCAGGAATGCGGTCCGGAGCGCGACGCCCTGATGGGCGCGCACCAGCTCCTCGTACGCCCGAACGTCTCCCGTTCGAGCGCGAGTGACGAGCTCCCGTTCCTCCTGCGAAGGGCCCTCCACGGACCGGTCCACCCTCTCTTACACCGCGGGTGAGCCGCTGGTTCCGGGAATGAGGAAGGGCCGGCCCGAAGGCCGGCCCTCACATACGTCCTCGACCGCCAGGATCAGTTGGAGTCTGGCGGCGGCAGCTCCTGCCACTCGCTCTCCTCGATATCCCGGTTGCGACGCTTCCGGAAGATCGCGAAGAACGCGGCGAAGGCCGCCACGATGGCGCCGAGGATGAACCACTTCTTCTTGCTCTTCTCGGCCATAACTGGCTCCTTTCGCCCTCGGTGGGCCTGGGTGGACTTGAACCACCGACCTCACCCTTATCAGGGGTGCGCTCTAACCGAGCTGAGCTACAGGCCCCAGAAAGGTCTGGGATCAGGTCCAGGCCCAGGGTAGCCATACCCCCTGGACCCGTCAAACGAACATATCAGCGGCGTTCGACCAGCGTGACCTCGATACCGCCGATCAGGTCGGCGATGAGGTTGTAGAGAAGCGACATGAAGAACGTGAAGGCCGCCCACAGCGCGGTGGAGATCGCGCCGATCAGGAACAACGTCCGGAAGAGGTAGCCGGCGTTGATCTGGAACGGAGTCACGGGGTCGTTCGGCCCGGTGGCGATGTCCCCGCCTCCGGGCGCCCACACGGAGGTGAGCAGCTCCTCGAAGGTGTCGATGACGCCGAGCGAGGACAGGATCGTGTACAGGATCGTCATCCCCACTAGGACCACGAGGAGAAGGCAGACGTAGAAGATCAGAGAGAATTTGAGGACCGACCACGGATTGATCCTGCGGACCTGGACGCGGATGCGCCGCGGCCCCGGGCCCGCCCGTCCGGCGGTCCCTTGATCCATGGTCTCGAGAGTGGCCACGTCCAATCCCTTCTGCTCGGGCACGGGCGACGCGAGTCTTACACGTCCAGATACACGTCGGCGGTCCACCCGCCACTTCCTCGCTCCAAGCGGAGCTGGTGGTACGTCGCGGCCTTTACACCTACCGCTTCCAGCTCGCGCTCGGCCCGAGGTGCGATACGAACCACCGCCTGCAGAGCGCCATCCTTGACCGACTTCACATTGAAGCCGCCAAACACGGCATCCTCGGCTTCCTGCAGGTACAGGAGCTCGTTGATCCACGCGGCGAGCAACCCGGGGTTATCGACGGCCCGAACCTCGATCTCCCGCTCCTCCCCAACACCCGGGAACCACGCACCTTGGAGTGTCGCGAACCCCTCGCCTGCGGCCTGAAAGACCTCCTCGATCGTGTCCCCGGAGAGCTGCAGGCCGAGGTCGGCCGTCTGCTCGAGGATCTCGAAGCGTGCCGTCACCTCTGCGGCCCGAACGGCCCGAGAACGATGCGAACGTGCGCTGGCACCAGGAAGGCGAGGCCCGCGACCGCGACGATCCGCTCGCCGATTGAGGGGTCTGGCTGCAGAAGCATCCCCCCACATCCGATCGCGGCGCCGGCAAGCGACAGGACCGCTACCACCGCGAGAGCGGGCGCGCGAGTGCGCAGAGCGAATGCGGCTGCAAGCGCGACGGTTGCGGCCACGGCGACGATCCAGGTCCCGGGTTCCACCGCAGAATCATGCCATGCGTGGACCGCGCGAAGCGGCGTGCGAGTGCGCGCCGCCAGGGATGCTCGTTAGCTGCCCTCGGCTTCCGCTTCGACCTGCATGATGACCGGCGCCACCGCGGCGACCTTGACGTTGCGATCGAACCGCATCACGCGCACGCCCTGACTCGGGCGCTGCGTCCTCCTGATGTCCCCCGCGCTGACGCGGACGACGAGGCCGGTCGAGGAGATTACGAAGACGTCCTGGTCCTTCGTTCCGACGAAGGCGCCGGCGACGAGGCCGGTCTTGTCCGTGACCCGATGCGTCACGACGCCGAGGATCCCCCGTCCCTTGCGCGGGTATTCCTTGAGGTCGGTGCGCTTCCCGTAGCCCGCCTGGGTGATCGTGATCAGCTCCTCGCCCTGGCTCGAGAGGTTCATCGCGATGACCACGTCCTTCGGGCGCAAGCGCATGCCGATCACGCCCGCGGTCTGCCGGCCCATGGGGCGGGCCTGGTTCTCGGTGAAGCGAACCGCCTGCCCGGCGCGCGACACCATGAAGATGTCGTCCTTGCCGTCCGTGAGGTCGACGGCGATGAGCTCGTCCTTCTTCTTGAGGTTGATGGCGGCGAGTCCCGTGCGCGGTGAGTCGTACTCGACGAGCGCGGTCTTCTTGATCATCCCGTTCTTCGTGGCGAACACGACGTACTTCGCGTCGTCGTAGCCCTTCAGCGGGATCACGGCGGCGATCCTCTCGTCGCTCGTGAGTGACACCCCCGGCAGGTTTGCCGCATAGGTCCCGCGAGCCGTTCGTGTCTGCTCGGGGACCTCGTGGGCCTTAACCCGATAGACCTTTCCGCTGTTCGTGAAGAACAGGAGCCAGTGGCGCGTGGTGGTGGTGAACGCCTGCGCGATGACGTCCTCTTCCTTCAGGTTCGCGCCGCGAACACCCTTGCCGCCGCGGCCCTGTCGCTTGTACGTCTCCACCGGGAGACGCTTCACGTATCCCGCCCGCGAGACCGTGATCACCACGTCCTGCACGGTGACGAGGTCCTCCAGGTCGATCTCGCCCTCGTCGGCCTTGATCTCGGTCTTGCGCTCGTCGGCGTACTTGTCCTTGACTTCGAGCAGCTCGGTCTTGATGAGCGCGCGGAGTTTCTTGGGGTCCTTCAGCAGGGCCTTGAGCCGCTTGATCGTCGCCTGCAGCTCGCGGTGCTCCTCCTCGAGCTTCTCGCGCTCCAGCTTCGTGAGCCGGCGGAGCGGCATGTCCAGGATGTGATTGGCCTGGATCTCGGAGAGCTTGAACTTCGACATCAGCTTGGTGCGTGCCTCGTCCACGTCCGCCGAGGCGCGGATGATTTTGATGACCGCGTCGAGGTTCGCGAGCGCGATCAGAAGGCCCTCGACGATGTGGTCGCGCTCCTCCGCCTTGCGCAGCTCGAATTGCGTACGGCGAGTGACGACCTCGATCTGATGATCGATGTAGTGCCTGATGAGGTCGATCAGCCCGAGGGTGCGCGGCTGGCTGTCGACCAGTGCGAGGTTGATGACGCCGAAGCTCTCTTGGAGCTGGGTCATCTTGTAGATCTTGTTCAGGGCGATGTGTGGGTTCGCGTTCCGGGCGAGCTCCACGACGATCCGCATCCCGGTCCTGTTGCTGGACTCGTTGCGAACGCTCTTCTTGCCGCCGGTCACCTCCGGGAGGCGGCGGTCCTCGACGAGCTGCGCGATCTTCACGGCGACGTTGGAGGGATTGACCTGGTACGGGACCTGGGTGATGACGAGCTTCTGGCGGCCCTTCGAGTCCTCCTCGATCGTCACCGTTCCTCGCATCTTGATCGAGCCACGGCCGGTGGCCAGGTAGTCCTTGATGCCCTCCTTGCCCATCACGACGCCGCCGGTTGGGAAGTCGGGACCCTTCACGATCCTTTGGAGCTTGGAGAGCGGGATGTCCGGCTCATCGATGGTCGCGACGACCGCATCGATGATCTCGCCGAGGTTGTGCGGCGGCATGTTCGTCGCCATCCCGACCGCAATGCCGGCCGAGCCGTTGACGAGCAGGTTCGGGAACCGCGCGGGGAGCACGACCGGCTCCCGCTCCTCACCGTCGTAGTTCGGGATGAAGTCGACGGTCTCCGCGCCGATGTCGCGCAGCAGCTCCATCGCCATCGCGCCGAGGCGGGCCTCCGTGTATCGCTGGGCGCCGGCGGGGTGTCCCTCGATCGAGCCGAAGTTCCCCTGGCCGTCGATCAGCGGGTAGCGCAGCGACCATGGCTGGGCCATCCGCACCATCGAGTCGTAGATCGCCTGGTCGCCGTGGGGGTGGTACTTCCCCATCACGTCGCCGACGACGCGGGCGGACTTCTTCGTGGGACGGTCCGGCCGGATGCCCTGCTCGAGCATCGACCACAGGATCCGGCGGTGGACGGGCTTGAGGCCGTCGCGCACGTCGGGCAGCGCGCGAGACACGATGACCGACATCGCGTAGTCGAGGAACGAGGAGCGGATCTCCTCCTCGATATCGATCGGCTCGATGCGAAGCGGCTCTATCGCCACGAGCGGGCCCTCCCCCCGAATCTCCTACGACGACTCATACGTCGATCAGCCGGACATCCTTCGCGTTCTCGTGGATGAAGTTCCGGCGCGACTCAACGTCCTCTCCCATCAGGATGCTGAACATTCGGTCCGCGGCGACAGCGTCCTCCATCGTCACCTGGAGCAGGGTCCGCTGCTCGGGGTTCATCGCGGTCTCCCAGAGCTGCTCGGGGTTCATCTCGCCGAGGCCCTTGAAGCGAAGGACGTTCATCTCCTTCTTGCCGTTCTTGGAGTGCTCCAGGCGGTACGCGTCCAACTGCTTGTCGCTCCACAGATAGGCCGGCTTGCCATCCACGTTGATGCGGTACAGCGGCGGCTGGGCGATGTAGACGTGGCCCTGCTCGATCAGCTCGTACATGTGCCGGAACAGGAACGTGAGCAGCAGGGTGCGGATGTGCGCGCCGTCCACGTCGGCGTCGGTGAGCGCGACGATCTTCCCGTAGCGAGCTTTCGAGACGTCGAACTCCTCGCCGATCCCGGTGCCGATCGCGGTGATCAGCGCCTGGATCTCCTTGTTCTCGAGGATCTTGTGCAGCCGCGCCTTCTCGACGTTCAGGATCTTTCCGCGGATCGGCAGGATCGCCTGATACAAGGGGTCACGCGCCTGGATCGCAGGGCCGGCGGCCGAGTCACCCTCCACGATGAACAGCTCCGTCGTCTCCGGGTCCTCGAGCTGACAGTCCGCGAGCTTGCCGGGAAGCGAGGAGTCGAGCAGGCCCTTGCGGCGCGCGAGATCCCTGGCCTGGCGAGCGGCCATCCGAGCCTTCGCGGCCTCCGAGCCCTTCATGACGATGCGCTTCCCGTCGCCGGGATGCTCCTGCAGCCAGTCCATGAGGTGCTCGTTCACCGCCGTCTCCACGAACGAGCGCACCTCGGTGTTGCCGAGCTTCGTCTTCGTCTGCCCCTCGAACTGCGGCTCCTTGAGCTTCACCGACACGATGGCCATCAGGCCCTCGCGGACGTCGTCGCCCTCGAGGTTGACGTCCTTCTCTTTGAGCAGGTTCTTGCCCCGGGCGTAGCGGTTGATGACGTTCGTGAGTGCCTTCTTCAGGCCCTCCTCGTGCGTTCCGCCCTCGTGCGTGTTGATCGTGTTTGCGAAGGAGTGCAGCGACTCCGAGTACCCGGTGTTCCACTGCATCGCGACCTCGACCTCCGCGGTCTCCCGCTTCGCATCGATGTGGATCGTGCGCTGGTGCAGCACGTCCTTGCCGTGGTTCAGGAACTTCACGAAGTCGGCGAGGCCTCCGGCCGCCTTGTAGACCTGTCTCCAGCCCTTCGGGTCACGATCGTCGACGAACGCGATCTCCACGCCGCGCGTCAGGAACGCGAGCTCCTGCAGGCGCTCCGCGAGGATCTCGCGCTTGAACTCGATCTCCTCGAAGATCTCCGCGTCGGGCCAGAACCGGACGATCGTCCCGGTCTTCTTGCTCGGCTTGCCCTTCGTCAGCTTGGTCAGCAGCTTGCCGCGGGAGAACGACTGGTGCCAAAGCGACCCCTCGCGCGCGACCTCCACGTCCAGGCGCTCCGCGAGCGCGTTCACAACGGAGACGCCGACGCCGTGCAGGCCACCCGAGACGGCATACGACTTGCCGTCGAACTTCCCGCCCGCGTGCAGGGTCGTCAGAACGACCGTCACCGCCGGGCGGCGATCCTTGGACTTCGGGATGGGCTTGACGGGGATCCCGCGGCCGTCGTCGACGACCTCGACGCCGCCGTCGGAGAGGAGACGCACGAGGATCTTGGTGGCCGCGCCCGCGAGGGCCTCGTCGATCGCGTTGTCGACGACCTCGTAGACGAGGTGGTGGAGGCCACGCGGCCCTGTCGAGCCGATGTACATGCCCGGCCGGCGTCGGACAGCCTCGAGCCCTTCGAGAACCGAGATGTCCGAAGCCTCATAGCGAGGCTTGCGTGCGGTTGCCGCTGTCTTCGCGCCTATCTTTTTGGGGGGAACTATCTTCGCCAACGAACCTCCGAGTAAGCCTCCCACGACCTACCGACACACCGCCGCCGAGGGGGCCACGAAGGAGTCGGTCCTGCCTGGAATTCTATCAGTTAGACACTCGATTTCGTGACTTCGACATGGTCAAAAAACACCCTTTGACCTGCGGTTTTGCGCGTCGTTGCGGACGACAACCCTGACCGGGCCGACGGGCAGGCCATCGAGGGCTTCGGAGGCCCTCTGGCGGATGTCTTCGGCCAGGAAACGGACCTGCGCGCCCCATGCCGGGCTCGACGCTCCGACCACCAATCCGGCGCCGTCGAGGGACACCGGCTCCGTCTGCGCGGCCAGCTTCTCACCCACCACGTCACTCCATGCATGCGACAGGCGGCCGAGCGCCAGGCCCTGTCGGAGGCGAGGCGTGCCGAGTATCTGCTTGATCACGGCGCCGATCCCGGAAGGCTCGTCAGCGCCGCGTGGCATGGCCCTCTCGAACCTCCCACACTGTCGCGGCGGCCGGCACCTGCGCCTCGTCCGGCACCGAGATCAACACCTGACGACGCTCGGAGAAACCATCGGCGAGCCGCTTGCGGCGCTCAGGGTCGAGTCCCGAGAACGGATCGTCAAGGATCAGCACGGGCGGCTCGTCGAGCTCGACAGACACACCGCTCCACACACCGAGCCGCAGGCAGAGCGCACCAGCCCACGACTCTCCGTGGGAGGCGAAGCGGCGCGCGATCATCTCCCCGACAGCGATCTCGAGCTCGTCACGGTGGGGTCCGACGAGGGTAGTCCGTCGCACCAGCTCGTCGTCTCGACGATCTTTGAGCTGCCGAAGCATCGAGGCCTCGACGTCATCCTCCCCCTGGACGGAGGGACGGTAGTCGACGCGCAAACGCTCCCCGGAGACACGCTCGAACTCGTCGCCGGCCCTGGGACCGACCGCTGCCAGCGCGCGCCGGCGAGCCGCAGTCACCGCGGCGCCATGAACCGCGAGCTCCGCGTCCCACGCGTCGAGATCTGGGGGCGCGGTCGCACTCTCGTTCTCCTTCAACAAACGGTTCCGCTGGCGCAACGCCTTGTCGTACGCGACACGAGGCTCCTCCGTCCGCGGCCACATCGCCTGCGTAGCCTCATCCATGAATCGTCGTCGGTCGTCGGGCTGGCCCTGGATGACATCGAGGTCCTCGGGGATGAACATCACCGAGCGGACGCGCTGACGGAGATCCCGCTTACGACGCACACCACTACGGTTGACCTGGATCCTGTTCGCACCGGACGCGCGGACCTCGACCTCCACGAGGACCTTGCCCGTCGTGGTCTCCACCTCGCCCCGGAGGAACGCGCTGCCGGCCCCTTGGCGCACGAGGGGCAGGTCTGCGGCAACTCGAGGAGAGTGCAATGTGAGCAGGTAGTGGGCCGCTTCGAGGAGGTTCGTCTTCCCTTGCGCGTTCGGACCCACCAGGGCCACGACTCCATCCTCGAGCTCCAGCCGAGTCTCGACGTGGTTGCGGAAGTCGCGAACCTCCAGCCACAGCAGTCGCAGTGGTGCTCCTAGCCGACCGGCGCGGGAAGACGCACCGGCATCACGAGATACGTGAAGGAGTCGTCACCTTCCCCACGAACCAGTGCCGGCTTCAGGCCGTCCCGCAGCTCGAGAGTCACTCGATCCGCCACGGCTACCGACAGGCCGTCGCCGAGGTAGCCGGGGTTGAAGGCCGCCGTGATCTCCTCGCCCTCGTACTTCGCCTCAACCGCCTCCACAGCCTCACCGAGGTCCGGTGATGCCGACGTGAGGCGTACCCCGAGAGCGTTCAGCTCGAAGCGAACCGGTGACGATTCCCGTGCCAACAGCCCCACACGCCGCACGGCCTCCAGGAGCTCCTGGCGACCCGCGGAGAGCTTGTTCTCGGCCGGCTCCGGCAGCAGTTGACGGTAGTTCGGGAACTCGCCGTCGATCAGCCTGGATGTCAACCGAAGCGTCCCGACACGAAACACCACCTGCGCCTCGCCGATGACAAGCTCGACGTCACCCTTCTCCTGTCCAGCTGCGGCACGTCCTGCCTCCGTCAGGGCTCGCTCCGGGACCAGGGCACGGGCTTCTCCCCCCGCGCTCGCGCTGAGCTCCTTGACCGCGAGGCGGTAGGAGTCCGTCGCGACGATGATCAATCCCTCGCGGTTGGCCTCCATCAGCACACCGGTGAGCACGGGGCGCGCTTCGTCCCGTGAGGCAGCGCGAGCAACCTGTCCCACGCCCTCGGAGAACGCCTGTGCCTGGACCTTGACGCTGATGCCCTCCACATCACGGACGGCGGGGAAGTCTTCCGCAGCGAGGCACCGAAGTGTGCCCTCGAAGCTGCGACAGACGACCTTCGCGCGTGATCCATCGCTCTCGAAGTCCACGGCGTCGGCCGGCAGAGACTTGACCATGTCCGCGATGAGGCGGGCTGGCACGAGCGTGTTGCCATCCTCGGTCGCCTCGACGGGGATCCGGACCTCGGTCGTAACCTCGAGGTCGGTCGTCGTCAGGGCAAGCCCCTCCGCATCGATCGTCATGAGCACACCGGTCAGGGCGGGGATCCCCGGCCGAGTGGAGACACCACGTTGCACCGTCTGCAGAGCCTCCGAAAGAAGGTCTCGATCGCACCTGAACTTCACTTCTCCACCTCCCCTTCTATTCTTCTCTTCATCTAGTTCAAGACCAGTACTAGTAGTAGTGCCTGTGGAAACCGGGATAACCCCGCAAACACCGAGCGTAGGCCGTGGGTCTGACATGTGCGTAGCGTGTGGACAGTGAGTGAGTTCTCCACACCCCAAACCACTGGGGACACATGGCCGTCGTTTCCTCCACAGGTTTTCCTCACCTCGTCCCCCGCGCTCTGGTGTTGATCCGCTTGGTGATCTCCTGCACCTGTCGGTAGACGGTGTCGCGGTTCGGCATGAGGTTCTCGATGCGCTTTATGCCGTGAAGTGCCGTCGAGTGATCGCGCTCGAAAAGCTCGCCGATCTTGATGAGGGACAGACCAGTGAGCTCTCGCATGAGATACATCGCGACGTGCCGCGCGGTTGTAAGTGGCCGCGACCGGCTCTTCGAGACGAGGTCCTCCCGCCGGAGGCCGAAGTAGTCCGCGGTCTCGGTCATGATCGTTTCCGCGGGAACCTGCTGACCGCCCTGTGGTAGGAGGTCCTCGAGCGCCCGTTCCGCCAGCTCCAGATCCATCGGTTGGCGCGAGAGCGATGCGAACGCGACCACGCGCAGCAGCGCACCTTCGAGCTCACGGATGTTCGCGTCGAAGCGCTGCGCGATGAAGTTCACAACACCGTTGGGCACGCGCAGGTTGTCTCGAAGGAGCTTCGCCTGCAGGATCGCGATGCGTGTCTCGAGGTTCGGGGGCTGGACGTCGACGATCAAGCCCCACCGGAAACGGTTGCGCAATCGCTCGGCCAGGCCCGACAGCTCCTGGGGCGGCCGGTCCGACGCGATCACGATCTGTCGCTCTCCCCCGTGAAGCGTGTTGAACGTGTGGAAGAACTCGGTCTGGGTCTCCTCAGCCCTCGCGAGGAACTGGATGTCGTCCACGAGGAGCACGTCCACGTCGCGATACCTACGTTGGAAGAGATACCCCTGCCCGTCACGGATCGACTTGATGAACTCGGTGACGAACGTCTCGGAGGTCACGTACTTGGCCTGCACCCCGGGCGCCATCCGGCGCATGTGGTTCGCGATCGCGTACATGAGGTGCGTCTTGCCGAGCCCCACTCCCCCGTAGATGAACAGCGGGTTGTAGGCCTGCGCGGGGGCGGCCTCGGCGACCGCCATCGCTGCGGCGTGCGCGAACCGGTTCGAGGGCCCGAGCACGAAGTTGTCGAACGAGTAGCGCGATGGATACGAGGAGGGCGCCGCGTCGGACGGGCGCTCCGGGGAGCTGGGCGCCGGCTCGAGCAGAACGGAGGGATCGGGGGCAGGCTCCGTCTCGTCGGCCTCGAGCCGCACCTCGAGCGGACGCCCGCTCACCTGGCCGACCAGCTTCGTGATCAGATCCAGGTGGTTGCGCGACAGCCAGGTCCGGACGTACTCACTCGGAGCGGTCAGCTCCAGGCTGCGCTCGTCGACCTGCGCGGCTCGCACGTGTGCGAACCACAGGTTGAACGTGCCGGGAGGGACCTCCTGCTTGATCCGCTCGGCGGCCTGTGTCCAGATTGCATCAGCTTCCCCGGTCATATCCTTGTCCACACCTCTTTTCCACAGGTGTGCAAACTGCTGGGGAAGACAAATCGGGACCGCCTCGAGGCGGTCCCGGAGGGAAGTACAGGGGCGAGTATAGCCCGGGCCTTCTCAGCACCCAAATCGTCGCCGCGCGGTGATACACGTGCTGACCTGGGGAAACGCGGAAGGCGCGTCCTTTTGTTACTTTAATTGCCTCCATGAAGAGGACCTACCAACCCAGCACGCGACGGCGGAAGAAGACGCACGGCTTCCGTTCGAGGATGCGCACCCGGGCCGGCCGCACGATCCTTGGCCGGCGCCGTAAGAAGGGCCGGGTCAGGCTCGCCTCCTGAGCGAGTCGATCCTCCGGCGATCCGACGAACCCTCCGCGAGGGCAGGCCCCATAGATCCGAGCGGGTGGTAGTGTACGTCGCGCCCCGGCCGGGCCCTTCACGGGCGGCCTGGGTGACCGGGAAACGTGTCGGAGGTGCCGTCGCCCGCAATCGCGCTCGGCGCCTGCTTCGGGAAGCATCTCGAGCGCTTTGGCCACGGGTCCAGGACGGGCACGATGTCGTTCTGGTTGCCCGAGGACCGTTCGGTCGCTCGAAGGCTCCGGAGCTGATCGAGGAGATTCAACAACTGTTCACGGATGCGGGGCTGATGCGCTGATGCGGAAGGTGAGCCGACTCATGGGCGCTCCCCTGCGATGGGTGCTGGTCGCGATCATCTCCCTGTACCGGGTGACGATCGGACAGCTGCTCGTCGGACGGTGTCGTTTTCATCCCACCTGCTCGGCCTACGCGGTCGAGGCGATCAACGTGCACGGACCCTTCAAGGGCATTGCTCTTGCGGCTTGGCGCGTCACTCGTTGCAGCCCGCTGACCGCGGGCGGTCTCGATCCGGTTCCCGCCAGGGGAACTTGGCGTTCCGAGGCTGTCGTATGACGATGTCGTACGGGACTAAGGTGTATATGACAACGTCATACAGGGATCTCACCCAATGATCGAGCTCTGGCACGGCCTGCTCAGCGGACTCGGGAGCGTCCTGTCGTTCTTCTACGACCTGCTTCCAAGCTACGGCGTGGCGATCGTCCTCCTCACGGTCTTCGTTCGGGTGCTCTTGCTGCCGCTGACGATCAAGCAGACGCGGTCCATGCAGCAGATGCAGCAGATCCAGCCGAAGGTCAAGGAGCTCCAGAGGAAGTACAAAGGCAACCGGCAGAAGCTGAACGAAGAGCTAATGAAGCTCTACAAGGAGCACCAGGTCAACCCGCTCGGCGGGTGCCTTCCGCTCCTCCTGCAACTCCCCGTCTTCTTCGCGCTGTACCAGGTCCTCACCGGCGGAGGAGGTATTCAGCATCTGCCGGACGGGTCGTCGCTGAAGGCCGCCATCGTCGGCGGACAGGAGCGATTCCTGAGCATGAACCTCGCGTGCTCCCCCGCCGCGGCGATGAACCCAGATGCCCTTCCGAGCCTGGATTGCGGTGCGGGAGGAGTCGGTGCGGCGATCCCCTACTTCGTGATGATGGCTCTCATGGTTGGCACGATGTTCTACCAGCAGAAGCAGATGCAGAAGGCCTCCACGGGCCCGCAGGCTGCGAACATGAAGCTCATGACCACGATCATGCCAGCCTTTCTTGGGGTGATCTCCTACAGCATCGCGGCCGGCGTGCTCGTCTACTGGGTGACGACGAACGTGTGGCAGATCGCGCAGCAACAGGTCATGCTGAATCGCTCGACGACGACTCCCGCGGGGGATGGAAAGGGGAACGGCTCCGCCGAAGTCGTGAAGAAGGACCCACAACCGCCCACTCAGCAGGGGACTCGAAATGCGGGAAGTAGAAAGAAGCGCCGCAAGCGTTGAGGAAGCGATCGAGGCTGCCCTGGCGGAGCTCGGGGTAAGCGAGCAAGAAGCCTCGGTCGAGATCGTGCAGGACTCTCAGCGCGGGCTGCTCGGGTTTGGCTCCCAAGAGGCCATCGTGCGAGTGCGCGTCCGGGATGATGCGAGCGGAGTCGAGGCTGAGGAGCAGGCCGAGCTGGCTGAGGATTTCCTCGCGGGCCTCCTCGAACGGATGGGGATCGACGCGGATCTCGACCACAACGTCGTGGACAACGTCATGTACGTGGACGTGCTGGCGACGAGCGACGAGGGCATCGGCCTTCTGATCGGCAGGCACGGCCAGACCCTCGATGCCCTGCAGGAGATCGTTCGCTCCGCGGTTCAGCGCCAGACCGAGAGCCGGTGTCGGTTCATGATCGACATGGAGGACTATCGCAAGCGGCGTCGGGCACAGCTCTCCGATCGAGGTCGAGCGGCCGCCGCGAAGGTGCTCCGCACGGGCAACGCAGAGAGCCTGGAGCCGATGACTTCCTACGAGCGCAAGATCGTCCACGACGTCGTGAGTGAGACCGGGGGAGTCGAGACGGCGAGCGAGGGTGAGGACCCGGAGCGCTACGTCGTTATCAGCAAGAAGCGCTAACGCTCCCACTGTTTCTCAGAAACGATCGCGCATCCCCGCAGGTCAGGGCCCACATCGCGCCAGATTCAGGTACATTTCCGGGGATGCCGAAGGATCTCCCCCCCGCTCAGCTCGATCAGCTGGAGTCCTTCGAGAGCCTCCTGCGCGACCGGGCCGTAAGCCTCGGTCTGATCGCCGCATCGGACATGGAGCGTCTGGGGGAGCGACATGTCCACGATTCGCTTCGAGCCGCATCGTTGATCCTGAGCGGCGATGAGGCTCTGTGCGATATCGGGCCCGGTGCTGGTCTCCCCGGCCTCGTGCTCGCCATCGCGAAGCCCGACCTCGAGGTGACGCTCCTGGAGCCCAAGCAGAGGGCCGTTGCGTTCCTGGAGCTGGCCGTGTCCCGCCTGCATCTGGGCAACGTCGAGATCTTGCCAACCAGGGTCGAGGAGGTCGAGATGAGCGTGGATGTCGCTACAACAAGGGCGTTCGGTCCGATGGAGCGATCCTGGGAGGCCGCCCTGAGGGTTCTTCGGCCGGGCGGTCGATTGATCTACTTCGCGGGAGAAGGCCTAGTGGATCCGGCTGCAGCTGCCGGCGAGATGGACTCCGCTGAGGCTCCTGCAAGCGTTGATGTGGAGCGTGTGATTGCGGATTTCTCTCCACTCGTTATCATGACGCGAGCGACCCTATGATCCCCTCCGCGACCGCAACCAAGCCTCAACCCGAGGTTGAGACTCCCATCGACCCGTCTCGAAAGGCGCGGGTCGTGGCCGTCGCCAATCAAAAGGGCGGGGTGGGGAAGAGCACGACGGCCGTGAACCTCGGCGCGGCGGTCGCGGAGATCGGGAAGCGGGTCCTGATCATCGACATGGACCCCCAGGGCAACGCGTCCACCGGTCTCGGTATCGAGCCGGGCCGCCGGCAGGTTGGCGTGTATCAGGTGATGTCGCAGGGCGTCCCCGTCCAGGAGGCCGTCATGGAGACGGCGGTTCCGGGCCTGTGGGCCATCCCGTCGACCATCGACCTCGCGGGGGCCGAGATCGAGCTGGTCGGCCAGATCTCGCGTGAGACGAAGCTCCTTCGTGCGGTCGAGCCGGTGCTGCAGAGCTATGACTTCCTGATCGTGGACTGCCCACCCTCGCTCGGGCTGCTCACCGTCAACGCGCTCACCGCGTGCGACGAGCTCATCGTCCCGATCCAGTGCGAGTACTACGCCCTGGAGGGACTGGGTCAGCTCCTGCGCAACGTCCGGCTGGTCCAACAGAACCTGAATCCGAAGCTCCGCCTCACGGGGATCGTGATGACGATGTTCGACAGCCGCACGAAGCTCTCCGAGCAGGTCGTGGCCGAGGTGAAGCGGTACTTCGGGCCCCGCGTGTATGACACCATCATACCTCGTACGGTTCGGCTCTCCGAGGCGCCGGGCTTTGGTCTCCCGATCACCCTGTACGACCCACAGTCCAAGGGTGCCAAGGCCTACCGCGACCTGGCCAAGGAGTTCCTCAGACGAGAGGCCATGGACCTCCCGTTGCCCGAGGACGAGCCGCCGTCGGTCATAGCGATCGAGCGTCCGGAGCACATGACCGAGGAGGGTGAACCCGAAGAGGAGGGTGCAAGCGGGCCGAGCACGATGACCGAGCTGGTCGAGTCCCAGGAGTGGCCGAGCGGCGGGAACGGACAATCCGAAGGAGGCGAGGAGTCGTGACGACGCAGCGAGGCGGCCTGGGACGGGGGCTCTCGGCGCTGATCCCCGGGGCCGCAGACGATACCTCCCTGATCGAGGTGCCGGTGAACGCGGTCGCGCCGAACCGCCGACAGCCGAGACAGTCGTTCGACGACGAGAGTCTGGAAGCGCTCGCGCGTTCGATCCGCGAGATCGGCGTGCTGCAACCGATCGTCGTCCGGAAGGTCGAGGACGACAGCTACGAGCTGGTGGCGGGGGAGCGGCGGCTGCGAGCGGCTCGGATGGCGGGGCTCGCGACGGTGCCGGCGATCATCCGTACCTCCGACGACACCGAATCCCTTCGCGAAGCGCTCATCGAGAACATCCACCGGCAGGACCTCGCGCCGCTCGAGCAGGCCTCGGCCTTCCAGGAGCTGCAGGACGAGCTCGGTGTCACGCAGGAAGACCTGGCTCGGCGGCTCGGCCATTCACGGCCGCACATCGCGAACACGATCCGCCTGCTGAACCTTCCGCCGGAGGTGCAGGGGTTCCTGGCCGAGGGCAGGATCACCGCCGCCCATGGCCGCGCGCTGCTCTCGCTGGAGGATCCCGAAGGACAGACCGCGCTTGCGCAGCGGGTCGCGGCCGAAGGACTGTCGGTCAAGCAGACCGAGGAGCTCGTTCGGACCTACACCCGCAGCCCGGTGGTGGGTACCCCCGCGCCAGAGCGGCCGCCCCGAGACGCGAAGCTCATGCAGATCGAGGAAGCGTTGGGCGACGCGCTCGGAACTCGTGTGCGCGTCCAGCGTGCGAAACGCAAAGGCAAGATCGTCATCGAGTTCGGTTCGAAGGCCGACCTCGAGCGGATCGTCGACCTCATCGTGGACTGATGGACGCGTACGGCGCAGGTCGCATCTTCGGGTCGTTGGTCATCGCCGTAGCTGCCGGTGCGGTGCTCTGGGCGGGTGTGCAACGCAGACGGCGAGGCGAGAACGGAACGGTGCTGCTCGTCGTCGGAGCGCTGCTTGCGATCGGCTTCCTGGTGATGATCGTTCGAGGCGGCGGAACCGGCAGCTAAGCGCGGTCTGCGAGGAGCGCACCGATCCGGCTGATGCCTTCCTCGATCGCGTCGTCCGGCGGATAGCAGTACGCGATGCGCATGCGGTCCGTCCCCGTGCCGTCCGGATAGAACGCGGTTCCGGGCACGTACGCCACCTTCCGCTCGACCGCTTCGGGAAGGAGAGCGCGCAGGTCGGCGCCCGGCACGGTTGCCCACACGTAGAACCCGCCTTGCGGATGCGTCCAGGTCGAGCCGTCGGGGAAGTGCTCCTCGAGCGCGCGCAGGGTCGTGTCCCTGCGGCTGCGGTACACCTCGACCAGGCCCTTCAGCGAGGACTTCCAGCGCTCGGGCTCCGACAACCACTGTTCCGCGACCAGCATGTTGAAGTTCGACGAGCACAGGTCCGCTGCTTCCTTGAACCGGGTCAGCTTCTCGAGCACGTCCGGCGGCGCGAGCGCCCAGCCCACGCGGATCCCCGGGCAGAAGATCTTCGAGAGCGTGCCGAGGTAGATGACGTTCTCGGGGTCGAGTGAGTAGAGCGAGGGGAGTGGCTCACCCTCGAAGCGCAGCATGCCGTACGGGTCGTCCTCCACGATCGGCAGCTCCGCGGCGCGGCAGACCTCGACGAGCCGCTTGCGCCGTGCCTCGGAGATCGTCACGCCCGCCGGGTTGTGAAAGTTGGGACAGACGTACAGGAACTTGGGCCGGACGTCGCCGCGGAGCGCCTCCTCCAGCTCCTCGACGATGATCCCGTCCTGATCCATCGGGATCTGCAGGTAGCGCGGCTCGTAGACCGAGAACGCCGACAGCGCGCCCACGTACGAGGGTGCCTCGACCGCGATCGTGTCCCCCGGCTCGATGAACAGCTTTCCGACCAGGTCGAGTGCCTGTTGCGCGCCGACCGTGATCAGCAGCTGCTCGGGGTCGGCCTGGATGTCCTCTTCCGCCATCAGCTCGGCGAGCCGGACCTTCAAGCCTTCCTGTCCCGAGCCGGCCCCGTACTGCAGCGCGACCCATGAGCGATCGCGAAGGACCTGCTCGACCACGCGCAGCACCTCCTCCCCGGGCAGGGCCTGCACGTAGGGCATGCCGCCGGCGAGGGAGATGACATCGGGCCTCGCCGCCACGGCGAAGAGCGCGCGAACCTCGGACTGCGTCATCCGCGCCGCGCGACCGGCGTACTTGGGGGTGAACACGTCAGTCATCTGGTGCAAAGGGTAGCAGGGGAGCGCCCGGTGCTCGTAGGATCGTGCGCATGTCGGAGCTGCGCCGCGCGTTGACGGGGATCTCGCTCGGGCTCGTCCTGGGCGGAGTGTTGGTGCGGCTCGCTCGGCGTACCGGCCGCAGACGCTAGGACGCGGCCGGAGGCTGCTCGACTTCCCGCCCGGCGAAGTACCGCGCGAGGGCGACAGCAACGGCGCGCGCGAGCTCACGCCGGAACGGTTCCTCGCCCAGCAGGAGCTCCTCCTTCGGGTTCGTGAGGAAGCACGGCTCGATCTGCACGGCCGTCATCCGTGTTTCTCGCAGGATGGGGAACGCTTTCGGGTGCGCGCGGCCATCGCGCAGACCGACCGCGGCGGTGACCTCATCCTGGATCAGCTCCGCGAGCGCTTGCCCAGCAACGGAGGCTGCGCCCATGCGCCCGAAGTAGTACGAGGACGAGCCCTCGGCCGACGGGTCGTCGTGTCCGTTGAGGTGGATCGAGATGAGCACGTCCGCGTCGGCGTCGTTCGCTCGGGTGGCGCGGGTGGAGGAGTCGGGGTCCTCGTCGAGCGCCCGCAACACGATCGGTTCCGCGCCCCGAGCGGCCAGCTCGTCCCGCAAGTAGCCGGCGAGCTCGAACACGAGCGCGGCTTCGCTCGATCCTGCGGGCCCCACGAAACCCGGGTCGTCCGGCCCGTGGCCGGGGTCGATCGCCACACGCCTGCCGTCGAGCGACGCGCCGGTCGGGCGGAGGCCTTCGGTTTCGCGAACAGACGTACGCCCCCGCTCCGTCACGGGGGCGGCGATCAGACGATCGAGCGCGTCGATCGTCGTTGTGCCCACGATGCCGTCGGCGCGGAGCCCGACGTTTCGCTGGAAGTCGAGGATCGCGCGCCCGGTCTGCTCGCCGAGGATGCCGTCCTCCCGGCCGGGGTCGAAGCCGAGCAGGTTCAGCCGGCGCTGCAGCGCGCGGACGTCATCGCCGCGAGTGAACGGACGGCGGAGGTACAGGGTCCGGTCGCCGAGTGCGTAGCCCGCCTCGATCAGCTCGTGCCAGGTGTTGAGCCCGACCACCCCATCCACGAGCAGTCCCCGCTCCTGCTGGAACGCGCGCAGGGCTCGCTCGGTCGCCTCGCCGAGGGTCTGCCCCTCGACCTCGGACGGGTCGATGCGGAAGCCGAGCCCGATGAGCCGAGCCTGGACGTCGCCGACGCGTCGTCCTCGATGCCCGCGCTTGATTGGTTGCACGCGCGGAAGTGTAGGACCAGCCGCGAGGAGGCGTTCAGGCGGTGAGGTGCTGGTCGATCTCGCGCAGGATGGCTTCCTTCGGCTTCGCGCCCACGACCCGCGCCCGCTCCTCGCCGCCGACGAAGAGGATCAGCGTCGGGATGCTCATGACGCCGTAGCGCTGAGCCGTGTTCGGGTTGTCATCCACGTTCAGCTTGGCCACCTTCATGCTCTCGGCCTTGTCGATGCCGATCTCCTCGACCACCGGCGAGACCATGTGGCACGGCACGCACCAGTCGGCCCAGAAGTCCACGAGCACGGGCTTCTCCGACTTCAAGATCTCGGTCTCGAACTCCTGATCCGTCACGTCACTGATCGCACCCATCACGGGTCCTCCTTCTCGGTGTTGCGCGCGTCGCACTCGGCGCGTTGCGCTCTGTCTTCAACGTTCCCCTCTCGGGGCCTATTCCTCACCCCTGGTACAAGCGGTCCGCAAGCCGGTCGAACGCTCGTGAGTCCCCGGAGCGGCCGATCTCCGCGAGCCGCATCTCGCCGTTCGTCGTTGCCCGGACGGACGACCGATACAGCCTCAGCATAAGCGGGTACGGATTCTCCCAGCCGCCCGGCCCCTCGATGCCGAGGTGGAGGTGCGGAGGGAACTCGTCCTCGTGCCCGGGGTCTCCATACCCCGTGTTTCCGACGTCGCCGAGCACGGTCCCCGGCTCCACGGGCGCGCCCACCCGGATCCCGTCCGCGACCCGCGACAGGTGCGCGTAGAAATAGTACTTGCCGTCCGTGCCGCGCACCCCCACGCGGGTGCCCGAGTAGAAGGTCCAGCCCACCGCCTCCACGGTCCCGCTACCCATCGAGAGGATCGGCGTCCCCTCCTCGGCGACGATGTCGTTCCCCTCGTGCACGCCGATGAGCTGCCACTCGTCACCAACCAGGCGGAACCGTGGATCGTGCCAGTCCTCCTCCATCTCGATCACGGAGAGCCAGTTGGACCTCGCGACGGGGAAGGTGAACCCGTCGACGATCACCGGGCGGTAGTACGAGGGTGGCGGGACCAGGGGAGCGGGCTGACCCACCGCCGGGACGGCGAGCGACGCCGCCAGGACGGCGGCTGCGATCAGTCTCAGAGTCCCTGCGCCTCCAGGTAGCGTTCCGCGTCCATCGCTGCCTTGCAGCCCATTCCGGCAGCCGTGATGGCCTGTCGGTAGTTGAAGTCGACGACATCGCCGGCAGCGAAGACACCGTCAACGTTCGTCGCGGTCGTGGGCTCGCGGACCGTCACGTATCCGTCCGTCATCTCGAGCTGCCCCTCGAACACGGCGGTGTTCGGCGTGTGGCCGATCGCCACGAACAGCCCGTTCGTGGGGAAGTCGCTCGTCTCGTCGTTCTTCACGTTCCGCAGACGCACGCCGCTGACGGTTCCGTTGCCGACGACCTCTTCGACAAGCGTGTCCCAGACGAAGTCGATCTTCTGGTTGTCGAACGCGCGCTGCTGCATGATCTTGGATGCGCGAAGCTCCCCGCGGCGGTGGATGACCGTCACCTTCGACGCGAAACGGGTGAGGAAGATCGCCTCCTCCATCGCCGAGTCCCCTCCACCCACGACGACCAGCTCCTGGTCCCGGAAGAAGAAGCCATCGCACGTCGCACACGTGGAGACCCCGTGACCGAGCAAACGGTCCTCGCCGGGGATGCCGAGCATCCGGGCGGTGGCGCCGGTCGCGACGATCACGGTGCGAGCGCGGAACTCCTCGTCACCGGACCAGACGCCGAAGGGCGCCGCGGAGAAGTCGACGCGGCTCGCCGCCTGATGGAGCATCTCGGCGTCGAAGCGAGCCGCCTGCTTCTCCATCAGCTCCATGAGCTCGGGACCGAGGATGCCCTCGGGGAAGCCCGGGTAGTTCTCGACCTCCGTGGTCAGCATCAACTGGCCGCCGGCCTCGAGGCCCTTGAGGACGAGCGGCTTCAGGTTGGCTCGGGCCGCGTACAGGGCGGCCGTGTAGCCGGCCGGTCCCGAGCCGATGATCACGACGTTTCGTTCGTCCACGTTGGTGCTCATTTTCACCCATGCCCTCCAACCGTTCCAACGAGGCGCTATTCCGGGGCTAGAGGACCTGACTCGCGAGGGACAGCAGGGAGCAGCCCTCCCGATCCACGACCCAGATCACCAAGCGGTCGTAGGGCTCCTCGGGGGTGGGGCCCTGGAGGAACGCGGCCACGTAGGCGGGTGTGCCCTCGAACGTTGCTGCCTCGATGCGGAAGGGGACGATGAGCTGCTCGGGCGGCACCTCGGCGAGGACGCAGCGGATCGCCTGACGTACCGGCACGGTGAACGCCGCGGGGTCGAAGCTCTCGAAGAACTCCGACGCGGTCGGCTGAACGCCGAGGTCCAGCGCTTCGAGTGCCTCGTCACGGAGGCGTCGCGCCAGTGGCGCGAGCCCGTCCGCGTCGTACTCGCGTCGGGTCTCGAGATAAGTCGGGAGTGCGGCCGCCACCGCCCGAAGATCCTGCACTCCTGCGGCGCCCCCAGAGGACTCGGGCGCCTCGTCGCCCGCCTCGAGCGTAGGCTCCCCGCTTTCCTCGGACTGCCCTTCCCCTTGTGTGGCGCTGCCGGGCTGGTCTCCCGCGCCGAGATCGATCTTGCTGAGGCCAAAGATGATCCCGGCGGCCAGTACCGACGCGGCGACGGCGATGCCGGCGACCCGCTGGACCTTCGACGGAGCAGCCCTCCGAGCCTGCCGGCGAACCGCAAGCGGGATCCCCGCCGCGGGCTCCAGGTCCGGCAGCGAGGCCAGCGCGGAGCGCGCTTCGGTCGCGAGGGCCACGTCCTCCTGGCAGCGCTCGCACGTCGAGAGATGGGCCTCGACGAGGGCGCGATCGTCCGCGTCGAGCGATCCGTCGACGTATTCGGCCAGCAGCTCTTCGGGGTGTTCGTTCACGGTGTACCTCGACGGTTGGACGCGCGGGACCCCACTGGTTGTTCCCCGCGGAGCGCTCGCGCCAGCGCGAGCCGGCCGCGATGCAAGCGAGACTTGATGGTACCGAGCGGCGCGCCCAGCGCCTCGGCGATCGCCTCGTAGGGCACTCCCTGGACGTCGTGCAGGATCAGGGCCGCCCTGAACTCCTCGGGCACGCTGAGGAGAGCTCGCTGGACGTCAATGGCCGTCGCCGACGTGTCCGCCATGTCCGGGGCTCCCGCCACGGGAGCTTCCTCGTGCTCCTCGACGGGGATCTCCCGCGCGCGCTTGCGCAGGGCGTCGTAGCAGATGTTCACAGCGACGCGATGTAGCCACGTCGTGAAGGCCGAGGTTCCTCGAAATCCGCCGAGCTTGCGCATCGCGGTCACGAATGCGTCCTGCGTCGCGTCGGCCGCGTCCTCGGGACGTCCGAGCATCCGGTAGGCCAGGTTGTAGACGCGGCGCTGGTGACGCTCGACCAGGACGCCGAACGCGGATCGGTCGCCGCTGAGATGGCGGCGCACGAGCTCGGCGTCGGTCTCGTCAGTCAACGGGAGGCAGGATGTCGACGTCGTTGATGAACGCCCGGTACCCGTCGCTCTCGACGAGGCCCGTGATCCAGATGAGCACGTAGCTCGTCTCGACCGGAGGATCGATGTCGTAGGTGCCCGCTCCGTCGGCCTCTTCGACCTCGAGCATCGGCGTTCCCGTGTAGTCGAAGTCCCCGGGGTCGTCCGCGAGGAAGATGTTGAAATCCCAGCCGGGGGTGTCCGTCAGGATGCGAACGCGACCCACCTCCGCCTCCTCGCGGAGCTCGATCACCAGGCCGACGCCGTCCTTCACGATCCCGAAGTCCTCGTTGTACCGCTCTGTTTCCCAGTACGAGATGTCGTCGTCGTCGATCGCGGCGCCCGCGGACTCATCGTGCTCCCCGTCCCCCCTGATCGGGTCGTACGCCAGGGCCTGCTCCAGGCGGATCCGTGAGGTGGGTTCACCGGTTCCCGGTTCCTCGCCGGGGTCGGTCCCGAACCCTTCGAGGAGCAAGAACGCGCCGACGGCGATGCCGGCCAGCAGGAGCAGCACCGCCGGGACCACGATCCAGGACCTGTAGGAGCGCCGGGGCGGAACGTGCTCCTCTCGGACAACAGGTGGTCGCGACTCCCCGGCGGGAGCGGCTCGCTCGAGTGCGGCGCTCATCTCGTCCGCGGTCTGGAACCGGTCGTCGGCCTCGCGCGCCAGCGCCTTCATCACAACCGCCTCCAGCGCGCGCGGGATGCCCGGCCGGAGGGACCGCGGAGGTGCGGGGTCCACGGTGAGACGCATGGTCGCGGTGGCGATGTGTGTCTCGGCCTCGAACGGGGGACGGCCGGTGAGAAGCTCGTACAGCACGACGCCGGCCGCGTAGATGTCCGATCGCGCGTCGATCTCGCCGCCGGTGACTTGCTCGGGGGAGAGGTAGCGAGACGTTCCGAGGAGGTTGCCCGTCGTCGTGAGGTCGCCACCCGCGAAGGCTGTCTTCGCTATGCCGAAGTCCGCGAGCTTCACGATGCCGTCCCGGCCGACCAGGATGTTGCCGGGTTTGACGTCCCGGTGGATCACCCCCTCGCGGTGAGCATGTGAGAGGGCCTGAAGCACCCCACGGACGACACGCGCCGCCTCCGCGGGTCGCAGGGGACCCTGGTCGGCGAGCATGTCCGCGACCGACGTGCCCTCCACGAGCTCCATGACGATGAAGCACGTGCCCTCGTCGATGCCGGTGTCGAACACGCGGACGACGGCGGGATGAGAGAGGCGGGCAGCGGCAACCGCTTCCAGCCTGAACCGCTCGAGGAGCTGGTCATCTTCGGCGAGATGCTCGTGGAGGACCTTGACTGCTACTAGGCGGCCGAGCACCTCGTCGCGCGCGAGCCACAGGCCCCCCATCCCCCCTGATGCCAGTTCCTCCTGGAGGACGTATCGGTCCGTGAGCCGACGCCCTTCCAGAGGGATGTGCTCCGCGTTCACGTGACCAGTGTACGGAGCGTGATGGTTGTGGCCGTGACGGGTCAGATGCCGGATTCGATCTCGCGACCCTCAGCCTTCACGTCGACCTTGGCGAAGTCCTCCAGGAACCCGATGCGATGGATGATCAGGGTCGCGGCCATCTTGCTGACCGTGATCCGCACCTCGAGCGGCTCGGTGTTGTCGGCGTCGATGTCCACGATCCTCGCCGCATCCTGTTCCCGCACCGCGAGGGCCCGGAGTGCCGTGGTCCTCGCCGCCTCCAGGTCGCGCGTCTCCCTCCAGGTGGTGGCGGCCTCGGTCGCCGCCGCGTCCGCCGCGTTCTGAAGTCCGATGGTCGTGAAGATGATGCTGCCGCCCTCGATCATGATCACGCCGAGGAGCACGATGACGAGGACCCACCGAATGAGCGAGAAGCCAATCAGGCCTCGCTCGTCGTGGAGGCGGGGGGCGCTACTCACGTTCTGAACCGGGCTCGCATCATGCGCTTCACCAGGCCGAACTCCTCTATCCGGAGCACCAGGGCCGCCACCACGAAGGTTAGCAGTCCAACCACCACCCCGAGCCCGACTTGGGTCGCCTGTCCCACGATCGAGGACGGGTCGAGGACCCTTCCGCTGAGGTAGGCGACGACCCACGCCGAGCCGCCCGTTGCCGCCGCGGCGACCAGGATCTTGCCCATGCCGCGAGCGAGGACGGCGCCCTCGAGCCCGCCGAGCCGTCGGCGGAGGATCACGGCGGAGGTGATCGCGGCGAACGTGTACGCGATCGCGTGTCCCAGGGCGAGTCCCGGAACGCCGAGCACCGGGAACAGGAGGAGATTGACCGCCGTGTTGAGCCCGACCGCGAAGACGTTGATGAGTGCGGGCGTTCGCGTGTCCGACATCGCATAGAACGCGCGCAGGAACAGCATGAATGCCGAGAACGAGAAGAGGCCGAGTGAGAACAGGGCCAACACCTTCGAGACGAGTGCGGAGGACTCGGCGCCGGCGACGCCGTGCTCGAGCAACAGCCGTACGATCGGCCGGGAGAGCGCCAGGTACCCGGCCGCAGCCGGCAGCACCATGAGCGCGGAGATGCGGATCCCTCTCGCGAGGCTCGACCGGAACTCCTCGAGCTCACCTCGCTCCCAGCTTCCGGACAGCGATGGGAGCAGCGCGGTCATGATCGAGACCGAGAAGATGGCGTGCGGGAGCTGGAAGAGGATGAACGCCGCCAGGTAGGACGCGTATCCGCCGGTCACCTCCCCCGCGAGCACGATCACCACGAGGAGCCCGAGCTGATTGAACGCGACGTACATCACGGCCCACCCGGAGAGCTTCACGAGCGACCGGACTGCCTCGTTCGTGAACTCGGGCCGCCAGCGCCACCTGAACCCCGCGCGGCGCAGCGACGGCCAGAGAGCGAGCGTCATCGCGACGACGCCGGCCGTCGTGCCGATCGCCAGCACGAGCTTCTGTGCGAACGTGATCGTGTCGGGGGTGGGCTGGGCGGGTCCGGGCATGAAGGCGAACACGAGGAACGTCGCGATGACGATCACGTTGTTGAGGATGGGGGCGAACATCGGAGCCGCGAACCGTCTCCGAGCGTTGAGGAGTCCGGATGCGACCGCGCCGATCCCGTACAGCAGGATCTGGGGCATGAAGAAGCGCAGGAAAAGCGCAGCCAGCTCCTGGACGGCAGCTCGCTCCTCCACGCCGGGGATGCGCGCCGTGTACAGGCGCACGATCCATGGCGCCGCGAGGATCCCGATGACCGTCACCATTGTGAGCACCAGGAACGTCACGGTGATCACGGCTTGTGCCGACCGCCACGCCTGCTCCTGCGAGCGTTTCGTGAGCTGTCGGACGAAGACCGGCACGAACACCGAGGTGAGCACGCCGCCGAGGATCAGCTCGTAGACGATGTTCGGGATGTTGTTCGCGACGCTGTAGGCGTCGTTCAGGCGGCTCTCCGCGACACCGAGCGCGAACGCCATCGCGGCGACGCGCAGGAAGCCCGTCAGCCGGGAGAGCGCGGTCCCGACCGCCATCCCCGCGGTGGCGCGCACGAGCGCGGTCGCCGAGTCTGGGTCCGCGGCTTGCGGCCCGCGATCCTCGGGAGTCTCGCCGGGGCTCAGCCCTTCCGCCGAGGCAGGAACCTCCTTCCCCACCACACGGCCAGGAACAGAGCAGCGCCGATCGTGAGGATGAGCGCAACGCGGTTGTAGGCGGTGGATCGCACGACGATCGTGGATGCGGCGATCGGGAATCCGTCCGGTGTTTGGACCTCGACCCCAACCTCGAACTTGCCCGTCGTCTGGGCTCGAACCGAGAAGTCGAATCGCTGGCCGGGCGGCTCGAGCAGGACGTCTCGATTGGCTCCGTCAAGGAACTCGAGCTTCGGCGAGCGCAGGGCGATGCGGACGCGCACCGGATAGCCGGCGTCGTTTCGGATCGTCAGCGGGATCAGACCGCCGCGCGACGTGAGCGTGACGACCGAGCTCTCGTCCGGCGGCTGGATCTTCGCGAACTCAGCCTCGACGGCCGCTCTCGCAGCGGACAGGAACGCGAGTGCGAGATCCTCGCGGCCCAGGAAGTACCGCGACTCGGAGAGAAGCACGTCGCGTCGGATCTGGTCGATCAGGTCCGGGGTGGCTTCGAGAGACTGAAGCCGCTCGAGGTCCGTTTGCGCGCGCTCGATGGCCGCTCCCACGGACGAGGGGATCGATGCCGACCGTGAGGACTGCCGGAGTCGTCGCTCCTCGAGCGGCGGGTCGTCGTCCCGAGTCTCCGCGACGACCACGCGGCTCGCATTCGTCGGTCGAAGCACCGTGACGCCGGGCGCGGGGCGCAGGCCGCGCAGGAGGACGCCGAGAAACTCGGCCGAGGGGGTCTCATCCTCGGAGAACACGATCGCCGCGCCGCGGTCGAGGCTCGGCTGCTCGAAGTAGAGAGCGGTCAGCTCGCCCAGGGTCCACATGGCCGCGAGCGCCGGGTCTTCGGGGAGGGACTCCGTCCGCTCCTCGAGGATCGGGTCCGGGGCGATGGTCGGGATCGAGCCGCTGGCCGTCCGGAACGAGGCGACGGCAGGCGGCGACAGGAGCGACCCCTCGGGTGGCTCGAGCACCTCGGGATCGACGAGCAGCGCTTCCGTGAGACCGTCTCCGCCCAGGACGAGGTTCAGCACGTCCAGGGCGGAGGACGACAGTGCGGATCCCGGCGGACGGAAGATCGCGGGGGAGGGCTCGACGGCCAGGATCTCTCGCACCAGCTCCTTGCCCCGCTCGATGTGTGTCCGGAGATCCGGTCCGAGGCCGGCCTCGACCAGGGCGGGGATGGAGGGGGACGCGAAGGGAAGCGCCACGAACTCCGTTCCGAGCCGGCGGGCAAGCAGTCGGAGCCGCTCGAGCATGTCCGCGGCCGCGGCTGCACCGCCTTCCCCCGACGGGACTGCTCGAGTCGCGTCACCTTCCTGGACGCGGTATCCCCCGACCATGTCGCGGAGCTCCACGAGGAGAACCGGTGAGATCGCCAGCGTGACCGGCACCTGCGTGGCTTCGAGTGCGCCGACGATGGTCGCCATCCGGCCGTCGGGTGCGAGCGACCGCTCGAGGGCGTCGTCCAGGAATACGCCGTCGGGACGTGTCCGGATCGGCTGGTCGAGCACGAAGGAGAGAGAGACGTTGAGCGGAACCTCCGGCTTCTCCGCGATGAACACGACGGACGTTCGCAGGACCGCGAGCGGGGTGACGCCCCCGTCGGCGCGGAGCTCGACCGTCACGGGATACAGGCCGCTCACCCCGACGTCGACCAGGGGAAGCTCGATCGGTGGGAAGGAGCGGCCGTTCTCCGCTCCGGCTTGGAGCGGACCCCGAACCTTCCGGGGCTGGGCCGCCAGCGGCGAGGTCGACCCGGTCGTGAGCGTCTGCGCGTACTCCGAGCGGGAGCCGACCGCCGCGTACACGGCGACGGTGAGCTGCAGATCCTCGAAGGCAGTCGTCGTCTCGTTCACGGCGCCAACCCGGATCTGGAGGGGCTGTCCCGCGGTGGATGTCGTGGTCTGCTCGAAGAGCACGAGGCGGACCGCCTCACCGTCCTGCGCGACGGCCGGGGTCGGGATCAGCGTGGCCGGCGAGCTCACCGCCGCCACCGCGAGGAGGGCGAACGCGCGCTTCACGAGCCCATTGCCTCTCGAGCCTTGCGGATCGTCTGCTTCTCCGACTTGAAGCCGGCGATGTCCGCCGCTTCCTCCAGCGGGAACCACTTGACCTCCTCCATCTCATGATCCCGCTCCCCGGGCGGCTCCCCGTTGTGATCCATCAGGAAGAAGTGGACGGTCTTGCGGATGCGTTCGCCGTCCCACACGAACCAGTAAGAGACCTCCCCGAGGGGCTCGCGGATCGTGCCGGCGTGGCCGGTCTCCTCTCGGACCTCGCGCAGCGCCGCCTCCTCCGGGGACTCGCCCTCCTCGACGAGGCCTTTCGGCAGTCCCCAAACGAGCTCGCCTCGTCGCGTGCGTCGCGATGCGAGGAGCACCTCCACGCCCGTCGTCGTGGGTCGGACGAGTACGCCACCCGCGGAGGTTCGGTGCTGTGTCTTCACCGTGCCACCTTCGCGACCTTCGCCCCAGTTGCCTGGCGGAGGTCGTCGGGGCGGATCTTGAGCAGCGTCGAGGCTTCACCGCCTGCGAAGTACAGGACCTGCTGCTCCGCGAGCCCCCCGTCCATGATTGCCTGCGTCCCGGCCGGCAGGCCCACCGGCGGCACGCTCTCCGCGAAGTAGTCGGTCGCGTCGGTGACCTCTTCCGAGGTCATCTCGACGAGCGTGGGCGTCGGCGCGGCGATCGCCACCCGTCGCAGATCCACCTCACGGTGTGACGAGACGAGCACCGCGACCAGCCCCTTGCTCGCGCCGAGGATCACGACCTTTCCCACCTGATCCGGCTCCAGCCCCAGGACCGCGGCGATCCGATCGGGCGAGCGGAAGCGGCCGCGGACCGGCACCAGCTCGTGCGGGACCTCCCGCTCGAGGAGGAAGTTGTGGACGTCGACGCTGTTCCGCATGGCGCGGAGCTACCCGGTGCCCTTCTGCTCCCACCACTCGTCGAGGAGCCGGAACGCCTCTTCCTCAGAGATCGGCCCCCGGTCCATGCGCAGCTCGAGCAGGTACGTGAGCGCCTCGCCGACGACGGGGCCGGCGGGGACGCCGAGATGCTGCATGACCTGGTTGCCATCGAGCGGCGGGCGGATCCGCGCGAGGTTCTCCTCCTCCGCGAGCCGGGCGATGCGCTCCTCGAGCTCGTCCTGAAGGGCGGTGAGGGTGCGAGCCTTCTGTGGGTTCTGCGTTGTGCAGTCGGCGCGCGTGAGGGCGTTCAGGTCGTCGAGCAGCGGACCAGCGTCGCGAACGTAGCGGCGGAGCGCGCCGTCGGACCACCCCAGCCGGTAGGTGTGGAAGCGCAGGTGCATCTCGACGAGACGAACGACGTCCTGGATCGTCCGCTCGGGGTAGCGGAGCGCACGCAAGCGCTCCTCGGCCATCCGAGCCCCGACCACCTCGTGGTGGTGGAACTGCACGCCCTCAGGCGTGATCTGTCGTGTTCGAGGCTTGCCGATGTCATGGAGGAGCGCGGCCAGGCGGAGCCGCTCGCTCGGCTCGCAGCGCTTGACGACCGCGAACGTGTGGCGGAGCACGTCCTTGTGCCGGTGGACCGGATCCTGCTCCAGCTGCAGGGAGGGTAGCTCGGGCAGAAACTCCTCGGCGAGTCCCGTCTCCACGATGAGGGCGAGCCCTCGTTCGACGTGATCGCCAAGGAGTAGCTTCGAGAGCTCCGCCCGGATGCGCTCCGGCGAGATGATCTCCAGGCGGTCGCGCAGCCGGCCGATCGCCTCGACGAGCTCGGGCGCCGGCTCCAGTCCCAGCGTCGACACGAACCGCGCCGCGCGCAGCATCCGCAGGGGGTCGTCCGTGAACGAGATCTCGGGGTCGAGCGGGGTGCGCAGGCGCTTGTGCCCCAGGTCGAGTAAGCCGCGGAACGGATCGACGAACTCGCCGCCCGGGACGCGAACCGCCATCGCGTTGATGGTGAAGTCTCGACGTGAGAGGTCGGTCTCGATGTCCTTCGCGTAGGTGACGACCGGGTTCCGAGAGTCCTCTCGGTACACGTCCTCGCGGAACGTGGTGATCTCGAACGTGTAGTTGCCGCGCCGCGCACCGACCGTGCCGTACTCGATGCCGATGAGGTAACGGGACTCGGCCCACCCCTGCAGGATCTGGATGACCTCGGGCGGCCGTGCGTCCGTCGTGAAGTCGAGCTCGTCCCCGATCGTGCCGAGAGCCGCGCCGCGCACGGCGCCGCCGACGAGATAGAGCTGATGCCCCGCTTTCTCGAAGCGTGCGCCGAGCTCCGTCGCGGAGGTGGGAAGGTCGATGAAGTCCGCCATCGATGGCGGGTCGGGAGTCACGGCGCTGAGGATACCCTAGGCCCTGAATGCCCCTTCTTCGGCTCGCCGCGTACGCGTGGGCATGCCCCAACACGCTTCTCGGATTCCTGTTCGGACTCCTGTCGTTCCAGCGGCCGCGCGTTGCGAGCGGAGTCGTGCTGTTCGATCGTCGTGTCCGCGGGTTCGTGTGGGCACTCCATCTGTTCCGTCGAGCCGCGGTCACGTACGGCCACGTCGTGCTCGCGGACCGTCCGGTAGAAGGACATCTCCTGGTGCACGAGCTGCACCACGTCCGTCAGTACGAGCGACTGGGTCCCCTCTACATCCCGTTGTACGTGCTGATCTGGATCTTCACCGGGTACCGGGGCCATCCGTTCGAGGAGGCGGCGCGACTCGCGGAGCGGGAAGGCGGGGGGCTTAGGTGAGCTGCGCTTGCTTGAGCGTGAGCCGGAAGTCGTGGGGGTTCGAGGCGGCCCCGGCGGCGTCGTCAGGTGTGACGAGCCCCTGCGCCACGAGCTTGACCAGGGCCTGGTCGAACGTCTGCATGCCGTAGAAGTCGCCCTCGGCGATCACGTCCGGGATCGTGCTCGTCTGCTCGGGGTCCGCGATCCGCTCGGCCACTCGTCCGGTGTTGATGAGGGCCTCGACGGCCGGCACGCGCCCTCGGCCATCGGCGCGAGGAACGAGGCGCTGACTCAGGATCCCCCGCAACGTTCCGGCGAGCGACATGCGGACCTGCCGGTGCACCTCTGGTGGGAAGAGGTCGATGATGCGGTTCACGGTCTCGGCTGCATCGAGCGTGTGCAGCGTCGAGATCACCAGATGTCCCGTCTCGGCGGCCTGAAGCGCGGCCTCGACGGTCTCCGTGTCGCGGATCTCACCGATGAAGATGACGTCGGGATCCTGGCGGACCACGTACTTGAGCGCCGTGCGATACGACTCCGTGTCGAGACCGATCTCTCGCTGATCCACGATCGAGAGCAGGTCGTCGTGCACGATCTCGATCGGATCCTCGATCGTGACGATGTGGGCGTGTCGCTGCGCGTTGATCCACCCGATCATGGATGCGATCGTCGTGGTCTTGCCCGTCCCCGTGGGGCCGGTCACGAGCACGAGTCCGCGGGGCTCCGCGGCGAGGGTCTCGACCGCGGGTGGCAGATGGAGCTCCTCGAATGTCGGGATGTCGGAGCGCACGCGGCGGATCGCGAGGTTCACGTTCCCGCGCTGCTTGAAGACGTTGACGCGGAAGCGGCCGACACCCGGAAGCGTGTAGCCGACGTCCGCCTCGTTGGAGGACTTGAACTCGAAGGCCTTCGTCTCCGAGAGGACCTCGCTCGCGGCGCTCTCCGTGTCCGCCGGTGTTAGCGGGGGGAAGGGAGCGTGCTCGAGGTTGCCGTCGACACGGATCGTCGGCGGCAAGCCGGCTTTGAGATGGAGGTCGCTGGCTCCCGCCTCCACCATGTGCCGCAGGAAGGTTGTGAGGGACATCTCCGTGCTGTCATCGGCCTCGGGAGGCGTGATGTTGAGTCACGGTTTTGGCGAGAGGGGGGCTGGGAAGGATTCAGACCTAGCCCAACCCGATCCCCAAAGGGGGTAGTGCACGTGGCACAAGAGGAAACCCGGATGACCAGGGCAGATGCGGGCCGCAAGGGCGGCCTCACGACGAAGCAGCGCTACGGCCCCGACTTCTTCCAAGAGATCGGCAGGAAAGGCGGGAAGAAAGGCGGCCTCACCACGAAAGAAAGGTACGGCGCCGACTTCTATCGCACGATCGGCCGCAAGGGCGGTTCGCGCTAGCTAGGCCTTCTTGGTCGCCTGGAAGATCGCGTCGATCTCGGCGATCGAGTTCAGCAGCTGCTGACCCTGGCTCGGGTCCTGCGACCGCTTCGCGTCGCCGGCCAGCTTCGTCGCCTTCCAGAACGTCTCGTGCAGCCCCGGGTGGTTGTCGAGGTGCTCCGGCTTGAAGTAGTCGGTCCACAGCACCCACAGGTGATGCTTCACGAGATCCGCGCGCTCCTCTTTGATCTTCAGAGCGCGGTCCTGCCAGCCTTCCTCGCTCTGGGTGTCGCTCCAGTTCGGTGGCTTCCGCTTGGACGGGTCCGCGAACATCCCCTGGATGGCCACGACCGACTCGGCTTCGATCCTGGCTTGCGCGGGGTCGTACACGCCGCAGGGAAGGTCGCAGTGCGCATGGACCACACGACGGGGTCGGATGAAATCGGACAGACGCATGATGCCTCCTCTCGATGGATCGTTCGCCAAACGCTACCACCACGTAGCCTAGCGTCGTGCCCAAGGTGGCTCGATGGTGGCTCACGGCGGGCCTCGGGGCCGCCGCGGTGGTGGCCCGGCCGTTCCGTGTCGAGGTCGCCGGCCGCAGCATGGAACCCACGCTCCAAGCGGGCGACTGGCTCGTCGCAACCCGGGCCGGCCGCGTGCGTCGCGGCAGCGTGGTCGTCTTGGCGCACCCCGACGGCTCCTTCGATCTCGTGAAGCGTGTGTCCGCGGTGCCCGGCGACGTGGTCGACGGAAAGCGGTTGGCCTCGACCGAGTTTCTCGTGGCGGGCGACAATCGAGCGAGGAGCAGCGACAGCCGCTCGTTCGGAGCGGTCGCCCGGGAGGACATCGAAGGAGTGGTGCGCTTTCGGTACCGACCGCGTCCGGGTCTCGTCCGCTAGTCGGGGGCGAGCTCCCGGTCGAGTCTCCACGTCTCGTCCAGCGAGACCTGGAGCCGTCGCCCGTCCTTCAGGCGGAGCACGAAGCAGCGAAGCTGCCGGCCGTCGCGTTCCTCGACCCAGGACCGGTGGATCTCCTCCACGGGGAACGTCGTTCCGCGGAGCACGACCTCCCGCGGTGTCTCATCCGCACTGGACCCGCTGTAGGCGTGCACGTCGATCGGCTCGGGCACCCGCCGCCGCCACACCGCCAGGCCGCCGGCGGTGATCACCGCGAGGCCGGCCGTCAACAGGATCACGCCGAGGTCTCCGAGCGGACCTCGCAGGGCCGTGGGGATCAGTCCCGCGATCACGAAGGCCCCGTTGTAGCCGAGCTCGTAGACCGTGAACGCACGACCCCGGAACCGATCGGGGACGCCGCGCTGCACGAGGGTGTCGGACGAGATCTTCGTCGCCGACATGCATGCGCCGCCGACGAACACCGCGGGCAGGAGGGCGAACAGCGAGGCGATCGGCCCTCCGACGGCGGCCGCGACGGCAGCCACGACCATCGCGACCGGGGCGACGCCGGGATACCCGAAGCGTCGCGCGACGGGATGGACCAGGAGGGCTCCGAAGAAGCCCCCGACACCCAACGCAGCCCAGACCGCGGAGAAGCCGCTCGCCTGGATGTCGAAGCGTTCCCGAAGGAGGACGAGAGAGGCGAGCACCACGAAGCCGAGCAACGCCCGGATCGCCCACACGGACGCGACGCCGTAGGCGGCCTGGGAGCTGGCGCGAAGGACCCGGACACCCTCTCGAACGTCGCGGAGATTCTCGCGGAGCTCGGAGGCGATGCCCTTGAGGCCTCGTTTCTCGCCGGGAGGCAGCGTGAGCGTTGCGGCCAGCACCCCGGACACGGCCATGCAGACCGCAGCAGCGACGAGGCCGACGGTGCGTGTCGTCGCGTCGACGAGGGGGCCCGCGATCACCGCTCCGCCGAGCGCGCACACCATCCCGGTCGTCGTGGAGACGGCATTCGCGACCAGGTACCGCTCCGAGGGAACCAGGGAGGGAAGCACGGCGTTCTTCGTCGCGTGGAAGAACCGGTTGACCGAGACGTTCACCACGATGAGCGTGAGCAAGACACCCTCGGGCCCGTCGCCGGCCGGGATCATCGCGAGCGTGAGCGCGACCATCACGAGCTTCGATCCCATCAGGACCGAGCGGCGCGAGAACCGATCGATGAAGGGACCGGTGAACGGGCCGACCAGAGAGAAGGGGATGGTCGTGACCGCGAGGAGCTTCGTCACCTGCCCCGGGGTCTGCGCCGCCTCCACGCCGAAGACGAGCGTCGTCGCGAGCGCGATCTGATACAGACCGTCGGCCGTCTGCGAGAACGCCTGGGCCGCGATGAGCCGGCGGAACCGAGGACGAGTCGCGAGGTCACGGATCCCCGGGTACTTGAGCGTCACCCGGGGAGGGTATCGCGCGTTAGCTGCGAGCCCGCACCTGGAACGACTCGATGAAGCGGGTCCAGTCCTGCTCCGCGACGTGCCCGTTGCCTCGGATGAACTCGCCCACCATCTCGTGGGCCTGGTCGTCCGAGAACTGAACCGGCGGCGACTTCATGAAGTACGCCGACGGCGCGATGAGTGGGCCGCCGATCCCGCGGTCCATGGCGAGCTTCGCGCAGCGGACCGCGTCGATCACGATCCCGCCGGAGTTCGGCGAGTCCCAGACCTCGAGCTTGAGCTCGACGGAGATCGGCACGTTCCCGAACTCGCGGCCCTCCAGGCGGATGTGCGCCCACTTGCGGTCGTTGAGCCACGGCACGTGGTCGGACGGACCGATGTGGATGTTCTCCGGGGCGATCCCATCGCGCAGTTGCGACGTCACGGCCTGCGTCTTCGAGATCTTCTTGGAGGTGAGCCGCTTGCGCTCGAGCATGTTCTTGAAGTCCATGTTCCCGCCGAAGTTGAGTTGCGAGGTGTGGTCGAGGGTCACGCCGCGGTCCTCGAACAGCTTCGCGAGGACACGGTGGATGATCGTGGCGCCGACCTGGGACTTGATGTCGTCACCGACGATCGGGACGCCCGCGTCGGAGAAGCGCTGTGCCCAGGCGCGGTCGGACGCGATGAACGCGGGCATGCAGTTCACGAATGCCGCTCCGGCCTCCAGGGCCGCGGTCGCGTAGTGCCGCGCGGCGTCCTCGCTGCCGACGGGCAGGTAGCTGACCAGCACGTCCACTTCGGCCTCTCGCAGCGCCGCCGCGATGTCCACCGGGGGCTCCCCTGACTCCTGGATCTCTTCGCGGTAGTAGGTGCCGAGACCGTCGAGGGTCGGCCCGCGCTGGACGACCGCGCCCGTGGGCGCGACGTCTTCGGCGAAGCGGATGGTGTTGTTCGGCTCGGTGAAGATTGCCTCACCGACGTCACGTCCCACCTTCTTGCCGTCCACGTCGAACGCGGCTACGACCTCGATGTCGGACACGGCGTACGGGCCAAGCAGCACGTTCATGAGGCCCGGCACGGTCTCCGCCGGATCCGCATCTCGATAGAACGTAAGGCCCTGCACGAGCGCAGATGCGCAATTACCAACGCCAACGATCCCCAGCCGCACCTTGCTCATCCGGTTCCCTCCCTCTTGGTTCCAGCAGTGGTCTTTCGGGCCCGACGTGGGCGTGTTGCCTGTCGCTCCGCCTCGATCATCCCGTCGAGCCATGTGATGTCTCGTTCCGTGGAGTCCATGCCGTGCTGCATCAGCGAGAGTGTGTAGCCGTCCGCGGGCTGCTGATTCGAGGTGAGCCGCTCGCGAAGCTCCGACAGGCGCACCGCGAGGGCCGCCTTGCGGCGCTCCAGGACTCCGATCCTCGCGTCCGGCTTCAGGTAGCGGAAGAACGCCAAGCGCACCCGGAACCCGTTGTCGTCCGCGGTTTCGCGCTCGCCCCCCTTTGCGAGGAGCTCGGCGAACAGTTCCTCTCCGCGGCCGGTGATCCGGTACACGTTTCGCCGCCGTCCAACCTGGGTCTTCGGATAGACCTGCTCCACAGCTTCCTGCGTCCGGAGGCGTTTGAGGGCGGGATACAGGGCCCCGTACGAGACCTGCCAGAAGGGCCCCAGCGCGTCGCTCAGGCTCTTCTTCAGCTGATATCCGTGCATCGACCGCTCCTTGAGGAGGCCGAGCACCGCGAGCTCCAGCACGTTTCTCTCCTTGGGTGGGATATATCAAGGCGATATATCGACGCGATATATATACAAGGCCTCCTCCAGAAGTGTCAACCGGCAGGTCGGGCCCCCTCGACGGTGGCGCCTTCCTCGGGTCCTCAGGTACAGTTGACAGGTCCGCACGGCGTCCATGCCCGCGTTCAGGGAGGTAGGGGTTTGAGGGGTTTCACACGTGTCGCTCTGATCAGCGGAGCATCCATGGCGTTGGCGGTCGCCGCTGCCATCCCTGGTGGGGCGCAGACCACCACGGTCACGACCATCAAGTACGCGGCCACGTCGTCATCCTCGGGAATCACGCTCGCCGTCACGGCACCCGGCACCACGACGGCCGCCGCCGGGGTGTACGGAGCGGGGACGAGCGCCGAGGTCACCTCGGACGGGCCATCGGCCAATGGGAAGGCCGACGCGCTGGCGGTGCTTACCCAGTCGCCGGTCACCGCGGTCTCTGAGGCTCCCCCTGACGAGGACGCCAACGCCAACAGCCCCGTGCCGGTGATCAACATCCCGAGTGTGGGATCGGTGGCCGCCCTGCAGGGCTCGGCGAGCTCCAGCTCGGAGGCGGCGGACGAGACGCCTTCGACGACGAACACGGGAACCTTTGGCGCGCTCGGGATCAGCCTTGTCGGTCTGCCGGCTTTGCCCGTCATCGGGACGATCGGTGGCTCGATCAACGTGGCTCAAATGAAGACGACATCGACAGCGGAGGCCCCGAAACCTACGGACGTCGCGGCGACCGCCGCGTCGGACGGGATCGTGATCAGCGCGGACCTCGACATCAGCGGGCTAACGGCACTGTGCGACCTGATCCCGGTCCCGCAGCTCCAGGATGCATGCGACTCTCTGGCGACCCCCTCCCAGCTCATCAGCGTGACCGCAGGTCCTTCCGACGTCGAGTGCTCCTGGGATGGCCACAACGCCGATTGCGACGGCGGTGCCTCTACCGCGGTCGTGACCCTCGCGGGCCAGGCCCCGGTGACGGTGGCCCCTGGGCAGACCGTGACGATCCCCGACGCCGACCCATTCCTGGTCAGGGTCCGGGCGGGCAGCTTCAGCGAGACCGTGGATGGCGACTCGGGATCCGCGATCTCCTCGGGCATCTCGGTCGAGCTGATCGGCCAGACGCGGGCGAACCCCGGCCTGCTCACACTCGCGATCGGGCAGTCGACCGCCGGCGTCAACGGCGAGATCGACACCGAGCGCACGACCGCCCCCACCGGGGGCGGCCTGCTCCCGTTCTTCTTCGGGGGTTCCGCGCTCGCGGCCGCAGGCTACGGCCTGCGGAGGTACCTGAAGCGCCCCTAGGACGTCTCGAGGTCGAACGGCCATGACCTCTTCCGATCAGTCGCCTCTCTACGACGAGAATCTGCTCGGTCCCAAGCGGCCCGGCAGCGAGCCTCGTGGCCCGAGGCGGATCGGCTCGGCTCTCGGCGTGCTCGTGGATTCCTGGCGACGAAGGCCGGTGCCGCGACGGATCCTGGCCAGCCTGTCGATCCTGCTTCTTCTCGGCGGCGTGGTGCTCTTCGCCTGGCCGTTCCTCACGAACCTCTACACCGACTACCGGCAGGTCGGACTCCAGGAGGAGCTCACCTCACCTGCCAGCCGGCGCGCCTATATCACCCGAACCATCGAGCCCGGCGAGGCTCTGACTCGGATCCAGATCCCCGCTCTCGAGGTGGACACCATCGTGGTCGAGGGGACCACGCTCTCCGCGTTGCAGGCGGGTGCGGGCCATTACGAGGAGTCCGCGCTTCCCTGTGAGGAGGGGAACGCCGCGATCGCGGGTCACCGGACCACCTACGGCAAGCCGTTCGCGGAGATCGACGATCTCGCGCCGGGCGACCAGATCACCCTCGAGACACCCGTCGGCAAGTGCATCTATCGCGTGACAGGACAGCCGTTCATCACGACACCGACGGATTTCGGGGTCCTCGATCCGGGCAACGGGTCGGTCCTCACACTCACCACGTGCCATCCGCCGGGGAGCGCGTCACAGCGCCTGATCGTGCGGGCGAAGCTGATCTCAAGCGAGATCTCGGCGACCGTCTAGGCGGTCCAATCGAACAGCGTACCGAGGCCTTGGACCACCGCGAACCACGCCGCTGCGCCTGCAAGCGGCACGGCGAGTGCGGGCCAGGGTCGCTCGTTCTGGATCGCTCGAACGAGGACCACCGAGAGTCCCCCCCAGATCACGAGGAGCAGCGCCACGCCCCAGATCGGGGCGACGAGCCCCGAGACGACATAGACGAACCCGACACCCGCGTGGAGAGCGACTGCGAGGAGGAAGGCGGGGATGCGGAGCCACGCCCCCTCACTCGAGGACTTGGTCTCGCGCTCAGACGACACTGGCGGCAAGGCTCCCCTCAGGCTCCCAGGTACGCTTCCTTGACGCGGGTGTCGCTCAGAAGCTCTTTGCCCGTCCCCGTCAGCGTGATCTCCCCGGTCTCCAGCACGTACGCGCGGTCCGCGATCCCGAGTGCCTGGAACGCCATCTGCTCGACGAGCAGGATCGTCTTCCCCTCGTCCTTCAGCTCCTCGATGATCTCGAACACCCGTTTCACGATCAGGGGAGCGAGCCCCATCGACGGCTCGTCGAACAGGATCATCCGCGGTCGGCTCATCAGAGCTCGGGCGATCGCGAGCATCTGCTGCTCGCCTCCGGAGAGGAGACCCGCCGGTTGGCTGCGTCGCTCGCCGAGGATCGGGAACCGCTCCGACATCCGGTCGATGTCCTTTGAGATCTCGCCGTGGTCGCGGCGCTGGTACGCGCCGAGCAGGAGGTTGTCGCGCACGCTCTGGTCGGGGAACACCTGCCGTCCCTCCGGCACGTGCGCCAGGCCGAGACGCGCGATCTTGTCCGGTCGCAGCTTGTCGACGCGCTTCCCCTCGAACGAGATGTTGCCCTTCACCGATTTCAGAAGCTCCGGCAGTGCCGTGATCGTCTTCAGCGTCGTGGTCTTGCCGGCGCCGTTCGACCCGATGATCACCACGACCTCGCCTTCGCGGACCTCGAACGAGATCCCGTGCAGGACCTCGACGTTGCCGTACTGGACGGTGAGGTCCTCGACCTGGAGCATCGGCTGACCGTTCGCTCCAGACGTTCGGGCTTCGGCCTTGACCTCTTGCGCCATCAGCTCTTCACCGTCGCCTTCGTCGCCTTCGTCGCCTTCGTCGCCTTCGTGGGCTTCTTCTCCGTGTCCTCGTCCGCGCCCAGATAGGCCTCGATCACGCGCGGATCGTTCTTGACCTCCTGCGGCGTGCCGTCGGCGATCTTCTCGCCGAAGTCGAGCACGCTGATCCGGTCGGCGACGGCCATGACCAGGTCCATGTGGTGCTCGATGAGGAACACGGTGATGCCGGTCTCCTTGATCCGGCGGATCAGGTCGGTGAACTCACCTACCTCTGCGGGGTTCAGGCCCGCCGCGGGCTCGTCGAGGATCAGGAAGGAGGGGTCCAGAGCGAGCGCACGGGCGACCTCCAGTCTGCGCTGCGGCCCGTACGGCAGCTGGCCGGCTGAGACTTCCGCGAACTTCTGGAGGCCCACGAACTCGAGCAGGCCGAGCGCTCGCTGGCGCAGCCGCTCCTCCTCTTTGAGCGCCCAGGGTGCCTTCGCCGCGACCGAGAGCAGTCCCGACCTCCCGCGCACGTGGAGCCCGACCATCACGTTGTCGAGGACGGTCATGCGCCTCCACAGCTGCAGGTTCTGGAACGTGCGGCCCATGCCCATCTCGACCGTGACGTAGGCGGGCTCGCCGGAGATCTTGCGACCGAGGAACCGAACCTCCCCCTCCTCGGGCGCGTACACACCGGTCAGCACGTTGATGAACGTGGTCTTGCCCGAGCCGTTCGGCCCGATCAGCGCGTGGACCGTGCCGCGCTTCACCTGGATCGAGATGTTGTTGTTCGCTCGGAGCCCCCCGAAGATCTTCGACATCTCCTTGGCCTCCAGGATCACGTCGCCGTCGAGCGAAGGGAGGTCTCGAGGCTGTGGGCGCTTCATCGCGGTGGCCAGGGGCATCCATTCCGCCGGCTTCGGTCCCCCCAGCACCTTGCGCTGGATCTTCGCTGCGGCGTCCTTGAACTGGCCGACGAGGCCGTTCGGCGCGGTGATCACGGTGAACAACGCGAGGGCGCCGAAGATGATGTTCTGGTACTCGGGATACTGCGAGGTCATGGTCCGGGTGATCTCGATCGCGGACGCGCCGACGATTGGGCCCGCAAGTGTTCCCATCCCACCCACGATCATCATGACCACGTACTTGAACGACTCCGGGATCTGCGTGGGGAACTGAGGCGAGATGAAGCCGGTGTTGTGGACGTAGAGCCAGCCTCCGATAGCCGCGAAGCATGCGCTGATGGCGAACGCGGTGACCTTGAACCGGACGACGTTGACTCCTGAGGACTTCGCGGCGATCTCGGACTCCCGGATCGCGGTGAACGCCCGCCCCCAGCGCGATCGGACGATGTTTCGGACCGCGAGGTACAACACGACGAAGATCGCGATCGTCAGGAAGTAGAAGTCGATCTGCGTCATTGCCTCGCCGCCCCAGGGCGGGTACATCGTCGTGTCAACCGGGACGCCGAGGGTCGGGTCGGGAGTCGGCGTGCGAAGGTCTCGCAGGCCCGCAGAGCCTCCGAACCAGCTCTGGGGCCCGGACGTGAAGATGCGGGCGAAGATCGGCACGAACGCGAGCGTGACGATCGCGAGGTACGCACCCCGGACTCGGAGCGATGGCAGGCCGAGCACGATCCCGATCAGCACCGAGATGACGATCGCCGCGACGAGCCCGACCCATGGGCCGCCGTGTCCCTCGATCAACTTCGAGCTGATGACGGCGGAGGCGTACCCGCCGACCGCCGTGAAGATCGACTGGCCGAGCGAGAGCTGGCCGGTGAATCCGGCGATCAGGTTCAGCCCGATGATGATGATCGAGTACTGAAGGATCACGTTCAGCGAGAGGAAGCGGTCGGCGCTGGGGGTGATGCCGGGCAGGAGGCCCAGCGGGTACAGCACCAACGCCAATATGAAGAGCGCGCCCAGCAGGATCCCCGGCCGAAGCAGTCTCGAGAATCGGAACGGCGCCGGGATCGCGGCGTCCTCCCACCTCTCCGCACGGGAGCGCTCCTGCTGCCCGTCCCCATCCCCATCCCCATCCCCGGAGTCGGTCTCGGTGTCGGACGCCCGCCCGACGAGGTCCTGTGCCTCGGGTCCGAGCTTCTGCATCAGACGGATGGCCTTCCGGCGGTCCCGTTCCTTCCTGGCTTCCTCGTTGGCCTCGCGGAACCTGTCCGTCATCCCCGGACCACGGTGTCGGCCCGGTTGAGGAGAGTCGTCGTTGTCCTGGGGCTGCTCGCCTGCACCGTCGAACAGGTCGCTCATGTCAGACCTTCTCGATCCTGGCCTCGCCGAGGATGCCCGTCGGCTTGACCATGAGGATGAGGATCAGCAGGACGAACACGACGGCGTCACCCCATTGCTGTGCTTGGAACACGACGGTCATGGACTCGGCGAGGCCCACGACCAGTCCCCCCAGAAGTGCTCCGCGCGTGGATCCGATGCCGCCGACCACTGCTCCGACGAATGCCTTGAGCCCGATGAATGTGCCGAGCGCGTTGAAGTCGACGAAGACGACGGGGATGATCAGCCACGCGGCGACCGCCGCGATCGCGCCGGCGAGCCCGAACGAGTAGAGGATCATGAAGTTCGTGTTGATCCCCATCAACGCTGCCGTGTTGCGGTCGTGAGCCGTCGCACGTAGCCCGCGCCCGAGCTTCGTCTTGCGATGGAGTGTCTCGAGGGCGAGCGCGAGCGCGATCCCGACGATGAAGATCAGGTACTTCTGGGGCGGGATGTTGAGGATCGACTCATTGCCGCCGATCGACTGAATGATCGGGGGAACCGGGCGGTTCGTCTCCTCGAAGATCAGGCGCCCGCCCTCGACCAGGATGAGGCCGATCGCGAGCGTCGTGAGGATCCACCCGATGTTGCCGTTCGGGTCGAACTGCCCCAAGGGCCTGAGCGCGACGGTGTGTACCAACAGCCCGATCAGGATCGAGGCGCCGATCGCGATCGGGAGCGCGATGAACAGGGGGACGATCCCGTCCCCGAAGCCGAGCGCCCCACCGAACGTGAGCGTGAAGTAGATCAGTGCGGCGATCAGCATCTGCGGGCCGAGCGCGAAGTTGATCGTCCTCGTCGTCATGTAGATGATCGAGAACGCGACGGCGAGCATCGCGTACACGCTTCCCTGAAGGAGCCCCGAGATCAGCGCCTGCAGGAAGATGTCCATGGCTAGTGGATGTTGCAGTCGCTCGTGAGGCGGAAGCCCCACGGGACCGACTTGTCGGGGACCTTCGTGCACTGCGTGCCGTACCCCTCTTCGTAGAAGATCTTCATGAGCTCGGGGTACTTCTTGACGTTGTTCTCCATGTTGGGCCGCGCGAAGTGCGTCGGGCCGACGTACCCGGGCGGGTGATACACCTCGTACTCCTTGCCGAGCTCGTACGAAGGCTGTGTCGGCGCGGCGGCTCCACGCTCGAGCGTGACGCCCACGATGTCTTCCATCGTCAGCGAGATGTGGCGGTCGGGCGCGAACGCGTGGGGTGTGACCGACGTGAAGTTGATGCTCGTCTTCTCGAGCGTGTCGATGACCTTCGCGGGATCCGTGCTCCCAGCGTCGTTGAAGGCCTTTGCGAGCAGGAACACCGAGTCGGCAGGGTTGTTCTCGCCACCCGTTGGCGATGCCCCCCACCGCTCGCGGAACACCTCGACCGCCCCCTGGAACTGCGGGAGGTATCCGACCCCGCCGACGTACCAGGTCGAGACCGTGCCGGTCTTCGCGGCCGGGCCGGCGAGCTCCGCGAACGTGCGCTCGGCGGCCCCGCCGGGGAATCCCATGATCTGCGGGTGCCATTCGCCGCTCCGGGCGGTGTCGCGGTCGATGTAGCCGCCGCCGATGGCCTCGATGTTCTGCAGGCCATGCGCGGTGTCGCCCGCGAGGCCCCAGAGGAACAGCCCGTGACAGCCCGTCCCGCGGATCCGGAGCATCTGCGCCGTCATGTCCGTGTCGCCGACGTTGTACTGCTCCGCTGTGGCCAGACCCGCGCCCCGGCTCCCCAGTGCCTGCTCGACCATGCGCTTGCCCTGGTTGCCGATCGCGGTGTTGTCGCCGATGAACGCGAACTGCGAGTAGCCGCGATCGCTGATGGCGTAGTCGGCCAGGACCTCACACGCCCAGATGTCTGGCGGGAAGATTTGGAAGCACTGCTTGTAATCGGACTGCGGGTACAGGCTGTTGGTGCTGTACAGGTCCGAGTAGCAGGCGATTGCCGGCAGGTTGTACTGCTGCACGACCTTCTTGCACGCGAAGATGTCGTCGAGCAGCCCACCGAAGATGACTCCCTTGATGTCGTACTTCGTCTTCATCTCGGTGATCGCCTGCACGGCGACCTGCGCCGAGAGGTTGTCGTCGCGCTGGATCAGCGTGATCTTCTTGCCGTCCAGGATCCCGCCCGTTGTCTGCGTCTCGTACTTGTCGAAGTCGGGGAAGAGCGAGTCCGCACCGGTCATCTTGGGGACGTCCACGCCGTGCTTGTTGATCTGCTCGACCGCGAGCTCCGCGCCGTGCTTGACGAGCTGGCCCACGAAGGCGCCGACGCCCGAGTAGATCGAGATGACGCCGATGTTGATCGTGTCGCCGGTTGCGGCGGACTCGCCGAATCCCTCGGTCGTCGCGGTGTCGAGCGTTCGTCCGCATGCCGCGAGGAACGTCGGGTACAGAGTCGAGACTGCGAACCCCGACAGGCCGAGCTTGCCGGCGATATCGAGGAACTCCCGGCGGTTCATCGGCGTGTCGACCCCGAGGCGCGAGGCGTCCTCCTCGGTGACGGCACCGTGCTCCTCGTGGTCGTAGGGATAGCGTCGCTGGTCCGCGTCCGAGAGCGGGCGGTTCGTCAACGGGGTGCGGCTCGTGCGCTTCCTTGGTCTCATCAGCCTCCTCCTCCCGACCTCGGTGCGCGAACGTCGCTGAAAGCTTCGGGCACGGGGAATCGCTCGACAAGGGCACGGATCTCCTGGAGCTGCGCCAACTCCTCGGGGGAGAGCTGGTGCAGGCTCCCGTCCTCGCTCGCGGCGCAGGTCACCGGCGGATGCGGAAGGCCGCACATGTCGATCACCTCTCCGGAGGACCACGGCGATGTCTCGCCGATCGCTTCCACGGCGTAGAAGCCGGAGAGCGCGATCGCCATGATCGAAGCGACGAGCAGGAGCCGGCGCTTGACTGTGCCGGGCGTCTCGATCCGACCCGGCCAGGCCAGGAGTGAGCCGCGCACGCGAACCTCGTTCATACGGGCACCCCGTTGCGTTCTACCAGAGCGGCTCGCACGACGAGCGATCCGTCGGCGCGGAGCGGCGGGTCGCTCGTGACCAGCGTGAGGTACGGCAAGCTCGTGTCCTCGAACAGGTCGACCCGCCGGCCGTCCTGACGGAATATGCCGGCCACGAGATAGACGGACGTACCCGTGAGCGTCTGGACATGGATCTCCGACCCGAGCCCCAATGTGTCGAGGTCTCGGAACGGTCCAGACCACAGAAGCCGGTGAGCTCTGATCACGGAGTTCCCTTCCTCGCCGGGCAGCGGCGAGCCCGGCACGTGCGCGGGGCCTTTCCGCAACACCGAGCGGTCCGTTCCCTCCAGGATCACTCGCTCGAGGCCGAGCCGGGGGATGACAAGCTTCGCCACCGGCTCACCGACGGTGGGCTCCACGGCGGCGCCGGTGGTCACGAGCGACTCCCACCGCTCCTCGAGCCGCTGCTGCCAGAGCGTGGCGTACGTGTTCGTCACGAGGAATCCGGCCGCCACGAACCCCAGCGCGAGCCCGATCCCGAGAAGGATGCGCCGCCACGGGATTTGGATCACTCTGACGTCGTCGAGTGCAAGGCCCTTTACGGCCATCCCTCTCCCTCCCATCGTCCCGCCCGGCCGGCGTGCCTCGTGCCGCGCCGCGTTCGTGCCTTCTGGCGCGCGTGCCGACGGAGCCAAAAGCCGAACACCGCGACCGGCAGTCCCAAGGGCGCGATCTGGCCCGCGGTCGGCAGTCGCCAGCCCTCGGTCGGGGCGACCTGGTTCTTGTACCAGTCGGCGGGCGTCCAGACCCGATCGAACGATCCGCGAGGGTCGGACCAGGTCGGGATGAAGGGCACAACCCCCGAACCGAGGATCGCAAGGTTCCGCTGCGTGTCCTCGGCGGGGTCGTGGAGGTCGAAGGAGTAGACGCTGCCGCTGTTCGAGGCGAAGTACAGGTGCCCGTCGGCGAGTGCCGGCGCGCCGAACGTGATCTGATCGATGTCCACGATCGGCCCGGCATACGTGTCGCCGAACGGCGGGTAGTGGAACTCGTCGTCCCACTGCACCTCGTACCGGAACACCTTCCGGGGACGAGCGAGCAGCATGCCGCTCGGGTCCAGGTATTGAACCCCGTAGTAGGCGTGCTCCCACGAGGCGGCGAAGTAGGCCACGCCCCCGCCGACCACGGGACTGCTGAGGACGGCCGTCCGGTGCCGCCAGGGCGGCGTCTTCCCGTCATCCGGGAGGTAGAACGAGACGGAGTCGGGCCGGGGTTGAGGAACGGAGAGCCGGTTCCTGCCGGTTGGTACCTTGGCAACAAGGGTCGGGTTCTGGCCGGTGACGTCGATGTCCTTCCAGATGTACAGGTGCCCGTCCTGGTTCGGGTTGAAGATGATCCGGCGCTGCGGGTCGATCGCGAGGTCGCCGCCGAAGACCGCTCCACCCATCGGTCCGTCCTGCTGCCCTGCCTCCGTCGTGACGAGCACCTGGCAGGTTGAGCGGTCCGCTCGTTCCTCGCAGATCGAGATCGTTCCTCCATCCTCGGTGTGCCGCCACCGTGGCTCCAGGCCGGGGAGCGACAGCCGGATCATCCGGTTCGACAGCGTGTTGATGATGAGGTCACCGCTCTCGGGGTCTCGGATCCCGCCTCCGATGTCGTGCGCGAACGCGAGGTCTCCCGGATGCTGCGCGTCGTACGCGCGGATGAACCGCCCCGTGTCGTTGTCGAATACCTTCAGGAAGCCGTCCTCCGTCCCGACGATCGCGAAGTCACCTGGGCAGCCGACCCCGGACTGCGCTTCGAACCGCCGCGTCGACCGGCCCGACTCCGGGGTGATCCCGCCCTCGGCCGCCTCCGGCCATTCGAACTCGCCGGGCCAGTCGGGGGCTCCGACGTACCGGTGCCAGATCAGGCCCCCCGTCGAGGCGTCGACGGCGAATGCACGCGCGTCGAGCGTCATGACCAGGACCTTCCCCTCGCAGTAGCGCACCGCGGAGTGGAACTTCGCGTAGTCGCCGGTGAAAGGCCGTACCTCCGCCCGCAGGGGATATCGCAGGTGCTCGGGGTTGTGCACGTCCCACTTCACGGAGGCGGGGAGGACATGGTCCGTCACCTCCCCGGGGGCACCCGCCGCCGGAACCTCCCAGCGCCAGATCCGTTCGCCGGTCCCGGCGTCGATCGCGTAGAGCGTCCCGTTCGAGAACGTCGCGTACAGGACGCCATCGTGATACCAGGGGGCGTTCGTCCCGGGGTAGCCGCCGGCGTAGCCGTCACCGGGGAAGTACTTGCTGCCTCGGGGATCGGGCTGGAATCGCCACACCGGCAGGCCGGTCGCCTGGTCCAGGGCGACGATCGAGTTCGTGGAGGCTCCGCCGAGGATCACCTTGTCCTCGGCCACGATGATCCCGCTCATCGGAAAGACGCCCGACGGGAAGTCCGAGAGCTTCGTGATCCACTCTGGGTTCGGTTGGAGGGCCGACCGGCCGATCCCGAAGTAGGGCCGCGTCTCGTCGGGGTTGTATCCGGAGCGGAAGTCATCGCCGCCGAAGGCCACCGGCCATTCCCTGGCCACGGCCGGCCCGGACGCGAGCGAGCTCAGGATCAGGAGCGGGATCGCCGCGAGACCGAGCCGTCGCTTCATCGGTCCACCGCCTCGCCGGCCCACCAGCGCCCTCCGGTCGTGGGTGCCGGCCGCCGCCGGCTCCGCCAACGCGCCCAGACGGCGAGCGCGGCGACGGGAAGGCCAACCGGAACCATCCCGCCCGGTGTCGGGAGACGCCAGCCGTCGGATGGCGTGACCTGGTTCTTGTACCAGTCGGCGGGCGTCCAGACATGGTCGAAGGATCCACGAGGGTCGGACCAGGCGGGGATGAACGGGGCAACGCCCGACCCGAGGATGGCCAGGTTCCGCTGCGTGTCCGAAACGGGGTTCCGCAGGTCGAAGGAGTAGACGTTCCCGTCGTTCGCCGCGAAGTACAGATGGCCGTCGATGAGGGCCGGTGCCGTCATCGTCAGCAGGTCGACGTCGAAGATCGGTGCAGGCTCGGTCTCCCCGAACGGCGGGTAGGGGAACTCGTCATCCCAGCGGACCTCGTATCGGAAGACAACGCGGGGCTCATCGAGGATTCGGCCGCCCGAGAGGTACTGCACGCCGTAGATGGCGTGCTCCCACGTCGCGGGGTAGTAGGCGACGCCGCCGCCCATGACGACGGCCTCGAGGGCAGCGGTCCGGTGGACCCACGGCCCGTGCTTACCGTCGTCGGGCAGGTAGTAGGAGATCGAGTCGGCTCGAGGCTGCCGCTTCGCCAACGGGTTCCTTCCCGCCGGGATCGCGGCGATCAGCGTCGGGTTCTGCCCGGTGACGTCGATGTCCTTCCAGAAGTAGAGGTGACCGTCCTGGTTCGCGTTTGCGATGACCCGCCGTTCGTAATCCAGGGCCATGATGCCCCCGAAGACCGCGCTCCCCAATGGCCCGTCCTGCTTGCCGTCCTCGGTCGTCACGATCACCTCGCACGTGGAGCGGTCCGCGCGGTCCTCGCACAGAGAGAGGATGCCGCCGTCCTCGGTGTGCCGCCACCGCGAGCGGAGCTCGGGAAAGGAGAGCCTGACCATCCGGTTGGAGAGCGTGTTGATGATGAGGTCTCCGCTCTTCGGGTCCTGCAGGCCGCCGCCGATGTCGTACGCGAACCCCAGGTCGCCGCTATGGAACGCGTCGTAGGCCCCGACGAAGCGCCCCGTGTCCTCGTCGAAGACCTTGAGGAAACCGTCCTCCCCGGGCAGCAGGATGTGTCCGCCGGTGCACCCCGACCCGCCGCGGGCCTCGTATCGACGAGTTCCGTGAGCCAGCTGGCGCGCCACACCGCCCTGAGCCAGCTCCGGCCACACGAACTCGCCCGGCCAGTCCGGCGCGCCGTAGTAGCGGTGCCATTGGGTCTGGCCGGTCTTCGCGTCGATCACGAAGATCCGCGCGTCGAGCGTGTCCACCACGACGCGGTCGTTCTCGATGCAGTAGTTCACACCGGAATGGAACTTCGGGTAGTCCCCGGTGAACGGCGCGACCTCGGCGCGCAAGGGGAAGCGACGGTGCTCGGGGTTCGCGTAGTCCCACTCGATCTTCGGGTCGAGCGTGTGGTCGGTGACCTCGCCGGGTGACCCCGCTGCCGGAACCTCCCACCGCCAGATCCGCTCTCCCGTCCCCGCGTCGAGCGCGTACAGCGTCGCGTTCGAGAAGGTCGCGTACAGGACGCCGTCGTCGTACCAGGGGTGGTTGAGCCCCGGGTAGGCCCCCGTGTAGCCGTCACCGGGCAGGAACCGGCTGCCCCGAGGATCCGGCTGGAAGCGCCAGACCGGAAGGCCGGTCTCCTGATCGAGCGCGACGATCGAGTTCGTCGAGCCGCCCCCGATGATCACCTTGCCTTCGGCGACGATGATCCCCCCGGCGAGGAAGTTCCCGGAGGGAAAGTCGGAGAGCTTCGTGACCCACTCGGGGTTCGGCTGGACCGCCGGAGAGCCGGAGACGAAGTACGGAGCGGTCTCCTCGGGGTTGAACCCGGAGCGGTACCGGTCCCCGCCGGCCGCCACGTACCAGTCGCGACCCGATGCGTCTGGCATCGGCATCACTAACAGACCGGTTGCGGCGAGAGAGAGGGCGGCTGTCGTGCGCTTCATCCGGGCAGCCCCGCGGTCAGGTACGCGAGCTCGGACGGAAGCGTCACGGTGCCCGTGTTGATCGTGAAGAACCCACCGCCGGTGCTGATCTCGGGCGCGAAGTCCCCGCCCGCCGAGGCCTGATCCTTCGTGAACGCCAGGATCGCCATGTCTTCCATGCCGATGCCCTCGTGGTCGTTCGGGGAGAAGGAGATCGGCACCCCCGCGCCCTCGAAGTCCCGCGTGTCCTCGAGCGCCTGCGCAACGGCCGCCGGGTCCGCGCTCCCGGCCTCGTCGGCCGCTCGAGCGAGGAGCAGGAGGGCGTCGTACACCTGGACCGCGTGGAACGGCGCCTGCACGTTGTTCGTCTCCTGGAATCGCTCGAAGAATCCACGGATCCGATCCAGGTCGAACCACGGGCCCGCCCAGGTTCCCACCGACAGGATGCCGTCGCGGAAGGCGACCGGCGTGACCTGGCTCGCGGCGTTCTTCCCGTAGTCGAACGTCGCGAGGTTTCCCGAGAGCACGAGCTGGTAGCCCTGGTTCGCCTTGTGCATCTCGATCGTGATCCGGCCCGCCTCGCCGTTCTCGCGCGTCCAGAGCACGAGTGCGTCGGCGCCGAGCTGTCCCGCGTGCATGATCGGTGTGTGGATGTCGCTCCCGACCTTGAAGGACTGACGCAGGACCACTGACGCGCCCTGGTCGTCGAGGGCCTCCTCGATGTCGTCGCCGCCCTCGACGCCGAACGGGCTGTCGTCGTGCAGGATCGCGATCCGATCCAGGCCACGGTCCTCGACCAGGTAGCCGGCGAGCTTCTCGGCCTGCAGGCGGTTCGAGGGTGCGACCCGGAACGCGGTCTCCTCCGCGATCGCGTCGTCGTCGGGAAGCAGCGCGTGGATTACCGGGACGTCATCGAACCCACTCAGCGCCGGGACCAGCGCCGGATCGTCGGATGCCACCACGATGCCGGCCACGCCTTCCTCAGCCAGCTCCTGTGCGAGCTGCCGGGCTCGCTTCGCGTTGCCGGCGTAGTCCCGGTCTAGGACCTCGATCGGCCAGCCTTCTGCCGCCGCGTCCTCGGTCGCCAGCACCGAGGACCCCAACGCGGCCTGTGCGAACTCGCCACCAACGTCCGAGATCGTGTACAGCAGTCCGACCTTGGTTCCTCCCGGCGTCGCGCCGGGACTGCCGGTCGGGCCTGCCGTTGGCTCGCCCGTGGTCTCCTCGCACGCGGTGGCGAGGAGCATCAGCCCGAGGAGCAGGGCGGCGCGCGCTCTCATACCTGGCTCACCAGGAACGTCAGGTTCCACGACTTCACCTGCGGGGCAACGGCGGGGTCCGGGACCGCGAACGTGAACAGGCCCATGTTCGTCGGGAGGTAGTAGAGCGGGTAGTTCGATGCCTCCTCGGACAGCTCGGGCTGGGACTCGGCCTTGTTCGGGAGCGAGGGCGGGTTGAGCTGCAGTCGGGTGGGGAGGTGCGTGAGGAACTGCGTCTCCTCCCAGATCAAGCGCCCCCTATCGTCGAAGAACTCGGCGCGCCCCTCCAGGTTCCGTACTTCCTGCTTGCCCTCGTTGATCACGGGGACGATCAGGTAGTAGAGGTTCTGCCGCTCGTTCAGGCCGTAGACGGGGAGCTCGATCAGCGCGTTCGGCCCGCCGGACTTGAACCCGGTGAAGTTGATGGCGTCGACCAGCTCGGGGGTGGTCGGAGCGATCGCGACCGTCGTGATGCTCAGGCCCTCCGGCGTGGCCTCGGCGGTCTCGACCGCCTCCTCGCCGAATCCCTCGGCTGCCCCACCCGCAACCCCAACCTCGGCCGGACCGGTGTCGAGCTGCGGGATCTCGCCGCCGATCTCGCTCGCCGCTGCCGCGTCGTCTTCGACCGCGGTCCCCTCCGGCTCGCCGCAGGCGGCCAGGGAGACGAGGGCGAGCACGACGAGAGCGGCGCGGGATCTCACAGCAGATGCCACCGGAACCTCGCGAAGGCGAGCAGCGTGAGGATCAGGAGCCCGAAGGCAAAGGCCACGGCGACCTTGCCGGCGGTCGACGACAGCGGGCTGGCCACCGTGAGCCCCGGTTCCTCGGTCGTGAAGACGAGGACGAACTGGGTGTCGACCGGAATGTCCTTCGTGGACTCCGGCGATCCCATGAAGGTGGTCGGTATCTCGCCGCTGACACGAGCCGCGGTGGCGGCGCGCTGCGCGCTCTTCTCGTCGATCTCGTTGATATCGAGCTGCAAGGTGTTCTGCGCTGTCTCGACGCCGAAGATGCCGAAGTTCTGGACCGAGTCCGCCAGGTAGCGCCACGTGCTGCCGAGCTGATGGAAGGAATCCGACAGCCCCTCCATGCCGTCGGTCAGGACGTGCATCGCCCAGATGATCGAGTTGGGCATGTCCTCGTTGCCGAGCGCCTGCTGGACGAGGTCGATCCCGTCAACCTTGAGGTGATAGAGGCCGTCCTCCAGCTCCTCGAGCCCGAAGGGGAACGTGACCGTCGTGAACTTCCTCCAGTCGTTGGCGATGGTCGACTCAGCGCTATTGGTGACGCCCGTGAACGTCGCGAGCTGGTTCGAGTGATCCTCCTTCTGCAGGGCCGCGAGGTTCTGCTCGAAGAGGGCCAGCTTCAGCCGGATGATCGAGAGCATGAGGGCGCACTGCGGGCAGGTCGGCGTCACTGAAGCGGGGGCCTCGGGGAGGAACGGGTTCGGGTCCTCGTTGCAATCGGGACAGCCGAGCAACGTCTCGAGGTCCTTGATGTTCTGCCAGACGGACCCACCGAGGATCTCCTCGACCAGGTGCCCGCCGCCGGACTCGAGCCCGAGGAGGTACTCCTCGATCTGCTCCGGTGTGCAGATCGGGAGGCATGCCGGTGGGGTCAGCAGCGACTGGATGTCGACCGCGGAGCGGTCCGTGGATTTTCCGAGGAGCAGCCGCATCTGCGAGAGCGTTGCGAGCTGGCCCTTCACCGCCGCGCGTGACAGCTGCAACGAGTAGTCGAGCACGTTCAATGCCCGGTCGAGCTGCTCCATCCCTTTCGCCAGGGTCCACAGGGCCCACAGCTGGTTCGGGTCGTCGAACGAGCCCGCTTCCCGGTTCCCCTTCTCCGGGGAGATCAGTGGGATCGCGAGGTTGGAGAACGCGTCGTCCAGGAGACCGAACAGGCCCGTCAGCGCGATGAGGTTCGACCGCAGGAGGTCGAACACATCGAAAAGGAAGGAGCGCCGGCCCTTCTGGAACTGCACCTCCTCGGAGGTGACCGCCTCGGCCTTCGCGGGGGGATATTGGGGCTGGGCGACGATGCGCAGCTCGGGGATCTCGGGTGCCGCCACCAGGAATTGGGCGATCGCCGTTTGGTTCGCGTTGTAGTCCGGCGGCGCGAGGTTGAGGGTCCACGTGACCTCGGTGCCGCCACCCGCCACATCGCGCGACTCGACGCCATCGGTCTGGACGCGGTCGAACTGGTCATCGGGGAACAGGACCGGGCCGATCTTCACGACGTATGGCGTCCACACCGGGACGACGGCCGTCTGCTGCTCGCCGGTCTGGATGTCGCTGTAGGTGACCTCTTGCATCTGCCGCGTGTTGTTGGTCACCTCGAACACGAGCTTCGCCGGACCGCGCGCCGCCCGGAACTGGTCGGCGGTCACGGGTGTCTCCGCGCCGGGTGGTCCGGTGTAGTACTTGATCGCAACCTCCACCGGGAGCGGCCGCGGCCCCGCAGGTGTGAGGTACATCTCCCCCTCTCGGAGGACCTCACCCTCGTAGAACAGATCGGTGTACTGGCTCGCGGGGAGCGTGACGTCCCAGGCGACGGAGTCTTCGACGTCCGGATCGGGGGTGTCGCCGGTAGCTCGGACGCCGTCGACGCCGATCGGATCGGTGACCGACATCGACGCCCCGGCCGGCCCGCGAACGCGCAGCCAGTCCTTCAGGATCGCGTCGCCCGGCACGCCGGTCTCGTCGATGTGGACGTTGAGGTACTCGGTGTCGGTGATGCTCTTCGCGCCGGCCTCGATGGCCGGGGACGGGGAAGGCGTGGGCGAGCCCGTGCCGGTGGGGCCGGGTACCGGCGTCGCTCCGGGGCTTGAACCCTTGCCTCCGGTCGGGCCTGGCTCCGGAGCCTGGGCGAGGACGGACCCAGCGAGTGGAAGGCCGACCGCGATCAGCAGGGTCGCGAGCGCGAATCCGGCCCCCACGCGGAGTCTCTCGAACGGGCGTCGATTCATGCGGGGAGTTGGCCCAGAATCATAGGGTGATGGGCCCCAGGCCGCACGCGGGCCGCGGCCCGAGGCTCTGGGCGTACGTTTCGACACCCGGAGTAGTGCTTCCTGCTCGAACTCTCAAACCGGAGCTCGTGCGGTCAGAAATCCCTCCGCGGCAACCAGCGTGGCCGGATGCCCTCGCTCTGCCTCCGCGGCCAGCCGCGCGAGGAACTCGTCCAGCAGCCCGCCCTTGATCCCCGCGCGGAGCCACCGCTCCCTGGCCGAGAGGCCATTGGGGGGAGGTGTCGCGAACGCTCGGACCACCGCGTCGACGGAATCGAGCAGCAACCGCTGAGGTGCCGAGGTGACGGACACGTCCTCGAAACCTGCCTGTGAGTAGAGGGTCTCGAGCCCCTCCGCGGTGAGCGTGAGCACATCCGGGGTGCCGAGAAGGATCTCGCGGAGCCCTCCGTGCCACGCGCGCGCGATGCCGCGGTCCTCGGCCTCCAGCTCGAGATCGTTGCCGAGGGACTCAGAGCCGGAGACGCGCCCGCCCGGCCGGAGCACGCGGAGCTCTTCCGCGATCGCCCGGTCGCGCTCCTGCATGTAGACGAGGACCGACCGGTGAACGGCCGCGTCGAAGGAGCCGCTGCGGAACGGGAGCGCCCCCGCGTCGGCACCGGTGTGGCGTATGGGTGCCGGCAGGGAGAGGGTCAGGTCGCGACCGCGTCGGAGCGCCCCAAGGTCAAGGTCAACCGCAACGACGTTCGTGCCCATGTCCGCGGCAGCGAGCGCGATCGCTCCCGTCCCCGATCCGAGGTCGAGAACCCGTTCGCCGGGAGCCAGGTCGGCACCGGCAGCGATGCGCCTGGCGATGGAGGACAGCTCTTGCGCGATCCTGCGCGCATCGGCCCTGCCGACAAGCTCCTTCTCTTCCAGCCAGAGCGCGAAGACGCCGAGGAACGACACGAGAGCGGACGGTAGTCGTTGGTCGGCCTTCGGGGCCACCCATTACACTTCGCCCATGTCTCGCGTCCTCCTGATCGGCTGGGACGGAGCGGACTGGCGGATCCTCGACCCGATGATCGAAGCCGGGCTGCTCCCCAATCTCGCGTCGCTGTGCGATCGCGGGGCGAAAGGCGTACTTCGCTCGACCGTGCCGAACCATTCCTGGGCGGCATGGCCGTCGTTCCTGACCGGTGTCGAGCCGTCGAACCACGGCGTGTACGACATCTTCGAGAAGGAGCTGGGCGAGCGGCGGAGCCTGCCGGTGACCTACCGGTCGATCAAGGAGAAGACGATGCTGGGCGACCTGGCGGCCGCCGGCACCCCGGTCGTCATGACGAACCTCCCCCTGACGTTCCCGCCCCCGAAGGTTGAGGGCGCGGTGATCTCCGGCGGCGTGCTCCCGAAGCGCCGGCCGTTCACGCACCCCGAGTCGCTGGCCGAGGACCTAGAGAAGGCCGGGGCGCCGTTCCCGATCAACGGGATGTCGTGGACGACGTACCGCCACAAGCCGAAGCCCTTCCTGGCAGAGGCCCGGGAGCTGACCCACGCCAGGACGAAGGCGAACCTGTGGCTCCTCGACAACGTGGACTGGCAGCTCGCCTCGTTGATCTACGTCGCGACCGACCGTGTCCAGCACTGCCTTGACAAGTACGTGGCCCCCGACCACCCGGACTTCGCGACGCTCTCGCGCGAACCGTTGGCGGAGGAGATCCGCGACATCTACCGGATCCTCGACGATGGGCTCGGCAAGATCCTGGAGCGCGCGAACAGCGACGACCTGGTGCTGTTCATCTCCGATCATGGGTTCCAGTCGTGCACGCGCGCCCTGCACATGGACAGGCTGCTGGAGAAGCTCGGCTTCCTGAAGTTCGCCGCGTCGAACGCGGTCTTCGGCCCGATGCAGTGGGGACCGATGCGCACGGTCGCGCGCAAGGCCTACGACATGCTGGGGCTGCACGGGAAGGTCTCGCTCCCGCAGTCGGTGAGTTGGCAGAAGACGCTCGCGTACACCTCCGTGCGGTCCACCGGCGAGGGCGTCTCGATCAACCGCGCGGGTCGCGAGCCGGACGGGATCGTTGCGGAGAACGAGTTCGAGGCGACGCGGGACAAGGTCATGAACGCGCTCGACTCCTTCGTCGATCCGAAGACCGGGACGTCGCCGTTCAAGCGGATCCTCAAGCGCGAGGACGTGTTCCAGGGTCGGTTCGCGGAGACGGCACCCGACATCCTGCTGGAGCCGGCGCCGCTGTACAGCCTCACGCATGCCAGCTCGCCGATCGAGAACGCCGACTGGCTCTCGGGGGACCACCGGATGGAGGGCGTGATCGCCGCGGCGGGCCCGCGCGTGGAGTCGGACGCCTTCTCGGAGCCGGCGCTGCTGGTGGACATGGCCCCGACGATCCTCGCGCAGCTCGGCGTGCCGGCATCCGTGAAGCACGACGGCCAGGTGCTCTCGAAACTGGTCGGGGGCGAGGCGGAGGTTGCCGCTGCCGGCGTGCGCGAGACCCCCGCGCAGGAGGCGTCGGACACTGGCTTGGCCGAGGACGAGGCGCTGGAGGTCGAGGAGCACCTCCGCGGCCTTGGATACCTCGAATAAGCCTCCCCGCCCGGCCCGAAAGCCGGGCGCCGTTCGGTCTGCCCTGGAGGACATCCTTCCGTTCGAGCGCTTCGGCGACGAGCGGACCATCCTGGCGGGGACCGGCCAGAGCGTCATCGGCCTCGCCGTCGCGATCCTGGCCACGTTCGCAACGCAGGTCCTGATCACCCGTGTCCAGGGCCCCGAGATCTTCGGGGTAGTCACGCTCGCCGCGGAAGGTGCCGTGGTGCTCGCGTACTTCTCGCGGGTCGGGATGGACATGGCGGCGGTGCGCCGGGTCGCGATCGAGATGGGTCAGGGACGACGTGCGGTGGTCCGCGGGATCGTGTCGCGGGCCATCCTCATCTCCTCAGTTGTCGGCGTCGTGGTTGCCGTGGTCGTGTTCCTCGCCGCGGAACCGATCGCGCGCGCACTGGCCGCCGACCGGGTCAACGCGGCAACCGAGGCCTTCCGCGCCGCTGCCTTCGCGATCCCGTTCGCTGCGCTCGTGCAGGTGTATCTGGGCGCCACGCGAGGTCTGAAGGTGATGCGGCACACGCTGTACGTCTACTGGATGGGGCAGCCACTCGGGTGGCTGGCGCTGATCCTCGTCGGGTGGCTGGTCGCGCGAACCGCGGGGGTGACGACACTGGCGTACGCCGCGTCCTGGATGCTCGCGGCAGCCGCGGCCGCCTGGCTCTGGCATCGCGAGACGAAAGGGTTCGGGTCCGAGTCCCCCGGACGCGGAGAGGTTGGCGACCTCCTCCGCTACGGCGCGCCGCGCGCTCCCGCCGCGCTGTTCTCGCACCTGCTGTTCTGGACGGACCTGTTCGTGCTGGCGCGGTATGCCGACGCGTTCGAGACGGGCATCTATGCGGCCGCGGCGCGCGCAGGACAGGTGATCTTGCTGTTCATCATCTCGGTGTCACTGATGTTCAGTCCGTTCGTTGCCGATCTGCACGCACGCGGTGAGCGAGACAAGCTCGACCGCCTCTTCAAGCAGCTGACCCGCTGGACGATGGCGGTGACCTTGCCGCTGTTCGTGCTGCTCGCCGTGACGCCCGGGTCGGCGCTGCGGCTGTTCGGCTCGGAGTTCGGCCAGGGCCGGACGGCGCTGCTGATCCTGCTCCTCGGTCAGCTCGTGAACGTCGCGACGGGAACGGTCGGCTTCATCCTCATCATGGTGGGGCGTACGGGGTGGGACCTGGTGGTCTACGCGGGGTCGATCGCGTTCGACGTCGCGGCGGCGGTACTCCTGATCGGAGGGCTCGAGCTCGGCATGGAGGGCGCGGCGATCGCGGGGGCGCTCACGATGGCGCTGTCGAAGCTGGCGAGGTTGTGGCTCGTCTGGAAGTTCGTACACATCCAGCCGTTCGACCGGCAGTACGCTCGGCTCGGCATCCCGACACTGGCTGGGCTGGCGGCCGGTGTGGCGACGCACCTTCTGCTCGGTAACGCGTCCTGGCCCGTGGATCTGCTCGGAACCGGCGTGGCCGTCGGCGTGGCGTACTTCGGAGTCCTCCTCGCCGCAGGGCTCCCGCCGAAAGAGCGTCGCGCGGCGCTGCGGCTGGTCTCCGCCGCGCTCGGCCGGTCTCGCGAGGGCCCTCGGTAGACTGCATTCATGCGCCGTGCGTTGCTGCTCCTCGCTCTGCTGACCGCTTCCGCTCCCGCGTTCGCGCAGGAGCCGTCCGCCGAGTACACCGTGACGGTTGAGTCGCCGGGGAGCGTTGCGCTCGGGGGCGTGACGCTGCGCGTCCGCGCCTCCGGCGGCGTTCGCGAGGCGGAATCGGCCGCGTATCACCTCCGGACCGCCGGTGCGTGGTCGGAGGCGCAGAGTCTCAAGCTCACGCGGATCGGCGAGAACGTGTTCGAGCAGTCGATCGACACCACGACCCTTCCCAACGACGCGTACCGCATCGAGGTCCGGGTGTGGAGCGACGTCCCCCCCTACGACGCCACCGACCCCAGTACGTACGCGCGCGCGATCGTCGATGTCGCGGTGGACAACCCCCCGCCGGTGCCGGGTGGCGTGCAGGCCCTTTCACCCGCGACGTCGCTGCGCGTCGGGTGGGAGGGGGTAGCGACCTCGGATCGCGGTGACTTCTTCGGCTATCGGGTGCACCTTCGGAAGGGGAAGACCTGCCCGGCCGACCTTGCCGCGTACCGAGCGGTTGCGGACGTGAACTCGATCATCTACGTGGACGAGAAGCTCGCAGCCGGCGAGTACTGCATCCGTGTGGCAGCCGTTCGCGAGAGCGCCGTCAGCGAGGTGGTCCTGTCCGGCCCCTCCAGGGCCGTCAAGGTCTCCATCTCCAAGGGGAACGACCCGATCGTGCAGGGCGGGGGCATCGTGTTCGACACGACGGAGGGCGTGGCACCGCCACCTCCGCCACCGCTCGGCGACGGCGAGGCGATCATCTCCGACGGGGAGTTCGTTGAGGACCTGCCGTACGGCGCGCAGACCATCACGCAGGAAGCGCGTGGGACGGCGTCGGAGGAGGCGATCTCCGTGGAGGCCGGCGTCGATCCGCGCCGAACGCCGACGCTCATCGCTACCGGCTTGATCCTCGCGACGTCGGCGGGTTTGCTTCGGCGGTTCCTCCGCGGGGTTCCCTCCCGGACCTGAGGGTCAGGCCGGCGGCTCGAGGGCGAGTCGCACGGCTTCCTCGGGGGTCCCGGCCCAATGGATGCCCTCGACCGGGTGCCCCTCTCGTGCAAGCTCCCAGGTGTCGAGTCCGACGACGCGCTTCCCCATCTTCATGGCCAGAGCGATCTCCGAGAGGGTTCCCCATTCACCTCCGATGGCGATGACCGCGTCGGCCGCTCTCGCGATGAGCGCGTTCCGCGCCTCCCCAAGGCCGGTGGGGATCGCCAGGGTGAGGTGCTCGCTCGCTCCCGATCGATCCTCGCCGGGGAGGAGCCCCACCGTGACGCCCCCGGCGGAGGCTGCTCCGCGGGCGGCCGCGTCCATCACGCCGCCGAGGCCGCCGCACACGACGATCGCGCCGGCTTCGGCGAGGAGGCGCCCCACTTCTGTGGCTCGGGAGGCCTCCTGGGGACTCGCGCTGCTCGCGCCGACGACGGCCACGTAGCGGGTCACGCGAGCATCTCCTCCAGCAAGGCAGCGGCGCCCGACTTGTCGAGCGGCTCGTTGCCGTTGCCGCACTTCGGTGACTGGACGCACGACGGGCATCCCGACTGGCAGGGGCATGTGCGGATCGCCTCGAGGGTTGCGCGCAGCCATCGCTCCGCGGCGGAGAAACCCCGCTCGGTGATGCCGGCGCCGCCCGGGTAGCCGTCGTAGATGAAGATCGCGCATGAGCCGGTGTCCTGGTGGAACGCGGTCGAGACGCCACCAATGTCCCAACGATCACAGGTCGCGACGAGTGGCAGCAGCCCGATCTCCGCGTGCTCGGCGGCATGCGCGGCACCTGGGAGCGCCGCGGGCGAGACGCCGGCTCGGGCGATCACCTGATCGGGCACCGCCCACCACACGGCCCTCGTCTCGAGGAGCTGCGGCGGCAGGTCGAGCGGCACGGTGTCGAGGGTCTCGCCGCTCATGTGGAGCTTTCGAACGAACGCAACGATGTGGTTCGTGACCCGAACGCTGCCGAAGAACATCGGCGTCTCTCCGATCTTCGATTCTGCCAACACGTCCAGCACCTCGATGTCCGTGGTGTCACGTGACTGCGTGTACCAGTCTGCATCGCTGCGTCGAACGAGCGCGACCTTGCGCTCCAGGTCGAGCTCGGCAACCTCGAACTGCTCTCCCTGGTGGAGGTAGATCGCTCCCGGGTGGACCTGGACGAACGCCCGCGACTCGTCGACCGTGCCGAGAAGGATCCCCGTGCCGAACTCGACAATCGTGAACAGGCTCCCCGACGCGGAGCGGATGTCGACGGACGTGTGTGGCGCGGTACCGACCGCGGCGTGGAGCCGTCCGCGCCGTTCGACGAGCTCGCCGCTCTCCTGAAGCTCGGCGGCGAGGAGGGGAGCGGTGTCGCCGAAGAAGGTCAGCTCCTCCGCCGCGAGTGGGTGCTCCCGCGCCGCGCAGGCCAGGTGCGGTCCCAGGACATACGGGTTCGTGGGATCGATCACCGCGGCCTCGGGCGGCTTGCGGAACAGGTCCTCGGGATGCTGGACAAGGTACTGATCGAGGGGATCGTCCTGCGCGACGAGGAACGCCATCGAGGACTCGCCGCGCCGCCCCGCTCGCCCGGCTTGCTGCCACATCGACGCGCGCGTCCCGGGGTAGCCGGTGAGCACCGCGGCATCCAGCGAGCCGATGTCGATGCCGAGCTCGAGGGCGCTCGTGGAGGCGACGGCGAGAAGCTCTCCGTCGGCCAGCGCGCGCTCGAGGGCTCGTCGCTCCTCGGGCAGGTAGCCCGCGCGATACGCCTTGACCCTCGATCCCACCTCGGGCGGGAGCTTCGAGCGTGTCGCGTCGGCCAGGATCTCTGCTGCACGACGCGACCTGGCGAATCCGATCGCTCGCGTGTCCGAGCCGACCAGCCGGGACAACAGGAACGATGCCTCCGTGATCGCGCTGGTCCTCGCCCCCGAGTCCTCGTCCAGCAGCGGCGGGTTCCACAGACAGAAGAGCTTCTCCCCGCGAGGCGAGGCATCCTCCGCGACCTCGTCGAACGGCAGTCCGGTCAGCCGCTCCGCCAGCTCCGACGGGTTGCCCACCGTCGCCGACGCCATGACGAACCGAGGGCCGCCCCCGTAGTGCGCGACCAACCTCCGGAGGCGGCGAACGACCATCGCCACGTGCGAGCCGAAGACGCCGCGGCAGACATGTGCCTCGTCGATCACGATGTACGCCAGCCGGAGGAAGAAGTCCGCCCACCGCGCGTGGCCGGGGAGGATCCCGGCGTGGAGCATGTCGGGGTTCGTGAGGATCAGGTTCGCGCTCTTGCGGATCATCGGGCGTTCGGCGCTGGGAGTGTCGCCGTCGTAGACCGCGGCGCGAACCTGCGGCAGCCTCAGGTCCCGGATCTGGCGAAGCTGGTCCCGGGCCAACGCCTTCGTCGGGAATAGGAACAGGGCGGTGCTGCGGCGATCCTCGACGGCCTTCCGGGCGAACGCGAGGTCGTACACGAGGGTCTTCCCGCTGGCCGTGCCGGTGGCCACGATCACATCGCGGCCGGACTCGACCAGCTCCAGCGCCCGGCGCTGATGCGGGTACAGGCCCTGGATCCCGAGCAGCTCGAGCCGAGCCGGCAGAGGGTCGGGCAGGTCCGGGAACGGTTCGGGCGCCGGCTCGCGGGCCGGGAGCGCTTCCAGATGCGTCAGGCGCTCGCCGACTCCCTCCTCCGCGACCAGCGCGTCCAGAAACGCTCGGGCCTCCACTTGCCCATGTTCCCACGGGTCCGCGACGCGAAAGCCCGCGCTGCCGGATATCCTTCGGCCCCAATGGCGCCGCCCAGACCATCGCTGCTCCGCCCGACGTTCCTCCTCGCCCTCGTGGGTCCCATACCGGGGATCGCGCTCAAGGTCGGCCTCGTGCACTCCTCCTCGGTCGTGCTCGAGACAAGCATCTTCGCGGTGGCCGTTCTCGGGGCAGCCTTCCTGCTCGCGTGGGCCGCTGAAGTGGCCCAGCTCGACATCTCCCAGACCCTCGCGATCGCGGTCCTGGCCCTGATCGCCGTTCTCCCCGAGTACGCGGTGGACCTGTTCCTCGCGTTCCGGGCCGGCCAGGGCGACGAGGAGAAGCGCCACCTGGCGATCGCGAACATGACCGGAGCGAACCGCCTCCTGATCGGAGTCGGGTGGGCCGTGGTGGTGCTGATCTTCTTGTGGAAGGCGAAGGGGAGGGAGCGTGAGCTCCGCCTGCGGCCGGAGCAGCGGACGGACGTGGGGTTCTTGCTCGTTGCGACGCTTTGGGCGTTCTCGATCCCGATCCGCGGTGAGGTTGGCATCCTGGACCTCGTCTTCTTGGGCGGCCTGTTCATCGCGTACATCTTCCGCGCGGCTCGTGAGGCGGTGGAGGAGCCGGAGCTGATCGGCGCCGCGGCGGCGCTCGGTGCGCTGCCGACCGTGACGCGACGCGTCACGACCGTGGCCTTGTTCCTCTACGCCGCCACGGCGATCCTGATGGTCGCGGAGGAGTTCGCGGACGGCCTCATCGAGATCGGCGAGAGCTTCGGGATCAGCACCTTCCTCCTGATTCAATGGGTGGCGCCGCTCGCTTCGGAGGCGCCGGAGATGATCATCGCGATCCTGTTCACCGTGCGCATGAAGGCGCAAGCCGGAATGGGCACGCTGATCTCCTCCAAGGTCAACCAGTGGACCCTGCTGGTCGGCACCCTGGGCCTCGTGTTCTCCTTCGGCGCCGGAGAGATCTCCGCGCTGCACCTGGACTTCGAGCAGAAGGAGGAAGTCTTCCTGACCGCAGCCCAGTCCCTCTTCGCGGTCGCTGTGATCGCCAATCTCACGATCACCCGGAACGAAGCGCTCATGATGCTCGCGCTCTTCTTCGGACAGTTCTTGCTCCCGTACAGCCCCGTGCGGATCGGTTTCGGGATCGCCTACATCGTGTTCGCGATCGGGATCTTCGTGATGAGCCGGGAGGCGAGGAGCGGTCTCCTGGCAGCGCTCCAGCACGTGTTCGAGCCGATCACTCGCCCGAGGGGCAGACGCAAGACGCGTCTCCGCTAAGCCGCGCCTAGACCTCTTCGTCGGGCTCCGTCGTTGGGCCGGCGATGGGCTCGTCGGTCTCGGTCGAGTCCGACTCGGTGGACTCGAGGATGCCGTCGTCGGCGAGATCGGCGAACACAGCGTCCGCCTCACCGCCGAGCGTCACGATGCTCGCCCCGCCGGCCGTGCCGATCCCGCCGGGAAGCGCGATGTTCACCACGTTCTTCGGGTCCATGGCCAGCGTCCCGAGCGCGAGCTCGAACAGATCCGCGAGCGTGAGCTCGGTCTGGGTGTACTTCTTGCCTGCGATCAGCCAGGTGAACAGGCGGGCGGGGTCCCTTCGCACCTCTTGGCGGAGCTGCGCGAGCGCAGACACGATCATCAGCCCTTGGTTCTCGGTTCGGCTGAAGTCTCCGTTCGGCGTGCTCTTGCGGTTCCTCGCGAACGCCAGCGCCGTCGGTCCGTCAAGACGCTGAACGCCCGCTTCGAGCGAAGCACCGGAGGCGGAGTCGCTGACGGCGTAGGGCACCTCGACCTCGAGCCCACCGACCTCCTCGATCATGTGGCGGAATCCCTCGAAGGACGTCAGGAACCAGTGGTCCACCTCCACGCCGGCGAGCTGTTCCAGCGTCTGGACGACCAGCTCGGGCCCACCGAGGAACAGGGAGTCATTGATCTTGTGGGTTCCCTGTCCGGGGATCTCGACGTACGAGTCCCGCGGGATGCCGACGATGCTGGCGGCACGCTTCTTCGGATTGATGCCGATCAGGTGGATCGAGTCCGCGAGACAGGCCTCGACCGGCTCGCACACGCCGGGCCGGGCGTCGCTGCCGATCACCGCGACGTAGAAGGGTCGGCCGGTCGGGAATCCGGGCAGCAACGAGCTCGCGATCTCGTGTCCCAGGTCGCCGCTCTGGACCTGTGCCTGCGACGCGGGCTGGAGCGCGGTGCCGACCAGGATCCAGCCGATCAGACCCCCGATCAACGAAACGATCGCGGCTCGTCTCACGACGCGCCCGGTTCCGCGAGGGGCTTGGCGACGCGGGTCACGATCCCTTCGACGTCGTAGCCCTCGATCAGCCAGGTGCCGTCCTGCGGCTGCATATAGAAGGTGCCGTCGTGCTGAACCGCGACGTTGCCGCCGTCCTTGGCCTTCGCGTTGGCGGCGAAGATGGTCCGAGCCGTTGCCGCTATGAGCTCGGTCTCTTCGTCCACAAGGAAGCGGATGCTCAGACGGCCGGAGATCGGGTCGACCGTGTCGATCTGCGCGGCGTCGGCTCCCAGAGAGAGGTTGGCGATGTCCTTGCGAACACGCGCCTCGAGGTCCTCCGTGAACGCGGCGTACACCTCGGGGAACGTGCCACCTTCCCATTTCGCGCTGTCGACGAAGCCGGCCATGTACATCGCGTCGAGTGTCTCGCGGACCTCGTTCGCGGCTTGCTGAAGCTCTGGATCGGATGCCTTGTCCGCGATGGGTGAGCCGCCGACCTTTCCGAACTCGAACGAGAAGTTCGCGGTCGTCCGGCCAAGCGGGCCGCCGCCGGCGAGCAGGAACCACGCAGCGCCACCGAGAACGGCGACCGCTACGATGACTCCCAACACCAGTGGCCAGCGGGCGCTGCCGCCGGCCCTGTGGCTCCCCCTGGGCACGGCGCGGGAGCCTACCAGACGAGCGCTTCGACTCCCGTGGAGCAGGCTGGGTGCAGAGGCACTACGATGCCGTGCTGGAGTGCCGGGAAGCCTGGTCGGCGGCCGGTGCTCCTTTTCTTATGGAGAGCGGTTCGGTCCTCGTGGACCTGTTCGTGCTGTTCGCCGCCGCGAAGCTTCTCGGCGAGCTGTTCGAGGCCGCCCATCAGCCTGCGGTGATCGGCGAGCTGCTCGCCGGAGTACTGGTCGGGCCCTACGTGCTGGGGTGGGTCTCCGCGGACGCGGATGTGCTCGACGTGCTCGCGCAGCTAGGTGTGATCATCTTGCTCTTCACGGTCGGGCTCGAGACCAGCGTGCAGGACCTCCGTCAGGTCGGGCGGCTCGCGGTCTCGGTCGGTGTCCTCGGCGTCGTGTTGCCGTTCGCCGCGGGAGCCGGGCTGATGCTCCTGCTCGGATTCGACCGGCTCGATGCTCTCTTCGTTGGTGCCGCGCTGATGGCGACGAGCGTCGGGGTTACCGCACGTGTGCTGCGCGATCTCGATTCGATCGGAACGACCGTCGCTCGTGTGGTGCTGGGCGCGGCGGTGGTCGACGACATCCTGGCGATCGTCGCGCTCGCGGCTGTTGCCGGGATGGCGGCCGGCGGATTCGACCCCGTGGGGCTGGCCGTTCTGATCATGCTGGTTGTCGCGTTCCTCGTCGTCGTGCTCTTCGCCGGGCCCGCGCTCACCGGCCGGATCTCCAAGGTCGTCCACCTGCCGGGCATCCCCGAGTCACCGTTCCTCGTCGCCGTCTTGCTCACGCTCGGGCTCGCGGCGCTCTCCGAGACGATCGGGCTGGCAGCGATCATCGGCGCGTTCCTCGCAGGCACGATCTTCGAGTTCCGCCGTGAAGAGGTGGCAGCGCAGGTGGAACCCGTTTACCAGCTCTTGGTCCCCTTCTTCTTCGCCATCACCGGCACGCACCTCGATCCGGGCGTGTTCACGGACCCCTCAATCCTCGGCCTGGCCGCGGGAGTCACCGCGCTCGCGATCGTCACGAAGGTCGCCGGAGGTTGGGCGGGATCGGCCTCGCTCGGCCGCCGAGACGCGCTCACCGTGGGGGTGGGCATGGTGCCCCGCGGGGAGGTCGGGCTGATCGTGGCTTCCCTCGGTCTGGGGCTCGGCGTGATCTCACAGGATCTCTACGGAGTCGTCCTGGTCATGACCGTGGTCACCACCCTGGTCACGCCCCCGATCCTGGGACCGCTCCTTCGTCGGGGTGGGGGGGAGGCGGAGGCACGGTCGGTATAATCCCGTCCGCTTCAAGCCCTCTCACATCCCAACAAGGAGGAACGACCTTGATGCACGTGCTCGCACAAGAAGGCGGTCGCATCCCGGCCATCTTCGGTGACTCCGAGAACACCATGATGCTCATCATCCTGGCGATTTCCGTCCTTGCCTTGATCGTCGCGTACGTGTTGATGCGCGGCGTGTTGGCGGCGCCGGAGGGAACGCCGAAGATGCAGGAGATCGCCAAGGCGATCCAGGTCGGCAGCAAGGCGTACCTCAGCAGACAGTTCCGCACCGTGGGTCTGTTCTTGGGGATCCTCACCGTGGCCCTCTTCTTCGTGTTGCCTGCGGAAGCCAGCCCGGACAACTCGGAGTTCGCGCTGCGTTTCGGCCGCTCGGTTGCGTTCATCCTGGGCGCCGGTTTCTCCATGCTTACCGGTTTCGCGGGCATGTGGCTCGCCGTTCGCGGGAACGTCCGTGTGGCGAACGCCGCGCGCGAGTCCGGGCTCCGTCGCGCGCTGACCATTGCCTTCCGAACGGGAGGCGTCGCCGGCATGTTCACGGTCGGCTTGGGCCTTCTCGGCGCCACCGTGATCCTCATCATCTACAAGCAGGACGCCACTTC
>CAZKFH010000001.1:0-160541 GCA_964551945.1 uncultured Actinomycetes bacterium | reverse complement strand
TCGACGGCGAAGGATCAGCGTGCTCGCTGGAACCCGAGGTGTCGTGCCGGATCGGTCCGCTCGCACCGGGTGCATCCGCTCAGGTCCGTTTGACGGCCGGCGTGACCCGAGGGGGCGCTCTGGTTGCCACGACGACCGCGGATGCTCAGCAGGACGACCCCGTCCCCGCCAACGATCAGGCGACCGCTGAGGTGTCCGCGGAGGGCCGGGACTGCGACCGCGTCGGGACGGTCGAGCTCGACGAGATACGGGCGCCACGGGACGGCGGAGTCGTGTGCGGGCTCGGGGGTGCTGACGTGCTTCTAGGCGGACCTCGAGGTGACGGATTGCTCGGCGGAACCGGGGACGACACGCTCGTGGGCGAGGCCGGTCGGAACGAGCTCGACGGTGGCGAGGGAGTCGATGCGTGCGCCGGCTCCCCTGCCTCGAAGGCTGAGCGCCGGTGCGAGCACGCCGTGTTCGCGATGGCCGGCAGCCTTCCCCTGGTCGAGCTCCTCCCGGACACGGTTGGGTACGGCTACCACCAGTCCCTGTTCGGAACGGCGATCGGCATGCGACCCCTCGAGCCCCACGTCGTCATGGGCAGCCGCGGGCGCGGCACCGGCTCCACGACGGCCGCGGACATCGTGGTCGGGTCGAGCTCCCGGGTCCGAGCGCCGGTCACGGGACAGGTGGTGACCGCGAAACGCTACCTCCTGTACTGCGAGCGGCCGGACTGGAAGGTGGTGATCAAGCCGTCGAGCGACCCGACCCTGCGCGTGCTGGTCCTGCATCTGGGACGGCCGAGCGTACGTGACGGCGATGAGGTCACAGCGGGGACCTCGAGGATCGGACGGGCACGGGCGAACGACTGGCCGGACTCCCAGAAGGATCGCTATTTCCCCGCCAAGTACCCCCACGTGCACGTCGAGGTCGAGCGCGACCGGGCCTCCCCTACACCCGGCTGCTCGATCTGAGCCTCAGGCCTCCAGCATCAGTGTGACCGGGCCGTCGTTGACGAGGTCGACCTCCATGTGCTCGCGGAATGCCCCGGTCTGGACATCCAGTCCTAGAGCTCGAAGGGCCGACGCGAACTCCTCCACCTTGGCGGAGGCGATCTCCGGCTGCGCGGCGTGGATCCACGAGGGACGGTTCCCTCGGCTCGTGTCGCCATACAGGGTGAACTGCGGGACGACGACGATGTCCCCGCCGATGTCCTTGATCGAGCGGTTCATCTTGCCGTCCTCGTCTTCGAAGATGCGCAGCTTGGAGACCTTCTCCGCCAGGCGAGCGGGCTCGTCCTCCGTATCACGGTCCCCGATGCCGACCAGGATCAGCAGCCCCGGGCCGCCGGACGCGACCACGTCGCCACGGACCCGCACCTGGGAACGACTGACGCGCTGGACGAGGACGCGCACTCAGCCCGGAACCACGCGGTAGGCGTCGTAGACGCCGTCGACCTTCTTGATGGCGTTCATGATCCCGGTCAGGTGCGCGATGTCGGCGAGCTCGAAGATGAACCGGAGACGAGCCACGCGATCCTTCCCGGTCGTGGACTCCGCCGACAGGATGTTGATCTGCTGATCCGACAGGAGCGTCGCGACGTCGCCCAGCAGCTTCTTACGGTCGAGTGCCTCCACCTGGATCGAGACCACGAAGGTGGTTCCCTTTCCCGGGCGCCACGTGACATCGATCAGGCGGTCCGGCTGCTCCAAGAGCGACTTCGCGTTCGGGCATTCCGTCCGGTGGACCGAGACGCCCCGCCCCTGCGTCACGAAGCCGAGGATCTCGTCGCCGGGCACGGGGGTGCAGCAGCGAGCCAAGTTCACCCACAGGTCGTCGGCCCCCGTGACCAGCACCGGGCGGTCGTCCCGCTTCGCGAGATGCACCGGGCGCGCCGGCGCAACCTCCGCGATCTCCTCCTCGGCGTCCCCATCGGTGATGAGCCGGGTGAGGCGCACCGCCACGGACTGCGGCGAGACGTGCCCCTCGCCCACCGCCACCAGCAGGGCGTCGAGCGTCGGGTACTTCAGCTCCTCGGCAACGGCAGTGAGTGTCTGCTCGTTCGTCAGGCGCTTCAGGGGGAGCCCCTGCTTGCGGAGCTCGCGCTGGACGGCGTCGCGGCCGGTGTCGATCGCGTCCTCGCGGCGGCCGCGTGAGAACCATTGGCGGATCTTGTTCCGAGCGCGGGGGGTGGCGACGATCTTCAGCCAGTCGCTCTTCGGGCCCGCATCCTGAGCACGAGACGTCAGAACCTCCACGGTGTCACCCGTCCCGAGCTGATAGTCGAGCGGCACGAGCTTTCCGTTGACCTTCCCCCCGATACATCGGTGCCCGACCTCGGTATGGATGGAGTAGGCGAAGTCGAGCGGTGTGGCCCCGGCTGGGAGCGAGACGACGTCGCCCTTCGGCGTGAACACGAACACCTGATCCTGATACAGGTCGATCTTCAGGCTCTCCATGAACTCCTTCGGGTCCTGCATGTCGCTCTGCCACTCGGCGATCTGGGTGAGCCACGCGAGATCGGAGGAGTCCTCCTTCTTCTTCCCGCCCTCCTTGTAGCGCCAGTGCGCGGCGATCCCGAACTCCGCGGTTCGGTGCATCTGCTCGGTCCGGATCTGGACCTCGAGCGGCCGGCCCTCCGGCCCCACAACGGTCGTGTGGAGCGACTGGTACATGTTGAACTTGGGCATCGCGATGTAGTCCTTGAACCGGCCGGGGATGGGTTTCCACAACGAGTGCACGGCGCCGAGCGCCGCGTAGCAGTCCTTCACCGTCTCGACCAGGACGCGGATCCCCACCAGGTCGTAGATCTCGTTGAACTCCTTGCCGCGCAGCACCATCTTCTCGTAGACGCTGTACAGGTGCTTCGGCCGGCCGTCGACCTCGGCCTTGACCTTGATCTTCCGGAGCTGACCGTTGACGGACTCCAGGACCTCGCGGGTGTAGGCGGCGCGCTCGTGCTCGGCCTTTCCGACCAGGTTGCGGATCTCCTCGAAGCGCTTCGGGTGCAGGGTCTCGAATGAGAGGTCCTCGAGCTCCCACTTGATCTGGAAGATCCCGAGGCGGTGCGCGAGCGGAGCGTAGATCTCGAGCGTCTCGGTCGCCTTGAGCTCCTGCTTCGGCCTGGCGAGCACGCCCAGCGTCCGCATGTTGTGGAGACGGTCCGCGAGCTTGACGATCAACACGCGGATATCGCGCGCCATCGCGACGACCATCTTGCGGACGTTCTCCGCCTGCTCCTGCTCTCGGGAGCGGTAGGTGATCTTGTCGAGCTTGGTCACGCCATCCACGAGCCGAGCCACCTCGTCGCCGAACTCTCGCTCGATAACCTCGAGCCCCATGTCGGTGTCCTCCACGACATCGTGGAGCAGGGCGGCGACGAGGGTCGCGGTGTCCAGCCCCAGGTCGGCGAGGATGTGCGCGACCTCCAGGGGATGACGGATGAAGGGCTCGCCGGATTTCCGGACCTGTCCGCGATGGGAGTTAGCCGCGAACTCGTAGGCGCGTTGCACCTCGCGAACGTCGGCCTTGGGGTTGTAGGCGCGGACCTTCTTCAGCAGGCCGTCGAGGCTGATGGGGCCACCGTTGGGGCCCGAGGAGACGAACGGCAGGCGCGAGAGGAGCCCGCCGCGTCGCTCGGGCGCCCGTACCTCGTCCACGCGTTCCTCCTCTCCTTCCGACCATTGTACGGGCACCGACCGCCGGTCATTCCCAAGAAGGATGAACGCTCCCGGCGTCGAAACCTTCCCCCGTGGCCCTGCCCGCCGCGCGCTGCGCCCTCGCCCTGCTCCTGGTGCTGACCGCTGCCCTCCCCGCTGCCGCCCAGGCGCCCAGCGACTGCGCTGCCACCGGCATTGACGACCGCTGCGAGCTGTGGGTGGCGATCGAGGACGACCCCGACGGCGCGGCCCCAGCGCAGAATCCCACGGACCTGGCGGTCGCCCCGGACGGATCAGTCGTGTACCTCGCGACGCAGGAAGTCGCGGGCACGGGGTTCGACTCGCTCAGCCGGTGGGCGATCTCGGCGCGCAACGCGGCTACAGGCGCCGTCCTGTGGTCCTCACGGGAAGGGTCGCCCACCCAATACGCGTTCCCCACCGGGATCGAGGCCTCCCCGGACGGCTCCCGTGTCTTCGTGACCGGCACCCGGCGGACCAACTACAACGATCCCGACGGGCACCTCACAACCCGCGCTCTGGATGCCGCTACCGGCGAGCTCCTGTGGAGCGCGACGTACGACGGGCCCGGCAACGGCGTGGACAACGCGAGGGACCTCGTCGTCTCCCCCGACGGGGATGAGGTGTATATCGCCGGCATCAGCGGCGGCGGCGGAAACCTCGACTTCGTCGGGCTCGCCTACGACGCGTCGAGCGGCGAGGAGCTGTGGGCCACCCGCTACAACGGGCCGGGGAACGGCATGGACTCACCATTCGATATCGCGCTGTCGCGTGACGGTTCCACCCTGGTTCTTGCCGGCCATTCCTACGGCACGGGCGAGTTCAACATCGACTTCGGCACGGTGGCGTTCGACACCCGCGGGCCTAGCCGTGGAGAGGTCCGCTGGGTGGCGCGCTATGACCGAGGGCCCGGCATCACACCCGAGCGAGCGAACGCGGTGGCGATCAGCCCCGATGGATCATCGGTCTTCGTCGGCGGGACCAGTGGGTCGTTCGAGACCAACGACTACCGATACACGACCGTCGCCTACGACGCGGCCAGCGGCGAGCAACGCTGGGAGGCCCTGCGCAACTGGGAGGGCACGGACTTCGACGAGATCAATGCCATGGCGGTCTCCCCCGACGGCTCGGCGGTGTACGCCACGGGCCAGAGCACGGCCAACCGCCAGTCCGACATCGCGACGATCGCGTACTCGGCCACGACCGGTCAGGAGCTCTGGAACGTGCGCGAGTCCGCGCCCGAGCACCATACCGAGCTCGGCAAGGACATCCTGGCGACGGCGAACGGCGTGTACGTCACGGGCCTGTCGATCCAGACCTTGGCCGTTCAGCCCCTCTTCGCGATCGCCGACATCTCCGACCAGGTCACCGTCGCGTACGCCCCGGCAACCGGAGCCGAGATGTGGGTTGCCCGGCTCAACGCGTCGACGGCCGGCGTCACCATCGGGCGCCGGATGGAGATTGGCGGGGGACGACTGTTCGTCGCCGGTGACTCCGCGGAGAACGTCAGCGCCGACTCGGACTTCCGGGACGCCGTTGTCGCGGCCTACGCGCTTCCCTAGTACGTCAGGAGCGAGTAGAAGTCGTAGCCCTCGATCTGGTCGCGCCCCTTCAGGAACGACAGCTCGATCAGGCACGCGATGCCCATCACCTTCCCGCCCAGCCGCTCGACCAGATTGGCGGTCGCCTTCGCGGTTCCGCCCGTCGCGAGCACGTCGTCCACGATGATCACGCGCTCTCCCGGCTGGAAGGCGTCCACGTGGATCTGGAGCGTCTCCGTTCCATATTCGAGCTCGTACTCCTGCGACTCGGTCTTCCAGGGGAGCTTGTCCGCCTTGCGGACAGGGACGAACCCTGCACCGAAGTGGTACGCAACCGGGGACGCCAGGATGAACCCTCGCGCCTCGATCCCCACGACCTTGTCGACGTTTCCTCTCCCGAAATGCACGACGATCATGTCGATCACGGAGGAGAACGCGACCTCGTCGGCAAGCAGCGGGGTGATGTCCTTGAAGACGATCCCCTTCTGCGGAAAGTCCGGAACGTCGCGGATCAGGGAACGGATGCGCTCGAGATCGTTGTTCATCGCTTCTTCCGCTTGGACCTCGGCTTCTTCTTCGGTCGCCTCTTCGGCGGCCCGCTCGTTGATGCTCGCGCGGCGCTCGTGACGAGCTCCGGCTCCGAATCCACGGGTGTTGTCGTGCCCGATTCGGCTCGCACGGCGGCGAGGTCCTCGCGCCGGACGACACGATCCCGGATCTCCGTCAGCTTTGGCTCCCGCTCCTTGAGGACGGCAACGAGTGGCGCCGCGATGAAGATCGAGGAATAGGCCCCGAGGATCAGCCCGACGAACAGCGCGAACGCGAAGCTCTGCAGGGTTTCGCCCCCGAAGAACATCAGAGTGCCCACCGGGAAGAGGACCACGAGGCTGGTGTTGATCGACCGCATGAACACCTGATTGAGGGAGATGTTGACCATCCCCGAATAGGACTCTCGAGATACGAGCGCGAGCGATGCGGCGTTCTCCTGCACCTTGTCGAAGATCACGACCGTGTCGTAGAGCGAGTAGCCGAGGATCGTGAGGATCGCGATCACGGTCTCCGGCGTCACCTCTCGCCCCACGAGCGCGTAGACACCCGCGGTGATGATCAGGTCGTGGAACAGCGCTGCGAGCGCTCCGATCGCCATCTTCCACTCGAACCGGAACCAGATGTAGATGGATACCAGGATCAGGAAGATGATCAGGCCGAGCAACGCCTTCTCCGAGATCTGCTGACCGAAACGGGGGCCGATGCTCTCCTCCGAGACATCCGCGATGGAGCTCCCGGTCTCCTCCGCGAGCGCCTCCACGAGCTCCCCGCGTTCCTCGGGCGTGATGGTCTCCAGCCGAGCCGTCATGGACACGGCCCCGTCGCCGCTCTCGATCCGCTGCACGACGGCCTCGTCGTAGCCCAGCTCACGCAGCCGCTCCTGAACCTCGGCGGCCGTCACCCCTTCGTCCGCCGGGACCTCCAGGATCGTGCCGCCACGGAAGTCGATCCCCAGGTTGAGGCCCGGCCCGACCAGGCCGAACACGGAGATCGCGATCGCCCCAGCCGACACGAGGAACCACAGACGCCTCCTGCGGGGGCCGACGAGATCCATGTGGAACTCGTGCTCGCCCCGAAAGACCGCGATCGCCCGCCCGATCCTCATCTCGACCCTCCCCGCGCCGGCTCGGGCTGCCCCTCTCCGACCCCGACGGACGAGCGGAGGCCCATCCCCGGGAGCTCGGACAGGAAACGGCTGCGCGCGATCAAGAAAACTGCGGGGCGCTTGTAGAACCACACGACGAAGATGTCGAGCAAGCTCGACAGCCCAAGCGTGAGAGCGAAGCCGCGGACCGATCCGATCGCCAGCAGATACAGGACGACCGCCGCGAGGATCGTGACGATGTTCGCCGCGATGATGGTCTTCCAGGCTCGCGCGAAGGCGGGACCGACCGCGGACCTGACCGTCTTGCCCTTGCGAACCTCGTCCTTCAAGCGCTCGTAGAACACGATGTAGGAGTCGGCCGTGACTCCGAGGGAGATCACCAGGCCCGCGACGCCGGCCAGCGTCAGGCTGTACCCGGCGGCACGGCCGAGGAGCGCGATGACGCCGAGAGCGAGGATCCCCCAGATCGCCATCCCGAACCAGGTGACGATCCCGAGCAGCCGGTAATAGAACGCGAGGTAGAGCGCGAGCGCGATGAGCCCGACGATCCCGGCAAGCAACCCCTGCTCCAGCGACTCACGACCGAGCGTCGCGCTGACGGTCTCGACCTGTGACTGCTCGAGCTCCACGGGAAGTGAACCGGTCTGAAGGACCAGCTCGAGGTCGCGGGCCTCCTGCTCGGTGAAGCTCCCGGTGATGACGGCGTCGCCCCCTGGGATCGCCTCGGAGATGTTGGGTGCCGACTCGACGACCTGGTCGAGGACGATGGCGAGCTGCTTGCCGACGAGCCGTCCTGTCACCGTCTCGAACGTCTCCGCACCCTCGCTGTCGAATTGGATGCTGACCCGCCAGCCGGCCTCTTCGCCGGGCGAGACGGTGGCCGCATCGAGGAACTGTGCCCGAGCGCGCGTGACCCGCTCGCCCGTGAGCTCGACGGGCCCAAGCCGGTAGAGGACCGGATCTTCTCCCTCCGGCGTGTTCGCGTCCTGGAAGACCACCTCCTCCTCTTCGAGATCCTGGCTGTCCCCGGTCGTGATCTCCGTGGTCTCGTAGCTCTCTCCCCCGGGCGGGATGGTTTCGAGGACCTCGCGGAACTCGAGCTTGGCGGTCGTCCCGATCAGCTCCAGCAACCGCTGCTGGCTCCGCCCGCCGAACTCGGGGATCTGCACCTGGATGTTGAGATCTCCCTGGCGCGTGATGTCGGGTTCGGCGACGCCCAGTCGGTCGACGCGCTCGCGGATCGTCTCCAGGGAAAGGTCCACGACCCCCGACGGCGTGCCGGGTGGGGCGGTCAGCACCACGGACACCCCTCCGACCAGGTCGAGGCCGAGTTGGGGCCGGACCCCGCCCACGAGGAACCCCCAGAGGGAGGCACCCACGAGCAGGGCCACGAAGACGATCGAGACGACGTAGCGCCGGGCGCTCCTCACAGCAGCTTCGCTCCATTGATGTCGAGGTGGAACGAGCACTCGAGCTGCTCGGCTGCCCGGCGGCACATCATCATTCGTCCAAGAAAGATCTCGAAATACTCCATGACGTGAGAGATCGACGTGTCGATGCGGAGCTCCAGCGTGATCGTCCGCGCCGCGGAGTCTACCCGGAGGAACGACTGCTCGGCGGCGTAATTGACCCGATCGTGGATGTCGAAGTCGATCTGCGCCGTCTTCCGGACGCGCGAGCGATGAACGTCGGACTTGTCGGCCAGGATCACGGCCGCGGGTACTGGCCCCGCACCCATGCCGTCGTCCTCCTCGTGGTTCCCGACTGCGGCCATGACGACGCCGAGCTCGCCGGGCCCCAGCCGGTCGGCCAGCAGCTGATGAACCAGCACGGCTCCCGTCTGACCGTGCCCCCACCTGCTGATGGCGTTGCCGATGTCGTGGAGGTATCCCCCGACGGCGGCCAAGGTGCAGTCACGATCGGGGAAGTCCAGGCGGCTCAGGACATTGAACGCGATCTTCGCGCTCAGGTTCGCGTGCCGGAAGCCGTGCTCCGTGTACCCGAGCCCATCCATCACACGGTCGGCCTGAGATATGAAGGAGGAGATGACCGGGTCGTTCTGGATGTCGTCGAGCGCGAGCGAGTCGGCGCCCTTCGGCGCCTCCTCTTCCTTCACGACTCCTCGCTCGCCTCCTCGTCTTCGCTCTCCTCGACGAACTTCCGAGCCACGGCCTGCTTGAGGTAGCGGAGGCGTGTGCCGCCCCCCGCGTCCAGGGTGATGGCCTCGTCCTCGATCTCCAGGATCGTGCCGAACATGCCCCCGATCGTGATGACCTCGTCACCGACGTGAAGGCTCTCGACCAGGCTTCGCTGCTGACGAACCCGGCGTTGCTGAGGCCGGATCAGCAGGAAGTAGAAGATGGCGACCATCAAGACGAGCGAGATGAGGAACGTGACGTTGCTCCCCGATTGCTGGGCGATCAGTGCTGCATTCATCTGAGTCCCTCCATGGAAGCGTCTGAATGGGAATGCGAGACGGCGAACATTATCTCGTAGCGAGCGGAACGAGCGACGGGCCGCTGCCCTTGCCCCTCTCCTTTTTCGTGCCGGCGCCCTTCTCCACGGTACGGACGACGTCGAGGGGGTCCACAGTAGCGCGGTCCCTTCCGGATCCGCCCGCGACCACGTCGGCCTCTCCATCGCGGGCCAGGAGCTGATCGGAGTCGGCGCCCCCCCGCAGGAGGTCCTCGCCGCTCGAGCCGACCAGCCGGTCACGCCCCGAGCCGCCGGTCAGCACGTCGTCCCCCGCGCCCCCGTCGGCACGGTCGTTCCCCTGTGCGCCGTTCACACGGTCGTTCCCGGCCGCACCACTCACGAAGTCGTTGCCGGTGCCCGCGGCCAGCCGGTCGTTGCCCGTCTGACCGTCCAGCACGTCGTTGCCCTCGTCACCTCGGAGGGTGTCGTCACCCCCGCCGCCGATCAGCTGATCGTCGCCGACCTGCCCGTCGATCAGATCGGCCGACCTCCCGCCGATCAGCACGTCGTTCTCACCTCCGCCGAACAGCGACACGGAGCCTTTCGAGAACTCGGAGGCGTCGATCCGATTGGGCCCCGCGCCTCCGGCAAGGCTCGCCTGCTCGATCGAGGTGAGCGTGTCGATCCCCTCGCCGGTGAGCTCCTCGTTCGTGAGCCTCTGATCGGCGTCGGCGGTCTGCGCGGCCACGTCCTGATCCTCGCCACCGTCCAGAGAGTCCGAGCCGTCCTGTCCGACCAGCGTGTCCTTCCCACCAAGGCCTCGGAGCGTGTCGTCGCCGTGTGACCCGAGCAGCAGGTTGCCGCAGCTGCTTCCGGTGAGCGTGTCCGCCTCCAGACCACCCTGAGCGTCCTCGATCGCTGTTTCCGACGGCAACGTGATCGTGCCGCCGGCCACGAGCTGGGGTCCTTCCTGGCCGAGCGTGAACGTCACGGCCTCGAGACCCGTGAAGTCGAGCCGGTCGTTGCTCTCGCATCCGGGATCCTCGGTGATCGTGTCCACCCCGAAGCCCTGTTCCGGGTAGCGATAGGTGTCCCCGCCGTTTCCACCGTTGAGCTCGTCGTCGCCCTCCCCTCCTCGCAACGTGTCGGAGCCGGCCAGGCCCTCGATGATCACCGGACCTGCGGTGAAACCGGATGCGTCAATGTCATTGGAACCGCTACTCCCTGTCAGTCGGGCTTCGTCCATGGCGAGCAGCGTGTCGGTGCCCATGCCTGTGAGCGAGGTGTCCGACAGCACCTGATCCTCGTCCGTCGCCTGCACCACCCGCTCGGGTCCGATCCCTCCGCGCAACGTGTCGTTCCCAGGGCCGCCGGACAGCTCGTCCACGCCGAGCGGGTCCGTGTCGGCGAGCACATCGTCGCCATCGCCGCCGCGAAGCGTGTCGGCGTCCTCCTCGCCGTCGAGGACGTCGGGTCCCGGGCCACCCTCGAGCGTGTCGGTGCCGGGCCCACCCGTGAGCTCGTCGCCGGCGCCGACGCCCTCGAGCGGATCGTCGAACGCGTCACTGAGGAGATCGTTCCCAACCCCCCCGTCGACCACGTCCTCGTCTTCGCCCCCACGCAATGAGTCGTTGCCGGCGCCGCCATCGATGCGGTCGTCCCCACCGAGCCCGTCGATGAGGTCGTCCCCTTCGCCGCCGATCAGGACGTCATCGGCGCCACCGCCGGCGATCGTGTCGTTGCCGGCGCCGCCATCCATCGTGTCGTTGCCGCTCGGGCTGAAGAGCTCGTCTGAGAGATGGTCGTTCCCCAGGCCCCCGAGCAGCTCGTCGGACCCCATCCCGCCGGTCAGCGTGTCGTCGTCCGCGCCGCCGTCGATCATGTCGGCGCCGTCCTGTCCTTCGAGGACGTCCTCGCCAACCCCGCCGAGCAGCGTGTCGGCGCCCCCACCTGCCTGGACGAAGTCGTCACCCTCACCCCCGTCGATCACCTCTTCCACCGGTCCGCCGGTCACGGTGTCGTCACCTGCGCCCGCATCCACCGTCACGGACTGGAGCGCGGAGAACGGTGGGTCCGTGACGCCCGTGAGATCGATCTCGTTGGCGAAGAGACCGGCGGCCGTGACCTGGATGGCGGTGATGGTGAGGCACGTATCCGGCTCGCCCGTCGGATCCATGTCGTTGACCTTGACGTCCCCATCGGTCCCGCACGTGATCGCGATCGTGTCCGACGCATCCGAGGTCACGGTAAGGATCGTCGCGGTGACCATCGAGGAGACCACTGCTCGCGCTGCGGGCGGGGCGACGAGGGTGAGGAGCAGGACCAACGCCACAGTCAGCCCAAACAGTCGTCGAAGCGCGCGGAGGGGCGCGGGCACGATCAGAAGGGGGCGAGGCACGACGTCTATCAGCCTACAGCCCCTTCAAGGGCTATCGGCTCAGACCAGACGCCCTTCGGGAGCGGTCCCCAAGTGGCGGTATGCGGAATCGGTGGCGATCCGGCCGCGAGGCGTTCGCTGGAGGAAGCCGATCTGCAGGAGGTAGGGCTCGTAGACCTCCTCGAGCGTGCCCGTCTCTTCTCCGACGGCCGCCGCGAGGGTCGATAGCCCCACGGGCCCCCCGCCGAACCGCTCGACGAGGGCGGTCAGGATCGAGAGGTCGAGTCGGTCGAGACCCTGCTCGTCCACCTCGAACAACGCGAGCGCGTCGGCGGCGGACTCGAGCGTGACCCGCCCGTCGCCGCGAACCTGAGCGAAGTCGCGCACGCGACGAAGGAGCCTGTTGGCGATGCGGGGCGTGCCTCGGGAACGACGAGCGATCTCGTCGGACGCTTGCTCCTCGACCTCGACCTCCAGGATCCCGGCCGAGCGCCGAACGACCGTCGCGAGCTCTCCCTCGTCGTAGTACTCGAGCCGTGGTGTGAACCCGAACCGCTCGCGGAGCGGCAACGTGATGAGCCCGAGGCGCGTGGTCGCTCCGACGAGGGTGAATCGCGGGAGATCGAGCCGGATCGTCCGCGCAGACGGACCCTTGCCGACCACGACGTCGAGCTTGAAGTCTTCGAGCGCCGGGTAGAGCACCTCCTCAACAGCGCGCGGCATGCGGTGGATCTCGTCCACGAACAGGACGTTGTTCTCCTCGAGATTCGTCAGGATCGCGGCGAGGTCGGCGGTGCGCTCGAGAGCAGGGCCCGAGGTCTGCCGAATCGTGACGCCCATCTCGTTCGCGACGATCCCCGCGAGTGTGGTCTTTCCGAGTCCCGGCGGGCCCGAGAACAGGACGTGGTCGAGCGGCTCCGAGCGCTCGCGAGCACCCTGCACCAGGAGCGCGAGCTGCTCTTTCACCCGTTCCTGCCCGACGAACTCGCCGAGCCACTTCGGACGGAGGGCGTTGTCGAAGTCGCCCTCGACGACGAGCTCGCGCGCCGCGACGACGTGATCCTCCACGCTCACCGCGCGCCCACCCTTCGAAGGGCGTCACGCAGCAGGTCCTCGACGGCTCCGTTCGCCCCATCGAGCCCCGCCACCGCGTCCTGGACCTCCTGGGTCGAGAGCCCCATCCCGATGAGCGCGTCGCGAACCTCGGCAATCGGTCCTGCCTCCGGGAGCTCGATCACGCCGCCGAGCTTCTCCTTCAGATCGAGCGCGATGCGCGCGGCCACCCTCTTGCCGACGCCCGGCACGATCGTGATCGCGTCCGCGTCACCATCCAGCACCGCACGGCGGAGCGAGTCGGGCGTCATCACGGACAGAACCGCGAGCGCGACCTTCGGGCCCACGCCGTTCACGCCGATCAGCAGGCGGAAGATCTCGCGCTCGGAGGATGTGGCGAAGCCGAAGAGCGTCATCGCGTCGTCGCGAACCTGGAGATGCGTCAGCAGCCGCGCGGCCTTCCCTGGCGGCGGCAATGTGCCGAGGGTCGCCGCGGACACCATGAGCTCGTAGCCGACACCGTTCGCGAGGATCACCACGCGATCGCCACCCCGCTCCGCGATCGTTCCTTCGACGAGCGCGATCATTGCGCGGCCTTCCGCAGGAGCCTCGATTGCTGTAGGTGACACAGGGCGACCGCGACCGCGTCCGCCGCGTCCGGTTGCGTGGGGACGTCGGTCAGTCCGTGGATTCGGACGAGCGAGCGACGAACGTCCTCCTTGGCCGCAGCGCCGTTGCCGGTGACGGCCATCTTCACCTCGAGCGGCGCGTACTCGTGGACCGGGATGCCTCGCTCGGCCGCGGCAAGCAGGATCACGCCACTCGCCCGCGAAACCGCCATCGCGCTTCCTGCGTTCTTCCCCCACATGAGGGACTCGACGGCGACCGCTTCGGGGCGGTGCTCGGCGATGGCTTCCTCCACGGCGCGATGAAGCGACAGCACCCGCTCGGCCTCGGGAGTCCCGGCGGACGTGCGGATGGTTACCGCCGACACGATGGAGGGCTTTCCCCCCGTCGAGCCGACCGCGGCCAAGCCGGTCGAGGCCATGCCGGGGTCGACCCCGATGACGAGGCGGTCGAACATGTGTTCAGTCTAGGGGCGAAGGGTGATGAATCAAGGAGGAGGGGCGAATTCAGCGCCGAGCCCTATCCGACCTCGGCCAGGACCTCGTCGGGGATGTCGAAGTTCGCGTACACCGACTGGACGTCCTCGAGCTCGTCGAGCCCGTCGATCAGGTTCAGCACTGACTTCGCCTGGTTTCCTTCGAGCGGGACGGTGTTCTGCGGGATCATCGAGAGCTCGGCGGAGGAGACCGGGATCTCGGCGGCTTCGAGCGTGGACCGAACCTCGTGCAGGGCGGTGGGTTCGGTCGCGATCCGCCATTGATCGCCTTCCTCGTTCATATCCTCGGCGCCGGCCTCGAGCGCGACCTCCAACAGCCGATCCTCGTCCGGGAACGCCGAGCGGTCAACGAGGATCACGCCCTTGCGGTCGAACTGCCACGCGACGCTTCCCTGCTCGCCCAGATTTCCACCGAGCTTCGTGAACGTGTGACGCACCTCCTGGCCGGTGCGGTTGCGATTGTCGGTGAGTGCCTCGACCAGCACGCCGACGCCGCCCGGCCCGTAGCCCTCGTACATGACACTCTCGTACCGAGCGCCTTCGATCTCGCCGCTGCCGCGCTTGATCGCGCGTTCGATGTTGTCCAGTGGCACGGAGAAGTCGCGCGCCTTCTGGACCGCGGACGCCAGCGTCATGTTTCCCTCGATGTTGCCGCCGCCTTCGCGAGCGCCCACCTCGACCGCACGCAGGAGCTTCGCGAACATCTTGCTCCGCCGCTGGTCGGTGATGCCCTTCTTGTGCTTGATCGAGGACCACTTCGAGTGACCGGACACCTATCCCACCCTCTCCAGCATCCGTCGGTGGAGACGCGCATCGCCGGCCAGCTCGGGATGGAAGGTCGCGGCCAGCAGGTTGCCCTGCTCGACCAGGATCGGCGCCCCCCGCAGCTCGGCGAGGACCTCGACGCCGTCGCCGACAGCTTCAACCACCGGGGCGCGGATGAACACGGCTCGCAGGGGCTCGTCCGACACGCCCGGCGCATCGACGTCTGCCTCGAACGAATCGACCTGCCGGCCGTACGCGTTGCGGATCACGCGTATGTCGAGGAGTGAGAACACGGGCTCTCCGTCCGTGACTTCCGTCGCCATCAGGATCATGCCCGCACAGGTGCCGAATACGGGCATGCCCTGCGCGGCTCGCTCGCGGAGCGGCTCGACCAGGCCGTGAGCACGAGCAAGCTTCGCCATCGTGGTGCTCTCGCCGCCCGGGATCGCCAGGCAGTCGACCGCGGCGAGCTCTTCAGCCGTCCTGACGAGGAGCGGCACGATACCGAGATCCTCGAGGACCCTCGCGTGTTCACGGAAATCGCCCTGCAGGGCGAGAACGCCTGGCTTCATCGCGCGCCCATGATAGCGACGTCGCGTCGGGGCTCCCCCCTCGCGGTACGCTGCACGACATGCGCATCTTCTCCGGAATCCAGCCCACCGGGCGGAAGCACCTCGGCAACTACATCGGGGCGATCCGGCAGTACGTCGAGGGTCAAGACCGGGGCGAGGCCATCTACTGCATCGTCGACCTCCACGCGATCACCGTGGCATACGAACCCACGGAGCTTCGCGAGCGTGTCTACGACACCGCGGCCATCCTGCTGGCTGCCGGACTCGACCCGGACCGCTGCATCCTGTTCCGCCAGGGGGACGTGCCCGAGCACACGGAGCTCTGCTGGTACCTCGCGAACGTGACCGCGTACGGCGAGCTCGGACGGATGCACCAGTTCAAGGAGAAGGCGCCGCAGCAGAAGGAGCTCGTATCGAGCGGATTGTTCTTCTACCCCGTGCTGCAGGCGGCGGACGTGCTGGCGTACAAGGTGGACGAGGTGCCGGTCGGCGAGGATCAGAAGCAGCACATCGAGCTGATGCGCGAGATCGCGCAACGGTTCAACGCGCGGTTCGGCGAAACGCTCGTGGTTCCCGAGCATCGCATTCCCAAAGTCGGCGCGCGCATCATGGACCTGCAGAACCCGGAGAACAAGATGTCCACGACGGGCGGCTCGGAGCAGGGAACTGTCTACGTTCTCGACGAGCCCGCCGCCATCGTGAAGAAGTTCAAGAGCGCCGTCACCGACTCGGGCAGGGAGATCGTCCGCGGACCCGACAAGGCCGGCATCACGAACCTCATCGACATCCTCGCCGCAGTTCGCGGCGTCGATCAGGACCACGTAGAGAAGGAGTACGCGTCTGCCGAGGGGTACGCCGCCTTCAAGCAGGCCGTCGGCGATGCGGTCGCCGAGCACCTCGGGCCGATCCGCGATCGCTATGCGGAGATCCGGCCGGATCAGGCCGCACTCGAGGAGATCCTGTCGAAGGGTGCCGACAAAGCGCGCGCGATCTCGTCGGAGACGCTCGCCCTCGTACGGGAGCGTATGGGCGTCGGTCCACCACCCCGCTAACCACTCCTGCCCGCTCCGGCGTACCATCGAACGCCACGGGGCCGGGCGGCCCCGGAGAGGAGGCAACACATGTCGATCCTGGAGGGCTATGCAGCACACGCAACACTGCCGGTCGCCGACATGGACCGGGCCAAGGCCTGGTACAAGGACAAGCTCGGTCTCACGCCCAAGGAAGAGGACATCGGCGGTGTGTACTACGAGACCGGCGGTACTGGATTCGGGCTGTTCCCGACGCCGTACGCGGGAACGGCGAAGAACACGCAGATGGAGTGGACGGTTCCCGACGTCAAGGCAACCGTCGCGGAGCTGAAGTCCAGCGGTGTGACCTTCGACACCTTCGAGATGGAAGGCATCGAGTGGGAGGGTGACGTCGCGAGCATGGACGGATTCCTCGGTGCGTGGTTCAAGGACAGCGAGGGCAACACGCTCGCGCTGACACAGGACCGCGAGAGCTAAGCCTCGATCGCTTTCGGCGGTGGGGTCGTCAATAGGCGGCCCTGCCGCAGGTGCCACCACCGAGCTGCGAGATGACGTGCGCTGCGCGGCCCTCTGGTCTCGCTGGTGCGGGCGCCTCGCTCACCAGCCGCGCTTCTGGAGCAGATTCTCCTCGCCAAGGGTCGAGATTTCGATGCCGGGCATGGGCTCGCCGAGACCCGCCGAGATCTTCGCGAGCATGTCGGGATCCTCGAAGTAGGTCGTGGCCTCGACGATCGCCCGGGCTCGGGGCGCCGGGTCCTCGGACTTGTAGATCCCAGAGCCGACGAACACGCCATCCATTCCGAGCTGCATCATCAGCGCCGCGTCGGCCGGCGTCGCGAGACCACCGGCCGCGAAGTTCACGAGAGGGAGCGAGCCGGTTGCCGCGACCTGACGCACGAGCTCCAGCGGAGCACCGAGCTCCTTGGCGGCCGTCCCGAGCTCCTCTCCCCGCGCGCCTTTGAGCGCCGCGATCTGCTTGTTGATCGTGCGCACGTGGCGAACTGCCTCGACGACGTTGCCCGTGCCGGCCTCGCCCTTCGTGCGGATCATCGCCGCGCCCTCCGCGATCCGGCGCAACGCCTCACCGAGATCGCGAGCGCCACAGACGAAAGGAACCGTGAATCCCCACTTGTCGATGTGGTACGACTCGTCGGCGGGGGTAAGGACCTCGGACTCGTCGATGTAGTCGACGCCTTGGGCCTGCAGGATCTGGGCCTCGACGAAGTGGCCGATCCGGCATTTCGCCATGACAGGGATCGTGACGGCCTCCATGATCTCCTGCACCTTCGTGGGATCCGCCATGCGGGCGACGCCGCCCTCGGCCCGGATGTCGGCGGGCACACGCTCGAGCGCCATCACGGCGACGGCGCCGGCGTCCTCGGCGATCTTGGCCTGCTCGGCGTTGGTGACGTCCATGATGACCCCGCCCTTGAGCATCTCGGCGAGGCCCGACTTCACCGTGAACGTGCCCGTCTCCCTGTCCATCTCGACCCCCGATCGTCGAGCTCTCAGGATACGGCGCGGGGCCTGGAGGCGTCCGCGCGTCAGAACTCGACGGGCGATGCCGGGTCGTCGGGGAACAGCTCGACCCAGGTCTGGCCGGGCGCGAGGAAGATCTCCTCGCCCTTCCTGTCCAGGAGCTGGGTCTTGTCGCTGTCCTCGTCACGGTCCCACCGGCCCTGGATGACCTTCCCGTTGCGGAAGACGTACAGGTCCCCGGAGCCGACGATCTCGAAGTTCGGCACGGCGTTCCCGGCTGCATCAGTGATCCGAGTGTCGAACCGCTCGACCACCATCACCACCACGTTGTCCGCCGCCACCTGGGACCCGTCCTCCAGGTCGTGAGCGGTGTCGTCGTGGAAACGCAGGTACTGGCCCTGGTTGGCGCGGTAGCGCCAGAAGACGTTCGCGACGGGCGAGAAGTTGAGGTTCACCTCGCGACCACGCTTGCCCTTCGGGACTTCCTCGTCGTAGGTGAAGACCGCCTCGGGCGCCGAGCCTGGCGTCTTGCCAGCGTCTCGGAGCGCGTCGGTTGAGGTGAAGACGTCGTGCGGCGCAGTGTGGTTCGGGTCGCGCGGGCACACATCAACCTCGAAGTTGCAGTTGATGTCCTCGATCCCGGCGGCCTCGACGTCCTCGATCACAGCGTCGACGCTTCCGGCGTGGACGAACAGGGGGTCGCCGTATTGCTGCAGGATCGCGGGATCGACCGGCCTTGCGCTCCGGATGGGGCCGATCCTCTCCGAGTCCTCGCAGTGGTACAGGACGTTGAACCGCGTGATCCCGCCCTCGGCTTCCTGCTCGTAGACGATGTCGGCCTCCACGAGCCCGATCTGCGGCCGCGCCTCCGGCGAGTTCTCGATCTTGACTGCCAGGACGCGTCGCTCGAGCAGCGATTCGTCTTCGGCCTCGACGCCGGTCAGCGGACAGACCGGCGGTGCATCCTCACCGATGCCGAGCTCGGACAGCTCGCCATCCTCTCCACCGCTGTCACCGCCACAGGCGGCGAGGAGCGAGCAGGCAGCGAGCAAAGCGAACAGCGTTCTCAGACGTGCTGAAGCCACTTTGGAAGTCCTCCTGAGTTGGGGGGAAGGCCGAGGCCTCATGCTATCGGCCTCGGCGAGGCGCATCAACGAATGAGCGTCACATCTCCTCGAGGATGCTGATCCGCTCCTGGATCGGCGGGTGGGTCGAGAAGAGACGCTCGATCCCCGTGTGGCCTTCTCCCGCCGCTCGGGACGGCTGGCTGAGCCAGAGATGAGCGGTCGCGTTGTTCGCGACCCGCATCTGGTTGGGATTCTGGGAGATCTTTCGCAGCGCGCTCGCGAGACCGGGGGGGTAGCGGGTGAGCAGCGCGCCGTTCGCGTCTGCCAGGTACTCGCGTCGGCGCGAGATCGCGAAACGGATCAGCTGTGCGGCGAGCGGCGCGAGGATCGCTCCGACCAGGCCGATGATGAGCACGAATGGCGCCGTCCCCTTCCGACGGCCGCCACCCCAGAACAGGATGCGCCGCATCCAGCCGGAGATCAGGGCGACCACCCCGACGAGCGTCGCCGTCAGCGTGTTCACGAGCATGTCGCGGTTCGTGATGTGAGAGAGCTCGTGCGCCAGCACGCCCTCGAGCTCGACGCGGTTCGTGGCCTCGATCAGGCCGGTCGTCACCGCGACGGATGAGTGCTCGGGATTGCGCCCCGTCGCGAACGCGTTCGGTGCCGGCTCGTCGATGACGTAGAGGGCCGGCTTCGGCGTGCCGGCCGCGATCGAGAGCCCCTCCATCAGGTTGTGAAGCTGGGCGTACTGCTGAGGATCGGCGGGCTTGGCACGACTCACACGCAGCACGAGCCGATCGCCGAACCGATACGACATGAAGGACATGACGCCCGCGATGCCGAGCGCAACGGCCAGCCCGAGGATCCCGGCGGGCCCGCCGCCGAGCCACTCGCCGAGCAGCCATCCCATCCCTCCGGCGAGGAGGATCACGAGAAAGACGAGCAGGAAGGACCGGAGCCTGTTGCTGGTGATCTGCTCGTACACGGCTTAGATGTCGACGGCCACGGCGCCGCGCGAGTCCTCTTCGGTCTCGAAGAACTCTCGCTCGCGGAACCCGGTCAGTCGGGCGACGACGACGGATGGGAACTGCTGGATGATCGTGTTGAAGCGCATCACCTGGTCGTTGTAGAACTGGCGCGCGAAGGCGATCTTGCTCTCGGTCGCCGTCAGCTCCTCCTGCAGCGCAAGGAAGTTCTCATTCGCGCGGAGCTGCGGGTACGCCTCCGCGACCGCCAGCAACTTGCCCAGGCTCTGGGTGACCTGTCGCTCCGCCTGCGCTTGATCACCGACCGTGCCCGCGTCCATCGCCTGGGTTCTTGCGCGTGTGACCTGCTCGAACAGCTCACGCTCGTGTGTCGCGTAGCCCTTCACGGTCTCGATGAGGTTCGGGATGAGGTCGTAGCGGCGTCGCAGCTGGACGTCGATGCCGGACCAGGAATTCTCGACGCGGTTCCGATGCCGTACCAGGCGGTTGAACGTCAGGATGACGTACAGCAGCAGGACGCCGACGACGCCGAGGAGGATCCACAGGCCGAGCACGGCCGAATCGTACCAGGGGCCCGGAGGTTACTCGGACGGAGCTCGGCCGGGACCGACCGCCCAGGCCGCCAGCGCGGTGGTCATGGGGACGGCGGCAACCAGTCCGATGCTCCCCACGAGGGTTCTGACGATCTCGGTGGCGATCACCTCGCCGCTGGCCACCGTGGTCAGGGACTGCCCCGACAGGACCAGGAGCAGGAGGACTGGCATCGAGGCTCCCGCGTACGCCAGCGCGAGCGTGTTGACCGTGGAGGCCACATGGTCTCGTCCAATGGCGAGGGCGGAGCGGACCAGCGATGCCTTCGACATCCCCGGGTCGATCGAATGCAGCTCCCAGACCGCCGAGGCCTGCGTGACGGTCATGTCGTCGATCGCTCCGAGCGCGCCGATCACCATTCCGCCCAGGACGATGCCGGCGAGGTCCACGTTTGCCGCTCCGATCTGGACCACGATGGACTCCTCGGACGCGAGGCCGGTGAGCTCCGTCAGCCCGGTGAACACGTTCGCCAGGATGGCCACCAGCGCCAGGCTCGCGAGCGTGCCCAGCAGGGCCACCGTGGTCATCGTGCCGAACCCGTGCGCGGTGTAGAGCGCGAGGAAGGCGATCGCGGCCGCGCCCACGATCGCGACGGGAAGCGCGCTCCGTCCGTCGAGGATTGAGGGAAGGATGAACTGCACGAGCACGAAGAAGCTCGCGGCGAGTCCCACCAGCGCCGAGATCCCGCGCCAACGTCCCAGGGCCACGACCGCCGCGGCGAAGAGCAAGGAGAGCCACAGGAGCGGCGAGCCGCGCGCGCGATCGAAGTAGCGGTACTTGAACTCGGGCTCCGCCAGCGGGTCCACCGCAATCATGACCGGGTCGCCGGCCTCGAGGTTCGGCGTGGTGCCGCTCACGACGAGCTCCTGCGTGAAGAACTCGCCCTCGTCGGTCCCCTCCGCGATCCTGAACGTCGCGGTGCGGCACACGACGCCGCCTTGGGCCTCGCTCTCGCCCGGGCACGGGTGCTCCTCGGACTTGACCACTTCGCCGCTGAGTACCTCGCTGGGGAAGCCCAGGGCAGGAAGCTCGCCGCGCTCCTCGCCTGTTGGCCTCAGCACGATCAGGCCGATGAGCGTGGCCACCGCGAAGGCCCCCGCGATCACGGAGAGCGCCCTCGTGGTGCGCGGGGCCACCTTTCCGAAGCGGTGAGACATGGGCAGAGTCTCCGCGTCCGTCGGTCCGGAGGCAACAACCCGGGTTGCGATCGCTACTTGAGAACGATTATCATTCCCAAACATGAAGAAGCTATGGACCTTTCTCACGATCGCGGCGCTGTTCGCGGCGGGCTGTTCGGAGGCCACCGGTAATGGCCGATCGGTAGTCGCCTCCTTCTACTCGCTGGCGTACGCCTCGGAGCGCATCGCCGGCTCCGACGTTCGGGTGACCGACCTCACCCCCCCGGGCGGCGAGGCACACGATGTCGAGCTCAGCTTCGAGCAGCGCTCCGCCATCGAGGATGCCGACGTCGTGCTCTACCTCGGAGACATCGGGTTCCAGCCGCAGGTGGAGGACTCGGTACGGGACGCATCGGGAATCGTGGTCGACGTGACGGAGGGGATCGAGCTGCTCGAGGGTCACGCTCACGAGGAAGACGAAGCGGCAGAACAGAACGGCGAGCCGGCATTCGACGCGCACGTGTGGCTGGATCCGGTCCTGTTTCGGGACATCGTGGGCAAGATCGCCGACGCACTCAGCGAGGCGGACTCCGGTCGCGCCGCAGACTACGAGGACAACGCCCGAGCGCTGAGCGACGAGCTGACAGATCTCGACCGCACGTACCAGGAGGCCTTGGCGACCTGTGAGGTCACGGAGATGATCGTCTCCCACGAAGCCTTCGGCTATGTGGCGCATCGGTACGGCTTGGAGCAGCACGGCTTGGCCGGGCTCGAGCCGGAAGGTGAGCCGACCGCGACAGCGCTCCAGGAAGCCGCGGATCTCCTGCGCTCGGAGGGAGCCAAAGCGGTCTTCTACGAGGCAAGCGACGAGGCGAAGCGGATCGCCGAGTCCGTCGCGTCCGACGCCGGCGTGGAGGCTCTCCCCCTGCATACGCTGGAATCACGACCGGAAGACGGCGACTATCTCACCGTGATGGAAGACAACCTCGAGTCGCTCCGAGAGGGCCTCGGCTGCCCGTGACCGCCGCCATCGAGGTTCGCGGGCTCCGTGCCGGCTACGGCCCGGTCCCCGTTCTCGACGGACTCGATCTCTTCATCGCGACCGGACAGTTCGTCGTCCTGACCGGCCCCAACGGCTCGGGCAAGTCGACCCTGATCAAGGTCGTGGTCGGCCTTATCGAGCCGGAGCACGGCACCGTACTCGTGCTGAGCCGGCCCGCCGCCCTCCCCGAGGCCCGCCGGCGCATCGGCTATGCACCCCAGCAGGGCGCGGCTCGGATGGTGCTGCCCGTGTCGGTGGCGGAGCTCGTCGAGGCCGGGCTGACGCCCGCCCGCTCACTGTTCCGCGGAAGTCGCAAAGAAGATGACCAGCTTGTCGCCGCCGCACTCGATTCGGTGGGGCTGACCGACCTTGCAGATGAATGCGTCTTCGAGCTCTCGGGTGGACAGCAGCAGCGTGCGCTGATCGCCCGGGCGCTGGCCGGCGACAAGCCCGTCCTGATCCTGGATGAGCCCACCAACGCGATCGACCGCTCCTTCAGGCCGAGGATGGTCCAGGACCTGCGGCGCCGCGCGGACGAAGGCGCGGCTGTGGTGGTCGTGTCGCACGATCCCGACGACTTCCATGACGTCACCGACCGGATCCTGTTCATGGAGGACGGCCGGCTCCGCGACGTCTCGCATGAGGAGTTCCATTCCGAGGACACGCTCGCATGACGGACGTCGGCTCCGCATCACGTTTCTTTCTCCTATTCACCCAAGAGTTCGGGCAGCGCGCTCTCGTGGCCGCGATCCTTATCGGCCTGGTGGCTCCGTTCGTCGGCGCCTTCCTCGTCCAACGGCGCCTCTCCCTCGTCGGCGATGGGGTTGGGCACCTCGCGCTCGCCGGCGTCGCGCTCGGTGCGCTCGTCGGGTTCTCGGGCGTCTGGGGGGCGCTGATCGTGGCGCTGCTCGGCGCCATCCTCCTCGAAGCGTTGCGGGTACGAGGAAGACTCACGGGTGACCTCTCTCTTGCGCTCCTCTTCTACTTGGGGATCGCAGTGGGTGCGGTCGGGCTCAGCCTGGCGGGACGCTTCAACACCTCGGCGTTGGGCATCCTGTTCGGGTCGCTGTTCTCGATGGCATGGAGCGACGTCTTGTTGATCGCCGTTCTTGGCGTGGCGGTCGTTGCCGCGATCCTTCTGCTCTACCGGCCGCTGCTTGCGGTCGCGCTCGACGAGGAGACCGCGCGCGCCGCGGGGCTGCCGGTCGACATGCTGAACCTGCTGCTCGTCGGTCTGACGGCATTGCTCGTCGTCGGCGGGATGCGGGTGGTCGGATTGTTACTGGTTGCCGCGCTGATGATCGTGCCCGTGGCGGCGGGATCGAAGGTGGCTCACTCGTTCCGAGCGACGCTCGGCTGGGCAGTTGTCGTCGGTGGCACCTCTGCGTTGCTCGGCCTGTTCATCGCGGCCGCACACGGGGAGCTCGTTCCCGGCGGCACGATCGTCCTCACGTCGATCCTCGCGTTCGTCGTGTTCGCCGCGATCGGGCGGCGCACGGCCGTCGCCCACCGACCCCGGAAGAGCGCATGAGCGACGCCGCGACGCTCGCACGCGACTCGGGCCTTCGTCCAACCCCGCAGCGCGTGGCGATCATCGAGGCGCTCGAGAAGAAGGACCGCCCGGTCACCGCGCAGAACCTCCACGACGAGCTGCGCGGCCGGGGCGCACCCGGTTTGGCGACCGTGTACCGAACCCTGCGTGCGCTCGCGGAGGCCGGCACGGCCGAGACGTTCGATGCCGAGCCTGGCGAGCTCGGCTACAAGCTGTGCGAGGTCGTGCACCACCACCATCTCATCTGTGAGCGATGCGGCCAGGTCGTCTCGATCCCGTCGTGCGAGGTCGAGGACTGGGCGGCCGCGGTCGCGAAGCCACGGGGGTTCCGAGTGACCGGGCATCGCGCCGACGTGTACGGGCTCTGCGCTCGCTGCCGCAAGCAGCGCAAAGCCGGTTAAGACCGGCTCTTGGCCTCTCGGTAGATATCCTCGATCTCGGCGGCGACCCTGTCCCAGGAGTAGCGCTGCGCGCGCTGGCGGCCGGCCTCGCCCAGACGCTTCGCGAGATCCGCATCGTCCAGCAACCGAGCGAGCGAGGCGGCCAACGCGCCGGCATCTCGAGGCGGAACCAGGATCCCCTCGATATCGCTGCGGACGACCTCCCGGTATCCGGGGATGTCGGTGGCGATGACCGGGAGTCCGGCGGCCATCGCCTCGACCAGGACGATGCCGAACGACTCCCGACCGGTGGCGGGCGCGCAGAACACCTCCGCGGCCGCGTGGTACTGCGGCAGCTCCTCGTGCGGAACGTTCCCGAGCATGACGACGCGCGAGCGCGTCTCGATCGGCAGCTCGCGCAGGGCGGTTCGCTCGGCGCCGTCGCCCGCCACCACCAGGATGGCGTCCGAACGTTCGGACGCAAGCTCGCGGAAGGCCTCAACCATCACGCGGAACCCTTTCCGAGGATCGAGACGGTTCACGAACAGGATCCGCCGGCCTTCCGGTAGCTGCGCCGGCTGTGCGGACGCGAACAGCTCGACATCGGCTCCGTTCGGAACGATGCGCAACACATTCCTCTCCCCCATCGGCCCGCCGACGAAGTCCGCGGCCGCCTGTGAGACGGCGATCCGGATCGAAAGTCGCCCCCAGACCTTCCGCAGGGCGGGAGCGGCGAGTGACAAGAGTCGCGACCGATCAGCGTACGCATGGAACGTCGCGACGACGGGCGCGTGCGAAGACATCGCGGCGAACATCGAGGGACCCGGCACGAACGGCTCGTGCACGTGCACGACATCGGGTCGGAACCTCGCGACCTCGACCCGCGTCGAGCGATAGGCACGGGGGGTCGGAGCGATCGGCGCGACCGACTGGTTGTACGAAACCCTGATCGGGCGTCCTGTCACACGCACGAATGGCTCGGCGGGACGTGACGACGATGGCGCGAGGACGAGCACCTCGTGTCCCTTGTCTCGAAGTCTCGCGGCCAGCTGACCGACGTGGACCTGCACGCCTCCCGGCGCGTCCCAGGCGTACGGGCAGGCGAGGAGGATCTTCATGGAGCCGCGGCACCCGCCGCGGCGGCCGCAGACGCGGGCTTGCCGACGTCGGCCGGCTCCTCCCACGCCGGCTGGAACATGTGCCACTGGGTGGGTGCGGCGCCGATCGCTCGCTCGAAGTGCTCGGCAAGGATGCGGGTCACCGTGGTGACGTCGTCACGCAGGCTGTCGGTCCTCTCGATCTCGATCGGCGCGGAGATGTACGTCACCCAACCGTCCGCGGTGTCGTAGCACGCGGCCGACATCAGCGGACAGCCCGTCGCGAGCGAGAGCAATGCCGGGCCTGCCGGCATGCGCCGCTCCTCGCCGAACATCTCGACCACGACGCCGTTCCCCTGCAGGTCGCGGTCGGCGACGAGCGCGATCAGCTCGTTCTCCGACAGCAAGCGGATGCACTCCTCCGCAACCTTGCGATCGTCGGCGAGGCCGAGCACGCCCAACCCGAGCGACCGGCGGTGGTTGAGGAATAGGTCGTACAGACGCTCGGGGCGCAGCAGCTCCGCGACGGCGGTGATCCCCCAGCCCTGCAGCGGCACCCAGGCTCCGGCCGTGTCCCAGTTCCCGAGATGCGGAAGCGCGAGCACGAGGCCGCCACCCTTCTCGAAGGCTCGCTCGAGATGCTCGCGTCCGATGAAGACCTGCCGCCGCGCCAGCTCCTCGGGCGGGATCACTCGAGCATGGAACGTGTCGAACCAGTAGCGGCCGTACGAACGGAACGCCTCCTTCGTCGCCGCCTGAACCAGCGGCGATCCCGGTGCCCGACCCAACACGCGGGAGAGGTTGCCGGCGACCACGCGGCGCGCTTTGGCGGCGACGTGGAACGCGGCCCCCGACAGCTCCTCGAAGAGTGGGCGCCCGATCGACTCCGGCAGCGCCATCGCGAGGCGCTCCATCGTGGCGAACGCGGAGTACGCGATGCGCTCCTTGAGCGTCTCCGGCGGCACGCTCATTCGGGCTCCCGTTGGCGAGCGACCGACGTGCCGTGGCGCACCACCGGCTCCAGCGAGATGACGGCGGCCGCCCATAACGCGATGTCGAGGATCTCGGGGATCAACAGTCCGAGGACTCCGAGGAGCGGCCGAACGGATCGGTACGGGAGGCGCTCGTGCACCTCGAAACCCAGGCCGATCGCCTTTGCCGTGAGATACGACGCGAGGTAGGACGCCACGAGAGCGGTCAGCGCGGCGCCGGCGGTCCACGGGTCGGAGGGCATCGCGGCCCACGCCACTGATCCGAACAGCGACGCCTCCAGGACGCGCTCGACGGCATGGTCTGCGAAGACCAGCCTGGCCGTCCCCGAGCGCTTCGCGCCCAGACCCGCAACGATCGAGGCAGCCACCGCGACCCCCCCGACCACTCCCCCTGCCAGGAGGCGACCCGAGACGATCAGGATCGCCGCGGCTACGGAGGCCGTCACGGACACCCCGAGGAGCCACGGGACGGCCGAAGCGGCAGGGGGCAAGAAGCGCTTCATCGAGGGAACTCTATAATCGGCTCCCACCGACCCGGGGAGCCGAGCCTTGAACACCTACGAAGCCGGCAACATCCGCAACGTCCTGCTCGTCGGCCACGGAGGGAGCGGCAAGACGACGCTCGCCGAAGCCCTTCAGTTCCTGGGGGGTGTGACCACCCGGATGGGAACCGTCGAGGACGGCAATACCGTCAGCGATTTCGAGCCCGAAGAGGTCAAGCGACAGATCAGCGTCTCCCTCGCCTTGACCCCCATCGAGTGGCGCAACAACAAGCTGAACATCCTCGACGCCCCCGGGTATGCGGACTTCATCGGCGATGTGCGCGCCGCGCTCCGCGCCGTGGATGCCTGCCTGTTCGTGGTCTCTGCCGTGGACGGCGTGGAAGTGCAGCACGAGGTCGTCTGGGAGCTCGCGGTCGAGCACAACCTCCCGCGCGCGTTCTTCATCAACAAGATGGATCGGGAGCGCGCCTCGTTCCAGCGGACGCTCGACCAGCTCGTGCAGTCGTTCGGCACCCAGGTCGCACCGCTCCAGTTCCCCATCGGCGAGGAGCACGGCTTCGAAGGCGTGGTCGACTTCCTCACCAACAAGGCGTACCGCTACCCATCGGGCCCGAAGGGCCAGGAGAGCGACTGGCCCGAGGAGCTACACAACCAGGCCGACCCGCTTCGAGAGAAGCTGGCCGAGTCCGTCGCGGAGTCCGACGACGCGCTCCTCGAGCGCTACCTGGAAGAAGGAGAGCTGCCCGAGGAGGACATCGTCAAGGGGATCCGCGGTGGACTCGCTGAGGCCAGGATCGCGCCGGTTCTCGTCGGCGCCGCCTCCAAGGGGATTGGGGTCGACCGGCTCGCGGACCTGATCGTGGACGAGTTCCCCTCGCCGCTCGACCGGCCGCCCGCCAAGGCGATGACGAAGGAGGGCGAGGAGCAGGAGCTTCCCAACGATCCGAACGGGCCCCTGGCCGCGTTCGTCTTCAAGACCGTCTCCGATCCCTACGTCGGTCGCATCAACCTGTTCCGCGTCTATTCCGGCAAGCTCCGTCCCGACACGACGGTGCACAACGCCACGCAGAACTCCGACGAGCGTGTTCATCAGCTCTTCACGATGCGCGGCAAGGAACACGAGAACGTGGCGGAGGTGCCGGCCGGCGACATCGGTGCGGTTGCCAAGCTGTCGGGCACGCACACGGGCGACACGTTCTCGGAGAAATCGGCACCGGTGACGGTCGCCGCGCTCGAGCTGCCGGAGCCGCTCCACGCGGTCGCGGTGGAGCCGAAGACGAAGGGCGACGAGGACAAGCTCTCCACCGCGTACCACCGGCTGCAGGAAGAGGATCCGACGTTCCGCGTCGAGCGAAAAGCAGACACCCACGAGACCGTGATGTACGGCATGGGCGAGGCGCACCTCGACGTGATGGCGGAGCGGATGCTGCGCAAGTTCGGCGTGGAGGTCATCAGCCACCCCGCGCGCGTCCCGTACAAGGAGACGATCCGCTCGGCGGTGGAGGCGATCGGGCGCCACGTGAAGCAGAGCGGGGGCCACGGCCAGTACGCCGTTGCGCACATGAAGGTCGAGCCGCTCGAGCGAGGCGGCGGCTTCGAGTACATCAACAAGATCCACGGCGGCGCGATCCCGAGCCAGTTCATCCCGTCGGTGGAGAAGGGCATCCGCAAGGCGATGGAGGAAGGGACGACCGGCCACCAGATGGTCGACCTGCGCGTGACCCTTCACGACGGAAAGTTTCACACCGTGGACTCGTCCGACATGGCGTTCCAGATCGCCGGCTCGATCGGGATCAAGGAGGCCGTGCAGAAGTCGGGCGTCGTGCTCCTCGAGCCCGTTATGGACCTCGACGTTCTCGTCCCCGACTCGATGACCGGTGATGTGATCGGCGACCTCAACACGAAACGCGGGCGCGTGTCGGGGATGAACCCGACCGGCACGGGCAAGACGCGGGTCTTCGCGCAGGTCCCCCAGTCGGAGCTGACGCGCTACTCGATCGACCTACGCTCGATCACCGGAGGGCGCGGCGTGTTCACCATGACGTTCTCGCACTACGAGGAAGTGCCCTCGCACCTCGCCGACAAGGTGATCGCCGAGTCCCAGAAGGAGAAGGAAGAGGCGCATAAGTGAGGCGGCTGTTCCTGGTCACGCTCACCCTGGTCCTCGGAGCGTGCGCGCAGGACGACCCGACGATCGATGCCCGGCCCGGGCAGCCGGTCGAGGAGCAGACTCTCGGCGGCGGTATCGGTGACGAGATCCCGATCACTGCAGTCGAGTACGAGTTCCAGTTGGCGCCCGCTACGGTCGCCGAAGGCGAGTACACCTTTGTCCTCGAGAACACCGGCGAGGAGCCGCACGAGCTGTATCTCGCGTACATCACAGGTCCGCAGAGCATCGAGGAGATCATCGAGCTCCCGGAGAAAGAGATCGGCAAGCTCACGCAAGCTGTGAATCGCGTCGAGGCCCAACCCGGCGAGTCAGCGGAGTTCGCCGCGGCTCTGGTTCCCGGCAGGTTCGGGTATGTGTGCTTCGTGGAGGCTCCGGACGGCACGCCGCACGCGTTCCTCGGTATGCGCGGGGAGTTCACGGTCGCCTGACGCACAGGTGTTCGAAGAGTCGTACTACCGCGACGTGTGCGGTCAGCGGCAAACCCGGTTCGATCGCGCACGCGATGATCGCGTCGTCGAGCTGGTGCAACGCCTCGCACCCCCGCCGGGGCCAAAGAGCGCTCTCCTCGACATCGGGTGCGGGTACGGCCATCTGCTCAGGCGTTTCGCGAACCGGTGCCGACTGGCCGGCGTCGACGTTTCGGCGCACGCCGCAGGTGTAGCGAGATCCCGCGTCCCTGGTGCCACCGTCGTCACCGCCGACATCCAGCGGTCACTCCCCTTCAATCGCCCCTTCGATGTCGTCCTGGCGATCAACGTCATCGAGCACCTGCAGGATCCCGTCGCGGGGGTTGGTGCGATCCGTGGAGCCCTCGTCCCCGGAGGGACGTGTGTGGTGCATCTCCCGACGGTCAACGGCCCGGTCAGTCGCGCGATCTACCGGTTCGCGTACTCGAAGGACCCGACACATATCTATCGGCCCTCCGGCAATGAGGTACGACGGCTCTTCGAGTCGCAGGGCCTCGTCGAGATCGAGGGCTCGTACGCGCCGCACCGCCGGTGGCTGGGCTCGAGGCGAGGCTGGCACCCCGCCTATCTCGCCGCCTTCAGACGTTCCTAGCTCAGCGCTCGCACTTCGTCACGAGATCCTTGCCGGGGCCGCCGACACACTTGTCGCGTCCGCTGCCGCCGTTCAAGAGATCCCTGCTGGGCCCTCCACGAAGGGTGTCGTTGCCGCCACCGCCCGTGACGTCGTCCGCGCCCGGACCGGCGCTCACCCGATCGTTCCCGGCATCGCCCGTGATGGAGTCCCCACCCGGGCCGCCGACGATGATGTCGTCTCCGCCGAACCCGTTCAACCCCGCGGGTCCGGTTCCAGCCACGAGGTGATCGTTCCCATCTCCCCCCGCGGCGGAAAACAGGATCGGCGACGGGTCGCCCGTCCCGAACCCACCGGTGGCGGCGATGTCATCCGCGCCGGGACTCCCGATGGAACCGAAGAAGGTGGTCTGGCTCCCTACCAACGTCACGTCCACGTCGTCGTCCCCGTTGATGTTCGCCCCGAGGGTTCCGAGACGAACGACCGCCGGTGTCGGGGAGCCACCGAAGATGACGCCCCCGATGGGCTGGAACTCGAACTCAATCTCCGCCACGCCGGTCCCCTCCGCGGTGAACCCCGGCGCAAAGGGTCCGGTGGTCTCGTCGGCGATGAGCAGGGCGCCGTTCGGTCCCCCACCCTGGGTTCGGACGAGGTCCGTGTTGGTCGTGGTTGCGGCGCCGCAGGTCTGCTTCGGGGTGAACTCGAACGTTTCGAAGTCGATCTCTTGGTACGAGATGACCCCACCCTCAGCCGTCAACAGAACGAATGCGGGCTCCTCGGTATTGGGGATGGTTATGGTCACCGTCTTCAAGGGGTCGTCGTACGTACACGTCGCTTGCTCACTCGAGGCGAGCGATTGACCGGATGCAGCAAGGAGGCCGCTGGCGAGCAGGACGGGCAATACTGGCATCGCCCGTATTGTCCCAGACGGCTGATCACAGCGAAAGCAGGGATTTCGGGCTGAAAGCGGGTACATATAGAGGAGATGACTGAGATCAAGGTCTACGGCGCCGACTGGTGTGGGGACTGCTTCCGCGCCAAGCGCATGCTCGACCGCACGGGAACCGACTATGAGTACATCGATGTCGACGTGGACGCCGAGGCCAAGGAAGAGGCCATCAGGCTGTCGGGCCGCAGGAACATCCCCGTGATCGTCTTCCCCGACGGAGACATCCTGGTCGAGCCAACGGACCCAGAGCTCGAGCAGGCGCTCCTCCGCCGCTCCGCTTGACAGCTAGCCAGCCGGCTTCGTCGCCCTCTCGTTCCAGAGCGCGCGGTTGTGCTCGAGGTATGGCTCGGCGTCGTTCATGCGCCGAGGATATGCCGGGGAGTGGGGCTTAGGGCTGCAGGAAGAACGGGCTCGCGTAGGCGATCGCGTTGCCGAACCCGCGCCAGGTCGCATCCGCGCGGCCGTCGGCGGTCGCCGCGGGGTCTGTGACCCGCAGGACGACCCAGCCACCGTCCGCCGCGTTGATAGGGACCTCGAAGGAGATCACCGGCTCGGCACCCGCCCCCTCGCTCACGGGAACGCGAACCGCCTCCACGTGGGCAACCGTCGGCATGAGGGTGCCGGGGCGGAGCACCTGCACCGAGAGCGCCCGTCCGTACCAGGACGATCCCCCGTCGATATCGAGCTCGAATCGGACCGTGCCGGAGGAATGCGGCAACACACTCCCCATGCGCACACCGTTCGCGGCAGCGTCGATGCGCAGGCCGCGTTCCCGGGTGGCGAAGAAGCGGCGGGACTTCATCCCCTCCTTCACGCCGTTGCGCGTGAGCGAGTCCACCCAGATCCCACCGCGTCCCTTGCCGAGCGGCGTTCCCCAGTTCGTCCCGTGCTCGTCGGTGACGCCGAGGAGACCGACACGCCAGCCCTTGTTCAGGCAGTCGACCATTGGCGAGGGGAATCCCTCGTCGGTGCCCTCGTAGATGTAGTCCTCGCCGCGGTTCATCATCTCGAGGCTCACGACCTGGCCCTCGAGCCTGCTGTCGGGCGTGAAGTAGCCGAACCGGCCCGGCTCGCGACCCGGGTGATTGAAGCCCGCGATCCCGTCGAGGCCTCCGCCGATGCCTGGCGTGCTCGCCGGCTGGCGCAGCCACTCGTAGAACGCCCGCATGCTCGTCCCGTTGCTCGGGAACTGGCGCACCAGCGCGTCCAGCTCGGCGCTGAACGTATCCCCACCCGGCATCTCCTGGTGCATGAACTGGGCCGCCCCCTCGCCCGTACTGGCGCCGCCCGTGTGAAGCGGGTCTATCCACCTCTCGGAGAACCAGACGTTCATGTGCCCCATGGTCGGGCTCGACCACTCGAAGCCCCGGATCGCCACGAAGGATCCGTCGGAATTGGCAGCGTCGGCGAGGCCACTCAGTTGCTGCCAGCTCTCCTCGTTGATGCCCGCGATCGAGCATTCGCCGCCCACACAGGTACCGCCTGTCAGGCCGATCGTCGAGTGGTCGGTGAGCGCGGCGACGTCGAGCCCGGCGTCCCGCATCTTGATGAACGCCTGCGTGGCGTCGCCGTCCCCATCCGAGAGCAGGGTGTGATTGTGGAGGTCGGCATGGACAAGGGTCGTCCCGGGGAACAGCCGTGAGGTGCGAGAGGCGGCGGTGGCCGTGTCCGAGCCGAGCGTGGCTCCGAGGGCGCGGCTCCACGGCCGGGCGAGAAGCAGCGCGCCGGCGGCCGCGCTCGTCTTCAGGAAGTCTCGTCGGGTCACGGGCATCGTCTTGGCCTCCTCGAGAGCGCCCACATGCGTATGAGAGTTCGCTATAAGGCTCCCAGGTCCTGCAAAACGGAACATGACCGGCGAATGAACACTCGAGCGCACCCCCGGGGACCGGATAGCCTCGGAGCCATGAAGCCCGGAATCTGGCGGAAGCGCCTCGCAATATCCCTCGCGGCCTGCCTCGCCTCGGCGTGCACCCCAGCCGACACGGACGTCGCGCCGGTCGCACCTGCCGAGCGGCCACAGCTCGAGGTCCGTCTGGCGAAGTTCACGTCCGTCGAGCTCAAGGGCCGCGCGCCGCGCGGGCCGCTGCTCGGAGCGGCGGAAAAGGTTCGGGAGACGATGACCGCGATGTACGCCGCCGCGTTCGTCGATCTCTCGCAGCGTGAGGCCGGCTACCCGGGCGTACTCGACGCGTTCATGCGCGAAACGCGCGACCAGGCCCGCCGCGACCTCGACCGCCTCACCCTCGGGCGCGATGCGCGCGACCTTGACACCGTCCATCCGGACGATGCTCGGATCGTCGTGCAGTTCTTGCGCAACGAGAACGGCACCCCGGTCGCGGCGATCGCGAACATGCGTTTCGAGGCCATCGGCTACGGCGACGGTCTCGAGGTTCCCATCCGCCATGGCGGCGACTACGACCTGCGGCTCGTCGACAAGCGGTGGCTCGTCTCCGGCTACGACGTTCGTGGAGAAGTCGGGGCCGCTTCTTACCGGCCCGGCATCCCGGGAAGCGACCCACTCTTCATCCTGGCGATCGGAAGCGACGCGAGGCCCCGCAAGCCGGTCGATGGGGCGCTCGCCGACTCACTGCACATCATCGGGGTGAACCGCCGGACGGGCGACGCCTCGATCCTCGGGATCCCGAGAGACTCGTACGTGCCGATCCCCGGCGCGGCGACCCAGAAGATCAACGCGTCCCTGTTCCACGGCGGCCCGAACCTGGTCGTCGAGACCGTCGAGCGTCTGACCAGCATCGAGATCGACGCCTACCTGCTGACCGGCTTCGAGGACTTCCGCCGGATGGTCAGCGAGATCGGCGGCATCGAGATCACGATCTCCGAGGGGATGAGCGACTTCTACTCCGGCGCGCACTTTCAGGCCGGGCCCGCGCGGCTCGACGGCCCGAAGGCGCTCGCCTTCTCCCGCAACCGACACGACGTCCGCGGCGGGGACATCGGGCGGTCCCTCAATCAGGGTCGCCTGATGATCGCGGCGCTGCGCGAGCTGCGGGAGGACGTTCGCAAGGATCCGTTGGCGCTCTTCCGCTGGCTGCTGGTCGGCGCGAAGTACCTCGACACGGACCTCTCGTTCCTCGAGATGCTCGAGCTGCTCACCGCCGCGCTCACGACGGACAAGGTCAAGAACAGGGTTGCCACCGGTGGCGGCGGCTTCGTCGGTGGCGCAAGCGTCATCCGCTTGGGCGCGTCAGCCCAGGCGATGTTCCGCGACCTCGCGCGGGACGGGTCGCTGTAACCGGCTAGCTCGAGCTCCCCGGCAGGTGGGTGACCTGCTCGATCGCGAGCATGGGCGCCACCACCCTGCAGGGTGATCCCAGCTCCGCCGGCCCGGGTGGCTGATCCTCAACCAGACATACGGCGGGGTTCTCGCCGAGGGTCGGGACCGGGATCCTCGTCTTCTTGTCCATGAAGGTGACCGCGAGCCGCCCGTCCGGGAAGATCGCGACGTTCGAGAAGTCGAATCGGTGCCCACCCTGGAGCGTGTAGGCGCCGGCGCCGCTGATTCGGCCGTCGTCAGCGTCGCCGACCAGATACGTGCGCATCAGCTTGGGCTCCGCAGTGGAGATGTCGATCTTGTAGATGAAGTCCTGTACGCCCGTCGGCGTGTTCCGCTCGGCAACGACAGCGGCCACGCCCGCCGCCGCGTTCGCCTTGAAGTCACCCAAGGAGCCCGTAAGGCCCTCGAGCACGTTCCACGTCCGGGCTCCATCGGTCGAGATCCGGTACTCGCCGCCGCTGACGTTGTGGAGCCAGCCGCGGGAGTCGACCTGCACGGGACCGCTGATCCCTTCGCCCGCGGGTGTCTCCCAGGAGTGCCATTTCATGTCTTGCGATGTGAACATGACGTCACCCTTGAGAGCCCTGCCCCCACCGAGAGATGTGAACGGCTCGAAGAGCCGGTCCACATTCGGCTGCATGTAGTCCAGCATCGGAGAAGGGGTCACGTCGAGCCACGACTGAATCGCAGCGCCTCCGTTTCTGGCGTCCACGTCCGGTGAGGAGACGAACGGGTAGTTGAGGCTGTCGTAGCTGTATTGCCAGTGAGCCTGCGGGAATCCGTGGAGGAACGAGATGTAGGGCACAGGGTCACCGGTGGGATCGGTGAACGACCCTGGGATCACGTAGATCTCGGGACGATCCCAGAACGGGTTGTGGAGCGGCTGATACATGTAGCTCCACTTCTGCGTCGCCGCGGTGTACTTGAAGGTCAACACCCGGTCGCCCGAGTAGGGATCCCACGTGGCGGCAACGACATCGCCGTTGGGCGCCTGGAGGATCGCGCCCTCGCCGTTGACCAGCTCCTCGCTGGGCTTGACCGACTTCCACGTCACGCCCTGGTCGTCGGAATAGTTCACGTACCGGCCGCCGAGGTCCATGATCCGCCCGGTGTTGGTGATGTGGAACCACAGCTCCGCGGCGTTCCCCGTGCCCCCGACGACACGCCAGTCGGTGGTGCCCTGACGCGGGCCCACCTCAAGATCGGTGAAGTCCGTGGTCCCGAACGTGCGCGTCGTGGTCGGCACCGTGGGCGTGAAGTCCACGACGCGTGCCGGGAGCCCGACCTCAACCGGAGCCGTTGCGTTGCCCGCTCCCTGGCCGAGCGCCCCTCCACCCATCGGGCCGCCGTACGGCGACAGAAGTCGTGCGGGGCCTTCAGCCACTGCGAGCCCACTCACGTCGGCAAGAGAGGAGAGTCCGGATCCTCCCGCCGCGAGGCGGGCACCGGCGAAAGCTCCGAGCAGGATCAGGGCGAGTAGCAGGGCGCGGGCTCTCATATGGCAGTCTCCTTCGTTGGGCGGTTTGACCTCTTCTAAGGGTTCGCCCCGAGAGGCCCGGATTCCTGCTGAAGGAGAACAAGCACCCGGTGTCGAATTCTCCCGGCATGTGGACCCGCCGCCGCACCATCCTTCCCCTCCTCGCGCTGGTCCTGCTCGGGGCGCCGGGCGCCACGGCCCAGGAGATCGAGGAGCCCTGCGTGCAGATCCCCACCGTCAACGACCGCTGCCCCCAGTGGTCCGGCACCTACGGGGCGGCGCCGGGCGTGAGGGACGTCCCCATGGACGTGGTCGTCTCCCCGGACGGGAACACAGTCGTCACGCTGGGTACCGCGATCACGGAGGCCACCTACGTGGACTGGACGGTGGTCGCGAACACGGCCGCCAGCGGAGAGCGGAAGTGGGTCGTCTCGGAGGCGGGGCCGGAGACCGCATGGGATACGCCCTCGGGCATGGCGATCACCCCGGACAGCGCGCGCGTCCTCGTGGCCGGGAGCACCTGTGAATCCGGGGCGGCCCTGTCCACCTGCGACATGATCGTTCGGGCCCTGGACCTGTCCTCCGGGGTCACGGCATGGCGAATCCGGCTCGACGCCGGCGATCAGGACACCGCCAGCGACATCGCGCTGTCGCCGGACGGCGCGGTCGCCTACGTGGCGGGATTGCAGGCCGCCGGATCGACGGGAGCGGATGCGACGCTCACGGCCATCGACGCTGCCGATGGAGACATCATGTGGACCTCCACATACGACGGCTCGCGAGGCTTCGACGCTGCGCACCGCCTGGCCGTCGCGCAGAACGGCCAGCGCATCTACATCACAGGGCCCAGCGACAGCCTCATGAGCGGCCGGGACTACGCGACCGTCGCCTTCGACGCCGAGGATGGTGAGCGTCTGTGGGTCGCCCGGGAGGACGACCACGGAGGGTCCGACACGCCCACGGGGATCGCCGTCGGTCACGGAAGGGTGGCCGTGACGGGCACCACGGATGGGCCCGGAACCCCGGGCGGAGCCGACTATGCGACCTACGGGTACGACGCCCAGACGGGAAACCGGATCTGGGACGGCCGTACGAACGGTCAGTTCCACGATCTGCCGCTCGACCTGAGCATGGGGCCCGATGGATCGGTGTACGTCACCGGAATGAGCCGCGCGGCATCGGGCGGCTACGACATGCTCACGGTGGCGTACAACCCCGGAGGAGGTTCCCGCTGGTCGAAACGGTTCAACGGCCTGGGGAACAACGGCGACGCCGCGTGGTCGGTCGAGGCGAGCCCCGACGGCCAAAAGGTCTACATCGGCGGAGATACGGTGCTACTCGGAGGCATCGACATGGCCCACGCCGTGATCGCGTACGACGCGGACGACGGCACCACGGTGTGGCAGACGCTCCACCGGGGTAGCGGCACGGACGGCGTCTCCGAGCCCCAGGGCCTGGATGTGAGCCCCGACGGGACTCGCCTGTATTACTCGGGCAAGTTCCTCAGCCAGCCTGAAGAGATGGACTTCCTCACGCTGGCGTACGACGCCACCTGAGTCGGCTCGCTACTTGCGGGCGTTCGTGACCGCGGCCGATACGCCGAGCGCCACCAGGACCCCGCCACCCACGTAGCGCTGCGCCCTCGCGAACCGGGGGCTCGCTCGGAGCCAGCGGCCGAAGTGGGCCGCGAGCAGCGCATATGCGCCGTCGGAGAGCAATCCGAGCGTGGCGAGGACGCTGCCCAGCAGCAGGATCTGCAGCTCGACCGGCCCCCGAAGGGGGTCGACGAACTGCGGCAGGAACGCGAGCATGAAGAGCGCGGTCTTCGGATTCAGGAGGTTCACGAAGATGCCCTGGCGGTAGATCCTCCATAGGGGCTGCCTGGGCACTCGAACGTCATCGCCCACGGTGTCGGGCTGCATCATCCGCCGGATGCCCAGGTAGATCAGGTATCCGGCGCCAACGAGCTTGATCACGTTGAACGCGAGCGCCGAGGAGGCCACGAGCGCGGACAGCCCGAGCGCCGCGGCGACCGTATGGACCAGCGTCCCGGTCGTGATCCCGAGCACGGACGCGAATCCCGCCGCCAGGCCCTGGTCGATGCTCCTCGTCGTGATGTAGATGACCGCGGGGCCGGGGACCACCAGCAGTCCCAGCGCGGCGAGCGCAAACAGCCCCAACGTGGAGAGCTCAGGCATCTGGATCCTTCAACACACGCCTTCCAAGAGGGATTCCGCCGGTCTGGAGAAGGTATCCGGACGGCACATGGCGAAGTATTTCTATCGCCCGGCACCACACACAACAGGAGGGAGTCCCGCCGATGCCTCGCTTCCGCTTCAGAACCATTGCCGTTGCCCTGCTCGCCGTCATGCTCGCGCCTCTCGCGGGAGGCCCCGCGAACTCGGTCGGGACGACCCTTCCGCTCTCGGATGCGGCCGAGGACGAGGCCCTGATCGAGATCAACCTTCCGACCCGAGACGCGATCGACAACCTCCTCGGTATCGGCGTGGACCTCGCGGAGTACCGCCGGGACGAGCCCGACGGCACGGTCACGGTTGCCGCTTTCGTGACCCCGGCCGAGCGAGGGTTCCTCGAGACCATGGGCTACCGCTTCGGCAGAACCGTCGAGGATCGCTCGACGTGGGAGGCGCGAACGAAGGAGCGGCAGGAGGCCATCGAGGCGGAGCAGAACTCACAGGCGATCGCGGAGCACGGCTTCGAGGCCGACGTGACCGGGATCGTCCCGACACTGTCGGCGCCGATGACATCATCTGCCGCCGAGTCCTCCGACGGCCCCGGCGAGGAGCAGCCTCCCGGCGAGGTCACCCTGATGCGCGCCGACTACTTCGTCCACCGCTCGGGACGGTTCCTCTCTGTCGAGGCAAGGACCGCGCTCGGCACCCAATCCGGTGGCCCGACGCTCTCCGCTGCATGGGCGGAGGACGGCGGCGCGTACGGAGCCGCGACCACGATGTCGAAGTTCACCGACTCCGGCGCGTACATGTACCACCGCATCCTCTTGCGCGTGGGATCCGCGAGCTCGACCACCCCTGTCCCCGCGACCGTCCGGGTCGCCTCGAGCACGGGGCAGTTCGCCGAGGACCACGTGAAGCCGTGGCCCGGCCCGGGACTTCCGCCCTACGCGGACGGGTACCTGAGCAACTTCCACACGCACTACATGGACCCCGTCGAGGTCTACGACCGCATCCACGACCTCGCGGTGGAGTTCCCGAACATCTCCGAGATCATCGACCTGCCATACGAGACGGAGGGCTACCAGCGGAAGTCGATGGCGGTCATGGGCGCCGCCACGCCGGGCGCGGCGCCACAGGACGCATCGCGAGCGGTGCTCCTGATCTCCAAGGCGTACGGCCACGAGGGTGGCGACCTGGTCCAGGCGGAGTTCGTTCCGGGCGTGCTCACGAGCGTGGCCGTGACGGGATCGAAGATCACCGTCACGTTCCAACCGGGCACCAACGCGTTACAGGTCATCTCGGCGATCAACGCTCACCCGACGGCCAGCCAGCTGGTCACGGCGCACCCCTACGCTGGCAACGCCGGCTCGGGAGCGGTCCTCCCCGTCGCCCTCACCACGCTCGATGACTTCCTGATGGCGCCGGCGGACATCCCGCGCGGGGAGACTCAGCCAGAGGTCATCCGGATCGGCAGTGACCGCAGCGGCGACAAGGTGGGCGTGTTCCTGTACTGCCAGCAGCACGCTCGCGAGTGGGCGACGCCGCTGACGTGTGTGGAGACGGCCGAGCGCCTGCTCCGCAACTACGCGATCGACCCGGGCACGAAGGAGCTGGTCGACAACCTCGACATCTTCATCCTGCCCTCGGTGAACCCCGATGGCTCGCTGTACTCCTTCTACGACTTCGCGAGCCAGCGGAAGAACATGACCCGTCACTGCCCCCTGACCGCCACGACCGGCATGCCGGCCAGCCGCAACTCCTGGGGCGTCGACCTCAACAGGAACAACACGATCGGCACGCTGTTCGACGGGTACTCCGGCGCCTCCACGAGCTGCACCGGCGAGACCTACGCCGGCCCGAGCGAGGCTTCCGAGCCGGAGATCCAGAACGAGCACTGGATCGTGGAGACCTTCGACAACATCAAGTTCTCGAACAACATCCACAGCTACGGTGGGTACTTCATGTGGGCGCCGGGCGCCTACGTGGCCTCCGGACGGAAGACGCTCCCGACGCCGAACATCGGGATCGAGGCGTACTTCTTCGAGGGAGCCGAGAAGATCCTCGAGCGGATCAGGGAGTCGCGCGGCACGGTGATCCTGCCGGGTCGGACCGGTCCCGTCGCGGACGTGCTGTACTCGGCCGCCGGCAACAGCGCCGACGAGCAATGGTACCGGCGTGACATCATCGCCTACAGCTTCGAGACCGGTGCCGACCTGTTCGCGTCGACGGAGACCGGGACGACGCAGACCGCGGTCGGCTTCATGCCCGACTACGCGAGCGAGGGCAGCCACGAGGCGAACGAGTTCGCGGCCGGGAACTACGGTCTGCTCGAGACCGCGCTCGAGTACGCGTACGACAACGTGGCGCCGACGGCGGAGATCAAGCCGAACGGCGCGCTCGGGCGCGATCCCCTCGACGCCACGTTCTCCTGGGTGAACGAGCCCTCGGTGATCCACTACACGACCGATGGCTCGACGCCGACCGAGAGCTCCCCGACCTGGGAGGCTCGCGGGCCGCGTCAGCCCGGCCAGTGGCTCCACTTCGACCAGACCACAACCGTGAACTGGATCGCGGAGGACATCCGCGGCAACGTCTCGGACCTGCAGTCGGCCACCTTCGTTGTGGACACGGTGGCCCCAACGACAACCGCCTCGCTGTCCCCGGACCCGGTCAACGGCGAGTACGTCTCGCCCACGGTGACGCTGAACGCGGCCGACGCGGGTGGCGCAGGCGTGGACACGACCGAGTACCGCCTGAACGGCGGTGACTGGACCGCGTACTCGGCCCCCTTCGAGGTGACGGCGCTCGGGGATCACACGCTCGAGTACCGCTCGACGGACAAGGTCGGCAACGTCGAGGAGACGAAGATGCTGACGTTCCGCGTGACGTCGCAGTCGACCGGGACGGCGTGCACCATCACCGGTACGGCCGCTGCCAACGTCATCAACGGGACGAACGGCGCCGACGTGATCTGTGGGCTCGGCGGCAATGACACGATCAACTCCCTGGGCGGCAACGACCTGGTCCTCGGCGGGGACGGCGTCGACCTCGTCTATGGCGGGGAAGGCAACGACGAGCTCCGCGGGGACGCGGGGAACGACGACATGCGAGGTGAGCGAGGAGACGACACGCTGCGCGGCGGCGCCGGGAACGACAAGCTCAACGGCGGCGCAGGCACGGACGTCTGCTCGGTCGACGCGGACGGCGGAAAGGCAGTCGCCTGCGAGTCCTAGGCGGCGTTCTCCGCACCGCTCCCGTGATCGCGGGGTTGTCCCTCCTCGGGGCAACCCCCGTCGCGGCGGGCGCTCCCGAGCTCCAGGTGTTCGAGGTCTTCTCCCCGAACGGGACCATCGCGCAGGTGTCGGTGCCGGTTCGCGCAGAGGCATCAGCGACAGCCGCGGAGCTCGAGGAGACGGCGGATGGCGTGACTGCGCTCCACGTGAGCGGGCCCAGCTCGAACCGGTTCGACATCGTCATCGTGGGCGACGGATATACGCAGAGCCAGATGGAGCTGTTCCATCAGCACGCGGCAGACAAGTGGCAGACGATCAAGGCGACCGAGCCCTTCACGACGTATAGCGACTACTTCAACGTTTGGGTCGTTGACGTCGTCTCGGCCGAGTCCGGCGTTGACAACGACCCGCTCCCCGGAACCATGAAGAACACGGCGCTCGACATGCAGTTCTGGTGCAACGGCACCGAGCGGTTGCTCTGTATGAACAACACGAAGGCGGAGCAGTTCGCTGCGCTCGCCCCCGAAGCCGACCAGGTCCTCGGGCTGGCGAACAGTACGAAGTACGGCGGGGCCGGCGGCGTGTACGCAACCTCGTCCGGCGGGAACGCCAAGGCGGGGCAGATCACCGTGCATGAGCTGGGACACTCGATCGGCAACCTGGCGGACGAGTACATCTACTACTACCGTGCCGGGGTCGACGAGGACGCCGAGGACGACGTCCAGATCCCGCTCCCCTACCTCATGTACGTCGGGGCTGTGCAGGGCGAGCCCGGTCAGGTCAACATCACCGCGTCGCAGGCCGCGGACATGGCGACGAGCAAGATCAAGTGGTGGCGGTGGCTCGGGGAGATGTCACCGGACGGCACCGTCGTCGGCACCTACGAGGGCGGGGGCTACTACCGGTACGGGATGTACCGCCCGACCGATCAGTCGCTCATGCGCTTCCTCGGCCGGCCTTTCAACCTGCCGGGACGCGAGAAGATGACGCAGGCGATGTACGCGAAGCTCGACCCGATCGAATCCGCGCCTCCGACGACCCAGCCGCTCGACGGTGTAACCCCGGTCCACATCGACGTCCTGCAACCGACCGACCACAACCTGACGATCGATTGGTACCTCAACGGCCAGCTCGTGCCCGCGGCGCACAACAGCACGACGTTCGAGTTCCCGAGCGGTGAGCACTCCCAACTCGACGTGCGCGTCATGGATGAAACCCCCTTCGTCCGAGACCCCGCCTGGATCGAGAACTTCCTCACCCAGACGCTGCACTGGTCCGTCACGGCCTAGAGGCGCCGCCCGGGAATCAAGCGCCGGCCCCGCCGGTTGTCGTCCCTGATGGCGCAGGACACCCGAGCTCGAGACGAGATCCCCGCAGCGGAGACTGAGGGCGGCGCTCGCGGCCCCTCCCCCATCCTGATCGACCTCGCGCTGTTCTCCGTGGTCGTGATGTGGGCCTCCACCTTCACGTTGTTCAAGGTCGCCTGGCGAGAGATCGACCCCGTTGCCTTCACTGGCGTTCGCTTCGGGGCGATGTTCGCGTTCTCGGTCGCGGTCCTAGTGCTGATGAAGAACCGCATCCGGCCGCGTCGCGCAGACCTACGGTTGCTCATCGCCTCCGGATTGACCGGTTACTTCCTCTACCAGATGGGATTCGTCCTGGGGCTCGATCGAACGACGGCTCTCGCGAGCGCGATCCTCATCTCCACCCATCCGATCTTCGCGGTCGTCTTCGAGTGGTTCGCTCGGCGGCAGCGACCCAGCAAGCTGGAGCTGGGAGGCGTGTTGCTCGGCTTCCTCGGAGTCGCGGTGTTCCTCAGGGCCTGGGACGCCTTCGCGACCGCGCGCGTGGGAGACCTGTTCTCCCTCGGAGCTGCCGCTGCGTTCGGCGCGTACAGCGTGATCAACAAGCCCCTCACCGCTCGGTATCCCTCTCGGGAGCTGATGTCGTACGGACTCGCGTTCGGTGGGCTCCTCGTCACGATCGTGGCCATCCCGTCGATGGTCTCCCAGGACTGGGGCAGCGTGAGCGCGTCCTCGTGGGTCATCGTCGCCTACGCGACGATCGGGCCCGTCTACCTCGCGTATGCGTTGTGGAACTGGGCCATCAAGCACCGCGGAATCCCCCGCACCGTCGTGTACGGGTTCCTGGTCCCGGTGCTGGGCGGTGCGATCGCGGTGCTCGCCCTCGACGAGACCTTCGGCGTCGCGGAGGTGGTCGGCGGTCTGCTGGTGATCGCGGGACTACTCGTCACGCGGCTGAGCAAGAAAGCTCCGTCCGAGCCCAAGGGTGCCCGCTCGATCTGAAACGGACCCCCGGGCTGCCCGGAACGTCTGGGTTGTCGGTCTGCACAAAGGTCCAGAGCCGGATCGGGTCGAAACAGTGAATATGCGCAGCAATCCGCCGAAACGAGCTCACGGGAAACGAGCTCGCGGCTTCGCTGCTCTTGGTTGGGTGCTGCTCACGCTCAGCAGCCTCTCTTCTGCGGAGGCCCAGACCGCGACCAGCGCCCGATGGGTTCATCCCGACCATGCCTTCTTCCAGCAATCCGGCGTCACCGACGTGAACGGCGACGGAACGGAGGACATCGTCGCGCTGGCCGGGGATCGTAATGCCGCGTACGTCGGGTGCATGCCATGTCACCCGGGGGGCTACATCCATCAGGGTCTCGATTCCGCGATATCGCCCGCTCGTAAGATCCTGGCGCTGGACGGTACGGACGGCACCGTCCTGTGGGAACGCCACTTCTCGACCGAGGGGTCCATCCCGATCTCCCAGCGAACCCGGTACGACCTGCTCGAAGACAGCGCGATGGGCGATCTCGACGGCGATGGCCAGGACGACCTCCTGATCGCCCACGGCATCTACCCGGCCGATCACCTGTCCCCGACCTCGCTCACCCCGACCGCACAGGACGGCACCGCCAAGCTGACCATGCTCGATCCCAGCGACGGGTCCGTGGTGTGGGAGCGCACTGAAGAAGTGCCCGACGGCTCGATCCTGTTCCGCAATATCGAGCCGGTCTCGATCGCCGGGAAGCCGGGGGTAGTGGTCTCCACGTCGGAGATCGCGTACCCGGGCTATGCCTTCACCTCAACGGTTGAGCTCCTCACGTTCAACCTCGGTCTTCCACCAACCCTGGAGGCATCACTCCAGACCCAGGCCGGAGTGACCCGCTACCCGTTCGCCGTCGCGGACGGGAACCGGACCATGCTCGCCATGGTCAGCGTGCACGTCGGCAATCCCGAGGGTGGGGTGGTCCGCATTCGCGCCTACGACCTCCGCCGAGGTGATCAGGAGGCTCTGCAGATCGATCCGACCTGGAGCGCAGAGGGTTTCGGCGGCATCCCGATGACCACGTTCCCTGCAGTGATCCTCGCTGGCGAGGTGCCAGCGATCGTTTTGCCGATGGGTCAAGCCACCAAGGCTTTGTCGCTTAAGGACGGATCGACCATCTGGTCGTCGCCGTTGGTCCCCCAGCAGCCATCCGGCACCTTCCGGGTGGCCGATGTGAACGGCGACGCGACCGACGACCTGATCGTCAACTTCTTCAGAGGAGTGGGGCTGTATCCGACCCTTCTGTTCGCCCTCGACGGGGTGACCGGGACCCAGCTCTGGACCATCGAGGACCAGCTCGGGAAGAACGGCGTGCTCGCGTGGGACATCGCCGACGTGGACGGCGATGGCAAGGCCGAGGTCGTCACAGCCCAGACGGCCCGAGAGGCCTTTGTCCTCTCGGGCAACACCCAGGACGAGACGGGGTATGTGGGCACGTACGACCTGGCCACGGGGGCGGTGCGGTGTCGCTTCCACATGCAGCGCCAGGCATGGACCCTTCGGACTGGAAACGTGGACGGCCAGCCGGGTGAGGAGATCATCGTGCCGACCCTCGGGGGGACCGTGCACGCGTTCGGAAATGGGGAGCCCGGCTGCGGCCTCCTTCGGTCGGTCTGAGCTACGTCAGGCTCGATCAGCCCTTGTAGATCTCCTCAACTCATTCGCGATCCGATCCTTCACCAGCTTGCGAACGAGCGAAGCCGGCGGAGGTTTTGCGTGCGGGAATCGCACGGTCCCCTTGGAGACGTCGAACTCCGCAGGGTCCTCCCCGACCGCCTCCAAGGAAGAGGCCGAGACCGGGTAGAGGCTGCAATGTTTCTTCCAGGCCGCGTACGACACCAGGAACCGACCGTTCATCTTGAATGTGGGCATGCCGTAGCTGATCGTCTCGGTCGCCGTCGGCGCGGCTGCCCGTATCGCCTTCCGAAGCTTCTCGAGTGCCGCCCGCGGTTCCTCGGGGACGTTCGCCAGGTAGGCGTCGACCTCCTTCGGTCCCGGCTGCTTCTCGGTCGGTGTCATGTTCCCGCCTTCATCAGGTCAGTCGCCAGAAGTCCCCGGTGAGTCCGAGGGAAGCGAAGAGCGTCTCTGCCTCGTCGGGTGCCGGACGGCGCCAGTCGAGTTCGAGTCGCGGACCGTGCCAAGCCTTCCCCAGCCCCCAGAGCTGGTCGAGCGTGAGAACCGCGCCCTTCTGATCGCCTCGCTCCCCGCACCATGTGTCGACGTGCTCTTCCGACCGGAAGAGAAGCATCGTGCTTCAGGTGAAACCGATGTCGTCCCAGAAGCGCTTGGCGGGGACGAGGAAGTGGGCGACCGCCCCCTCCGGGCCGCGCATCTCTCCGTTCTCGACGATCAGCTCGAGCGGCTCGTCGCAGTCGGGGCAGCTCGACCTGACCACACCATCGCTGCCGACCATCGCCAGCACGCCCGGCGCATCCCACGCACACACGCCATACCAACTGCGGCCAACCGCGGTCCGAACTTCGAAGGGCGTGGGCCGGGCTGAGAGCGGGTTCGCCATCCAGACGTCGGTGGAGCCGGGCTCGAGCACGATCGCGTGCGCCTCCGCCAGCCGCCGGTACGCATCGGCGGCTCCGGGCTCGGACAGCGAGAGCGCAGAGGCGGTCTCCTCGGTCGTCGGCGGCGTCCCGCGGTCCACGAACGTTCGGTAGATGTGGAGGCGAACGCGGGCGTCGAGGTCGGCGGTCACGCCCTGAACCTCTGGAAGCCGTTTGGGCCAACCGTGTGACCCTCGCGCCGAAGCTGCGCCGCCTGCTCAGCCTCGTGCCCAGGCGCGAAGCGTCCCGTGACGGTTACGACCCTCCACCACGGGAGTCCATCCCCTCGCGAGAGCACGTTGCCGACAGCCTGAGCCGCTCGGGGGGACCCTGCCTCCTCAGCGATCTCCCCGTATGTGGCGACCTCCCCCGGCCGCAATGAAAGGATGCGGTCACGCACGCGCTGTGTGAACTCACCTCGTTGGCGACGACTCACGCTTCCGGGGCCTCGCTCTCTGCGATCCGCGCCTTGACGAGTTTCCGAACCAACGCGGACGGAAGCGGATTGTCCGCGGTGAACCGGATGGTGCCCTTCGCGGTCTCGTAGCCCGAGAGCTCCTTCGCGTGCGCCTGGATCACGGCGGGACTCATCGGGAAGAAGCTGCAGTGGTTCTTCAGCGCCGCGTAGGCGACCAGGGGCCTTCCGTTCAGCTTGAAAGCGGGGATCCCGTAGCTGAAGCCCTCCTCGGCGTTCGGCCCGGCGGCGGCACGGATCGTCTTCCGAATGTTCTCGAGTTCCGCGCGCGCATCCTCAGGCACCCCGGCGAGGTACGCCTCCACCTCCTCGGCTCCAGAGTCCATCTCGGAGAGAGTACGCGCGGCCGCCAACTTGTGCGTTGGCGTCAGCGGCCGAGCTTCGAGCGCAGCACCGCGACCTGGTCGCGGACCGAGTTCGGTGACGGACCACCGGGCCCGGCGCGATGAGAGATCGAGATCTCAGGATCGAGCAGGACGCCCGTCTCCTCGTCGAGACGCCCATCGAGCCCCGACCACTCGTCTGGCTTGACGTCGCCGAGGGTTCGTCCTTCAGCTTCAAGCTTCGCGACGAGACCGCCGATCGCTTCGTGTGCCTCGCGGAACGGGACGCCCTTGCGGACCAGGTGCTCGGTGAGGTCCGTGGCAAGCAATGACGGGTCGCTCGCGGCCTGGCGCATGCGCTCCTTGTCGAACGTGAGCGACTCGACCATGCCGCTCAGCGCCTCGAGTGCGGGGAGCAGCGCGTCGTGCGCGTCGAACACCGCCTCCTTGTCCTCCTGGAGGTCGCGCGCGTATGCGAGCGGCAGGCCCTTGAGCACGGTCGCGAGCTGCACGTAGTCGCCCAGGACACGGCCGGCCTTGCCGCGTGCCAGCTCCGCGACGTCCGGGTTCCGCTTCTGCGGCATCATGCTCGACCCGGTCGCGTACGCATCGTGGGGCCGAGCGAACCCGAACTCCTGCGAGCACCACAGCACCAAGTCCTCGCCCAGCCGGGAGACGTGCACCGCGGTCGATACGCAGGCCGCCAGGAAGTCCAGCGCGAAGTCACGATCGCTCACGGCGTCGATCGAGTTGTCGAAGACGTCGAAGCCGAGGACCTCCGCGGTCGCGGTCGCGCCGAGCCCGAGCGTGGATGTGGCGAGCGCTCCGGCACCGAGAGCCGAGGTTCCCGCGGAGGCGGCGGCAAGCCGGAACCTGTCGGCGTCGCGCGCCAGCGGGGAAGCATGCGCCATCAGGTGGTGACCGAGCGTGATCGGCTGTGCTCGTTGCAGGTGCGTGTACCCGGGCACGATCGTCTCGGCGTTCTGCTCGGCCCGGTTCGCGAGCGCGATGGCCAGCTTCTCGCACGCCGCCGTCAGTCGCTCCGCGGCCTCGGTGATCCACAGACGGAGATCGGTGACCACCAGGTCGTTGCGGCTCCGACCCGCGTGCACCTTCGCGCCGAGGTCACCCAGCCGCTCGGTCAGGACGCGCTCGACGGAGGAGTGCACGTCCTCGTCGGCGTCGTCGAACGGGAACTCCCCCGCTCGCGCCTCCGCCGCCAGGTTTTGGAGCTCGCCATCCAGGGTCTTCCGCTCCTCTGCCTCGAGCAGCTTCGCCCGTCCGAGTGCGGCCACATGCAACCGCGTGACCAGGAGGTCCTGCAGGATCAGCCGCCGGTCGAACCCGAGGGACTTCGTGAACGCCATCGCATCCTCGGCGGGGGCCGACTCGAACCGACCGGCCCAGGTGGGACGAACACTTCCCGAAGGCGCCGGCGCAACCGGGGCCGACTCGGTCTGCGTCGGAGCAGGTTGGGCCGCGCGTGGGGGTGCAGCAGGTGCAGCGGGCACGCCCTGCACGTTCGCTCCGCGCGCGGCCCACGTCTTGATCGGGAGCGACCACAGCGAGATGAACCCGGCCGCCTGACGCTGGTCGAACCGGTCCGCGCCGCGCTCGTACGTCGCGAGCGAGAAGTCGTAGAGGGACTTGGGGCTGCGCCGGCCGATCACGGTCGCCGTGCCCTTGTGGAATCGAACCCGCACTTCGCCGGTGACATCGGCCTGCGTCTCGGCCATGAACGCGCGCAGCCCCGCGTGCAGCGGTCCGTACCACTGCCCGTAGTAGCAGAGCTCGGCCCAGCGGCGCTCAAGCCCGGCCTTCTCGTGCGCCAGGTCACGCTCGAGCGTCAGGTCTTCAAGCTCGCGGTGCGCGGCGATCAGCGCGAGCGCGCCGGGCACCTCGTACAGCTCGCGCGACTTGATGCCCACCAGGCGGTTCTCGACCATGTCCACGCGCCCGTACCCGTGAGCGCCGGCGACCTCGGTGAGCCGTGCGATCAGATCGACGGGCGACAACCCCGCGCCGTCGAGGGACACCGGCGCGCCGCCCTCGAACCCGATCACGATCTCCGCAGGCTCGTCCGGCGCGTGGCGCGGATCGACGGTGAGCTCGAACGCGTCGGCGGGCGGCTCGATCCACGGATCCTCGAGCTCGCTGCACTCGACCGTCCGGCCCCACAGGTTCTCGTCCACCGAGTACTTCTTGGCCACCGTCTGGATCGGGATCCCCCACCGGGCTGCGCGCTCCAGCGACTCCTCGCGTGACAGGGACTCCTCACGAACCGGCGCGATCACGCCGAGATCGGGCCCGAGCGCCGCGAACGACGTCTCGAACCGGACCTGGTCGTTCCCCTTACCCGTGCAGCCGTGCGCGACGAACTTCGCGCCGGTCTCGCGGGCGATGCGGACCACCTCGGCGGCGATCAATGGGCGGGCCAGCGCGGAGACCAAGGGGTACTTGCCCTCGTACAGCGCGTTGGCGTGCAGCGCGGGCAAACAGAACTGAGACGCGAAGACCTCACGCGCATCGACGACGTGAAGCTCAACCTCCGCCGCGGCTGCGCGCTCCTCCACCTCCACGCGGTCGAACGGCTGGCCGAGATCGACGAAGGCCGCCACGACGTCGAGGCCCCGCTCCTCGCGGAGCGTCCGCGCGGCGACCGAGGTGTCCAGGCCACCTGAGTACGCGAGCACCACGCGGTCGGTCATGCCGCGCCCTCGATCAGGTCCTGCAGGCGCTTCACGACGGTCGTCGCGCGGACGCCCTCGCGCGTCACCACCAGGATCGTGTCGTCGCCGGCAACCGTACCGATCACGTCCTCCAGCCCGACCTGGTCGATCACCTGCGCAACCGTGTTCGCGGAGCCCGGGGGAGTCCGCACCACGACGATGTTCCGCGAGGCCTCGAGCCCCATGACAAACTCCGCCAGCACGCGGTGCAGGCGCTCGACCCCGTGCCCGTTGGTCGCCGCGCCGGGAGGAACGTATCGGAGGTGCCCCTCCTCGTCCCGCGCACGAACCAGCCCGAGCTCCTCCAGGTCACGCGACACTGTCGGCTGCGTGACCTCGAAGCCCTGCTCGCGCAGCCGCTCGAGGATCGCCGCCTGCGAGCCGAGCGATTCCTTCCGGACCAGGTCGAGGATCGCGTTCTGCCGCCTGCGCTTCATGCGGCGTGCTCCAGCGCCCGCGAGAAACGTGCGACCGCCTCGTCGACCTCGTCCGCCGAAACCATGAGCGGCGGGGTGAACCGGACCACGTCCTTGCCCGCGACCGTGAGAACCAGCTGTTCCTTCAGCGCGGCGCGCACGACCCCGTCGGCGTTCTCGCCCGGAACCTTGGCGCCGACCAGCAGCCCGAGGCCACGCGGCTCCACGGAGAGCTCCCCGAGACCCTTCACCAACTGCTCGCCACGCTGCTGCGAGTTCTCCAGCAGGCCCTCTTCCTCGATCACGTCGAGCACCGCGAGCGCTGCCGCGCACACGATCGGTCCGCCGCCGAACGTCGAGGCGTGCTCCCCCGCCGCGAACGCGATCCCCTCGCGAGCGAGACACGCGCCGATCGGCAACCCGCCGCCCAGCGCCTTCGCCAGCGTGACGATGTCGGGCCTGACCTCCGCGAGCTGCGAGGCGAGCCAAGCGCCGCACCGACCGACACCAGTCTGCACTTCGTCGAGCACCAAGAGCGCGCCCGCCGTGTCACAAACCCTGCGGGCCGCCTCGAGGTAGCCATCGGGCGCCGGCACCACGCCGCCCTCCCCCAGCACCGGCTCGAGCAGCACCGCGCTCGTCTCGTTGTCCACCGCCGCGCGCAGCGCGCTCACGTCGCCGTACGGCACGTGCGTGAACCAGTCCGGCAGTGGCTGGAACGCTTCGTGCTTCTCCTTCTGTCCGGTCGCCGCGAGTGTCGCGAAAGTCCGCCCGTGGAAGCTGCCGATCGCGGCCACGACCTTCGACCTGCCGGTCGCGCGCCGAGCGAGCTTGACCGCGGCCTCGTTCGCCTCGGCGCCGGAGTTGGCGAAGAACGCCTGTGACAACCCAGTCACTGACGCCAACCGCTCCGCCAGCGAGACCTGCGGCTCCGTGTAGAACAGGTTGCTCACGTGCGCCAGCTCGCGGGCCTGTGAGCAGACCGCCTCGACCCACTTCGGATGCGAGTGCCCGATCGACGCAACCGCGATCCCGGCCGCGAAGTCCAGGTATTCCGTCCCTTCCGCGTCCCACAACCGCATCCCCTCCCCGCGCACGAACGTGACCGGGTAGCGCGTGTAGGTCGGCATGATCGCCGCGGCCTCGCGCGCGGCCAGCGTGCTCACGAATCCTCCGTGATCATCGTTCCGAGGCCCTCGGGAGTGAACATCTCGAGGATCAGGGCGTGCGGCACGCGGCCGTCCAGGATGTGCGCCTTGTGCACGCCGCCCTTCATTGCCTGGAGCACGGCCTCGACCTTCGGCACCATGCCGCCCTCGACCACGCCGTCCGCGAGCAGCCGCTCGCACTCCGCCAGCGAGACCTCGGACAGGAGCTGCTCGACGCCGCCGAGCTCCTCGTACAGGCCGGGGACGTCGGTCATGAAGATCAGCTTCTCAGCGCCGAGGGCGACGGCGAGCGCGGCCGCGGCCTCGTCTGCGTTCACATTTAAGCCCTGCCCGCGCCCGTCGGTCGCGGTGGAAGCCACGACCGGGACGAACCGCTGCATCAGGTCCTGGAGCAGTGCGGGGCGCACCTCGACGATGTCGCCCACCAGGCCGAGGTCCACGCCTTCCTCGGTCCGCTCCTTCGGCCGCGCCACGAACAGCGCGCCGTCGTCGCCCGAGACGCCGGCCGCCGGGACGCCTTGCCGGTTGATCGCGGCCACGATCTCGGTGTTGATCTTGCCGATGAGCACCATCCGCGCCACGTCGAGGGTCTCCGCGTCGGTCACGCGGAGCCCGCGCTCGAATCGGGTCTCGATGCCGAGCCGCTCGGAGAGCTCGCTGATCTGCGGCCCGCCCCCGTGCACCACCACGACATGCACGCCGGCCAGGCGGAGCAGCGCCACGTCCTCCGCGAAGCTCGAGGCCGGGCCCGGGTCGGCCATCGCGGCCCCGCCGAGCTTGACCACCACGGTCTTCCCCGAGTGCTCCTTCATGTACGGGAGCGCCTCGAGGAGCACCCGCGCCTTCGACAGCGTCCGCTGCGCCACCTCGCGCTCGCGCACCACAGGCTCGCTTGTCACCTGGCTTCCTTCCGAGGACGATGGAGGACCTGGCCGACGACAACCCCGACCGCTCCAAGCACTGCAAACGGGAATGCAAGGGTGTAACCGGCCTCCGTATCGAAGAACTCAACCTCCCACCAGTCCTTTGCGACGCCGACAAGGAACAGCGGCCATCCGACGACTGGGACGAGAAGGAGCCACCAGGACCCGATCAACCTGGCGAGGAAAAGCAGGCCGATGCCTTGACCGATCAACACCACGTTGAAGAGGAGCTCCGAGCTACTCATGTCGTGTACTCCGCGTTGATCCGGATGTACTCGTAGCCGAGGTCGCAGCCGAACGCGGTGGCCTGCTCGTCGCCGAGCCCGAGGTCCACCTCGATGGCCACATCGCGCTCCTTCAGCGCCTCGGCGCACGCGCCCTGATCGAACGGAACCATCACGCCGCCCGTGACCACCCGGTGGCCGGCGAGGTCGATCGAGACCCGCTCGGGGATGATCGGCACCCCGCTCGCGCCAACGGCCTGGAGGATCCGTCCGGGGTTCGGGTCACCGCCGAACACCGCGGTCTTGACGAGCATCGAGGTCGCCACCGCCCGCGCCACCGTCGCCGCGTCGTCGCCGAGTCCACCCGACACCTGAACCGCGATCGCCTTGGTGGCCCCCTCGGCGTCGAGCTGGATCTGATGCACGAGGTCTCGCGCGGCCTCTGCGAGCGCCGTCTCGAGCGCTGCGAGCTGCGGCGTCCCCGGGTCCGCCCTGAAACCCGAGGCGCCGCTCGCGAGGAGGAGCACGGTGTCGTTCGTGCTCGGGCAGTTGTCCACCGTGAGTCCGTTGAATACCGGAGCAACCGCGCGCCGTAAGGCTGCATCCAGGATCGCCGGCTCGACCTCTGCGTCTGTGGTTAGGAAAGCGAGCATCGTGGCCAGCCGCGGCGCGATCATCCCCACGCCTTTCGCGCACCCGCCGACCGTGAACCCCTCGCCCCGGACCACGGTTTCCTTAGAGACCGTGTCGGTCGTGAGGATCGCCTCCGCGAACCTCGAGCCGCCGTCGGCGGTTAGCTCCCCCACCACACCGGGAAGCGCCGCGATCAGCTCGGCCAGCTTCACCCGAGGCCCGATCACGCCGGTAGAGCACAACAGCACGTCCTCGGCCTCAGCCCCCACAGCTTCGGCGACGGCGGCGCACGTGCTCGCGGCGTCTTCGATGCCCACGTCGCCGGTCGCGGCGTTCGCTTGACCGCTGTTGACCACGACGGCGCTAGCTCGCCCGCTCAGCAGGTGACGCTGCGAGACCGTCACCGGCGCGGCAGGGAACGCGTTCGTGGTGAAGAGCCCGGCGGCGGACGTTCCCCCGTCGGCCACCAGCAGCCCGAGGTCCGGCCGGCCGCTCTCCTTCAGGCCCGCGACCACGCCGGAGGCCCGAAACCCATTCGGCGTGGTGACGCTCACCGGTTCGCTCCCTTCAGGGGAGCGTTCGGACGACTCTCTCCAGCTCCCGGCGGTCGATAACGCGCGCAACTAGGACCACGCGCCCCCGGTCCGAGAGCTTGAACACGACTCGGTGATCGCCGACGCGCAGTCGTCGCCACGGCCTCCGCCCGGCCAGCACTTTCACATCGAGCTCCGGCGAACCCGGGTCCGCACCGAGCCTTTCCAGGGCGTCGAGGACTCGAACAGCCACGCGCTTGGATAGGCCGTCCAGCTCCTTCTCGGCCCTGCGGGCGAGCCGAACTTCGGCCACGGGCGTCTATAGCCCGCGGCGACGCCGATACGACTTCAGCGTCTTGGTGCGTCCCGCTCGAAGATCCGCCTCCGCCTCTCTGAGGGAGGTAACGATCTCTGGCGCATGGGCGAGTATGTAGTCCTCCGCCTCCGGTGATCCCATCGGCAGGATGAGGGCGGCCGGCTTCCCGTGCCGCGTGACCAGCACGGCCTTCCCGCGCTCCTCCAGCCCGCGCAGGATCTCGGTGGCTCGGTTCTTGAGGTCTCGGATGCCGACGGACATTGTGGCTGCAATTGTAGCCACATTTTGAGCGGGTGACAAGCGGCGCGCTCACGGGTACACCGCCTGCGCCTCGAGCCCGGTCGTCTCGGGGAGGCCGAGCATCAGGTTCAGGTTCTGGATCGCCTGCCCGGCCGCGCCCTTCACCAGGTTGTCCACCGCTCCGATGACGATCGCGGTCCCGGTCCGGCCGTCGACCACGACGCCGAGCTCGCACACGTTCGTGCCCTGGACCCGCTTGCTGTCCGGCAGCGTCCCCTCCGGGAGCACGCGGACGAACGGCGCCGCCGAGTACGCCTCGTTCAGCGCCCCAAGCAGCGTCGCCGCGTCCGAGCTGGTCGGCGCGTAGCTCGTCGTCAGCACGCCGCGCACCGACGGGACCAGGTGCGGCACGAACGTGACTGAGGCGCCGAGGTACCGCTCGATCTCCGGCGTGTGCTGATGCACGCCGCCGGCCTTGTACGGACGGACGCTGCCGTCGGCTGTGGCGAAGTGCGTCGAGTCGGTCGGCATGCGCCCGGCGCCCGAGACGCCGGACTTCGCGTCGATCACGATGCCGTCGGTCTCGATCAGGCCCGCCTTCGCCAACGGCGCTAGTCCCAGCAGAACTGCCGTCGGGTAGCAGCCGGGGTTCGCCACCAGCGCCGCGTCGGTGATCTCGTCGGCGAACAGCTCCGGCAGGCCGTACACGGCCTTCTCGAGCCAGGCCGGGGATGGGTGCTCGTACCCGTACCAGCCCGGGTACGCGTCGGCGGGGAGGCGAAAGTCTCCGGAGAGATCCACGACCCGAAGACCGGCCTCTAACAGCGCTGGAGCCATGACCGCGCTCTCCCCGTGCGGCAGCGCGAGAAGCGCAGCCTCGGTCCGCCCGGCCACGTCGTCGGGCTTGAGATCCTCGAAGAGTCGATCCGCATAAAAATCGAGGTGCGGGTACCGGGAGGTGACGGGCTCCCCCGCAGCCGAGGAAGCTCCAATCGCGGCTACTTCGAGGTCAGGGTGAGTAGCGAGCAGACGTAGAAGCTCCGCCCCCGTGTATCCAGAGGCCCCCAGCACGGCAACAGCAGCGGTACCCATGAGAATGCGTCAGTATGCATATTTATGCTATCTCTGTCAATCTCGCGCTGATTGGCAAGAGCTAGAGGGCTGCCTTGAGCTTCCCCAGCACTGAATCAAGGCCCTCAGGCAGAACCTTCGTCTGAGCCACGCTGGGCATGAAGTTGGTGTCGCCGTTCCAGCGAGGAACGACGTGCCAGTGAAGGTGGTCCGGCACCCCGGCCCCGGCCACTCGGCCCAGGTTCATCCCGAGGTTGAAACCGTCCGGCTCCATCGCCTCCTTTAGCGCGCGGACGCAGCGCTGGAGCATCCGCTGCAAGTCGAGGTTCTCGTCGTCCGTCACGTCCTCGAGCTCGCCGACGTGCCGGAGCGGCGCGACCATCAGGTGGCCGCTGTTGTACGGGTACCGGTTCAGCACGGCGAACGAGTGCTCGCTACGCGCGAGGATCAGCGCCTCCTCGTCATCCTGCTTCTGCAGCTCGCAGAACAGGCACCCCTGATCCTCGCCCTTGGACGCTTGCTTGACGTACTCCCCTCGCCACGGCGCCCACAACCTGTCCATTGAGTGCCTAGCGCTTCGGGGCCAGTGACTGTGCGTAGTCCGAGCCGAGCTTGACCCACTTCTCGAGCTGGCGCTTCGTGCGCAAGTCATCGGAGTCCACTCGCAGCCATCCCTGCATCTGCCGGCCACGCATCTCCATAGGGCGGGCCTTGGTGGTCGCGACGATCTTGTCGGACTGCTCCGGGTCAACCCGGACGAGCGCACCGCCCTGGCCGCTCGCGCCGATGGCCATGTGGCCCCCGATGAGGAACGCCAGTCCTCCGAACATCTTCCGCTCGGTTAGGCGGCGTGTGTCGGCGAGAAGCTCACGCAAGCGATCCGCGAGGTCTTCGTCGTACGCCACCCCGCCATCCTACGAGAACGAAACCAACCAAACGGTCGAGCTGTCACGCGTGGTACGGGTAGACGGGAGCGGCGGCTGACGCGTCCATTCCTACAACGCTCAGGGCGTGGCTAGATCCAGATCCTTCAGGCCAGCAGGCCTTCAGTCGGGCGCGCCGCTCAAGCTCGGCAGGACGACGTCGGCGGTTAGGAGGGCGATGTACCCCGTGGGGCCTGGCCCGGCGCGCGCCGCTTGCCACTCGTTGACCTTGAAGGTGTAGTCACCGGGGTCGCGGGCCGACAGCACGTAGGTCGTCTGCCCGGTGCGCTCGGTGCCGTCAGGGCCGATGTAGCTCACGTCGTTCGGGTTGGCGATGACACTCTGGTAGATGCCGAACAGCCGGTGGTCGAAGTGGAGGTCAATCCTCCCGTCCTCGATCACCCCGGCGTGCGCGTTGATAGCGCCGCCACCGATCCGCGCCTGAACGTTCCGCGGCGCCTCGAAGTCGGTCTCCCTCCAGAACCCGCCGGCGGTCCCCTGGGAGGTCGCGACCACACGGACCCTGGAGTCGCCGTGCAGGCGGACAGTTGACTCGATCGAGCCCGGCGCCGTGTTGACGACGACGATGTAGTAGTCACCCTGGTCGAGCGGGTGGAAGCTCGTCTCCGAGTTGCTCGTCTGCCCCTCCACGCCGGGCGCCTCGACATGCTCGTGGACTGCTTGGGCATCGTCGTCGACGTACACCTCGCTTTCGGTGGCGTGACCAGTGGCGAGGGAGAAACCCTTCGACTGGAGCGTGTCCGCTCGCACGACGAACACGCCGTACCCGATCCCACTCGCCTGCTCGACGGTGCGATCGATGTCTACCGCCACCCTGACGCCGTCCTCGGCGATGGACACCGCGTGCACGTACCAGAACGGCCCCTCGATCGTCCGGCTGTCGATGATCAACGTGGGGTCGGCGCCGATGCGCCGAAGGCTCCGGAAGACCCACGTGTCGTCGAGGTAGGAGTTGCGATTCCCGCCGAACAGCACCGAGGCACCCGCGGCGGGGCTGTATGCGAACGCCGCCCCCCATCGCTCCGCCGGACCGGGAAGGGTCAGCTCCACCCACGCCTGGCCGTCCCAGGCCCAGGCGTCGGCGAGATGCTCGCCGAGCCCGGCGTTGCCGCCGAATAGGACCGGCGTACCCAGGTTCGGGTCGTACGACATGTGCCCCGCTGCTCGCGCGGGGGGCGACGCCGGGGGCTGCGCCTCCGACCAGGTGAACCCGTCCCAGGTCCACGTCGCGTTCGTGCGCTGGACATTCTGGTCGTAGCCGCCGAACAGCACGATCTTCTCGTGGCCGGGGTCGTACGCCATCGAGGCTGCGCTGAGTGGCGGCGGGGAAGTCCCGGGCCGCAGCGGCCTCCACTCCCCGCCGCCCCAGGTCCACGTGTCGGAGAACACGAGGCCGAGATCCGAGTTCGACCCGCCGAAGAGGAGGATCCGGCGGGTCACGACGTCGTAGGCCATGACGTGGTTGTGGCGCGGCGGCGGGGCGAGCGTCGCCTCGCGGCGCGTCCACGCCTTGCCGTCCCACACCCAGGTGTCACCGAGCTCGCTGCCGTCGGCCGCCATGCCGCCGAAGAGCACGACCTCGTCGTGCCGCGGGTCGTAGGCCATCGCCCCGTTGATCCTCGCCGGTGGTCCCCCCGAAGCCTCCTGCTTCCACGCGCCGTCCCACGTCCACGTCTCGGCGGACATGCCGGCGTCGGTCATCCCCCCGAAGAGCACGGCGGTGCCGTCGGGTCCCGAGCTCGTGACCGCGCTATGCCGAGCATCGGGCGCGAGCTGATCGCGGCTGAGCCAGCGCGAACCGTCCCACGTCCAGGTGTCGTTGCGGTCGAGGTTCGCCGAGCTGCCCCCGAAGAGCACGACCTCCTCTTTATCTCCGTGCCAGGCCAGGCCCATCGATGCGCGGCTGGGGGGACTCGCGGGTGGAGTCGCCTGCGTCCACGTCGCGCCATCCCACGTCCAGGTGTCGTTTCGGTAGCCCACGTTGTCGATGCCACCGAACAGGACAACGGTGTCGTTCCGAGGATCGGGGGCAAGGCCAGCCGAGCTGCGCCGAGGAGGCGATGCGGCGGACGACTGCTGTTCCCACGTGGAGCCGTCCCACGTCCAGGTATCCGAGAGCGCACCTCCCTGTCCGTACCCTCCGAACAAGAGGACCTCTTGCCGCGCCGGGTCGTAGACCATCGACGCGGAATCCCGGTACGGCGGAGATACTGAAAGCGTCTCCCTCGTCCATGTGCTGCCGTCCCACGTCCAGGTGTCGGCGAGGTTGCCACCACCGGCGGGCATCCCGCCGAACAGCACGATCTCGTCCCGAGCCGCGTCGTACGCCATGGTCGAGAACGACCTAGCGCTCGGTGAGCTCAGAGGTGTTAGCCGACTCCAGGTGGTCCCGTTCCAGGCCCACGTCTCGGCGAGACGCTCGGTCCCTGCGTGGCCACCGAACATGACCACCTGTTCCCGAACCCTGTCGTAGGCCATGGCCGTTCCGAGACGCGGTGAAGGCGAGGACTCCGGTTCCGCTTGCTTCCAGCTGCCCTCGAATAGCCACGTGTCTCCGAGCTGGCCGGTGTTGTTGAGCCCGCCGAACAGTACGAGTGTGTCGTGCCCCTCGTCGTAGGCCATCGACATACGGCCCCGCTCAGACGGAGCCACGCGCTCATGGGCTCGCTCCCACTTCCCCGCCAGGTCAGCGGCGGGGTCGGCGCTGAGGGCCGGGCCCGCGGGCACGACCGACACCAGCGATCCCAGAAGCGTGAGGACGAGCAGGGCTTTCACGGGCGGCGGGCGCACGCATTAACTTTCGCCACGCACGCTCCAACCTCCTCCTACGGGTGGCCTCCGCAGGCCGCATCATCAGGCCCTCCCCTTCGACTGAGCGCCGAGCGACGACTCACGCACACCCCGGGAACGCTCGTACCGTTCGTGATCGACTGGGCCCACCAGCCCGGTACGCCCTGCTCCTCCGTCAGGTACGTGGCGATCTCGCCGTGCTTGCGATCCCTCGCACCCCATGCATCGAGGATGCGCAGCCATTCCTTCCAGCCCTTGCCGGTGTTCTTCCGAACGGCTGCATCGGTCTGGGGGAGCTGATCCTCGTTCAGGCCTGGGGTTCGGCGCGGAAATCGCCGTTCAGCGAGTTAGCTCGGAGGGCTGCGCCTCGAGGGAACGGTTTGACTTGGCGCGAACCAAGGAGAAAAATGGGATGAACAGCCCATCTCACCCAAAGTTTTCCTGAGCTCTGGAAGCCCCGACATTGGAAGGAAAGGGATGCTTCGCGCGCCACGGAGTAGCTGGATCAAGCTGAGTTGGGTTGTCCTCCTCATTGGTGGGCATCCGGAGGCTTCCCTGGCCGTGTCGTCTGCCACCTGTGACGGGGCTCCAGCAACGATCGTCGGCACGCCAGCAACCGAGACTATCCCCGGCACGACGGGCGACGACGTGATTCAGGGGAACGGTGGCGACGACTACATCAAGGGCCGTGGCGGCGACGACTTGATCTGCGGCGCGACGGGAAACGACTCGATCCTCGGCGGTGCGGGCGATGACCAGATCTTCGGGGGCCCGGGAACCGAGACCGCGGGCGGAGGGCTGATCGGCGGACCGGGCGACGATGTGATCCAGGGCGGTCCAGGTGGTGATCGGCTCTACGGAGGCACGGGCAAGGACGACCTCTACGGTCAGGGCGGATTCGATGGCCTCAGTGGGGACAAAGGCAACGACGAGCTTTACGGCGGTCCAGGCGGGGCGACGAACGACGGCGGGATAGGGAACGACACCTGCCTCGACCCGGATTCCAATAACGGAGCGACCAATTGCGAGCACCCCTAAGGTGAGACAAAGGATCGAGCGGTGAGCGACCAGCCCAAGAAGCCGGTCAGGTCCCGAGCCAAGAAACCTCAGGCGGCGCCGGAGCCGCCCATCGAGGAACCGCCAAACGAGGAAGAGGAAGATGACGTCCGGCAGCTTCGGCGTGAGCGCTGGCTGATCGGGCTGCTCATCGCCCTCCTCGTGATCTTCCTCGTGTGCTGCATCCTGTTCATGCTTCTCCTCCGATCCCTTCGGTCCGACGTGGAGGACTTGGCGCGGGCGTCCGACACGGTTGTGGAGCTGGCGAACGCGCAGCAGCGCGTGGATGACCTCCGCGCGGAGCTTCGGGGCGAGGACGTGCCTGAGACCGTTCCATCGCCGGCCGCCGAGGTCACGATGGTTGCCGTCGGCAACGAGGGGACGATCCTCACGTCCTCCGACGGGAGCTCATGGACACCTCAGAGCATCGGAAGCACCAAGTTCCTCTTCGACGTCGAATGGAACGGCTCGCTCTGGGTGGCGGTTGGCGCGGAGAGTGCCGGCGGTAGCGGCGCGTGCGGGGAGACGTATTCGTCGACCGACGGAGTGAATTGGGCGGTCCACGATCTCGCTTGCCCCGAGATGCTCCAAGGAGTCGGCTGGAACGGGTCGCTCTGGGTCGCGGTGGGTCTCCAGGGAGTCACCTTCACGTCAACCAACGGCGTGAACTGGAACCAAGCGGTCGCAGCGAAGCAGGCGGTCCCGGACCTGTGGGAGGTCGAGTGGGATGACACCTCCGGCGAGTGGTACGCCGTCGGCGATAAGGGGTTCGTCCGCTCCTCGAGCAACGGGACCAGCTGGACCAACGTCGCCAAGCCGGTACTCACCGACCTCAAGGGGCTGATGACCACGGGTTCTGACTGGTACGTGGTGGGCGAGAACGGCGTGTTCCAGCGTTCGGCAGTGGGCTCGGGCGTTTGGGGCTTCGGAGGTGCGGTGGTCACCTCGACGCTCGTCAATGACATCGACTTCAACGGCTCACAGTTCCTCGCTGTCGGATCGCTGACCGTGCCAGGGCCGGACAGCCTCGTGCTGGTCTCGGCAAACGGGAACAACTGGCCGATACAGCAGATCGCAACTACAGAAACCATTCGGGGCGTTGCCTGGACCGGCAGCCAATGGATCGCGGTCGGCGACAAGAGCCTGATCTTTACCTCGACCGACGGCCATCAGTGGGTGGATCACTCGCTCGGAGGCACGACGCACGACCTCTGGCAAGTAGCCGCGAAGTAGGGAGCAAATATGCCCGAGAAGAGGAGGACAGCGAGGGGGGATCCGCCAGGGGAAGCTGCGCTTGAAGAGGTCTCGGAGTACAGGGAAGGACGGCGGCGCCGCTGGAGATGGATCATCGGGATCGCTGTCGCGTTGCTCGTCTTGAAGGTCATCTGCTGCCTCCTTCTTTGGTTCCAGTTCTCCGCGGTGCGCGACGCCGTCGATCGGATCGCCATCGATGATCAGGCAGCCGCCAACCTCGAGGATGCGCTCGCGGAGATCGAGGGCCTCGAGGCCCGGCTCGCTCGGCAGGGTGGCACGGGTGCGTGTCCCACGGGCGGGGACACCGCCCAGAAATCGGGCCAGGGGAGCTCGCAGAGCACCTCGCTTCTGGCGGAGATCGGGGTCTTCGAGTGTCGAGTCGAGTTCGTGTTCCAGTCCTCGACCCCGTCGTTCACCATCGAGTACCGTCCAGGCCCGGGCTTCACTCAGTTCCCGTCAGGGAATCCGTTCACGGTCCAGGGCTCTGCCTTCCTGGTCATCGAGATGCAGCCCGCTTCACGGTTCGATCTCACCACCGGAACGCAGATCTACACGGGGCCTGACGTGATCACGCCGTCCGGCAGTTTCGTACGTGAGGTGCACCTCGAGGAGGATTTCGAGGACCAGCTCGACTGGGTGATCGGGCTCGACAGCCAGCGCGACTACACGGTTACGGTGGGATCATCACCGCCAAGCATCGTCGTCACGCTATCTGGCTAACCCCTCACTAACCATGTTGTTAGTTCGGCCGACGGAACAACGAAGGAGAGAAGACGATGAAGAGCATGAGACCAGCGAGGTCCATCAGCATCCTTCCGACGCGAGGGTTTCCGCGCCCCCGGGTCGCGTTCGTCCTCGTGGCTGCACTTGCGGCGAGCCTCGTGGTCGTCGCCCCCTTCTCCCCCGCCGGCGGCGCGACCGGCGCCCGCGTCAGCAGAATGGCGAATACCGTGCCGGCGACCAACTGTTTGAACAATTCGGCGACCATCACGGCAACGGGTCCGAACCAGACCACAATGGGCACACTCGGAAATGACACGATCTACGGCACATCTGGTGACGACATCATCTACGCTCTGGCCGGCGACGACCTCATCTGCGGTTTCGGCGGTGACGACGATCTCTACGGCGGCGACGATAAAGACAGCATCGGCGGTTTCAGCGGCAATGACGAGATCTCCGGCGGCGAGGGTAGGGATGAACTGGTCGGTAACCCTGGCTTGGACACCATTAAGGGCGGCGCAGCCCGTGACGCTCTCGTCGGCAAGGCCGGCAACGACACCCTCTTCGGTGGCGACGGCGACGACCTCCTCTGGGGTAGCGCCGATGACGACGATCTCTACGGCGGCGACGGCAGCGATAACCTCTCCGGTGGCCCCGGCATGGACATCTGCGATGGTGGCGATCCCCCACCGGGGGGCGGAACCGATACCGCAACGGGTAGCTGCGATTCCAGCACCAACGTCAACCCCTAACTAGCCACCCATCCTGATCGAGGGTGGCAACGACCGGTCGCGGCTACCAGACATCGCCCGAGCGCCACTCGCAGCTGATCGGTGCTGTGAGGTCGAGCTCCGGGGAGGCCGGCGTGAGGCGCACCATCACGCTGCCGTCGTCCTCTTCCGTTCGGACGGGTCCTGACTCCGTCCGGACGAAGGTGGGACCCTTCCAAGTGACCCATCCCAACCGCTCGTAGAAAGCGTTGACACCCGTGTCCAGCGCACCGAGCGAGAAGTTCTTGTCGATGTACTCCCCAACCTCGCGCATCACCACCGAGCCGTAGCCGCGACCCCAAGAATCCTTCCTCGTCCCAACCGCCTCGACGTATCCGGCTACCAAGTGATGGTCACCCGCGTGCAGCTCTCGCTCGACCACCGACGCGTGAGCCGCGACGACCCCGTCCTCCTCCAGGATGAAGTGGACGCCTCCGAGGGCATGGTCCCAGTCCTCGTCGCTGAACCCCTCGGGATAGTCGGAGAAGGCGGCGCGAACCATTCGATCGAGTTCCGCCAGCTCGTTCGCGCTGAGCTCGTCGGTCGGGACCCTTCGTATCGCCACCGCAGCACGATAGCCTCGATGTAGATTCCGCTCGTGCAACAGCCTGCCGGAGTCGCCCGGGACCGGATCACCATCGTGGCCTTCCTCGCGATGACCATCGGGATCGCGGGCAACATCACCTCCGTGAAGTACATCGCGCGAGCCGGCGACCTCGATCCCATGTGGGCGGCCGCCTCGCGGTTCGTGCTGGCGGCACTCATCTTCGCGGTGGCCGCACGAGTTGTGCGCGCGCCGATGCCTCGCGGGCGCGCGCTGGTCGGGGCCGTGCTGTACGGCGCGCTCACGATCGGCACGTTCTTCGCCTTCGTGTACTGGGGCCTGCAGGAAGCTCCGGCGGGGCTCGCCGGCGTGATCCTGGCCACCGGCCCACTCCTCACCTTCCTCTTGGCACTCGCTCACGGCCAGGAGCGGTTCCGTTGGGACAGCATGCTCGGCGCCGCCATCGTCGTCGCCGGTACCGCCGTGATCTTCAGCGTGAGCGCCGGCGAGGGCATCCCCGTCGCTTCCCTGCTGGCGATCCTCGCCGCCTCTGCGTGCGCCGCCGAGGGAGCCGTCGTCGTGAAGGCGTTCCCCCAGGTGCATCCGGCCGCCAGGAACGCGATCGCCATGGCCGTTGGAGCCGTGATGCTCCTCGTGCTCATGCCCTTCTTCGGCGAGTCGTACGCGATCCCCACGGCGACCTCGACGTGGGTGGCGCAGGCGTACCTCGTGACCTTCGGCACCGTCGGCGTGTTCGGGCTCTACCTGTTCGTGCTGAGGCGTTGGTCGGCCAGCGCCACGTCGTACGAGTTCGTGCTCGCGCCTGTGTTCGGCATCGCTCTGGCGGCCTGGTTGTTCGACGAGCGCATCACGACGGGCTTCGTGATCGGCTCGATCCTCGTCCTGGTGGGGGTCTACCTGGGAGCTCTGCGTCCGGCCCGAGATTCGCCGGGGCAATAGCCGCCTCGACTAGGCGAGACGCGCCGCAGCGAAAGCCAGACCGGCGACGGCGAGAGTCTGCGCGGACATCAGGGCCACCAGGGTCTTGGTTTGAGAGTTCAGCTTGGACTCGAGCTTCGCCTCGAACCGGTCCGAGAGCCGCTCAGCCATGTTGTCCAGGTCGCGCCGAAGTAACACGATGTCACTCTGGCGAGCAACATCTCCCCAGCCCACTGGAGGCAGGGGCTCCATCAGCGTGCTTGCCTCGTCCGGCCCGAGGATCTCCTCAAGCTTGCGGTACATCTGCTGGCGACGTCGCTCATCCAAGACCATTCTGCTCCCCCTTCGGGCATCGACAACGGGCATGCCCACGGGAGGGGCCATCGGGTGCCGGACTTCCTGCAGATCCGCAGGTCAACTCTCCTTTCCGGGGCGTTGGGGTGGATACAATCCTCGCGTCCCTTCGCATGGATCCCAACCCGAAGCTGATGCTTCGATCGCACCGCCCCCTCGAGGAATGTGGAGCCGTGAGCCCGAACCGCACTGCTGAGGAACGGTCCGCCCCTACGGCAGCCGCCCTTCCCACGCGCGACTCTCCCGCTCGCAGGATTCTGGTGGACATCGCGAAGATGGCCGCTCTCGCGGTGGTCTACTACTTCGCTGCTCGCCTGAGTCTGCGCCTCGCCCTGGTTCGGGATCAGGTCACGCCGATCTGGCCCCCGACCGGAATCGCCGTAGCGGGGATGCTCCTGTTCGGGCGGCGCATGTGGCCCGGCATCGCGGTCAGCGCGTTCCTGGTGAACCTCCCCATCGGGCCCACGGCGCTCGCCGCTGCAAGCATCGCCGCCGGAAACACCGCCGCCCCGCTGGTTGCCGTGTCGCTGCTGCGCGTCACCGGATTCAGGCCGGATCTCCAGAGGCTTCGCGATGCCATGGCCATCGTGTTCCTCGGAGCGCTGCTCGGAATGACCGTGAGCGCCACGGCCGGAACCTCGACGCTATTGCTCTCGGACGCGATCCCGCAGATGGCGTTCCTCGCCACCTGGCTGGTTTGGTGGGCCGGCGACGCGATGGGCGTGCTCGTCTTCGCGCCGCTCCTGCTCACCCTGGCGCGATGGCGGCCGCGAGGCAAGACGGTTCCGTGGCCTCGCCGGATCGAGGTCATCTCTCTCGCCCTGCTGCTGGCGGCGACCACTTACCTCGTCTTCCGGAGCCAGCTCCCGATCCAGTACCTGGTGTTCCCGCTCCTGGCGTGGGCCGCCTGGCGCTTCGGCCAACGGGGAGCCACGTTGGCCGTTCTGGTCGCCTCCGGCGGTGCGATCTGGGCCGCCCTGGACGCAACCGGTCCCTTCGCCGGGGCCGGCCTGGCGGACAAGATGGTGACGCTGCAAGTCTTCAACGCCAGCGCGGCGCTCTCGAGCTTCCTCCTCGCCGCCGTCGTCGCCGAACGCCGTGAGAATCTGAGCGCGCGCGATCGAGCAGAGAAGGAGCTGATTCGGCGAGCGCTCCACGATCAACTGACCGGTCTCGCCAACCGGACGCTGTTCATGGATCGGCTGAAGCAGGCTCTCGCCCGATCGGCGCGACGCCCGGGAACCGTCGCGGTCGCATTCCTCGACCTCGACCGGTTCAAGGTGATCAACGACACCCTGGGACATGAGGCGGGAGACAGCGTGCTCCGGCACATGACGGAACGCATCCGGGGCGTGGTGCGGGAGGTCGATACCCCCGCGAGATTCGGCGGGGACGAGTTCGTCATCCTGCTCGAGGATCTCCGGAGCGAGGATGAGGTCCCCGTCATCGGGGGGCGGCTCCTACAGGCGATCGCCGAACCCATGGTTCTCGATGCAGGTGAGGTCGTCGTGACGACGAGCATCGGGATCGCCGTGGGCAAACGGGCCGACGAGAGCCCCGACGAGCTCGTCCGCGCCGCGGACATAGCCCTCTATAGGGCGAAGGAGGACGGCCGGGCTCGCTACGTGGTGTTCGACCGCTCCATGCGGATGGGATCGACGGCGACGACGAGGGCGCTCGACTCCTGACGCGAGCCGCAAGCCCTTTCGCCGATCGAGATCGACGAGCGACGCCGGACCGAAAGGGTTGGCGAGATCACGAGCCCACGTCCTTCAGGCGCTGCGCGTACCATCGCCTCGATGGCTACCAACACGGACGACCCGGTCGCGATCGGCCGGGATGCGCTGGACCGCCACGCCTGGGGCGAAGCGTACGAGGCGCTCTCGCAGGCGGACAAGGCCGGTGCCCTGAACGGCGAGGGTCTCGAGCTGCTGGCCTCCGCGGCCTACTGGAGCGAGCACCCGGAGGAGACCCTCGACCTCCTGGAACGGGCTTACCGCGGCTACCTCGACGAGGACAACCGCCCTGCTGCCGCCATGTCGGCGTTCCGGATCAGCCAGCAGCACGCGATGCGGACAGCGGGCCCGCAGTCGCAAGGATGGGCGGCCAAGGCGCAACGCCTGGCCGAGGAGGACCCCTCGTGGCCCGTGAACGGGTGGCTGTTGTGGCTGCGAGGACTCATGAGCTGGTTCGCGTCGGACTTCGAGGCCGCGATCGCTGCATACGACGAGGCGATCGAGCTCGCGGGCACAACCGGGGACCGGGACCTCGCGGGCATGTGCCTCCACGACAAGGGAAGTGCACTCTGCCTCCTTGGGAGGGTCGAGGAGGGCATGAAACTCCTCGACGAGGCGATGGTCGCCGTCGTCGGTGGCGAGCTCGAGCCTCAGGCCGCGGGATACGTCTACTGCGGAATGATCGGCATCTGCTCGAAGCTCGGTGACTACCAACGAGCGGCCGAGTGGACCGAGGCAACCTTGCGATGGACCGAACGCCAAGGAGTGCCCGCGTTTCCCGGTGTGTGCCGGATCCACAAGGCCGAGCTCATGCGGCTTCGGGGTTCGTTGAGTGAGGCGGAGCACGAGGCCCGCCTCGCGTGTGAGGAGCTGCCTCGGTTCAATTTCATGGTCGGCCTCGGCCCCGCCTACCACGAGATCGGCGAGGTGCGTCGGCGACTCGGCGACTTCGTCGAGGCGGAGGAGGCGTACGCACGCGCGCACCAGTACGGCCACGACGCCGAGCCCGGCACGTCGTTGTTGCGGCTGGCCCAGGGGAAGGTCCAAGCGGCAGCCGCCGGGATCGATCAGGCATTGGCCGAGAGTCGCGGGAACCACTGCCTGCGGGTACGACTTCTCGCCGCCCAAACCGAGATAGCGCTCGCCGGAGACGACCTCGAGACGGCGACCGCCGCCACAGACGAGCTCGACACGATCATCGGCGAGTACCAGAGCGAGCCCATCCACGCCATCGCCGCGCACGCGCGCGGCGCCGTGCTGCTGGCTCGTGGCGAGCCGGATGCGGCCCTCCGGGACCTCCGGCAGGCGCAGAAGACGTGGCAGAACGTCAACGCCCCATTCGAGGTGGCCGAGACGCGCATGCTGCTGGCGAAGGCGCAGCGAGCCCTGGGCAACGACGAGGCCGCCGTGTCAGAGGCTCGCGCCGCCCGGGAGGCGTTCACGCAGCTCGGGGCCGTGGCGGCAGCCGAGCAGGCAAGCGAGCTGCTGGGCGAGATGGCCTCCTCGGTCGAGCAACCCGAGCGCGTGGGACGGACGTTCCTGTTCACGGACATCGTCAAGTCAACGGACCTGATCGGCGTGATCGGCGACGGGGCATGGGAGAACCTCCTCACCTGGCACGACCGGACCCTGCGCTCGCTCTTCGCATCTCACGGCGGCGAGGTGGCGCATCCAACGGGCGACGGGTTCTTCGTCGCGTTCCCCGACGCATCGGCGTCGCTGCGGTGCGCGGTGGCGGTGCAGCGAGCGCTCGAGGAGCACCGACGGACCCACGGCTTCGCGCTGATGGTTCGCATTGGCATCCACAGCGGTAAGGGGACCCGCCGCGGGCAGGACTACGGCGGCGTCGAGGTCCACAAGGCCGCACGCATCGCCGCGCTGGCCGAAGGCGGCGAGATCCTGGCCAGCGAGGAGACGGCCAAGGACGCCGGCGACGGAGTCGAGCTCTCGGCCGTTCGCGAAGTTTCTTTGAAGGGCATCGCCGAGCCGGTCCGGGTCGGCATCGTCGCATGGCGTTAGCCCCTGCGGCCCGGCTGCAAGGCGCACTGAAGATCCGTCCCGGCGAGGGTGCCACGGCGTTCCGCATGGTGACTCTGATGATCGTTGGGATGGCCGGCGCCATCATCGGCTCCGCGGGGGTGGAGTCCCTCTTCTTCTCGCGCTACGGACCCGAGTTCCTCCCCTACCTCTACCTCGTGCTCGGTCCGATCACGTTCGCGGTCATGGTGGGGATGGGAGCGCTTCTCTCGCGTGAGGCGACGCGCTTCCTGACGCGGCTCCCACTCGCGCTCGCAGCGGCGCTCGTCGCGGCGAGGCTCGCGCTGCTCCCCGGCGCTCGGTGGTTCTACCCGGTCCTGTGGCTCGTGATGATGGTCGTCTGGACAGTGCAGGTCATGGGGTCGTGGGGGCTGGCGGGCGCGATCAGCGACACGCGCCAGGCGAAGCGGCTGTTCCCGCTGTACGGCGCGGGGCTGATCCTCGGCGGCGTTGTCGGCGGGCTCTCCACGGGGCCGCTCGCCGGCTGGCTACACACGGAGAACCTGCTCCTACTCTGGGCGGCAGCCCTCGTGGCGACGTTCTTCGTTGCGCGATCTCTGATCGGGACCGTACCGGTCGCGCCTCGAGGGAAGCGGCGTGGTCGAGGACCGGGCGTGCGGTCGCAGATGGCGCAGGGGTTCCGGGACGTGTGGAGTTGGCCCCTCCTGCGATGGATGTCGATCGGACTCGTGCTTTTCGCGGTCCTGTACTTCACCCTGGCCCTGTTGTTCGCTCGTGCCGCGACCGCTCGCTTCCCGGAGACCGATCAGCTCGCGGGATTCCTCGGCCTGTTCATGGGCGCGAGCAACGGCGCGGCCCTCCTGGTCTCCGTGGTGGCGGCGAATCGTCTGTTCGCGAAGTTCGGCGTCCTCGCGATGGTGCTGATGCTGGCCGTCTTCTACCTCGCCGGCTACGCGGCGCTCATCGTGAGCACGTCGTTCGCGGTGCTGATCGGCTTCCGGTTCCTGCAGATGGTGTGGGTGAACGGCGTGTGGGCCACCGGGTGGCAGGCGCTGTTCAACGTGGTGCCTTCGGAGCGACGCGCCAGGACGCGTCTGTTCATGGACGGCGGGCCGCTCCAAGCCGGTATCGTCCTGTCGGGCCTCCTCCTGATCCTGGCCGAGCGGGTTCTCGAGCCGGATCAGCTTTACGTGATCGGCGCGTTCGCCGCGGTGCTCGCGGTCGTGGCGATGTGGCGCGCTCGGCGGGCATACGCAAGCGCGCTGGTCGAAGCCCTGCGAGCCGGCAACCCGGATGTCTTCCGCCTGGAGGAAGAGCCCTTCGGCGGCATCCGCAACGATGCCGAGGCCAACGCCGCGGTGCTCGCCGGTGCCACGGATCCCGACCCAACGGTTCGCCGTGTCTCGCTCGAGATCCTCGCGGAGGTCTCTGGTCCCGATGCCGAGCACGTCCTGGTGCCGGCGCTGTCCGACCCGGCGCCCGAGATCCGAGCAACGGCCCTGCGAGGCCTCGAGCGGAGCACGGACCCGTCGGTGGCAAGCGCTATCGAGCCCCTGCTAGAGGACCCCGAACCGGAGGTCCGGGCTCGCGCGGCGGGTGCGCTCGACGCGATCCCACTCCTGGTCGAGATGTCCCGAGACCCCGATCCGGAGCGGCGCTCGTGGGCGGTGCGAATCCTCGGGCAGACGCGGGTGGAACCGGAAGCCGTGATCGGCGCGCTGTCGGACGAAGCTCCGGCGGTACGAGCGACGGCCGCGGATGCGCTCTCGCGCTTCGAGCCCGACGTGGCGATCGAGCCTCTGATCGCGGCGCTCGGGGATCCCGAGGCCGTGGTCCGCGACGCCGCCGCGGATGCGCTGGCTCGGCTTGGTGCTTCCGCGGAAGACGCGCTGGTCATCGCCCTGGCACGGCCGCAGCTCGAAGCCGGAGCCGTGCGGGCGTTGGCGGCGGTCCCGGGTCCGTCACGAGCCGAGCTTCGCTCGTACGCCCTGGATCAGGTGACCTCGGCGAGCCGCTATCAGCGGCTGTGGCTCGCGGTGAGCTCGGGAGGAGACGATCGGCTCGAGCTCCTCGCGCACGCCGTCCGACACCGCGCCGTGCGGCATGCGCTCAACGCCCTGCGTGCCTCCGGCCGGCAAGGCGACACCTTGGCCATGCGTGCGGCCCTCGAGAACCTGTCCAGCAAGGACCCGCAACAACGAGCGAACGCGCTCGAGACCTTGGAAGCCGTCGGGGATGCCGACGTCGTCCGGCCCTTGCTGGCGGTTTGGGAAACGGCCGCATCGCCATCCGCCGACAGCGCACCGGTGATCGCAGAGCTCATGAAGGAAGCGGACCCCTGGCTGCGAGCGTGTGCCGTACTCGCGGCCGCGGGATCCGATTCGACCCCGGCCCTGGAGGAGCTGGCCGCGTCCGATCCCGACCGGCTGGTGCGCGAGGCCGCCACGATGGCGTTGAATGGAAGCCTCGTGGAGACGCTTTCCACCCTCTCGCTGCTGCAGCGGGTCATCTTCCTGAAGAAGGTCCCGCTGTTCGCGGACCTGACGCCCGAGGACCTCAAGCACGTCGCCGAAGTCGCCTCGGAGCACGCCTACCCCGACGGGGAGGTGATCGCCGAGCAGGGTGAGGCCGGCGACGAGATGTACATCGTCGTGGCGGGCGAGATCAAGGTGCTGGTGCGCCATGACGGCGAGGCGCCGCGGGAGGTGGCGAGGCGTACCGTCGGCGAGTACGTCGGCGAGATGGCCGTTATCGGCCAGGAGGCGAGGATGGCCTCGCTGCAATGCGCCGGTGCCGTGCGAACGCTCAGCCTCGACCAGCCGAGCTTCCAGCGCATCCTTCGCGAGCGACCGGACGTCAGTCTCGCGGTGATGCGCGTCCTGTCCGACCGGCTCCGCGAGTCCCACGCGTAGCGCTCGTCCTGGATCAAAGGAGGTACCGAGCCATGGAGAAGGTGATCGTGGTGCAGCCGGGGGGAGGCGAATCGCTCTCGAGCGGGACGTCCGTTCGCGACGTGAAGGTGGACATCCACGGCCTTCACCTGACCGAGTATTCGGCGGAGACGGCGCCCATGGCCCCGCTCCACACGCACGAGCGTCACACCGACGCGTTCTACGTTCTCGAAGGTGAGCTGGAGGTCGCGATCTCGGAGAGCGAGACGGTCCTGCTGGGCCCCGGCGCGTTCGCCGTCGCTCCCCCAGGCGCCCTCCACTCATTCGCCGTCCCCGAGCGAGCGCGCTTCCTCAACATCCACGCGCCCGGCATGAACTTCGGCACATACCTGCGCGAGCTCATCTCTCTGCTCGAACGTGGGGAGGCGCCCGGCCCCGACCTCTTCGAACGATACGACATGCACGTGCGCGACTGAACCATGACAAAGGTGATCGTCGGCATGACGATGTCCTTGGACGGCTTCGTCGCCGATCACAGCGGCGCGGCTGATCTCTATCCGGACCTCGCGGACCTCCGCGAGACCACCCACATGAAAGAGATGATCGAGGAGACCGGTGCCGTCCTCATGGGCAGAAGGACTTTCGAGATGGGAGATCCCGACTCGTTCGTCGGCACCTACGAGTTCCAAGTCCCGATCTTCGTGCTGACCCACCACCCGCCAAAGGTCGCCCCGAAACAGGACGACAAGCTGACGTTCACCTTCGTGACCGACGGCCTCGAGTCGGCGGTCGCTCAGGCGAAGACTGCGGCGGGGAACAAGGCCGTTCAGGTGGTCGGTGGCGTCGACGTCCTGAACCAGCTCCTGCGCGCGGGACTGGCGGACGAACTTCATGTCGACATCATGCCTGTGATCCTCGGCAGTGGCTTGCGACTCTTTGCCGACGGCGAGCTCGAACGCCTCGAGCTGGAGAAGATCGGCGTTCAGGAAGTGGGTTCGAGAACCAGCCTGACCTTCCTGATCAAGAAGTGAACCCTACGGGGGGTTCGCCGCGATGAGCGCCCCCATCACGTTGATGGACTGATGGAGCTGCCCGGCACCTTCCTCCGAGGAAGGGTGCCCCCGGGCCACGCTCGCATCGATGAAGGCGTGAGCTTCCTGAAGACCCGCGAATGCCTCGGTGATGTTGCCCTGCTTGTACGCGTTCTCGATCTCCTCCGCTCTCTCGAGGAGCAGGAGGCCGTCGCGAGAATCGATCACCTGCAGGTGATAGACGTCCTGGATCGTTCGTTCGAGCCCCTCGACCGCCTCGGAGACGGTTGCGATGCCCTCGAACCGCGGATCGATGCGAACCGGCGTTGGGCTCACCGCCGTCGGCGGACCGGATGCGCCATCGTCATCGCCGACCGGGCCACATCCCACCCCAGCCAGCGCCACAACGCATACGGCAACGCGTCCGACAACCGAGACTCGCCTTTCCTCCCACCTCACGAGCCACTCTCCTCGGTGGATTCACCCTGGCCACCGAGAAGGCCAGGTCATCCATCTCTCTCGCCTCCCAAGCTACTCCGCAAGAGAGCGTTCGATCTGTGGGAGAAGGTCCCCCGGCGGAACGTACATCAGCCCGCCGTTTTCCGGCGCGCCGTAGTCCTGGATCCAGGCGATCCTTCCTTCCTCGTCGACGAGAACGAAGGTGTGGCCGGGCTCAGCTGAGTCGATATCAGCTGTCGGCGGCACCCGCCAGCGCATGACGCCGTAGCGATCAGCAACCCGATTGAGGGGATCCGACAGAAGCGGTGATTCGAGACCGTATTCGGCGCCGACCTCGCGCCACGTCTCGACGTGGTCCGGGGAGATGCTGACGAGCTCGACGCCAAGCGCCTCGAATGCCTGGCTCTCCTGCAGGTCCACGACCTGCTCGATGCACGGCAGTCAACCGGGACCCATGCTGAAGTACAGGAGCACCGACCTCCCGCTGAGCTGCTCCAACGACATCCGCGTGCCATTCGAGGTTGGAAGCTCAAACCGAGGCGCAATGTCTCCCTCTTCAGGAGAGACGACCTTAGCCTCGCCAGGTGACGGGGACGAGCAAGCAGCCAGGAGAAGGAACGCGACGAACGCGAGGAACCGACCCGTCATGCGAATTGAATACTCGCACATGCTGCGCGTGAGAGGTGATTCCACACGCCGTTTTACGCACCCGGTCTCGCGCGCTGCTCCTCTTTGCGTCGACCGTATCGGGTCAGGCCCCGCGGCTTGTACACGTTGAGGACCAAGATCACCAGTAACACCACGATTCCCCCGACAGAATGCAGCAATGTGCTCGGCAGCTCGCGGAGCGCCTCGCTTGACGTCGCCGGGTGGCCTGCCACGTCGGCGTAATGGCCGATCACCCGGATCTCCCTCAGCAAGACGAGGGTCGCGAAGGCCGTCAGGGCGAGCGAAATCACGACCCAGTAATGGCGGATGAGGCCCCATTTGGTCCCGAGGGACACAACGAATCCGGTGAGCAGCGACGCGATGGCCAGGGGAACGATGACATACCGGGCGATCTGCTCCATCGCGAGATAGGAGATGCGCAGCTGCTGCGCGTCTCCGCCGGCCGCCGCGACGATGTCGAAGGCGATGTAGGCAGCGACCGCGCCGATCCACCCGATCGAAATCGTGAGATGCACCGCGAGCACAAGCTTGCGGACGTTGGGAGGCATCAGCATCGCGCTGTCCTATGGGCCGTGCTGCACGGGCGGTGAGTGATTGCCGGGATCGTTAGAAGGCGTGTGCATGCCCGGGCCGTGATCGACACCGGCGACCATCGAGATGACGAATCCGAGAACGAGCACGATCCCGATGATGATGAAGACCTTTACCCATCGCGGCATGGGCCCGGACACTATCGAGACAGAGTGTCGCTGTCAACTCAAGATGTCTCTTTCGACGTTATACTGCCTGCGTGCCGAAGCTGTGGACCGAGACGATCGATTCGCATCGCCGTGAGGTACGCGACGCGATCGTGGAGACCACCGCCGCCATCGTGGCCGAACAGGGGTTGCTCTCGGTCACGATGTCCCGCATCGCCGAGGAGACCGGCATCGGCCGAGCGACGTTGTACAAGTACTTCCCCGACGTCGAGGGGATCCTGCTCGCCTGGCACGAGCATCAGATCTCCCACCACCTCCATCACCTCGCCGAGGTTCGCGATCGAGCCGAGGACCCTGCGGCCCGGCTCGAGGCCGTGCTTGAGGCCTTCGCCCTCAACTCCCACAAGACCCGCGGGCATCACGACTCAGAGCTCGCTTCGTTCCTCCATCGAGACGAGCAGGTTGCGCGGGCGGAGAAACAGCTCCGCAACATCGTTCGTGACCTGCTGATCGAGGGAGCTGCCACCGGTGTTGTCCGCACGGACGTCGCGCCCGCGGAGCTCGCAAGCTACTGCCTCCACTCTCTCGCCGCAGCCAGGGGCCTGCCGACCAAGGCGGCGGTCCACCGTCTCGTCACCGTCACGTTGGCAGGATTGCAACCCGACGCCTGATCCGTCTCCTCCCCAAGATGTCGAAGTCGGACGCTCCCGTTCGTCGCTTCAGTGGAGGCGACGCGGAGGAGGAGGTATGGATACGCTCAGCACGATGATGCGAGAGGCGCAGCCCACCGGAGTGCAGCGAGCGACCGGCCGGGACCGCGAGGAGTGGTTCGGCCTGCTCGACGGATGGGGTGCCGCGGGACGGCCGTTCCGGGAGATCGCCGACTGGCTCAAGACCGAGCACGATCTCAGCCACTGGTGGGCGCAGAAGCTGATCGTCGAGTACGAGCAGGTTCGAGGGCTTCGCCCTGCCGGTGTTCGGCCCGGCGGCACGTTCACGGTCGGCGCCAGCAAGACGGTCAACGTTCCCGTCGAGCGTCTCTTCGAGGCGTTCGTCGACACCAGGCTGCGCAATCGCTGGCTGCCCGGGGCGAAGCTGCGCAAGCGCACTGCTCAGCCCGGACGTTCCGCGAAGTTCGACTGGGAGGACAGCGCCACCCGGATCAGCGTCACGTTCATCGCCAGCGGCAAGACCAAGAGCCAGGTTGCGGTCGAGCACGAGCTCCTGCCTGACGCGAAGTCGGCGGAGAGGATGAAGGCCTACTGGCGCGAGCGCCTTGGCCCCCTCAAGGCTCTGCTCGAGAAAGGAAATAGCTGATGCTTGAGGTCAACTATCTGGCGGTCGCCGTTGCTGCCGTCGCAGCGTTCATCCTGAGCACCGTCTACTACATGGCGTTCGCCAAGCAGATGGCGGCCTTGCACCCCGCCTACGCCGATCCCGGCGCGTCGAGGCCGCCAGCGTGGAAGATGCTCGTCGAGATCCTTCGGAGCCTCATCGTCGCCATCGTCCTGGCGTGTCTGGCCGCGAAGCTCGAGATCGACGATGCGCCCGGCGGCGTCCTGCTCGCCCTCTCGATGTGGGTCGGCTTCCCCTTCGTTCTCCTCGTCGGCTCGGTCATCTGGGAGAACGTGCCCCCGAAGCTCGCCACCATCCACGCGGGAGACTGGCTGCTCAAGCTGCTCCTGGTCTCGGTCATCGTCAGCCTCTGGCGCTAGGAGCGATGAGTTCTCGGCGCGACAGGGGTCTGACCAGTAGACGCTAGGAGAAGGAGGGAACCATGCTCGAGAACAGCAAGGCATACAGCGGTATCGGGGTCGACGACCTGGACAAGGCCCAGAAGTTCTACGGCGAGACACTCGGGGTGAAGACCTCGATCCTGGACAAGGAGATGGGACTGATGACGCTGCACCTCGCCGGCGAACGGGACACGCTCGTCTATCAGACCGAGAACCCAACACCCGCGAGCTACACGATCCTCAACTTCCCCGTGGAGGACATCGACGAGGCCGTCGACGGATTGTCCGCGCGCGGCGTGACCTTCGAGAGGTACGAGGGCTTCCCGTTCGAGCAAGACGAGAAAGGAATCGCCCGCGGCCTGGAAGCCAAGATGGGACCGAGCATCGCCTGGTTCAAGGACCCGTCCGGCAACATCCTGTCCGTGCTCCAGGACTTCTGACCGGGAGCCGTCAGTGCGAGGTGCCGACCTCCTCGTGTCCCTCACCCATCTCGTGCCGGATCCGTTCACGATCCTCGGCGTAGCGAACCATCTCGGTCCCGATCATCGCGACCATGACGGCGACCAGCAGGCCCAGGGCCGCGAGGGCGGGGAGCTCCGCGGCCACGGGTATCAGCGCGACCATGAGCGCAGCCACAACCAGCCGTCGCACCGACAGGCGGTGCCACGTCCGGTACTTGAACGCGACGTGCGCGAGAAGGAAACACACGACTCCCCCGTACAGCGCACCCAGCGGGAGGGCCGGGAGAGGCTCCGAAACGCCGTGCAAGCTCTCGTCCCCCACGTACTCGAGCACCTGCTCCATCCCCAGAGCCATCAGCACGATGCCGGCGACCATCGGCAGGTGCAGGTAGCTGTACGCATCTCGGGCGAGGCGCGCGGCCTTTTCCCCCGTCGCGCGGCGGAGCGCTCGCTCCGCGGCGATCGACACAACGTCGAAGTACGCCCACCACAGACACCCGGCGAGCGCGAGACCCAGCACCGACCCCACGATGATCGGCCACGCGATCGGTATCTGCGCCACGCCGACGCCAATCGCGACGATCGACTCGCCGAGGGCGACGATGAGGATCAGCCCGTGCCGCTCGGCGAAGTGTGACGCGGAGCGGAGCCTCCAGCCCGATGCGCCGGCGAGGATCGTGCCCACGTAGTCCACGATCAGGGCGGCCAGCCAGGCGAGTGTCTGCGCCGTCCCCTCGAGCTGTGACGCGACCAGCAGGACCGCGGTGCTGCCGAAGACCGATGGCGAGAACCGCCAGACCTGACGCCTGAGCCCGGGATCGTCGCCAGACAGCAGCACGAACATCGCGAGATGCAGCAGTCGCACTGCCAGGTACGCGAACGCGATCACGACCGGTCCGTCGAGCCCACCGGGCAGATCCTCGAAGGCCTCGGGCACGGTGACGGCGACCACGAACATCGCGGCCATTGCAGCGAGCATCGATGCCCGGCCCAGCCCCTCGTCCGCTTGCACGACGTTGGCCAGCCAGGCGTACCCCACCCACGCCCACCAGAGCAGCGCGAGGACGAGTAGGCCGCGAAGGATGCCACGCTCGGTCAGGTCGTCGCCCATCAGGGCGGTCACCTGGGTCAACGAGAAGACGAAGACCAGGTCGAAGAAGAGCTCGATCGGGGCGACACGAGCGTCCTCTGAGACGGGCACGAGCCGCGCGTGCCTCTCGTCGTTCACAAGCGAATCGTCTCACGCTGACGACGGGCCTGGCGGTGCCCGGGGGCAGGGTGTCCCCGCTCCCTACGGTTAGGGTCCGGTCATGGACATGAAGTTGAGGTTGTGGTGGTTCCCGTCTCGGAAGTGGACCGAGCCAAGGAGTTCTACACCGAGAAGCTGGGCTTCAACGTCGACGTCGACCACCAGCCCAACGACGAGTTCCGAGTCGTGCAGCTCACGCCTCCCGGGTCCGCCTGCTCGATCTCGATGGTGAAGGGGCCCGGCACACCGGACATGAAGCCCGGTTCACTGCAAGGTCTTCAGATCACGACATCGGACCTCCGCGCCGTACACAAGGAGCTCACCGAGCGGGGTCTGGAGATCAGCGAGATCCAGTCCTACGATCAGCAGGCCGGCGCGTTCAAACCGATGGGCGTCAATGAGAACACGGCCGCGCTCACGCGCGCGGTCGAGGCGTGGAACGCCGGCAACGTCGACGCCTACATGGAGCTGTACGCCGACAGCATCAAGCTGCACGCGGGGACCTACGACTTCCCCAGCCGGGAGGCGGTCGAGGGTATGTACAAGGGTATGCATGCCGCCACCTCGGATCTGAGACTCGATATCCATGAGGCGTTCGGCGAGGGCGACAAGCTCGTCGCGAGATATACGGTCACCGGTACTCACACCGGCGATCTGATGGGGATCCCCGCGACCGGCAAGCAGATCTCCATCACGGGCATCACGGTCATGCATTTCGAGGACGGCACGGTCGTCGAGCGGTGGGACTCCGACGACTCGGCCGAGGCGTTGTCGAGCCTCCGAGATTCGCCGCCCGATTAGTCCCTTTTTGCGTTTACGGCCGACCCGGGGAAGGTATATCAGCGAGACACCGACCCAAAGGAGGCCCGCATGGCACAGGCAAAACAGGAACAGGTGAATGAGCTTCTCTACCAGGCCCTGGAGACGGAGCTCGGCGGCGTCCAGATCTACGAAAACGCCATCAAGTGCGCGATCAACGAGGACCTGAAGAAGGAGTGGACCAAGTACCTCGAGGAGACCCGGAAGCACGTCGAGATCGTCACGCACGTGTTCGACAGCATCGGCCTCGACCCCCAGGTCGAGACTCCCGGCCGCCTGATCGTCCGCGACAAGGCCGCCGCGCTGGTCCAGTCGATGCAGTCGGCGCTCTCAGCGGGAGACCCGTCGGCGGCCCAGCTCGTTGCCGCGGAGGCGGTGGTCGACGCGGAGACGAAGGACCACCAGAACTGGGAGCTGATCGGCACCCTGACCGAGGAAACCACCGGCGACATCAAGAAGTTCCTCAAGGAGGCCTACGACGAGGTCTCCGATCAGGAGGACGAACACCTGTACCACACGATGGGCTGGGCCCGTGAGCTGTGGATCGAGTCACTCGGCCTCAAGGCCGTGCTCCCTCCGCCGGAGGAGAAGAAGGACGTGAAGTCCGCGATCGGCCAGTCACGCGCCGAGCAGGCACGCGGCGACTTCAAGTAGGACTAGCGACACGCTCGCCGAACCCCCGGGCGTTCCCCGATGCGCGAGCCATGGAAGCCGAGGTGTCCGCGCGCGTCGAGGCCGACGAGCTCGTGATCACCGTGTCGGACGACGGAAAAGGCGGCGCCAACCTCGCGCACGGCACCGGGCTCCGCGGTCTCGCCGACCGAGTCCAAGCCCTGGATGGGGACTTCTCCATCGATAGCCCTCAAGGGGCCGGAACGCGTATCGTCGCGCGGATCCCACGTGGAACGCTCAACTGACCCGATCCGCGTCCTCGTTGCCGAGGACTCCGGCCTTCTCCGCGAAGGCCTCGGTCAGCTGCTGAGATCAGCCGGCTTCGAGGTGGGCGGCGCGGCGGCCAACTACGCCGAGCTCGTCGCGATGGCGAACACGACGAAGCCCGATGTGATCCTGACCGACATCAAGATGCCGCCATCCCATTCGGACGAAGGGCTGCGCGCGGCGGAGGCGATCCGTGCCGAGCGCGTCCTCGCAAGGACAACGCTCGCGACTATCCGAGGCCGAGCAGGCTGAGACTCCAGGTCAGATCCGGAGATACGCCACCACAGCAAGAACGCGGCGGTGATCATCGGACGTGGCTGCGAGTCCTAGCTTGGCGAAGATGCTCCCGACGTGGGCCTCGATCGTGCGCTCCGAAAGGAAGAGCCGCTCCGAGATCGCGCGGTTGGACCGTCCTTCCGCCATCAGCGCCAGGACCTCGCGTTCCCGTTCGGTGAGGTCATCGAGGGGGCTGCGCTCCCGGCGGCGCCCGACCAGGCGCCGGACGATCTCGGGATCGACAACGGTTCCTCCCGCCGCCACCCGGCGGATCCCTTCGGCGAGCTCCTCGATCTTCGCGACACGGTCCTTCAAGAGGTAGCCGATCTTCCCGGTGTCATCTTCAATCACCTTGAGCGCGTAACCCGTCTGCAGGTGCTCGGATAGCACCAGGACGCCCGTCTCCGGATGCCGGCTCCGGATCTCGCGCGTCGCAACGATCCCCTCCTCAGTGTTGGTGGGAGGCATCCGGATGTCGACCAGGGCGACATCAGGCCGCTCGCGTTCGACCAGCAGGAGCAGCTCGACCGCGTCGCCGGCCTGGCCGACCACCTCGAACCCATTCGACTCCAGGGCCTGAGCGAGGCTCTCCCGCAACAGCACGGAGTCATCGGCGAGGACAACACGGAGCGCTGGCATCCCACCGATTCTGCCACGCGCGCGATGCGACCGAGCCGGGGCTGCGTCGCTTACGGAAAGGCTGTCAGCCGCTTCGACCAGCCAAGCCAGGTCGTCACCTGCGCGAAACGGCACCCTGCGGGATGCTCATCGGGGCTCCGCCAGGGACAAGGTCGCTACCAGGGTCGTGCCGACGTCCGGAGGGCTGCTGATCTCCAAAGCGCCGCCGGTGGCAGCGATCCGATCCTCCAGCCCGCGAAGTCCGGAGCCTCGGGACGTGTCGGCGCCGCCGATGCCGTCGTCCGCAACCTCGACGCGAAGCAAGCCATCCTCGCTCTCGACGCGCACCGTGGCCCGGCTCGCCTGCGCGTACTTGACCACGTTGGCCAGGGCCTCAGCCACCATGAAGTAGGCCGCTGCCTCTACCTGTTCCGGGTACCTGCCGCTCGGAACGTCGATGTCGACAGGCAACGGGGACCGCTCGGCGATGAACTCGATGGCAGGTCTCAGGCCTTCGTCGGCGAGGATCGATGGGTGCAGCCCTTGGGCCAGCTCGCGCAGCTCCTCGAGGGCTGCACTGGCTTCGGCTTCGGCCTTCGCCGCGAGGTCCTTCACTGCACGAGGGGCGTCCTCCCCGTACATATCGGAGAGCATGCGGAGCTGCAGCGCCAGGGTCAGCAGCCGCTGCTGTGCGCCGTCGTGCAGGTTCCGCTCGACTCGCTTTCGTTCGGCATCCCCGGCCGCAACGATCCGAGCGCGAGAAGCTCTGAGCTCGGCGGACTGCGCTCGGATCTTACGGAGCCTCTCCTGCAGCTCCTCAGTGAGCCGCACGTTGCGCATCGCCAACCCGGCCTGCGACGCGAGATCGCGAAGGAGCCTCTCCTGTTCCCTCGTGAGCGGATCCCCCTGAGCCTTGGCCACCGAGATGTCTCCGAGCATCTCTCCCTGGTGCTCGACGGGGACCGTCAGGTCGAACTCCTCGGACGCGGAGTCTGCCGGCCACGCGGCCGTCCGCTCCTCCCGGTCGCCCATGAGCAACCGGACATATCCTCGCTCCGCCGCGACCCCGCGGGCCGCAGCTTCCGCCATCCGCGGCAGGACCTGCTCCAGTGAGATCGCTCCCTCGATCCGGCGAGAGAATGCGCTCAACGTCTCGTATGGTGTCGCCCGCTCGCCGTACACGAGCCTGTTGGCGAGTCGCTGAACCCTCTCGCGCACCGGCTGGAAACCGATCGCCACCAGAGCCGTGGCGAGGATCGAGAGCCACACGTTGGGCTCACCGGCCGTGCCGAGCAGCGTTCCCAGACCCACGACAACCGCGATGTAGGAACCACCGATGAAACCCGCCAGAGACCCGTACACGAGGGCTTTATTGACGACGACATCCGTCCTCCAGAGGTGATGGCGGAACACGGCTACGCCGACGGCCACCGGCAAGAACGCATGGCCGAGCGAGAACACCCAGGGGATGCAGACATCGCATTCGGGCGGGTTCGGAGTCGTCCCGAACAGTGCACCGACCGCCCTGGGGAACGTCAGAAACACCCACGAGAGGACCCCGCCGGCGAACACCCAGGCGATCTGGCGGCGCTCGACCAGGGCAGCACCTCTGAAACGGACGACCATGGCGAGGAGGCAGGCGGGCACCAGCCAGCCTTGCGCGGTCTCGGCCAGGCGATGAGCCGTCTCGATGGGCCCGACCGCCGGGGTGATCACCGCGAACGCCTTCGGGAAGAACTCCCACGTGCCGAACGGGAAGGTGTAGGGGGTGTTCCCGAAGAGCATCGCGAACCCATGGACGGAAGCCTGGAGGATGACCAGAATGGCGAGCGGACGCCACCATCGCGACAGCAGCGCCCCCACAGGAAAGAGCAGGAAGAGCAGCGACCGGAGATGGATCGCCGGATCAAGCACGGCGTAGCTGAACCAGGTCGCCTCCTTCGCGAAAGGCAGGGGGTGATCGAGGATCTGATACGACAGGCTCCCGTACAGATCCGCGAAGGTGAAGTTCACGATCATCCCCGTCCCGATCCCGAGCAGCAGGAACCCGATGACCCGTTCCCTGCGCTGCGTCACGATCAGGTACCCGAACGTCGTCGTCGCCGGGCCCGTGACGATCCCGAGCACGAACCAGGGTGCGACCATGGACCTCGTGTTGGGATGATCTCCGAACACCGTGGCGATGAGGATCAGCAGGCAGACATTGATCGTGCCGATGACGAGGCTCCCGATCCACACGGCCCGGACGATGCGCTTGACCCTCGGACTGGGTCCGTCGCGTGTGCTGTTGCGAACAGAAACCCCCGGAAGGCTCATCGGTCTCCCGCCAGGCTCAACGTCGCGAGCACGAACGTGCGGGTGGCAGGGATCAGCGCTTCAGCTCCCGTCTAGCACGGCGTTGAGCGCGGCCTTAGACAGATGGGCCTTGGGGATGAACCCCGCTGCCGTGGTGGTCGCCAGACGTGCTCTATACGACGAAGGGTCCCGGCCGGAGATCATCACCACCTGGGCGTCCGTGTCGAGCTCGTCGACCAGGTCGAACCCGTTGCCATCGGGGAGCTGGACGTCCAGGAGGATGACGTCTGGCTGCAGGGCCCGGACCACAGCGCGTGCTGAGGCTGCGTTTACCGCCTCGCCGACGATCTCGTAGCCCCCCACTTCGAGGAACTCCCGTGCCTGCGTCCGGAATCCGTCATGGTCATCGACGATCAGGACCCTGTTCGCCATGCTCCGATCTTCGCATTTCGGCAGCGACACGAAATCCGTGCCACCACGTAACGCGGTCGCGTACTGGCCACGATGACGTCTCGAACCCCGTTCCCTAGCGTGAGCCCGAGTCAGCTACAGCCCCGTCGAGAGGCCGAGCAATGTCGACCGGCCTCTCAAGAGAGGCTGAAGCTGAGGAGAACAGGGAGATGAGCTCCGTAGCCCCGGAGCCTCGGCCCCGACTGAGAGGAGAGAAGGATGAGGATGCCCGCAAGGTTCGCGACTCGCTCGCGGAGCGGATCCCTGAAGCTCATCTTTGCGATGGCTGTGCTCGGGAGCACGCTCGGTGCGCCGAACAACGCCATCGCTCAGGACTACGACTACTTGGTGCAGGCGGGCGCTCTGCACCCCACGAACCCGGAGGCGCCCTTCGAGTACACCCGGTTCTACCCCGACGTGCTCCAGGTGCATCGCGGCCAGACCGTGCGATGGGAGTTCCTCGGGAACCCGGAGATCATCGGCGGATTCCATTCTGTGACGTTCTCTGCGGACGGGCGCCCGCCCATCCTGCGAGCGGACGAGCTCCCGGGGACCTACGCCTTCACCGAAAAGTGGCTGCTCGGCTCGGGCTGCGGGCACCCTGGCGAGCCGGTCTGCGAGCTCGACGAGGACACCGAGTTCCTGTCGAGCGGAGTCCCGGCCTTCGAGGGCGAAGCCTTCGACGTCAAGGTCGATCTTCCGCCCGGGACCTTCGGCTACGTCTGCACGGTCCATCCGGCGATGAAGGGGTCGCTCCAGGTCGTGCCCGATGACGAGCCCGATCCCCTCCCGACGAGCGACGAGATCGCCGCCGCGGTGGAGGAGCAGATCCAGGCGGACACGGAGGCGGCAGACGAGCTCTTCGCTGCCGATCAGGTTCCCGTCTCCACGGTCGTGGACGGCCAGAGGGTCTGGACGGTGAGGCTCGGCGATTCGACCGAGGACGACCACGTTTCGATCAACGCGTTCATGCCGTCGGATCTGGAGATCGAGGCCGGCGACAAGACGGTATTCTCGTCCCGCGAGCGGGCCGCCAACGAGGTCCATACGGTCACCTTCCCCCAGGAGGCGGCGCTCTCCGGCTTACAGGCGTTCTTCCTCGCCTGCGACCTCGACGACCCCGAGACCGGGGCACCCGGCATCCCTGGGGACTTCAACCCCGATAACTGCCCCGACACGACGGAGGTCAGGCTCCATACCTGGATGACCGACCAGCTCGCGGCTCCGGGGAATCTGGTCCCCACCCGGGCCACGTACCACAACTCCGGGATGCTGATCCCTCCCGGGGCGCCGGACTCTTTCCGGAAGCTGCCCGACACCGGGAGAACGCTCCCGTCGAGCTTCGAGGCGGAATTCCCGGTCGCAGGACGTTTCGTCTACGGCTGCCTGATCCACGAGGCCGGGATGGCCGGAAGCATCCAGGTGGGTTGATGACGTCCGCGAGCAGGCCCGGGGCGCGCTACCTGACGCTCGCTGTCGTCGCGGGCCTTGCCCTCGGCACGTCGGGCTTGGGGGAGATCGCGCACGGATCGGATCCTTCGCGGCCGGAGGGCTGCGTCGAGCCCAACCGGCGCATCACCCTCTACGCCGTGGAGCTTCCCCCCGCACCGGGCGGAGAGGTGAGGCTCGGATATGGGCTCACACCAGATGCCGGCACGATCCCGGGTCCCACCATCGAGATGTTCGAGGGCGAATGTCTCGCCATCACCCTCGTCAACAGGGTCCCGGAGAAGACGCTGGCCGAGCTACGCGACCATCCCAAGCTGGGGAGCCGGGACCCGGATATGCCGCTGGGAGTCTCGCTCCACGTACACGGCGTGAAGTACACGCAGCAGTCGGACGGGACCCTCATGACCGACTCCTGGGTTCCCCCGGGGGGCGTGCGCACCTACACCTGGTACGCGGCGCCGATCGCGGCGACGGCCGGCCGCGTCACCTCTCAGGGGACCGCGGGGTACTGGTGGTACCACGACCACATGGTCGGGACCTCGCACGGGACGGGCGGTGCGGCCTCAGGGCTCTTCGGGGCGCTGATCGTCCGTCGGCTCGGCGACGTCCCCCCCGACCGGACCTACGTGGTCGGGATGGGTACCGACCAGACCCTGAACCTCCAGAAGTTCCCCGATTGCAAGGGTGAGCCGACGCTCGAGAAGGCCTCCAACACCTGCTTCGTCGCCGCCCTCGGAGACAGGGTGGAGTTCGCGGTCATCGGGTTCGGTGACGACTTCCACACCTTCCACCTCCACGGCCACAACTGGGCCGACAACAGGACGGGGATCCTCACCTCTCTGGCCGACACGACCCGCGTGATCGACAACAGGACGGTCGGGCCCGCGGACACGTTCGGCTTCCAGATCGTGGCGGGGGAAAGCGTCGGCACGGGGCACTGGATGTACCACTGTCACGTTCAGACCCATTCCGACCAGGGGATGGCGAGCTTCCTCCACGTGCTCGGACCGGACGGAAACCCGATCCCGGGAGCGGCCGGGGCCGTCCCGATGCACGAGCACTGACATGAGGCTGAAGGTCGCTCCGTCGGTGCTGGTCCTCGTGCTCGCCGCCACGCCCGCGCTCGGGCAGGTCGCGACCGAGGTCACCGTCCAGAACAACGTCTTCGACCCGGGAGTCATCGAGGTCGCTCCCGGCGACACGGTTTCGTGGCGAGTGCTCGAAGGGAACCACACCGTGACCGAGGACACGGGTCTCTTCGATTCCGGGAGCCTGCAGGCTGGCGAAACGACACAGTTCACCGCCCCCATGGGGGACTCATGGCTCTTCTATCACTGCCGTATCCATGGGGTGAGGGCGGACGGGTCGAAACGCGGCCGGGGCATGGTCGGGGTCATCAAGGTCGGTGATCCCCCGCCGCTTCCCACCGGGTTCGAGGTTCGCCGGGTCCCCACTGCGGAGTGGCCCAGTCTCGACGGGGCGCTTGCGGACCTGAGCCCGAACGTGCGCTACCGACTGGATCTGGCTCCCGGTACCTATGAGAGCTCGGAAGGCTGGGACCTCACGGCAGCCGCTCTCCTCGGCGGCAGCCGGGGAGAGCGCTTCCCCGGCTTCGAGCTGACGATCCGGGGTACAGGAGACTCTCCCGGCGACGTCGTACTTCAGAGCTCGGCATCATCTGTGCTCTCCGCCTCGCTGGATGGGATCTTCCTCGAGAAGCTGACGATCAGGGGAGGCAGCTTCGCAGCGGTCTCATGGGAGGGGGTCCATAGGTTCGGCGCACAGCACGTGGACGTCGAGCCCCTCGGCTTGTACGGCGTGCGCGCCGAAGGGACGCGCTTCGGGCGGCTCAGAGAGCTCCACGTGGCTGGGGCAAGTGTTGCGGGCATCTCGATCGAGCGATGCGTTGATTGCGACATCCACGTTCACGATGTGACGGTGGAAGAGAGCCTCGCCGGCCTCTCCGCCGCCAACGCGGGTGGAGTGGTTGTCGAGGGCTCGCTCTTCCGAGACAACGGGGTCGGGATCGCCGTCAAGACGACCGCGTGCGAGGCGGCCCCCCAGCGCGGGTCGCACGTCTTCGGGAACACCTTCGTGAACAACCTCAACCGGACCTTCGAAGCCCCGGCCGTTCACCAAGTACGCGAGCTGCCGCCGCGGTGCACCGCGCGGCACGTGCCGCTCGCAGCGTTGGACCTTCCCGTCGGGGCTGGGGTGTGGATCGCGGGCGGATCGTTCAACGTCGTGGAGGACAACACCATCTCTGGGCACTCGTTCGGCGTCGTCATCACGGGCCCCGCCTACGGCAACCGGGTGGTCGGCAACACGGTCTCTGAATCGATCGAGCACGACCTGGCGTGGGACGGTACCGGCGCGAATGTCTGCTTCGCCGATAACAGGTCACCCGGCGGTGCCGAGCCCTCGAGCATGCCGCCGGCGGCACAGACCCTGTACGACTGCGCCCTGCCTATGACGCTGGGTATCCCCATGCCGACCGTCGCTGCAGATGTTCTGGCCTGGGGGCTGGGACTGCGCGAGACGCCACCAGCTGAGATCGCGGAGACGGGTCTGTGATGCCTTGCATTAGCTGCTACGCCTGGCCCATATAGCGGCCTCGATCTGGTCGAGATGCTCGCCGCGGTGGATCGCCCGAATGGGATTGACGGGGCTCCCCTCGTCAAGCGGCCACATGCGCTCGGGTGGAAGAGAGGCCATGAGCACATCGGTCCGCTCGGCGATGCGTAGCGCGAGCTGAGCCCCCTCTCTCGGCGGGATCGCATGGATCAGTGCTCGCGACGCGTCGTTGATCCAGTCGACGTCCTCGGGCTCGTCGTCGTCCGGCGTGAACGCGATCCTCTGCTCGAGCTTCTCCCCGAGCGCAAGGGCTCGGCCGTCCCAGAAAGCGATGTGACCGAGGACGCCCGCCACCGTCCAATGCTCATTGACCTGGCTGTTGAGGTCCCCGTCGCTGAGTCGATCGATCAGCGCGCGCATCCGCTCGAGCTCCCGCCCGTTCTTCTCGACGTACTCACTCGTCATGGCCGACCCTTCTCGCCCGAGGCATTCAGCACCCTCAGACAGGCACCGAGTCGTAGCGCTTCGAGATCTCCGCGCGAACCTGGGGATCCGTGATGCTTGCCGCCGGCAGACGGCCGAGCTCGAGGAACATCTCCTCGAGACCGCCGGGGGCCCACAGGGTAAGAAGCGCACCCCCGCCCGCGCGCGCCCGCATGAGGTGTGGGGTCCCACGCGGAACCAGCACGAAGGACCCCTGCGTGGCTTCGACCTCACGATCGCCCATCAGGAAGTCGAAGCTGCCTTCCAGCACCTGGAAGGCTTCCTCGTGCTCTCGGTGGATGTGCGGGATCGTCCAGGCACCCTCGGCTCCACGGAACTCCCCGACCGAGAACGCCCCGTTCGTGTCCCTCGCCGACACGACCAGGCGCATCATCACCGCGCCGAGGTTCGCGACCTCCCCATCGCCGTGATGGCGGACGAATCCTTCCATCCTCTACCCAAGCTCGTCGAGATCGCCGGTCTCGAGCGCCTTGCTTCCGTTCTCCGCGCCGACACGGGTGACGAACGCCTCGAAGGGGACCCCGCGCTTCTCCTCTCCGGCGCGATTGCGCACCGACACCGAACCGGCCTCGATCTCCTTGTCTCCCGCCACCAGGACGTAGGGCACCTTCTGCATCTGCGCATCGCGGATCCGCTTGTTGAGGGTCTCGCTGCTCGCGTCCGACTGCGCGCGGACCCCTTCCTCGCGCAGCCGAGCAACCAGCGTCTCGCCGTGCTCGTGGTGACGGTCGGCGATCGGGATCACGCGCACCTGCTCCGGCGAGAGCCAGAGCGGGAACGCGCCCGCGTAGTGCTCGATCAGCACGCCGCTGAATCGCTCGATGGATCCGAGGATCGCGCGATGGACCATCACCGGGCGGTGCCGCTCGTTGTCCTCGCCCGCATACTCCATCTCGAACCGGTCGGGCAGCGCGAAGTCGACCTGGATGGTCGTGAGCTGCCAGTTGCGGCCGATGGCGTCCTTGAAGTGGAAGTCCACCTTCGGGCCGTAGAACGCCCCCTCCCCTTCGTCCAACTCGTACTCAGCTCCGCTCTTCTCGAGCGCCTGCCGCAACGCATCCTCGGCCTTCGCCCACATCTCCTCGTCCCCGATGGCGACGCCGGGCTTGGTCGACAAAGCGATGCGCGGACCTTCGAACCCGAACGTGCCGAGGATCTCGAGGGTGAGGTCGAACACACCGATCACCTCGTCCACGAGCTGGTCGGGCGTGCAGATGATGTGCGAGTCGTCCTGGGTGAACCCCCGCGCGCGGAGCAGCCCGTGAAGCACACCCGCCTTCTCGTACCGGTACACCGCGCCGAGCTCGGAGAGCCGCATCGGCAGGTCGCGATACGAGCGCGTCTGCGACTTGTAGATCAGCACGTGGAACGGGCAGTTCATGGGCTTGGCGTAGTACGCCTCCGTTTGGCCGCCCTCGTGCTCCCGCTCCATCGGCGGGTACATCGTCTCGGCGTACTTCTCGAGGTGACCGGACGTCTCCCACAGGTTCGACTTCGCGAGATGCGGCGTCGCGACGATCTCGTAGCCCCTCTGCAGGTGCAGGTCCTTCAGGTAGTCCTCGATGACCTTGCGGAACAGGCCTCCCTTCGGGTGCCATACCGCGAGGCCCGGACCGAGCTCCTCCGGCCAGGAGAACAGGTCGAGCTGCGGGCCGAGCTTGCGGTGGTCCCGCTTCTCGGCTTCCTCGATGCGGTGCAGGTACTCGGCGAGCTCCTCCTTCGTCGGCCACGCGGTGCCGTAGATCCGCTGGAGCTGCTGGTTGTGCTCGTCGCCGCGCCAGTACGCGCCGGCGATCGACATGAGCTTGAACGCGCCGAGCTTCTTCGTCGAGGCGACGTGGGGGCCGAGGCACAGGTCCTCCCAGCCGTTGTTCTTATAGATCGAGACGGCGTCGCCCTTGGCACCCTCTTCTTCCTCGACGCCCTCGATGATCTCCTTCTTGTAGGGCTGGTCTGCGAACCGCTTCAGGCCCTCCTCGCGCGAGACCTCCTCGCGGGTGAACGGCTGGTCCTGCTTGACGATGTGCCGCATCCGCTTCTCGATCTTCTCGAGGTCCTCGGGCGTCAGCTGCTCGGGCAGCTCGAAGTCGTAGTAGAAGCCGTCCTGGATCGGCGGCCCGATCGCGTACTTCGCGCCCGGCCACAGATCGCACACCGCCTGCGCCATAACGTGCGCGGTCGAGTGCCTCAGGATGTAGAGATCGTCTTGCTCGGCCATCAGACGGCCATCGTACTTCCGGAGCGACTCCCTCTGGTGTGGTGGCTATCCCTACCAGTCTGGTAACTATCCCTACCAGCATGGGACAAGACTCCCCTCCGAAGCCGCGGTTCTTCCGCTCGCAGAAGGAGTTCCGCGCGTGGCTCGAGCGGAACCACGCCTCCAAGACCGAGATCTGGGTCGGGATGCACAAGAAGGCGAGCACCAAGAAGGGCATCACCTACCAAGAAGGTCTGGACGAGGCGCTCTGCTTCGGGTGGATCGACGGGAAGGTTCGCACCATCGACGACCTCAGCTACATGCAGCGGTTCTCGCCGCGGACCGCCCGGAGCCCGTGGAGCAAGATCAACATCAAGCGGTTCGGAGAGCTGAAGAAGGCCGGCCTCGTGCAACCGGTCGGGTTGGCGGCGTTCGAGCGACGCGACCGCAGCCCGGCGGGGTACTCGTACGAGGAAGCCGAGCGGGGGTTCTCAGGCGGCTACCTCAAGACGTTCCGCGGCAACACGAAAGCATGGACCTTCTTCCAGGCACAACCACCGGGCTACCGGAAGAACGCGACGTTCTGGGTGATGAGCGCGAAACGAGATGAGACCAGACAGCGACGCCTTGCACAGCTCATCGACGACTCGGCGAACAAGCGCCGACTGGCTCTCCTCAGCTAACGCCCGCGCTGCGTCCGAATTGTGCACTCGCACGAAGGACCCGGAGCAAGGAACGCCGAAAAGGGAAGCGAACCAAGCCGCCGAACACGGGAGGGATCCATGCTCGCGAAGCTCGCTCAGCTCACGCTGCTCCTCGCCATCCTCACCGGTAGCGCCGCCAGCGCCGCCCCCGAAGCCATCCCGTCGTACCAGCGGGCGTACTTCCTGACGGACGACGGCAAGTTCAGCTACTGGAGCTTCGACCCCGATGAGGAGGGCGCCAACGTCCGCACGTCGGTCCGGTCGTGCGGTTATGCCGTGGCTGACTGGTCGCCCTGCTACGGAGGGGTGACGACCGAGGGCGAGCGCTTCTGGCAGTTCTCCTTCAACCCCCACTCAGTCATGGAGGGAGCGGTCTCCTGGAACGCGCAAAACCCCCTGCGGTTCCACCTCGAGATGGAAGTCGACATCCCGGTCGCGTACACGGTCAAGGTTGGTATGTCGAGCCTCTCGCAGGGCATCCAGATGTCCGCCCCGGCCACCGAGGTCCAGCCGGGCGTCTGGGAGGGTTCCGTCACCTCCCCCAGTTCCCTGTCGACCGCGTCCTCGAGGCAGTTCCTGATCCGGATCGGCTACGTCGATCCTCCCCAGGGGCCCGTCGCGCCCACCACGATCCGGCTGGCGACCGATGGCAACTCCTATGTCGAGCTCCCTCAGCCGGTCCCCGCCTGGTCACTAACCGACATCCGACGTGAGGACACCGTCCCGGCGTCGCATCGTTTCGAGACGGACCTGCGCGAGCTCACCTTCAACAACGCGGACTGGGAGGCGTTCTCCTTCCAGGGTGACCTCTCCCAAGCCCGGCAGTTCAGCGCCACGCTCACCCGGAAGGCCGTCGGCGTCATGGGGTTCGTCGAAGGGTTCAGCGAGCCCGTGGTCTACGACGCCATCCGCAATGGTCACGCGGCACCGGAGCAGGTGACGGACGCACCGATCACGACCCTCCAACTCGACGGCAGCGAGATCGCCAAGGGAGCGAACAGCCAGACCGAGAACGCGGGGCGCGGGACCGATAGCGTCGCGGCGAGAGACGTCGGGCCCGGCACCGTCACCCTGACGGTCGGCCGCAACAACTTCGCGCAGACCAGCTTCCCGTACAAGGCGTACATCGTCGCGGTCTATGGCGAGCGCACGCTCCGGAGCTATCGCGCCGAGTACACGCCCCGAAGCTCGGTCCAGACCCCGCAGGCACACGCCTTCGGTGGCGGCGCCTGCTCGCACTTCAGCGAGCGAGTTCCGCTCTCGTCATCGGCTCGAGCGATCTCCCTAGAGATCGACGTGGACACCGTGAATCCAGTGGCGAACTGGACGCTATCCTACGGACAGCCCGGACTGGCGTACTACCCGTGCGGCGAGTCCGGCACGGGGGATAGCGTGACGGTCACGAAGCAGGCCGGCGCGATGGTGTTCGACTCCGGCGTGACGCTGTACAAGGCGGGCGCGAACGCCAGCAACCGCGACACGGTGATCGACGAGGTGGTCCGCGTCTACTACCGGCCGGAGATCCAGGCGCCGTAGCTCGCGTCACGCTCCGTGAGGTCGACGTCGCGGATCTCGGGATGTACGAGGACCAGACGGACCCCGAGGCTGTGGCAGGCGTTCATGCGGCAATGCGGCTTCACCGTCTCCTCACACCCGGGTCTCGCCGGAGGACGGCGTCGAGGAGCATGTGATGGAGCTCGAGGCCTGAAGCGAGGCTCGCCTCAGGCAGGAAATCCGACCCTCCGCGGCGTATCTATCTCCTAGTCCTAACTCCCAGGAGGAGACCCGCCCATGCTCAGACGCCTGCTGATCGTCCCGATCCTGTTGCTCGCCCTCGCTGTTCCCTTGGGGGCAAACGCCTTTGTCGCGCCGACGGGATGCGCCAGGGGGTCGGCAACGACCGCCGCAGCCCAGCTGATCCATCCGTCCGCCGAGGTGAGCGAGATTCGAGAGGTCGCAGGTTTCCCAAGTGCCCTGGTGCTGGAGCCACTGGTCTATCCGGGAGTCCGACACCGGCTGATCCAGAGCGGGCCCTACTGGTGCGACGCGTCCGCATTCAACACCGCCTGGCAGGCCGCCGGCCGCTCCTCGGACGCGGTACAGATGGCGTCCGCCTACGCGAGGATCGCTGCGGCCCCCTACTTCGACGGTGTCACCGTTCTCAGTGCGCGCGAGCTCGCGCCGGGGCTCGTCTCCTTGAACACACATGCCCGTACGAACGGGATCACCGCGCGATGGATGGTCAGTGTCGACTCGAGCGGTGTCTCGTACGCCACCTGGACCTCCACAGCATTGGGTGTCCGGCCGTTCGAGGCTCAGATCGAAGGCATTTCGGCGAGCCCCGGGCTCCAGAGGAGCTACACGAGAGGCGCCGACGGTTCTCTGCGCGCGCTCGAGTCGATCCTCCCCGAGGTCGACGCCGCCCCCGAAACCGTTACGCAGGCCACGCTGCCGGATGGGTTCACGATCAAGCTCTCGTACTCGAACACGAACCTGTCGCCGAACGCCGGACAGGACACCGGCGTGGAGGTCGTCGACCGGCCGCGCATCATCATGAAGATGCTCACGGACAACTACAACGACTTCCTCGGCTGGGGCCTCAAGAAGGGCTGGACCTCCGACACGGGGACGGTCTACTTCGACAGCGACACCGGGGTCCAGTGCTTCGCGTGCGTCTACATCCGCGAGGAGTTTCAGATCCACATGACCACGGGAGTCCTCCAGATCCTGGCGGCGCTCGGGTTCGAGTACCCCGACGACAAGAAGGCGCTCTCGAACGTCCTCGGCCACGAGATGTTCCACAACTTCCAGAACGCGGCGTACAAGCCGACGCAGAACGGCGCGAGCACCAGTACCTCGTACTCGGAGGGCACCGCGAGATTCCAGGAGACGATCCACGCCTACTCAGACGTGAGCCACCAGCCGAACAGCCTCATCTACTCGATCGGACGGGATGGCGCGGGAGTCGTCAGCCTGGCGGCGAACAGCTGCAACGGCTGGAACACCGCGAATGTGGACAACGACTTCGCCGCGGGCCCGTTCACGGGGAAGACCTACAACGCGTGCTACTTCTGGCTGTCCTGGTACCAGCAGCACGGGACGAGCGGCATCGCCGATCTCTTCGTGGCGATGTTCGACCACGCCAAGAAGACCGGCCATCAGGAGGTCATCGACGGGCTGCAGCAGGCCACCGGCGGGACGTTCGCCGACGACCTCGCCGCGTTCGCCCAAGCCTCCATCACCGGCAGGGGATACGCGTGGGCGGCACCAGGCGCGACCGCCCCCGTTCTCGACTGGGGACAGGGCTTGGACCGCTGGACTCCGGCGGTGCTCAGCGGAGGCGCGGCCAGCAAGACGATCAGCAACGGCGGCGTCATGGCCCGTGAGGTGACGACCGGCGGGGCCGTCGCATCCTCATCGGCCGCGAGCGTCTCGCTGTATGTGATCCGGGACAACGGCACGACCGCGTCACGAACGCTGATCGATCGGTTCGATGGCGTGGCCGACGTGATCCCCGCTCCGGCCGCCGGCGAGCGTGTGTGGTTGATCGCCGTGAACCCGAACCTCGGCAGTGCCGGCGGCAACATCCAGTTCACACCCGCCGCCTAGCTCCTCGCGAGGCGGCCTAAACTGGCCGCCATGGACGCCGAGATCAGGACGCTGCGAGAGGACGAGCTCGAGGCGGTCCTGCGCGCGAACGCCGCGTGGTTCGGCGAGGGATTCTCGCTTCCGGGGGTCCAGGCGGAACGTCCAACGATCGAGCCCAACCGGTACTTCGTGGCCCTCGACGGCGGCCAGATCGTCGCCGGCGCGGGCGCCGCGACCTTCCAGCTGACGGTCCCCGGCGGGGCGACCGTGCCCTGCGCCGGACTGACCGCGGTGGGAACGCTGCCCACCCATCGCCGGCGGGGTCTTGGCACGGCCCTCATGAAGCGACAGCTCGAGCACGCGCGGGAGCACGGCGACCCCGTCTCCTACCTGTGGGCCTCCGAGGCGATCATCTACCAGCGCTTCGGCTTCGGGCTCGGAGCGTGGGCCGGTGCCTTCCGCATCCGGCGCGAGGCCACCGGCTTCCTGCGCGACGTTCGAACGCATGGCCGGCTGCGACTGGTCGAACGAGACGAGGCGATAAAGCTGATCCCGGACGTGTACGAGCGAGTGCGACTGGCTCGACCAGGTGCCATCGACCGCTCCCCTGCGTGGCTCGAGTACCGCTTCCACCACCACGACGAGCACCACCGCGACAAGGAAACGAGCCCACGCTTCTTCGCGATCTACGAGACGGCGAGCGGCGTGGACGGGTACGTGACGTACACGATCAAGGACCTATGGGAGCACGGTGGGCCGAAACAGGAGCTGGAGGTCGATGAGCTGGTCGCCGCCACGGATGAGGCCTACGCGGCCCTGTGGCGGTACTGCTTCGACGTCGACCTGGTCCGAACGGTCACGGGATGGAAACGGCCGGTCGACGAGCCGCTCCTGCAGATGCTCGTGGAGCCCCGCGCGCTGAACTTTCGGCTGCGGGACGGAACGTGGGTGCGGCTCGTGGACGTGGCGGCAGCGCTCGAGGCCCGGCGGTACTCGCACGAGGGCCGCGCCGTGCTCGAGCTGGATGACGAGTTCGCCCCCTGGAACGACGGCACCTATGAGCTCGACGGCGGGCCAGAAGGCGCGACGTGCCGTCCCTCGAGTGCCGAGCCGGACGTCTCGATGCGCGTCGAGGATCTGGCGGCCGCCTACCTCGGCGCCGTCTCGTTCCGCGCGCTCGCGTCGGCCGGCCGCATCGTCGAGCGGAAGCCGGGTGCGCTGAGGACCGCCGACGCCATGTTCTCGTCGACGGTGGCGCCCTGGTGTCCCTGGATCTTCTGACCCGCACGTGAGCCACTTGGTTACGCGGCGGGTGGTCCCGCGCGACGAGGCCGGGCGCGCGCTGCAGCCTCGCGCCGGATTGGTCCGCGAGCGCGCCACGGGCGACGGGCTGTTCGAGGCCGAGGAGGGCCCGTTCCGAAGCTACGTCAGGGCCGTCCAGGTCGAGGACCTCGGCGACGGGACGGCTCGGGTCACCGAGGCGATCGAGTACCGGCTGGCGATCCCATTCTTCGGCTGGGTGTTCGCGCTCCCCGTCCGGCGGTCGCTGGCTCGCGGTGATACCCGGATCCCGTGGTGGGCGCCACCCGATCGGGTCGATGCCCGGGGCGCAACGGTGCTCGGGACGCTGGCGGTCGCGTCCATCGTCGGCGGCTACCTGGGCGGCCTGCTCTCGCACACGATCGCGTTCGCGGGACGCGAGTTCGACGCGAGCGCCTCCGCCCAAGGAGCGGCCGGGATCGCGGCGAGATTCGGTGGGGTCATCGCGCTGCTCATCGCCGCCGGCGCCGCCGACCGGTTCGGACGACGACGAACGATCCTGCTCACGGCCCTGCTGGGATGCGTCACCACCGCGGTCGGCGCGCTGGCGCCGTCGCTCCCATGGCACACCGTCGCGCAGGCGGTCGCACGGCCGCTCGGGCTCGCGCTTCTCGTCTGCATCTCGATCGCGGCGGCAGAGGAGATGCCCCGAGGATCGCGCGCATACGCGGTCAGCGTGCTCGGTATGAGCGCGGCGCTCGGGAGCGGCATCGGCATCATGGCGCTGCCGCTCGCCGACCTCGCGCCCTGGGGCTGGCGGCTGCTCCACGTCCTCCCGCTGCTTGCGCTCCCCTTACTGGTGGGCGTCGCTCGTCACCTGCCCGAGACCCGGAGATTCGAGCGGCGGCACGTGCAGTCGCGATTCGCGGGCCACGCGGCACGGTTCTGGCTGCTCGCCGTTTCCGCGATCCTCGTGAACCTGTTCGTCGCTCCTGCCTCCTTCTTCCTCAACAAGTTCCTCGTCGACGAGCGCGGCTTCTCCGCCACCGCGGTCGCCTTGTTCACGCTCGCGACCGCGACTCCCGGCGCGATCGGCGTGCTCGTCGGCGGCCGGCTGTCCGATACGAAGGGCCGGCGGCCCGTCGGGGCAGTGGCGTTGATCGTCGCCGCGATCGGTACGGTGCTCGCGTTCCGGTCGGCCGGGGCGTCGCTGTGGCTGTGGACCGTGCTGGCCTCGATCGTCGGTTCCGCGGCGATCCCGGCGCTGGGCGTCTACGGGCCCGAGCTCTTCCCGACCTCTCTGCGCGGACGGATCGGCGGCCTGCTCGCGATCACGTCGCTCGTCGGAAGCGCGGCCGGCATCCTGATCGGTGGTGCGGTCGCCGACACCCCTGGAGGCCTCGCCAACGTGCTGCTTCCGCTTGCCCTGGGCCCGCTCGCGGTCGCTGCTCTCGTGCTCATCGCCTATCCGGAGACTGCCAAGCGAGAGCTCGAGGACCTCAACCCCGAAGACCGCGCCTCACCCTGACGTTCAGAAATCGGCCCCAGAAGCCGAGGTTATCCGTGGCATGCTCGAGCCGATGACCGAGACCTCCCAGCGAGAGGCCATGCGCAGGTTCGCGCGCGCCCTTGCCGACTATCGAGCGGTGCTCCGGCCCGCGATCCGTGAGGAGCGCCTCTTGCGGGCCCTTCCAGGAGCTCCCGTGGACGAGGTGCTCGCCGCCGAGACGCAGGCACTGGTCTCTGCCTTCGCATCCACGGACGGAAACCGATCCGGCTCCGAGCAGGTTGGCGTGTGGGCGTCCACGGGCGACGACACGGGCGAGACGGATCCCTCGACGCTTCAGGTTGCCACCGCGGGCACGACGGCGTGGGCCGCTAAGATCGCGGGCTTCGAGGTGGCGGACGCTGCGGAGCGAGCCTCGCGCTTCGTCCATACGGCGATCGAGCTGGCCGAGGCGACATGCGGGCTCGATGGCGTGAGCCCTCGAGAGAGCGCCGAGCTGAAGACCTTCCGCCGAGTGCTCCAGGAAGGGCTCGCTGCCGCGACACGACCCACCGCTTCGTCCGCAGAGCCAGCCCAGAGCGCGGAGGCGCTCGAGGATGTCCTCGCCGAGCTGCACGCACTCGTCGGTCTCGATGATGTAAAGGAGCAAGTCACCACCCTCTCGAACCTCCTCAGGGTCCAGGCTCGGCGCCTCGAACTCGGCCTCCCCGAGGTCACGAGCGCGAGGCACATGGTGTTCGTCGGTCCACCCGGGACCGGCAAGACGACCGTTGCGAGGCTCGTGGGGCGGATCTTCCGCGCGCTCGGCCTGCTCGCGAGCGGCCACGTGGTCGAAGTTGCGCGCCAAGACCTGGTGGCCGGGTACGTCGGACAGACCGCGATCAAGACCGATGCGGCCGTCGATCGCGCCCTCGACGGCGTTCTGTTCATCGACGAGGCATACACGCTCTCGATGGCACAGTCCGAGGAGGACTTCGGGCACGAGGCCATCGCCACGCTGCTCAAGCGCATGGAGGACGACCGCGAGCGCCTGGCCCTGATCGTCGCCGGCTACCCGGATGAGATGCGCGAGTTCCTCGGCTCGAACCCGGGACTGGCGAGCCGCTTCCCCGAGACCATCGAGTTCCCGAACTTCTCCCCCGACGAGCTCGTGCAGGTTCTGCGGCGATTCTGCGAGGAGAGCGCGTATCGGATGGACGCGAATGCCGAGCGGCGAGCGACGGAGCTCATCCAAGACTTGTGGGAGCGCCGGGATCGCTCGTTCGGCAACGCCCGGGCCGTCCGCAACCTGTTCGAGGATGCGATCGCCGAGCAGGCAAACCGGCTCGTTCGCGATGGAAAGATGGACCATGACGCGATTTCTTCGCTCACCGAGCAGGATTTCTCCGACGCCGCGTCGAACTAAGGGTTGACACTCAACCAACCGATACCTAGGGTGATGAACTCCATGAAGACTCTCGCACCGCAGACATGGTGGGCCTGGCGCCCCTCAGATGGCGCGGGAGTCGTTCACGGCCAGACGTAGCCCACACGACCAGCCGCACCATCTGAGGACCTCCGATTCGGAGGTCTTTTTCTTTTCCCCCAACGGGACACGGGAGACGTCATGGCCATCGCAGCGAACGAGATACGAACCGACCTCATCACCCCGCTCGGCGCGTACGCGCGCCTGCGCTCACACGGTCCGAGCTTCCTGCTCGAGTCGGTCGAGCGTGGGCGGCTGGGGCGCCACAGCTTCGTCGGGTTCGGGACGCGGCTGGTCGGGTTCGAGGAAGCGCGGACGCTCGTCGAGGCCGGTTCCCCGGTCATCGGGTTCCTGGGCTACGACCACGTGGCTCGACTCGAGCCGGTCGCGCTTCCGGACGCCGGGCCCGACGTTCCCGAGAGCCGGTTCATCGTTCCCGACCTTCTCCTGCGCTTCGATCACCTCGCGGGGACCGCCGAGGTGGTGGTCGGAGATGCCGAACGCGCCAACGAGATGCTCCAGGCGGCGCCGTCCGAGGACGGACCGGTGTCGGCCATCGCAGGCGTCACGAGGCGGTACCCCGATCGCGAGACGTACGAGCAGCGGGTCCGGGACGCGAAGCAGCACATCCGTGAGGGCGAGGTCTTCCAGATCGTCCTTTCGCAGCGTGCGGAGCGGCCGACCTCGGCAAGCGCGCTCGATCTCTACCGGGCGCTGCGACGGATCAACCCCTCGCCGTACCTGTTCCTGCTGGAGCTCGACGGCTTCTCGCTGATCGGCTCCTCGCCGGAGGCGCTCGTCAAACTCGACGGCTCTCGCGCCAGCGTGAACCCGATCGCGGGGACGGCGCCGACCGGTCCCGATGCGGCCGAGCGGCTGCTGGCTTCGGAGAAGGACCGCGCCGAGCATGTGATGCTGGTCGATCTCGCGCGCAACGACCTTTCGCGTGCGTGTGTCCCCGGGACCGTCCGCGTCGACCGGTTCCTGGAGCCCGAGGCGTACTCGCACGTGACGCATCTCGTCTCCGAGGTCGTCGGCGAGCTTCGACCCGAGGTGCAGCCGCTCGACCTGTTGCTCGATTGCTTCCCCGCCGGCACCGTGACCGGGGCGCCGAAGGTTCGTGCGATGCAGCTCATCTCGGAGATGGAGGGCTACCGGCGGGGGACGTACGCCGGCACCGTCGCGTACTGCCTGCCGGACGGGACGCTCGACGCCTGCATCGCGATCCGGATGATCGTGCTGCGCGACGGCGTCGCGCACCTGCAGGCGGGCGCGGGGATCGTGGCCGACTCCGACCCGACGCTCGAGCACGAGGAGTGCCTGCACAAGCTCGCGGCCCTCGAGGCCGCGATCGAGGAGGCGGAGTCTCGATGATCCTGCTTCTCGACAACTACGACAGCTTCACTTACAACCTCGCGCACCTGCTCCAGGGTGCGGGTGCCGAGGTGCAGGTCGTGCGCAACGACGCGATCACGGCCGACGAGGCAGAGGGCCTCGACCCGTCACACCTGGTGATCTCGCCGGGGCCCGGGCGTCCGGCTGTGGCCGGCAACATGCCGGCGATCCTTCGGCGGCTCGCGGCACGCATCCCGACGCTCGGCGTGTGCCTGGGTCACCAGGCGATCGTCGAGGCGTTCGGTGGACGGGTCGGGCCGGCTAAGCGGCTCGTACATGGCAAGGACAGCGTCATCCGCCACGACGGTCGCGGCCTGTTCCGCGGCCTTCCGCAAGGGTTGACCGGGGGGCGTTACCACTCCCTGGCGGCGACATACGTGAACGGACAGCTCGAGGTGAGCGCCACCGCGGACGACCACGAGGTGATGGCCGTACGACACCGAGAGCTGCCGGTCCACGGACTGCAGTTTCACCCCGAGTCGGTACTGACGCCGCTCGGGCCACAGCTGATCGAGAACTTCCTGGAGGGAAGAGGATGATCCAGAACGCGATCGCGACACTGCTCGACGGAACGAACCTCTCGCGCGACGAGGCCCGGGAGGTGATGGATCAGGTGATGCGCGGCGAGGCGACGCCCGCGCAGATCGCCGGGTTCCTGATCGCGCTGCGTGCCAAGGGCGAGACGGTCGACGAGATCGCCGGCTGCGCCGAGGCGATGCGCAGTCATGCGCTGCCGGTGCACCCGGAGCGCGACGACGTGATCGACACAGCGGGGACCGGCGGTGACGGGGCGGGGACGCTGAACCTGTCAACCGCGGCGGCGCTGGTCGCGGCGGCCGCGGGAGCCGGCGTGGCGAAGCACGGCAACCGCGCGGTCTCTTCTGCGTGCGGGTCGGCCGACGTCCTGGAGGCACTCGGCTTCGACATCGAGCTCCCGCCGCAAGAGATCGCCCGGTCGATCGACGAGCTCGGGTTCGGGTTCCTGTTCGCGCAGGCGCATCACCCCGCGATGCGGCACGCCGGCCCGGTCCGCAGGGAGCTCGCAACGAGGACGGTCTTCAACATCCTCGGCCCGCTGACGAACCCGGCCGGCGCCGGACGGCAGGTGGTGGGAGTCTTCGCGGCCGACCTCGCGGAGAAGGTCGCGTCGGCGCTCTCGGGTCTCGGGACCCGGAGGGCAATGGTCGTGCACGGCGCCGGTGGGATCGACGAGCTCTCGCCGGCCGGCGTGAACCTGATCTACCACGTGAACGGGGCGATCCGGCGCGAGGAGCTCGACCCTCGCGACCTGGGGATCCCCCGATGCGAGCCGGGTGACTTGTCGGGCGGAACACCGATCGAGAACGCGGAGGGGATCCTCGAGATCTTCGCCGGTGCTCCCGGGCCGAAGCGCGACGCGATCCTCCTCAACGCCGCCGCGGCGCTGCTGGTGGCGGAGCGTGTCGGCGACATGCGGGACGGCCTGGCGCTCGCGTCGGTCGCGATCGACTCGGGAGCGGCAACGGACCGGCTGGGATCGCTCGTCGCTTTCTCCCGGATGGAGCGGGCGGCGGCGTCGTGACGCGACTCCGCGACGCCCTCGGCGGACCGGGCATCTCCGCGATCGCGGAGGTGAAGCGGCGCTCGCCGTCTGCCGGCGACCTCAGGCCGGACGCACGGCCGGACGAGCTGACCCGCGCGTTCGAGCGGGCGGGCGCGGCCGCGATCTCGATCCTGGTCGACGAGCGCTTCGGCGGATCGGTGGACGACCTGCGATCCGCTCGCCGCGTCACCTCCCTTCCGCTCCTCGCCAAGGGGTTCTTCCGCGAGGAGGGCGACATCGACCAGCTGCACGCTGCGGGCGCCGATGCGGTCCTTCTGCTCCTCCGCGATCTCGACGATCGCGCGACCCTTCGTCTCCAGGGATATGCCCGCTATCGCGGGATGGACGCGCTCGTCGAGGCGCACGACAGGAGGGAGCTCGATCGAGCGGTTGGCCTGGCCGCGGATCCGATCGGCATCAACGCCCGCGACCTGACCTCCTTCCGCATCGATCGTGCCCGGCAGCTCGAGCTGGTGGAGCGGGCGCCTCGGGACCGCGTGATCGTTGCCGAGAGCGGCATCGAGCACCGCGGCCACGTCATCTCCGCCGAGCTCGCGGGCGCGGACGCGGTCCTCATCGGGAGTGCGCTGATGCGCGCATCCGACCCCGCCGCGGAGCTCCGCCACCTGATCGCTCGGCCCGTCACGAAGGCGTGTGGCCTGACGCGGGAGGAAGACGTGCTCGCAGCTCTCGAGGCCGGCATCGATCTCGCCGGGTTCGTGCTGACGCGAAGTCCTCGAAGCGTCGAGCGTCCGCTCCCCGTCCCCGAGCCGATGCTGTCTGTCGCGGTCGTGATCGGAGCCGAGCCTCCGCTCACCGACCTGGTGCAGACCTACGCCCACGAGAACGGCCACCGCTCACGTGAGGCGCAGCTCGTGCGCGGCGGTCGGGACGTCGCTCGCGTGCTCGATCTGCCCCACGACGGCGACGATCCTCAGCACCTCACGCACGCGGCTCAGGTGGCTCGCGACGAGCGCGTCATGCTGGCCGGTCGGCTCAATCCGGGCAACGTCGCGCACGCGGTCACGACCGTTCGGCCGTGGAGCGTCGACGCGGCTCGCGGGCTGGAGTCCTCGCCGGGGATCAAGGACCCCGAGGCGATGCGCGCCTTCGTCCTCAACGCTCACGGAGCGGGAGCATGAACGTCACCGCGGACGCCTTCTTCGGCGCGTACGGTGGTCGATTCGTGCCCGAGGTGCTCGTGCCCGCGCTCGACGAGCTCGAGCGGGGATGGAACCATCTCCGGACAGACAAGGGATTCCGCGGCGAGCTCGATCATGCGCTCGCCACGTTCGCGGGCCGGCCCACGCCGATCACGCGCGCGGCGGGACTCGATCCGACCCGGCGGATCTACCTCAAGCGTGAGGACCTGTGCCACACCGGCGCGCACAAGATCAACAACGCGATCGGCCAGGCGCTCCTGGCACGGTCCCTCGGAAAGCGCCGAGTCGTCGCCGAGACGGGTGCCGGCCAGCACGGCGTCGCGGTCGCGGCCGCGTGTGCGCGGGTCGGGCTCCAATGCGAGATCTACATGGGTGCGACCGACGTGCTGCGCCAGCGCGCGAACGTCGAGCGCATCGAGTTGCTCGGCGGGATCATCCACCCGGTCGAGGCCGGCGCCGGAACTCTGCGTGAAGCGATCTCCGAGGCGATCCGCGACTGGCTCGCGAACGTGGAGACGACGCACTACCTCATCGGCTCCTGCGTCGGACCGCATCCCTATCCGACGCTTGTCGCTGAGCTCCAGTCAGTCATCGGACGTGAAGCCCGGGCCCAGATCCTGGACGCGGAGGGCCGGCTGCCGGACACGGTCGTTGCGTGCGTCGGCGGCGGCTCGAACGCGATCGGCCTGTTCGACGCGTTCCTTGAGGATCCGGTGAAGCTGATCGGCGTCGAGGCCGCAGGGGCGGCGAGCCTCGGTGAGGGATCGCCGGTCGTCCTGCACGGCGCACGCACCCTCGCTCTGTCGGATGGCGAGGGACAGGTCGAGGACGCGCACTCCATCGCCGCCGGACTCGACTACCCCGCGGTGGGGCCGCAGCACGCGGCGCTTCGCGACTCGGGGCGAGCGGAGTACCGAACCGTCACGGACGAGCTGGCGCTGGCCGCATTCCGGTTCCTGTCCCGGAGCGAAGGCATCATCCCCGCGCTCGAGTCGGCGCACGCGGTCGCGGCGGCACTCGAGATGGAGGACGAGCTGATCGTCATCGGGCTGTCCGGCCGCGGCGACAAGGACCTCGGCGTGGTGAGCACATGAGCACGCTCGTGATCTACCTCGTCTGCACACGCGACGTTGCGGAGCTGGCTCGAGCTGCAGTCGACGGGGGTGCTGACGTGATCGAGCTCGGCTTCCCGTTCTCCGACCCGCTGGCCGACGGTCCGATCATCCGGGCCGCCAGCGAGCGAGCCCTTGCCGATGGGATGCGCACGAACGCGTGCCTCGACGCCTTGAAGGAGACGCAAGCGGCCGTGGACGTCCCCCTGGTCCCGATGACCTACGCCTCGTTGCTGGAAGCCTACGGCTACGAGCGGTTCGCGGCCGACGTTCGGAATGCCGGCGCGAGCAGCATGATCGTCGCCGACCTCCCGATCGACGTGATGCCGGAGCTGGCGCGCGTGCACCTGGTCGCCCCGACCACCCCGGACGACCGGCTCGCGGCGGCCGCGCGCACCACGGACGGATGGCTCTACCTCGTCTCGAGGACCGGCATCACGGGCCCTCGCGCGGAGATCTCGGCGCAGCTGCCGCGACTCGCGGCGCGCACACGCGAGGTAACGGATGTTCCGCTCTTCGCGGGCTTCGGCGTGTCGACACCCGAACAGGCTGCCGAGACCCTCGCTCACGTCGACGGCGTCATCGTCGGAAGCGCGGCGGTCCAGCGCGCGGAAGAAGCGGGGCCCGAAGGCCTGCGGGCATACGTCGCGTCGCTCCGCGAGGCGATGGATCGTGTGACCTCGGGGAGGACCGCATGAGCACGGTCCTCGACCGGCCGAGCGGCCCCTCCCCCGACGAGATCGGCGCCACGGCCAAGACGGTCCCGGACGGGCCGCTCCTCGCGTCGCGCGAGCTGCATCCGGAGGACCGCGTCATCCGCTTCGCGAACGGCGTCGAGCTCGGGGGACACAACGTGATCCTCATGGCCGGACCGTGTGCGGTCGAGGACCTCATGCAGCTCGAGCGCTCGGCCGAGGCAGTGCGCGCGAACGGCGCGCGGATCCTTCGCGGCGGCGCGTTCAAGCCCCGCACCTCGCCGTACAGCTTCCAGGGACTCGGCCGGAGCGGCCTGGAGATGCTCCGAACGGTCGCGGACCGGCTCGACATGGCGGTCGTGACCGAGGTCCTGTCCCCCGAAGACGTCCCCGTCGTTGCCGAGCTCGCCGACATGCTTCAGATCGGCGCTCGCAACATGGCGAACTACCGGCTGCTGGAGGCAGCGGGCCGCTCAGGGCGGCCGGTGCTTCTCAAGCGCGGAATGGGCGCGACGATCGATGAGCTCCTGCTGGCGGCCGAGTACGTGCTCGCCGAGGGCAACCCCGACGTTGCGCTGTGCGAGCGAGGGATACGCACGTTCGAGACCGCGACCCGATTCACGATGGACATCAACGCGATTCCGATCCTGAAGCAGCGCTCCCCGCTGCCCATCGTGCTCGATCCGAGCCACGGCACCGGCCACAGCAACCTCGTCGCGCCGATCGCCCGGGCGGGCATCGCTGCCGGAGCGGACGCCCTGCTGATCGAGGTTCATCCACGACCGTCGGAAGCCATGTGCGACGGCTCGCAGTCGCTGGATCCCTCTCAGTTCGCACGGATGGCGGGTGAGGTGGCACGCATCGCCGCTGCCGTGGATCGAGGGATCTGAGATGGGGTCCGGGTGGGCACTCTTGACGCTCTCCCCCGCTCCGGGCAAGATAGCCAGCACGATGCGGCTGGGGAACACGGTCTGGACGGACAACGCGTATTTCGCGTCGAGCCGGCCCACGCCACCCCTCAGCGGCTGATCAGAACAAAGACCGAAGGAGGAGGCGTGGAGCTGAGGCTCCGCGCTTTTTCATTTGCGCGGGAGGGAGCATGAGCGAGACGAGAGGCATCCGTGGCGCGACGACGGTAGTCAGCGCACGGCCGGAAGCCGTGACCGACGCGGTCGGCGAGCTGCTGGACGAGATGGAGCACGTCAACGGCTTCAACATCAGCGAGATCGCCGCAGCCGTGTTCACCCTGACGGCGGATCTGCCGGACGCCGCCCCCGCTGCCGTCGCGCGGGCGCATGGGTGGAGCGAGGTGCCGCTGCTCCAGGTTCTGGAGCACGGCGGGGCAACCGGCATCGCTCGCTGCATCCGCGTCCTGGTGCTGTGGAACACCACGAGCGCACAGTCCGATGTTCGTCACGTGTACCTGCGCGAGGCCGCGGTGCTGCGGCAGGATCCCGTGCCGGTCGGAGAGGAGGCCTGAGATGGTCATCGTGATGCAGGCGGGCGCGAGCGAGGAGGAGCTGGCCGCGGTCATCGACCGGATCGGTTCACTCGGTCTGGACCCCCATGTCTCGCGGGGCGAGGAACGGACGATCGTCGGACTCATCGGCGACGAGCGCCCCGTGGCCGACGGGACGTTCGAGGCGCTCGCAGGTGTGGAGCGCGTCGTGCGCATCCTGCATCCCGCGAAGCTGGCGAGCCGCGACTTCCATCCCGAGGATCGCGTGATCGAGCTGAGCAACGGCGCGCGTCTCGGCGGCAAAGAGATCTGCGTGATGGCCGGCCCGTGCGCGGTCGAGGGTGCCGACCAGCTCCGTGCGGCGGCCGAGGTGGTGAACGCCCAGGGGGTGCGGGTGCTGCGGGGCGGGGCGTTCAAGCCTCGAACCTCGCCGTACAGCTTCCAGGGACTCGGCGAGAAGGGTCTGCTGATGCTGCGGGAGATCGGCGACGATCTCGGCATGGCGGTGATCACCGAGGTCGTAACGCCACAGGATGTCCCGATCGTGGCCGAGCACGCCGACGTCCTGCAGATCGGCGCGCGGAACATGGCGAACTACGAGCTGCTGAAGTCGGCGGGCGCGTCGGGCAGGCCGGTGCTGTTGAAGCGCGGACTCGGGTCCACCGTGGATGAGCTGCTCCAGGCCGCTGAGTACCTCCTGGCGCACGGTAACGAGCATGTCGCCCTGTGCGAGAGAGGCATCCGAACGTTCGAGACCGCGACCCGATTCACGCTGGACATCAACGCCGTGCCGGTGCTGAAGCAGCTCACGTCGCTGCCCGTGGTCGTCGATCCGAGCCACGCGACCGGCCACGCCCCGCTCGTGACGCCCATCGCGCGCGCGGGCATCGCGGCGGGCGCCGACGGTCTGCTGATCGAGGTGCACCCGAACCCTGCCGAGGCCCTGTCCGACGGAGCCCAGTCGCTCGACCCGCCGCAGTTCGCGGAGCTGATGCAGGACGTGAGGCGGGTCGCGGAGGCGGTCGGCCGCTCGTGACCGACAAGGTCTCCCCACCGCACCTCGGCCGGGTCGCGATCATCGGCGCGGGGCAGGTCGGAACGATGCTCGGCCTGGCGCTCCGAGGCGTCGCGGAGGAGGTCGTGCTCGCCGATCGTCGACGCGGCGCGGTTACCGAGAGCCTGGCTCGAGGGGCGGGCGATCGCGTCGTGACCATCGAGGAGGCGGTCGAGGCCGAAACAGTCATCCTTGCCGTCCCCGTGCCCGAGATCGTGCGCTTGGTGGAGACCCTCGGACGCTCTCTCCGACCCGGGTCGCTGCTGATCGACACCGGCAGCGCGAAGCGAGTGGTCGTCGACGCGATGCGCGAGCACGTCCCGGCTCAGGTTCGCGCGATCGGAGGTCACCCCATGGCCGGCACCGAGCGGTCCGGCTCGGAGGCGGCCCGCGCCGAGCTGATCCGGGGCGCTGCCTTCGCGCTAACGCCGGTTCGAGATGACCCGGCGGCCATCGCGCGAGGGCTCGCACTGATCGAGGCGGTCGGGGCTCGCCCGGTGATCCTCGAGGCGGAGCTCCACGACCGGGTCGTTGCCGCAACAAGCCACGCGCCCCACCTGGTCGCGGCCGCCGTCGCTCTGGCGTCGCGCACGCTGCCACTCGAGACCGTGCGCGACCTGACCGCATCGGGATTCGGAGGCACGACGCGCCTCGCCGCGAGCGATCCGGGGATGGTCGCTGGGTTCCTGGTCGCCAATGCCGACGCCGTTCGCGAGGCCCTCGGCTCGGTCCGTGAGGTGCTCGATCGAGCCGAGGCAGCCCTGGGGGACGCCGACGCCCTGCGCGTCCTGTTCATCGAGGCCGCGGCGGCGCGGGAGGACGCGAGCGGATGAGGACCCCGGCCGCCACCGAGGTGGAGCCGGCTGCCGGACCTCTCTCGGGGATCGTTCGCGTTCCGGGTGACAAGTCGATCTCGCACCGGATGGCGCTGGTCGCGGCGATCGCCTCGGGCCGGAGCCGGCTCTCGGGGTTCTCGGATGCCGGAGACTGCGCTGCGACCCTCGCCGTGCTGCGAGCACTCGGGACGTACGTGTCGCAGGACGGTGACGCGATCGAGATCGACGGCGGGGAGGGTTTTCGCCAACCCGATGAAGAGGTGGACTGCGTGCGATCGGGAACGACGATGCGGCTCGCATGCGGACTGCTCGCCGGGTCCAAAGTGGACGTCACATTGACCGGAGATCCGCAGTTGCTGCGGCGCCCGATGGAACGCGTCGCCGAGCCACTCCGGCGCATGGGAGCGAGGATCGACACGACCGACGGTCTGCCTCCCATCCGAGTGCACGGCGGGTCCCTCAACGGCATCGAGTACGAGCTCCCGGTCGCCAGCGCCCAGGTCAAGTCCGCGGTCCTGCTTGCCGGCCTGCGCGCCGACGGGGCGACGACCGTCGTCGAGCCGGCGCCGACCCGGGACCATACCGAGCGCTTGCTCGACTGGCTCGGAGCGAAGATCGAGATCGAGGACGGTCCGCCCCGCCGCGTCTCGATCCATGCAGGCCAACTGGGTGCGTTCGACGCCCCCGTACCCGGCGACGTGTCGTCGGCCGCGCCGCTCCTTGCGGCCGCCGCGATCGTCCCCGGCTCGTCGGTAACGGTCGCGGACGTTGGGCTGAATGCGACCAGGACCAGGATCCTGCGGGTCCTGGACCGGATGGGCGCTCGGCTCGAGATCGAGCAACGTGCATCGCATGACCCCGAGCCGGTAGGGAGGGTCACGGTCGACCACACCGCCCTCCGATCGACGAGCATCGAGGCCGATGAGGTGCCGATGCTGATCGATGAGCTGCCACTGGTCGGTGTCCTGGGTTCGCTCGCAGAAGGGACAACCACGGTGCGGGGCGCGGCTGAGCTCCGGGTCAAGGAGAGTGATCGCATCGCGGGGCTCGTCACCGGTCTGAGAGTGCTCGGCGCCGAGGCCGAGGAGCTACCCGACGGGTTCTCGGTGAGTGGGCCGAAAGCGCTACGGGGCGGCGCCGTGGATGCGGCCGGCGACCACCGCCTCGCGATGGCGTTCGCGGTCGCAGCGCTCGTGGCCGACGGCCCGGTCTCGATCGACGGGCTGGACAGCGTGGCCGACTCCTTCCCGGAGTTCCTCCAGACGCTGGAGTCGCTGCGGTGAAGACGATCGCGCTGATCGGCGACCCCGTCGGGCACAGCCCCTCCCCCGCGATGCATCGCGCCGCATTCAATGCTCTGGACCTGGACATGGACTACGTCGTCGAGCGCGTCACACTGGAGGAGCTCCCCCGCGTCTTCGATGGGCTTCGCGGCCGACACGCGGGGCTCAACGTCACGATCCCGCTGAAGGAGGCCATCGTTCCGTTGCTCGACGAGGTTCGGGGCACGGCAGCGGCGACCGGTTCCGTCAACACCGTGACGTTCACGGACGGCCGCGCGATCGGTGACTCCACGGACGGAGAGGGTTTCATGGCCGCGTTGCGACGAGCGCAGCGGCCGCTCCCACGACGCGCCCTGATCCTCGGCGCAGGTGGCGCAGCTCGCGCCGTCGGGGCCGCGCTTCGATCCTCGGGCGCCGATGTGACGATCGCGGCACGAGATCCGGAGCGTGCAGCAGCAGCCGCACAGGCCGTCGACGGACGCTCAATAGCAGGGGATGCTGACGCGATGCTCGCCGCGCTGCCGGAGGTGGACCTGCTCGTGAACGCCACCCCGATCGGCGATCGCTCACCCCTGCCACCGAACGTGGGCCTCCATTCCGACCTGACGGTGTTCGACCTCGTCTACCGGCCGAGGGTCACGCCGCTCCTTGCCGCCGCTCGGGTACTCGGGTGTCGTACGGTCGAGGGCGTGGAGATGCTGGTGGAGCAAGGAGCCAGGTCGTTCGAGGTCTGGACCGGCCTGCGCCCGCCGGTCGAGGTGATGCGCGACGCCGCGCTCGCCCACCTGGAGATCTCGGTCTGATGCTTCGCTTCCTGACCGCCGGTGAGTCCCACGGTCCCGAGCTCGTCGTGATCGTGGAGGGATTGCCGGCGGGCATCGAGATCAGCGGGAAGGCGATCGACCGAGACCTGGTCCGACGCCAGGGCGGCTACGGGCGCGGCGCCAGATCCACGAGGATCGAGCAGGACCACGCCGAGATCGTGTCGGGCGTGCACGCTGACAGGAGCACCGGCGCGCCGCTCGCGATGCGGATCGAGAACAAGGACTTCGCGAACCAACCCGCGAACCCCGCGCCGCTCACCGCGCCGCGGCCCGGACATGCGGACCTCGCCGGAGCGATCAAGTACGGCCACGAGGATTACCGGATCGTTCGCGAGCGGGCCAGCGCGCGCGAGACGGCCGCGCGCGTGGCGGCCGGTGCTCTGGCGAAAGCGCTGCTGCAGGCGTTCGGAACTCGGGTCGGCGGCTTCGTGCTCCAGACGGGAACGGTCGTCGCCAACGTCCCGGAGATCGATCAGCTCGATGCGCCGGCCCTGGAGCGGCTCGCGGCGCTGGCTGAAGACGATCCGATGCGCTGCCCGGACCCCGAGGCCTCGACCGGCATGCGTGAAGCGGTCGACACGGCACGAGAGGCGGGCGAAACCCTCGGCGGTATCGTCTGCGCCTTCGCGGTGGGCGTGCCACCGGGCCTCGGCTCGTTCGTTCACTGGGATCGCAAGCTCGATGGCAGGCTGGCGCAAGCGGTCGCCTCGATCCATGCCATCAAGGGAGTGGAGATCGGCCCGGCGTTCTCTCTCGCCGGCCGGCCCGGGACCGAAGCACAGGATCCGATCGTCGCGGACGGCGGCGGCGTCACCCGGACGGCGAACCGCGCCGGTGGGCTGGAAGCCGGGGTGACAAACGGGATGCCCGTGGTCATCCGGGCGGCGATGAAGCCCCTGTCTTCCGTCCGCGCGGAGATCGCGTCCATCGACTTCGAGACCGGCGCGCCGGCGAACCCGGGGCACGTCCGCTCCGACGTCACCGCCGTGCCCGCCGCCGCGGTTGTGGCCGAGGCCATGGTGGCCTGGGTGCTGGCCGACGCGCTCTGCGAGCGGTTCGGTCAAGACCGGCTCGACGCGATGCTCGAAGCGGCTCGCGCCGTCGCCACAGCGGGCCGGCCCCGGGGACGGACGTGAAACGCACGGACCTCCCAGCCCCACCACTCCCTCCCGGGAGACCGCGCCTCGTCGTGACGGGATTCATGGGCACCGGGAAGACCAGCGCGGGCCGCTTGGCCGCGGAGGAGCTCGATCTCCCGTTCGTGGATCTCGATGAGCGACTGGCGGCTCGAAGCGGCCATTCCGTCGGTTCCATGATCGATGAGGAAGGCGAGGAAGCGTTCCGGCAACTCGAGCGATCCCTGATCTCCGAGGCCGCCGCCCTCTCATACACCGTGGTCGCCACGGGGGGCGGCGCGCCGATGCACGAGGAGTTCGGCGGACTCGCGTGGGACGCGGAGGTGGCGGTCCTCACCGCGGAGCCGCAGGAGCTCGCGAAGCGGCTCGCGAATGGAGACGACCGGCCACTGTTGCGACCGGATCCCGCCAAGCGGATCCCGCAGCTCCTGCACGAGCGGCGCGACGCGTACGCCGACGCCGGCGAGGCCCTGGACACGACGGGTGAGTCGATCGAGCAGACCGCTGTACGGCTGGCGGACCGCTACCTCCGTGTGATCTCACGCGAGGAGCTCGCGATCATCGACGTCGAGGCTCCCGGCCACGGACCGGTTGTGCTCGGGACGGGCGCGCTCGGGCGCATCGCGGCCAAGATCTCGATCGCGATCCCGCGAGCGCGAACCGCCGCGCTCATCACCGACCCCCGAGCAAAGGAAGCAGCGGACGTGGTGGCCGTCGCGCTCCAGGACAGCGGCCTCGATGTCGCACGGATCGAGCTGCCGGGTGGCGAGGAGTCGAAGTCCCTCTCGGTCCTCGGCCACGCCCTGACATCCCTGCGCGAGCAGGGCATCGAGCCGACAGATGTCGTTGTCGCGATCGGGGGCGGAGCGGTGCTCGATGCGGCGGGGTTCGCCGCGGCCACGTACGCCCGCGGCATCTCGCTCGTGAACGTTCCGACCACGCTGCTCGCCATGGTGGACGCCGCGCTCGGCGGAAAGGTCGCGATCGATCATGCGGGCGCGAAGAACCTCGTCGGTACTTTCCATCCGCCGCGCCTCGTGCTCGCGGACCCCGCCGTGCTCGCGTCGCTGCCGGAGCGGGACCTGCGCACCGGGCTCGCCGAGGTGGTGAAGGCGGGTATCCTCGCTTCCCCACTGCTGCTCGATGTGCTCGAGACGGACGACCCGACCGCCAGGCTCGAGTGGATCGTCGAGCAGGCCGTCCGCATCAAGGCCGGCTACGTCGCGGCCGATCCACGCGACACGGATGTGCGACGCAGCTTGAACCTCGGGCATACCTTCGCGCACGCCATCGAGGCGGCGAGCGACTTCGAGGTGTCGCACGGTGAAGCCGTGGCCATGGGGCTCGTCGCCGCGGCCGAGATGGGTGCGCGGAACGGGATCACCGCTCCCGAGCTCGCCGATCGCACCCGGGTGATCCTCGAGCGCCTCGAGCTTCCGACCGCGGCGCCCCGCGAGCTCGATACCGAACACCTGGCGAGCGCGATGGCGGCGGACAAAAAGCGGCGCTCGGGCAAGGCCATCTTCGTGGTGCCCGCTCCGGGCGGGGCCGCGCTCCTCGAGGGAATCGATCCTGCCGAGGCACTGAGCTTCCTGTCTCGAGAGACGGGGGAGCATTCGTGAAGATCCTCGTGCTCCACGGGCCGAACCTCAACCTGCTCGGGACGCGGGAGCCGGACGTCTACGGGAACCTCACGCTCGAGCAGATCAACGTCTTCATCGTCCAGCGCGGCAAGGAGCTCGGCAGCGAGGTGGTGACCGCGCAGTCGAACATCGAGGGAGAGCTCGTGTCCCTGATCCAGGACGCGGATGGATGGGCCGACGCGATCCTGATCAACCCCGGCGGGTACTCGCACACGAGCGTGGCCATCCGAGATGCCATCGCCGCGGTGAGCCTGCCCGTCATCGAGGTGCACCTGTCCAACCCCGCGGCCCGCGAGGAGTTCCGGCACACGGACATCGTCGCCGGCGCCTGCGTGGGAGTGGTGAGCGGCTTCGGCTGGCGAAGCTACCTCCACGGCCTGGAAGCGGTTGCCTCCCTGGAGACCCCGGGCGCCGACTGACCCGATCGTTCCCTTCTCGTCCATCTCTCGTTTCCACCCTCCGTGTCACGGGTAGTAGGGTCAGGTCAGCCGCACTCGGAGGAGGTGAACCAGCTTGCGCAGAGCTCTACTGATCTCGTCCGTCATTTCGACGCTGATCCTCGGCCTGGCTCCCAGCTCATCGGCCGGGAACCTGCCACCCGGATGCACGAAGGTCCGCGGCACGATCCACTGCACCGAGGAAGGCAAGAACAAGAACTGGACGACTGAGTCCTCCAAGAAGGGCAGCTTCAACAGCAGCCACGAGGAGGAGAGCACCAACAAGAACAAGGGGGGCAACGCTCCCCCCGGCCAGAACGACTAGTCGGCTCGACACGAAGCAGGGATCCGGTCCGGGGGAAGCTCGGGCCGGATCTCTTTCGTGTGTGGTGGGCGCGGCAGGTTTTGAACCTGCGACCTCTCGCGTGTGAGGCGAGCGCTCTCCCGCTGAGCTACGCGCCCGGGAGGGACCGAGGGTACCACCCATAAAAGTGGCGGCGGGGCGTGCCCGCGTCGCCCCGCCGCCGAGGTCCGAGCCCGGAGGCCCAGACGCTCAAAGAGTAGCATCTCCGCACACGAACTCCTCTCGCAGGATGCCTGCGACGAAGAGAAAGGAGAGGGGACATGGATCGACCGATCGGTCAGCGTCTGCTTGCGGAAGCCGTCGGCACGTTCACGCTCATCTTCATCGGTGCCGGCTCGATCATCGCCGCGAACGAGGCCGGTGCCGCCAGCGGCGCCTTCGGCCAGCCGGGAGCGGGCGGGGCCGGCCTGATCACCATCGCGCTCGCCCACGGACTGGCGATCGGGGTCATGGTCTCGGCCGTCGGCCACGTCTCCGGTGGCCACTTCAACCCCGCCGTCACGCTCGCCATCTGGGTCACCCGCCGGATCGGCACCGGCGCCGCGGGGCTCTACATCCTCACGCAGCTCGCGGCAGCGGCACTCGGCGCGCTCGCCCTGCGCGTGCTGCTTCCGGGGTCACTGTGGGAACCGGCGAAGCTGGGGACCCCGCAGGTCAACCTCGGTCTGGCCGACTGGCAGGCGATCGCGATCGAGGCCGTGCTCACCTTCCTTCTCGTATGGGTCGTGTTCGCCACCGCGGTCGACTCCGACGGCTCGTTCAACAAGATCGCGGGGCTCGCCATCGGCTTCACGATCGCGATGGACATCATGATGGGCGGCCCCTTCACCGGCGCGGCGATGAACCCGGCACGGTCGTTCGGACCGGCCATCGTCAGCGGTGAGACCGTCGGGATCTGGGTCTACTTCCTGGGCCCGATCATCGGGGGAACCATCGCAGCCCTCATGTACGACCTCGGCATCCTCAAGCGACCGAAGGTGTGAACACCTCTGAGATGACCGAGACGCTCCGGCGTCTCGTCGAAGCGGAGTCGTTCTCGACCGACCGCGACGGGATCGAGCGATGCGGCGATCTTATCGACGAGCTGTGCCGAGAGATGCTCGGCTCGGGCACGGAGCGCGTCGGAGCCCACCGCGTCTGGCAGCGGCCCGGGGATCGACCCGTCCTTCTCCTGTGCCACTTCGACACCGTGTGGCCGCGTGGCACGCTCGCCGATTTCCCGTTCACGGTCGAGGACGGCGTCGCGCGCGGGCCCGGGACGTTCGACATGAAGGGCGGCATCGTGCAGTGTCTGTGGGCACTCCGCGAGGTGCCCGAAGGTCCCGTCACGATCCTGTTCACCGGTGACGAGGAGATCGGCAGCACCACGTCGCGCCCGCTCATCGAGGATCACGCCCGGTCCGCGCGGGCCGTGCTCGTGTTGGAGCCGGCGCACGGGACGAAGCTGAAGGTGGCTCGAAAGGGCACGGGGACCTGGCGCGTCGACGTCAAGGGGCGCGCGTCGCACGCGGGGCTCGCGCCGGAGCAAGGCATCAACGCCGCACTCGAGCTCGCCGATCAGATCCACGCGATCACCGCGATGGGCCGCCCCGAGACCGGCACCACGGTCACCGTCACCATGCTCGGGGGGGGCACCGCCAACAACGTCGTCCCCGAATCCTCCTGGTGCGCGGTGGACGTTCGTATGTGGTCCGCGGATGAAGCCGAGCGCGTGGACCGCGAGATGCAGGCGCTGCAACCCATCCGCCTGGGCGCGCGCATCTCGATCAGCGGCGGCGTGAACCGCATGCCGATGGAGCGCAAGTACAGCGAGGATCTGTACGAGCGAGTGGCCGCGCTTGGCTACGACTTCGGGACCGCGGAGGTCGGAGGCGCCAGTGACGGGAACTTCACCGCGGCACTCGGTGTGCCAACCCTGGACGGCCTCGGCCCCGTTGGCGACGGAGCACATGCGCGCGAGGAGCACGTGCTGGTCGAGGAGATGCCGCGGCGCGCGGAGATGCTCGTCCGCCTGCTCGAGAGCCTCCTCGCCGATGGCTGACGAGATCACCGTTCACCCGATCGACACTCTGCAACGTGCCCGCGATGCCGCCGAGCTGTTCGACCGCGTCTGGGGCGAACAGCGAGTGATCGGCACTCCCCTCCTCTGGGCGATGGCCTCGCACGGTGGCCAGGTGCTCGGCGCGTTTCGGGGAGACGAGCTCGTCGGCGCCCAGGTCGGTGTGATCGGCCTCGTCGACGGTCGGACCACGCTGCATTCCCACATCACCGGCGTCCTCCCGGAGGCGCAACATCACGGTGTCGGCTGGATGCTCAAGGCGGCCCAGCGCGAATGGTGCCTCGAACACGGGATCGAGCACGTCACGTGGACGTTCGACCCGATGGTCGCCCGCAACGCGTACTTCAACCTCGTGAAGCTCCGAGCGGTCGCCGTACGATTCCACCGGAACTACTACGGCGAGATGCAGGATGCGTTCAACCGTGGCGATCGTTCCGACCGACTCGAGGTGCTCTGGGAGCTGCGATCGGATCGGGTCCTCCAGGCCCTCGGGCTTGCGGACCTCGACGATCGACAGGGTGATTCCGGGTCCGGCGCCATCCTGGTCGCGGCGGACGGCCGCCCCGCTCATGCGCCGCTGGTTCCGGACGCGCCGTCAACATGGGTGTTCGTGCCGCCGACCTACCACCAGATGCGGGAGGAGGACCCCGACCTCGCCCGGGTCTGGCGGGACGCCGTCGGCGACGCGCTCGAGAGCGCGTTCGACCAGGACTTCCGCGCGGTGGGCTTCGACCGGCGGGCGGGCTACCTCCTGGAACGGTCATGACGCTCGCCGCGGTCGAGCTGTTGCTGGTCCGGCTCCCACTCGTTCGCCCCTTCACGACCTCCTTCGGAACCTCGACCGAGAAGGAGTGCGTGCTGGTCCGGGCGATCGGCGACGACGGCATGGAGGGATGGGGCGAGTGCACGGCCATGGAGCGCCCCGGGTATTCGGCGGAGTGGACCGGTGGCGCATGGGCGATCCTTCGTGACGAGCTGATCCCCGCCGCCCTCGCCGGACGCCCCGATCGTGTGAGCGGCCACCACATGTCGAAGGCCGCGCTCGAGGTCGCGCGCACCGACCTCGACCTTCGCCGCTCCGGTGTGTCGCTGGCCGCCCACCTCGGCGCCGAGCGCAGCCGCGTTCCCTGCGGTGTCAGCGTGGGGATGGAGCAGGATGTGAACGAGCTCTTGGAGCTCGTGAACGGCTACGTGAGCTCCGGATACCGTCGCGTGAAGCTGAAGATCGAGCCCGGGCGCGACGTGGACATCGTCCGCGCCGTCCGCGCAGGCTTCCCCGAACTGCCGTTGTCCGTCGATGCGAACACCGCGTACTCACGCGAGACCGTGGACACCCTTCTGCCGCTCGACGATCTTGACCTCGAGTACATCGAGCAGCCGCTTCCGGAAGACGACGTCAGTGGACACGCGAGGCTTCAGGCGAAGTTGCGAACGCCGATCTGCCTCGACGAGACCATCACGTCGTCGACAGCGGCGCGCGGAGCGATCGAGCTCGACGCGTGCCGGGTGATCAACGTGAAGCTCGGACGCGTCGGCGGTTTCGTCGAGGCCATTCGCATCCACGAGATCGCACGGGCTGCCGGCGTCTCCCTGTGGGTCGGCGGCATGCTGGAGACGGGGATCGGTCGCGCCGCGAACGTCGCGCTCGCGGCCCTTCCAGGATTCACGATGCCGGGCGACACGAGCGCGTCCGAACGCTACTTCGAACGAGACCTGACCGAGCCGTTCGTGGTCGACGCCGACGGGACGATGGCGGTGCCGACCGGAGCAGGAATCGGGGTCGAGCCAATCCCCGAGGTTCTCGAGCAGGTCACTGTCGAGCGCGAAACCCTGCGACGCTAGTACTCACAGGAGTGCAGCTCGTTCTGCCCACCGCCGCCGCGGCAGCGATCCCGCTGCGACCCGCCACGGAGCCGGTCATCCTGCGGTCCACCCGACAGGTTGTCGGATCCGGCACCGCCCCGGAGGGCGTCGATCTCTCTGCCGCCCCGGATGCGATCATCCCCGCCCGCGCCGACGATCAAATCGTTTCCTCCGCGACCGGACAGCTCATCGTCGCCGCCGAGCCCACAGATGATGTCCCGCCCGGGGGTACCGACGATCCTGTCGGCACCCGGCGTCCCCACGACGTGGTTGCCCGTCACGTCCTCGAGGCCCGGGCAGAGCACCGGGACCGGCACTCCGGATCCGGGAGGCAGCGTTCCCTCTCCCTGGGGGAGCTGACCATTTGGTCCTCCGGGTCCTCCCTGTCCGCCCTGTGGGGGCACGCTGGACGAGGAGATCGTGACGATGACGGAGGAGATCGCCGAACCGTTGCCGGCGTCGTCGTCCGCCCGGACCATGAGGGTGTACGTGCCCGGAGGAAGCGGAGGCAGGTTGATAGAGTCGGGCTCGCCCGCCTGCTTGTCGGTGGGGACCGTGATCTCACTCACGCCGTCCTCCCACTCGGGGTCGGCCGCGGACCCATCGATGATGCGGACGCGATACCCCTGCGCTCCGCCGCACGTGCGGTCGTCCCCGGTGGCCGTGAAGCTCAGCGTCACGCTTCCGTCCGAGGCTGGGACAGCCTGCAGGTTCTTCACCGGGTAGGGCCGCTCGCCGTCCGTGTGGTAGTTCCCGGAGTTCCGGGCGTCGTGTCCGTACTCGGGCCACTGGGAAAGGGCGGTGCAATCCGCCCCGTTCGCCTGCCCGTTTGCCGCAACGTCGGTCTGATACAGCCTGAGGAATCCTTCCCTGGTCACCTGTGCGATGTGTAAGCGCCCGTCGTCGGTTCCCAGCGGCGGGTCCCCAACACCGGCAGCCGTTACGCCCCACCCGCCGGTGAAGTGCCGCTCCGCCGTTGCGCTGTTGTCGTCGATGCCCGCGACAACGAGGTCGCTCATCGCCGTGCTCTGGATGACCTCGGCCGCACCCTCTCCGGTAACGTCGGCGATCACTGGCTCCGTGAAGAATTGCAGGTCGTTGACGACGATCGGCTTGTTCGCTTCGTAAGCCCCCGTGGGGCCGTTCCACATTCCCAGCTGATCCTCGGCTCCGAGTTGCTGTTCCTCCAAGGCGATGTCGATCAGGCGCTTGAGTCCCGCCGTCGGTCCCACGATCGAGAGGTGCACTCCCAGATCCAGAGATCCCGCCGCGAGGGCTCCGACGGCCATATACGCGGGAGTGTCGTCCGAGCCGGATCCCCCGCTTGGTGGTGAGTGCTGGAGCGTGATGTGCCGACCCTGTGGATCGTTCCCGTAGAACGACTTCCCATCGTGTTCGAGCACGTAGCCGGGCCCGGCGATCGAGGCGATCGCAACCTCCAGCTTCGGATCCAAGGCAGCGTCGAAGTTCGCGATGACCGCCTGGCTGTTCGTTCCCTCTCCGACATAGGGCAGCAGCCCGGTCTCGACCATCGCGATCGGGACGGGCCAGCCCGAGACGTACGCTTGATCGTGGACATGCGGGGTCGACGAGGTTTCCGGCGTTTGGGGGTGGTCGCTCCCGTCGCTGTGGAGAGCGTAGATCCTCGTATTTCCCGGCGTGATCAGCCCGCCCGGTAGCTCACCGGGACAATCCTCGTCGAAGATCTCCTCCGCGGTCGCTTGACACTGATCGTTCAGCTGATTGGCATACTCATCCTGCTTCTGGATGACCTCGGTCAGAGGGCTCGTGGCGGCGCTGGCATTCACCGGCTCCACGTACTGCTCGTTCACGCCCACCACGACCTCGAGGTCGCCGTCCTGGTCGAGGTCGCCGAGGCTGGGAGTGACCACCACCTTCGTTCCCTGCTCGGCACGGGCGTCGTTCGTATATGTCCAGTGTCGTGTGCTCGGGTCCATCGTCGCCACCTTCGCGGGGTCACGGAGAACGACAGGCCAACCCTCCACGAGCGTCCCGTCCTCGTGCCAGGCGTAGATGTGAGCGTCGTTGCTGCCGCTCACGATCTCGAGCCCTGGGTAGGCAGGGTCGAGGTCGCCGATCGCTGGCGTGGAGTTGATGCCCCAGTCCCGGTCGTTGTGCTCATCGCGGATCCCGCCCGGCGTGGAGGGGCCCGGAGCATAGTCGTCGCACGCAGGGATCGTGGCGGGACCGCACGGCGGTTCCTTCGACAGGGAGCGATCGACGCTCACGGGGAAACCTGGACGGATCGAGCCGTCGGGCTCCCATGCGTAGAGCTTGCCCTCCATGTCCGCGGCCATGACCTCCAGATCGCCATCGTCGTCGAGGTCGGCGGCGGCAACGGTCCCGAGCAGGATGGACCCATAGACGTCCTTGGGCACCAGCCCCTTGCTATACCCGTTCGTTCCAGTATCTCGGATCCCCGGGTAGCGCTCCGTGTGCACGGGCCATCCGGGGAGCTCGGTTCCTTGCTGTGCGTCCGTATACGCGTGGATCACGCCATCTTCCGTCGGCAAGAGGAGCTCGTCCCTCCCGTCGCCGTCGACGTCGTGGAAGGACGGAGCGCCGGCCCCGCCGGCGCGTCGGCCGTTGACGCCGAGGTCGTAGCGTATGAGGGACTCCGTCGCGGGGTAGACGTCGATCTGCTTCTGCAGGACCGCCTCGTTGTTGACAGTGTCGATCACGGACTCGTCAACGGCAGTCCCCGGATGATTCGCCGGGTGCGAAATGACCCGCACCCGGATGCGAACGGCATACTGCTCGGGAAGGAACTCACTCGTTGGATCGGTGAGCGGGTCGAACGGTGGTGGCTGGAGCTGATGGGCGGCCACGACGTCATCGATATCGATCCTCCCGAGCTCTCCCTCCATCGCGGACGTGCGACCCGCGCCTTGGGCCGCCACCGTCCATGGGCCGTCGCTCTTCTCCTGACTCCCGGGCGCCGCGAGGACGCCGCCCGTGCCGAGCGGGCCCTGTACCTCGGGCGCCCATTCGAGCTTCCAATCGAAGGTCCCTCCGGCAAGCGCGGTCACCCGGTTCGCAGCCACACGACCGCGCACCACGATCTGGTCCGGCGCACTCGGATCGTCGGGGAGCAAAAGGTCTTGGTCCTGGTCGTATCCGTACTGACGCCAACGGGGAGGCCAAGCGATGTCGGCCTCGGGCGGGATCCGGTCCTGCGCCGAGAGAAGGCTGTCCCCGACGCCGAAGGGGCCGGTCGGGAGATATTCCCGAGCCCCATCCCGCCCGACGAATCGCAACAGGCGTGCAGCGTTCAGCCGGCCGTAGCCGAAGAAGTAGTCCCATCCGCGGGCGCTCTGGTACCGGCGCGAGTCCGGGATCGTCGTCCCGTAGTTGTTGGGAGGAGCGGAGGGCGTGGTAACACCCACCGCTGCCCCGTCGTCGCAGAACTCATGCGCCGGCGGTCCAGGAGCGGCGCCGGCGCAGGGGGTCGAGAAGTCGATGTCGTCGCCGGCCAAACGCCAGAGCTGCATGGCCTCCTCGGCCGAGAGCGGGAAAGGCGCGACCGTGTTGTCGTCGCGGATATATCGGGTCATGTGGCCGGACTCGATCGCGTTGAGAGCCGCCGAGTACAGAAGACCGGAAACCCCCGCAGACCGCCCGGTTGCCTCGGACGAGCATGACGTGGACGGGATCGAGACGAACGTGTAGCTCCCGTAGTTGGTACAGCCGTTGAAATACAGATAGGAGTTGGGCGTGGTCGAGGGAAGGGAGCGGTTGCGCACGGAGTTCACGACCATCGTGTGGTCGTAAGCCGCCGGCCAGTTGTGGTGACCGGCCGCCTCGTCCGCCTCGGACGCATTGATGATCACCCCGTTCCGGTACGCGTAGTCCGCGGCAGCCTGCCCGAAGGAGGAGTGATTGAGCGTGCCAAGTGCTTCCTGCACCACGCTCACTCCGTTGTCGGTCGCGTAGACGACGGCCTCGGCCCAGTGGTTCACGTCGGCAACGAAGGAGTCGCCGACCCGCATCGGCATCATCATGCAGTTCGGACACATGCCGTCATCACCGGGGATATCCGCCTCGTGGGTCGAGTCCTTCGCCTCACCAGTACCGTGCCCGTAGTCCGAGTCGTCCTGCGGGTTGTTGTCGTTCTCGAAGAAGTCCCATCCCGAGATGTCGTCCACGTAGCCGTTCTGCTCGTTGTTGGCACCGAACCCATCGAACCCGTCGCTGAAGATCCTGATCAGGTCCTCGGGGTCGATCACGGTGTTGCCGTTCAAGTCCGAAACACCCGGATGGCCGACGTAGTCGAGCGCGTTGAACCCACCGTCGCCATTGACGTCGTAGCCGCCGAATCGAGTATCCGCGACGTTGGGACCTCCCTGCGGAAGGGGGAGTTCTCTGCGATTCAAGTAGTACTTGCGGGTGAGGCCCGGCTGCTGGTGCTCCCACATGATGCCGGAGTCCATCACCGCGATGACGACGTCCGGACGGCCCGTCGAGACCTCCCAGGCACGGTTCATGCCGGTCCCCCGGATGCCGTACAACTCTTGCGGGTTGTCCCTGACCGCAGGATCGCTCGTGTCGCGACGATCCGTGAACTTCCAATCGCCCTCGCAATGAAAGTGGGTCGGGAGGTCTGACCCCGCAGGGCGCCCGTTCGTCAAGGCCCCCTCGCAGCTCCCGTTGTTGATGAACAGGTGCTTCTTGTAGTCGTACACCTCCAAGGGTGGCGGATTCGGGAAGGGGAACGTCGCTGACGCCGGCGTGGCCACGGACACGACCAGGCCGAGAGCGATCGCGGAGACGAGGAAGCGCGTGCGCATGGATGAACCCCTAAGGGTTCGACGTGGGCCGACTCAACTCCTCCCGGCCCAGGAAATCAGTCATTCCCGCCATTCCCGCCCTGGCCGCCGCGGCGACCTTTCCCGCCTTTGCCTCCGCCGCTTCGGCAGCGCTCTACGGCGGGGGTCAGCTGGGCCTGGGTCTCCTCGATCGCCGTCGAGATCGCGGCGAGACCAGCGGTGAGATCCTCGACCTGACTCTCGTCGGCGAGCGCAACGGCCTGCAGGGCGAGCGTCCGGTTCTCGAGCGCTTGCTGCTGGAGTGCGGACACCTGGAGCGAGAGCGTGAGCGCGCGCTCGCAGACCGCCCGCCGTCCCGTTGCGGCCGGGGCGGTCGGCTCATCTCCCCCTCCGACAGAGCGCCCGATGAAGAACCCGGCGAGGAGTGCGAGCATGAGCCCGCCGACCGCGGCGACCACCAGCGGGCGAGGCAGGCCGGCGATCGTGGACTCGTTGTGAGGGACCACGATCGGCTGCCGGATGCGCTCGGGGATCGGCTCCGTCCCACCTTGCAGGGGACGGATAGGGGCCGTGCCACCGAGAGGCTCAGTGGGGGGCATCGACGTGCGGCCGGGATCCGAGGGGGGCCTGTCGTCCATGGCGGAGGCTTACCCTACCCCGGCGCCCGTCAAGCCCCCGCTCCGAGCCCGCGGAGCAGGCGGGCGGCGACCCCTCGCACCGTGCTCGTGCCGTACGAGTGGCTCGGGCTGTTCTCGGTGAAGATCGCCAACGCGATCCGCCGTTCTCCGGATTCGAGGAACGCCACCTGATGGGTGACTCGTCCCGTGCCGGAGCCCCAGCCTCCCTTGAAGTAGACGTCCCAGCCCGGCGGAGCGGCCTTCGGGATGCCCCAGCGCTGGCCTTTGACGACCGAAGAGAGGAGTCGCCGAGCGTATCCCTCGTGTCGGGACGGGATGTATCGCTCGAGCTCGAACATGAAAGGAGCCTGGTCCCGGGGAGAGGTCCGGCTCAACCCCCAGGTGGAGTGCAGCTGGAAATCCCGCATGTCCGCATCGCGAGCCAATCGGTTGATCGCCTCCGCGCCCACCAGGTTTCGTATCCGCGTCGCCGTCGCGTTATCGGAGCGTCGGATCATGGGCGCGAGCAACGCGCGGTCGGCACCACGCAGCTCCCGGTTGCGGACCGACGCTCGCCGCAGGTACGTGACAAGCAACATCACCTTGAAGACGCTGGCCATCGGCGCGCCGACAGAGACGGCGTGACCGCGCATGCGTCCGCTCTCATCGATGATCGCGAACCGAACGTCACCGGCCCGTTGATCCGCGTACCGCACGGCCTGCCGGATGTCAGGTCTCCACGTCGGCGGGACCTGCTCGACCTGGGCCGAGACCGGCGGGGACGCCGGGAGCAGAAGAACGCAGAGAACGGCGACGGCCCACCTCATGGCGGGAGCATGACAGCAACGTCCGACGTGAGGGAATATCAACGGCTGCACGCTCGTTCCGCCGGATGAGGAGGTCAAGAGATGCAGGTCAAAGAGCTCGGACACATCGTGCTGTATGTGCGGGACCTGGAGCGTTCGCGGCACTTCTACGGCGAGGTGCTCGGATGGAACGAAGTCGCGCGGATGGGGAATCAGGCGGCGGTCTTCTCATCGGGCCGCACGCATCACGAGCTGCTTCTGCTCGAGGTCGGTCACGGCGCCACGCAGGTGCCGCCCGCGCCGCGCCTTGGCTTGTACCACTTCGGACTGAAGGTCGGAGAGACCGATCAGGAGCTCAAGGACGCCATGGAGGAGCTCACCGCCGCGGGGGTCACCGTGTCGGGGGCAGCGGATCACACCGTCACGCACAGCCTGTACATCGAGGATCCCGACGGCAACGAGATCGAGCTGTACATCGACGTGCAGCCCGAGGTGTGGAGGGACAACCCCGAGGCGATCGTCGCCCCGATCCGGGCGCTCCGCCTCTAGCTAGGCGATCCCGAGCCGCTCGAGCCCGCCGAGCACCGCCTTCGCCCAGAGCCGGTAGCCCGCGTCGCTCGGATGGAACTCGTCGTCCGCGTAATAGCGATCGGGATCGTCCTTGAATGGCCCGGCCGTCTGACCGGCGATGTCGACGTAGGTGGCGCCGATCGCCGCCGCCGACCTCCGAACCTCAGCGTCAAGCCGCCCGCCACGCCAGCCCACGATCGCCCGAAGCGGCTGGAGGAATCGCGGCGCGGTGCCGAACGCGGGGATGCCGAGCGCCAAGACGTGCCGGGCCCCCGTCCCTCTCGCCCGTTCGAGAACCTCCCGGTAGGCCGCGCGGAAGTCGTCGAGGCCCGTGAGATGCGTCACGTCGTTCGCACCGATCTCCACCACGACGACGTCGGGGCTCGCGTCGAGCGACTCCAACCGCGGGACCTGTTCGGCCAGCGCACCGGCAACACGCTCACCGGACTCCGCGTACACATCGAGAAGCACCGAACGCTCGAGGGCGACCGCAACGAGCCTGGGCAACGTGGTCTCGAGCCCGCTCGCGCCAACCCCTGAGGAGATCGAGTCGCCGATCCAGACCATGTGGAACGGCTCATCTCCCGAGCCGACCGGATCCACGAGACCGCTCAGCTCGAAGGGATCGCGGGCGGGGAGCTGCGGGCCATTCACGGCGAGGAGGATCTCCGCGCCGAGGAGCAACACCGCCCCCGTCGGAACGGCGGCGATCAGGAGCGCGCGACGGCTCACCCGGGCTGCGTCCGGTGCCGCTCTTCCTCGAGACGGGCGACGACCCACTCGTTCGTGCGGCCGAAGATCTGGTTGACGGGCCAGCCGTTGAGACCCGCGTACGTTGCGAGCTGCGATCGGTGGTGCACCTCGTGCTCGACCATCATCATCAAGGCGCGCCATCCGGAGAGGCCGTGTCCCTCGCCCCCCATCCCCTCGATCCGTGCGCTCAGCCGCTCCGGTGGCGCCTGCTCGAGCATCGAACGGACACTCTCGAGCGACTGCTCCAGCGCCGGGACCCACCGGTCCTTGCCCTCGAGCCCCTCAAGCCAGGGGTCCCAGACCCATCCCGCGCCGACGAACGCGTTCGCGAAGAACGTCCGCGCCTCCGCGATGTGCTTCACGATCTGCGGAATCCCCCAGGGAGCCTCCTCGTCACTCGAGGGCGGGGGGCGCCACGCTTCAGCATCGGCGGGCAGCGAGGTGACATCCCGCACCGTGCGGCCGTGAACGCCGTCGAGATACCGGAGGAACGAGGCGATGTCCGCGATCACGAGGCTAGGTTAGCGCTGGAGAGGAGTCCCTCTGACGAATCCGTGTCCGGGACCGTGGACGACACGCACGATCCGAGACGGTTCCACGGCGCGCAGACGGACGCTTTCGGGCTCGCGGCTCGGTGGCAAGAGCATCGTCGAGCCCGGTCCGAGCTTCTCTCCGTCCGCCTCGATCTCGACGCTGCCTTCTCGAACGCTCACGAGCCCGCCCTGACCCTCGCCGGCAGCCAGCTCGATCGTCGCGCCCGCCTCAACGGTGGAGTCGGCGAAGAACCAGATGTCGCCGTTCACCTGCAAGGGCGACCTCGTCCCGACGAGCTCCTTGGTCCGGACGCCGGCCGCCTCCTCGTACCGAGGCGCCTCCGCGTCCCGCAGCACGTTGAACGCCGCGCGCGGCGGGATCGGATCCGTGCTGTACACGAGGATGTAGGCCCGGGTATCGACCTCGCCGTGATTCCACTCGGAATGCAGCATCCCCCGCTGACCCTCGGTGAACTGCCCGACGTCGCCGGTGTCCATGTGGCCGGTGATGTGGTTCGCAGCATCGTCGTGATCCAGCTGGCCCTCCTCGATATAGAAGAGCCGTTCGTTGAACCGGTGGGGATGGTGCCCGATCCCGAGTCCCGCCTTGACGATCGAGTCGTGCACCGTGATCAGTGGGCCCGATGCCTGGATCTCCACGAAGGGCCCGATGGCCTCGGCGGCGGTGAGACCGGGCATCCCGAAGTCCCCCTCCCCCAGCACCACGTGATCCTCGGGGTGCAGAACGACGTGTCTGGCTGGCGACTGCGTCATGCGAGTTCGAACCAGCGGCGTACCATCTCCATTCCCGAGAGGAGACGTTCAAGAAGCGAGACCGAAGCCAAGGAGCAACCCACGGAGGGATAGCCCGCGGTCGAGCCCTACTCCTCCACGGCGATCCTTCCAGCCTCGAGCCCAAGGAGGCGAATGGCTACGGCCGGGTCCAGGAAGACCTCCCCGCGCGCGACAATGTGAACGGCTTCGCGGATCATGCACGGGCTAGCTCCCTTGAGCAGGACCCCGTGCGCACCGGCCTCGAAGGCCTCCGCCACGAGCTCCATGTCGCGCCCATCCGTTAGGCCGAGGATCCGCCGAGTGCCGTCGGCGCGCCAGACGCGCCTGCACAGAGCGAGCCCGCTCCCCGTCTGGAGGTTCAGGTCGACCACCACCACGGCGGGTGACATGCCGTTCAGGCTGCGCACCACGTCGTCCAAGGCCTCCGCCTGGGCGACGACGCGCAGCTCCGGATCGGCGTCGAGGACCGACGCGAGTCCTTCCCGGCTCGCGTCGTCGTCAACGAGAAGGACCTGAATCATGACCGCACCACCGTGAACGGCGACCCGAGCGGCATCCCTGGCGGTTTGACAGCCCTCACGACTGCGGACACCATGGCCACCTCGACCATTCGAGCATGGAGGGTGCGGTGGGAACGACGGGCCTGGCGTTTATCGGGGTGGGAGCGGTGAGCGCGATCGCCGCACTGCTCCTCTACATGCGCGCTCGGCGCTTCGTGGAGAACGCGGTACGCGTCCAAGGCGTTGTGACCGGGCTGGCCGAGAGCCACAGCAGCGAGGGTGGCACCACCTACAGCCCGATCGTCCAGTTCTCGACCGTCGAGGGGCAGTCCCACACCTTCACGGAAAGCGTCTCGTCCAATCCTCCGAGGTACCAGCCAGGCGCCACGGTCAATGTTCTCTACCCCCCGGACAACCCGCAGAAGGCCCGCGTCCAGGGCTGGTTCGGCCTCTGGTACCTCCCCGCGTTCGCGGCCTTGTTCGGGGTGATCTTCCTGGGCGTCGGCATCCCGCTCTCGCTCGCGAGCGACGACACGCTGGTCCCATCGGAAGCCATCCCCCCGAGCCTCATCGAGAGCCTCGTACCCAGCCTCGACCCCGAGGGTCTGGTGCCCACCGACATCGGTGCGCCTCCAGGGAGCGGCCCGGTTCTCGTGGTCAACGATGGCTCCGGCATCCCGGGGACATTCACTCCCACTTGCGACTCCCTGAAAGACGTCAAGGGAGGCAAGGAACGCGCGGTGCGCCTCGGCTTCGACGGCGAAACGCTCACCTTCACCGCGGCTCCCTTCACGGGTCCCGGCCCCTACGTCGCGGGGAGCAACCTCCAGGTTCAGGCAAGCGTGTTCGGGAGCGATGATCCCGTCCAGGGAGCCGTCATCTTCGACGAGACCGGGGAGGCCGGCGTCGTGAACCTGGTTGCAGGAACGAGCACGATCAGCGGAGCGTGGGACTGCAGCTAGGCAAACCCGAAGCTCCGTCATAGAGCCTGACCCCCGCCGGGTCCCGAGGCATCTCTCGATCTCCTCCCAGCTCCGCGTGGGCCTCGATCCGAGGGTCGCTTGCGACGGTCGTGACGGCGGCGATCGCGCGCGCCCGTGCCTCCTCGAGCGAAGACCGAGGAGCGCAGAGCCCGGGCAAGCCGGCGAAGTCTCAGCACGCCGTCGAGCTGCTGTAGATCTTCAACGACGTCGCCTGGTTGTCCCAGCCACCCATGGACCCGGCCTGCGAGCCGCTGTTCAGGCACAGCCGGTTGCCGTTGCCATCCTGGAAGTCGGCAATCCTGGCGTCGACGCCCTTCCTGTTCCGCCATGAGGACGCCACGTTGTTGAACCCCGAGTCCGCAAGGTTGTACCAAGGACAACAGTCGCGGAACGCAACCATCCCTCCGATGAACTCCGGGTTCGCCCAGAGACAGACATAGTCGACCGGACAATCACTTGGCGCTGCCATGGCCGGGAACAGGATCAAGTCACCGCCCTGCATCACGACACGGTCTCGCTCCTTCGAGCCTGCAAGCGATGTACCGGCCGACGATGCGATGGCGAGTAGCGCCAGCCCGAGCACGACAACGACGAACCGCCGTTGAAACATGATGCCCCCTTCCGCGATCGATGGACGCGATCGAGGCTAGGTAGGGGCGTCGGCGGCGTCCCTAGGGCTTCTCCCAAATCCAACCTGCAGGTGGATGGGTGTAAGGAAAGGGAACGAGAGGACACATGTAGTACGAAGACATGGCGCTACGCAGCGACTACGCCGAGGAGACGGCGACCCAGCTTGGGGTGCCTCCGATCCTCACGCCTCGCGAGTCCCTGGTGCTGGAGCTCGTCGCCGAGGGCTTCTCAACCCGAGCAATCGCCGGGACACTCTTCGTGAGCGCGCAAGCGATCACGTATCACGTCGGCAACCTGCTCTCGAAGTTCGCCTGCGAGAATCGAGCCGGGCTCGTATCTCGAGCATTCATCTTCGGATATCTGGACCCGGACGCCTGGCCTCCGAAGCTTGCCTCGACCCCGCGGTCCTAAGTACGCGGTCGAGCATGATCGGACGCGACATTCGCGGTCTGTCCGAATATTCGAGACTCGATGATGATCGGCGGGGAGGCATCCATCCAGCCGACACGCTCGAGCAGGACAACCTCTTCGGCCAGCACCGCTGACGTCTCCTCGTCGAAGATCAGCACTCGCCTTGCCAGAGCACCATTCGAGCGGGAAGGGATCGCCACCCCGATCCCGGATCGTCCCATCGGGTCCTGAACCTCCCCGAGGAGCTCGACCCGATCGAGCCCCGCGAGGAAGCGGAAGAGGGCCGAGCGAAGGACCGGACCGGCGAGGGGCCTACTCAACAGATCGGACGACGCGGCGAACAGACGCTGGTTCTGGGGAAGGTCCGACGCCACGTCGCTCGCCAGGAGGGCGGAGGTCAGAAGCCTCGCGTCGGTCGACTCCTCGGATCCGATGTTGGAGGCGAATGTGCCGGGCCCAACGATCCGATCGGAGACGGGCTGCTCGATCCGCGGCCGCCCGAACGTCCGCCACCGTTCTCTGTCGCGCGGGCCGGGGAAGGTGGGTCGCCCAGGCACCTCACGAACGCGTCCCGAACCGTCCGCGGCGATCCAGAACTCTCGTACAACGGGGATCAGGACACTCCAGCTTCCCTCGGGGTTCGTGAAAGTCGACGTCTCGGTCATCTCCGTCCGTGTATAGAGGAACCGCCCAGGGCCCACCTCCGCGGATCCAGCCCTCCTCGCCGTCTCGGCCGCCTGCGAAAGAACGGCTCGAACCGAGGGAAGCTCCACCTCCGCGGGTCCTTGCATGATCGCCACCGAGATGACGATCAGAACTGTCACGACGGACGCGGCGATCCCCAGCGAAGCGCGCCGCGGAGCTCGGGGAGCATGCTCCTCGCGAGGAGCTTCGAGGATCCGCTCCAGCGCGTCTCGCGCCACCGGTCCGCGCGCCGCTCCACGAACCGCATCGGGCGGCGCGGGATCGGCCTGTCTCAGTTGGCGAAGAGCATCCTCGCGATTCATCCCTGCTCCGTTTCCAGATCTGGCAACACGATCGAGGTTGCTGATCTCGAACCAATGCCCTCCAGCTCTCTGGAGAGACGCCGGCGAGCGCGGTGAAGCCGCACCCAGAAGGCCCCGACCGAACAGCCCAGGACCTTTGCGGCTCGTTGTGCTGAAAGCCCCTCCCACGCCACGAGCGCCAGGGTCTCCCGGTCTCGAGGGGAAAGGCCTTTGAACGCCGCGAGTATCTCGCTTCGAGTGGCAAGCTCCTCGCCCGGATCGGACCGCTCCCCCGATGACTCATCCTTCAGGGCTGCCAGGAACACGTCGCGTCGAACCGTCCCCCTGCGGTGGTTCAGGATGAGATTCCGAGCGACCGTGTACAGCCACGGCAGTGGGTCCTCGGGGATCGAGTCGTAACGGCGCCACGCGATCAGGAACGTCTCGGCGACGAGGTCCTCCGCCGCCTCGCTCCCGATCCTCCGTAGGGCATAGGCGAGGACCGCCTCGTAGTGCTCCTGGAAGAAGGAACGAAAGCGAGCCTCAGCATCGTTCTCCACGCTGACTGGAGCCTACCGGACCTAGGGGAATCCCTAGGGAATCGGCCGAGGCACCAACCTATCGTTCGTATGATTACCCCGTTGAACCCTTGGACCCGCCCCCCGAGGGAGCAGGCATCGCTCGCGAAGGGAGCGTGGAGTGGCAACGCCGATCTTCAGCCGTCACTCGAATCGCTACCTTGGCAACAGCGAGCCGAGCCGCGATGAGGTTCACGACTCGCAGGGAAACAACAGCCACTGCGGGATCATCAAGATCATCAACGCCGGCGATGCCGTGATCTTCACGCCCGACTCGCTCGAGCAGGCCTTTGCCGAGGGGTACTCGCCCTGCAGCTGGTGCATCGGCGTCGTCGCCGGGTAGCTCGGGACGCTCGCGAGGGGGACGAGACGCCGCCCCCCTCGCTGAACTCGACTACTTGAGAACCGGGAACTTGCGGACCAGGGTGGTGCTCTCCCACCATCGCCCGAATCCCAGGTACCGACCAGCGCCGACATAGGCGACCCCAAAGAGCACGATCGCGGAGACGATGTGGTCATCCAGGAACGGGTTGTTCTCCGGCCAGATGGCGCCTGCCGTGTAGAACATCGCCATCCAGAGGATCCCGCCGATCGCGGCCAGCCGGGTGCCGATTCCGAGGATCAGCGCGAGGCCGATCAGCAGCATCGAGAGCATGTAGCCCCACTCGACCCAGGTGGCACCGACCAGGCCCGCGTAGAGATCGGGGAAAAACCCCTTCGAATGAATCCCGAACTGGAGGAACCCGTCTGTCGGCGATCCCCCGTTGATCCATGCGTCCGGGCCGAAGAACTGGATCGCTCCCGTCTCGGCGTTCCGTCCGGTGGAGAACCCGAGGCCGAACGCCTTGTCGAGGAACGCCCACAGGAAAGTCCATCCCATGGCGATGCGAAGCAGCCCCCATATCCTTCCTGCCTTCACCTCGAGACGCGGCGTCGCGTTGTCGTTGTGGGACACGGCCTTCTCCGGTGCAGGAGTCGGGGCCAACTGGTGTCCGTTGGGTAGACCCCCTTGTTGCGGAGGTGCGTAAGTACCCATTGATCGCTCCTTCCCTTCACCTGAAACGGCAGGTTGACCGCGTTTCAAAAGGCTGGACCGGATGGCCCAGGAGGTGGAGAAACAAATCAAGGGGATGTCGCGGGGAGTCGGCTTGCGGCCGTCCTCCTGAATCCGCCTCTGTTCCTACATCGTACTCCTGCTAGTGGGGGTGTTGGAGGGCCGTCGGCTCCTGATTAGCGGTTGACCAGGGCGCCGGCCTTCCTTGCCTGGTACCGGGCCGCGAGGGAAGAACGGAGATTGATTGCCCCGAATCCGTCGCTCCAATACAGGATGGACAGCAACAGCAGGACCAGGCCCAGTGTCGTGCCAAGGATCCTTCTCGTGGAGTTCTCCTCTTGAGCGACGCTGCCCACACCGGCAGGGAGCGTTTCGGGCTGAGGGGCTGGGGAGGCCGCGGGCAAGGGCGAAGGTGGGGTCACGACGGGTCCGCCCCCACCTACCGGGGCGCCGCTAGGGTCGCCAGCCGGAGGAGCGGCGCCCACCCCGGTTGCGCCGGAGGCACTGGGCTGGTCGTCGGTACCGGTCGATGGCGCGGTGGGCCCACCCTTTGTCTCTTCCGTCTGAGACGGCGAGGTCCCGTTTGCCTTGGCCTTGAGCTTGATCGTTAATGTCTCCGGTCCCGGCTCGGAGAACACGATGCGATCCGTCGGACCGCCGGCGAGGATGACCACCGAGAGGCTTCGTCCTTTGGCCAGCCCCTCGACGGCGAATAGGATCCGCGTCTTTTCAGCGTTCACCTCACCGTAGACCGGGTTCTGGCAGTCATACGCGGGGTGCTCCTCCCACGGACCGCCTTCCGCAGACTCAACCGGCCCGGTGGCGGGACAGGCGAGGGGTGGCAACGTGATGGCCGGAGTCCCACTGATGGATACGGCGAGCTCCTTGGTTGTTGCGCCGTCCGGCAGGGAGAAGCTCAGGGCCGAGACGGCGGCCGGCCCGGTAGGGAGGTTCTGCACCAGCATGCCGCCTGGCGGGACATCGGGATCACCGGAACCGATCCCGGCGATGTTGGTCTGTGTCCACCAACCGTAGGTCGTAGGCGCGATCGTCTTGCTCGCCTCGGCCAACACGAGCTGCGGGTGGAGGAACACGGCCACACTGGCCGCGCTGCAAACCACTGCTACTCGCCGCTTCAGTCGCGTGTTCATGGTCAGGCGCCGGTGGCCGCGGGTTCGACGCCACGCGCGCCCGCTCCGGAGCGTTGGACGACGGTATCGTCGAATCCAAGATACGCGGATACGACGTCGGCGTCCGCGAGCACGCTTTCCGCGTCCCCTCGAGCGATGACAGCGCCCAGATGCATGCAGACGACCTCGTCGGACAGGCTCCTGATCACGTGCATGTCGTGTTCGACGAGCGCGATCGCTGCGCCGGTGCGCTCCTTTATCTCCAGGATCAGGTCGACCATCGCCTCCGCTTCGCGTTGAGCGAGTCCGCTCGACGGCTCGTCCAGGATCAGAACCGATGGCTCGTGGGCACAGACGCACGCGAGCTCGACCACTCGGCGAGTTCCGGTCGAAAGCTCGGAGATGAACGAGTTGGCGTACCGGTCCAGATTGAACTCTTCCATCAGCTCGTTCACTCTCTGCTTGACCGAGGCCTCGGAGCGAAGGGTCGCCGGGAGACCCAACACCGACGCCACCGGCTCCCTCACGTCGATGTGCCGCTCATGTGCCAGCGCGAGCACCTCAGCAACGGTCATCGAAGGGATGAGGCGAAGATCCTGGAAGGTTCGACCTAGACCGAGGGCGGCTCGTTGCGAGGCGGATGTCGTCGTTATGTCATGCCCGTACAACGCGATCCTCCCGGAGTCCGGGCGGACGATGCCAGAGATGATGTCGAACAGCGTCGTCTTGCCCGCGCCGTTGGCGCCGATCACCCCGAGGATCTCCCCCTCCCGGATCGAGATGTCCACGCCAGCGACGGCTCGGACGCCGCCATAGCTCTTCCGTATGCCCTCCACATGAAGGGCCGCGCTCGTGCTCTCCGCAAGGGTTGCGTCCGGGGCCGGACGCGTCGTCGTCCTCGAGCCCTTCTTTCGACGGGTCGTGCTCGCGCCGCTCAGGAACACCGAGCGCACGAGCTCGCCGGATGCGGCCAGCTCTTTGGTCGGCCCGGAGAAACGCACTTCCCCCTTCTCCAGGAACACGGCACGAGGAGCGGCCGAGCTGGCGATGTTCATGGACTGTTCGACCAACAACACCGTGACGCCCGATGCATTCAGCGAGCGAAGCACCTCGAGAAGGCTCCCAACGACCACCGGCGCCAGGCCAAGCGACAGCTCATCGATCATGAGCAGTTTCGGTCGGCACAACAGCGCCTGCGCAAGCGTCAGCATCTGTTGCTCTCCGCCCGACAGAAGCGACGCCTTTTGCGTCTGTCGCTCGCGAAGGACGGGGAACAGCTCGAAGATGTGCTGCATCGTGGCATCGAGGAAGTCCCTGTCACCGTCCCGTCGGGCTATCCACCCTGCGAGCCGAAGGTTCTCGCGTACGGTGAGCGAGCCGAAAACCCCCCGGCCTCCGGGTACGAGGACAAGACCGCGGCGAACCCGCTCGGCGGTCTTCATTCGCGTTACGTCGGCGCCGGCGAAGGTGATACGACCTCGCTCCGGGCGCAGCACACCGGCGATGACCTTGAGCGCGGTGGACTTGCCCGCACCGTTCGTGCCGAGAAGGGCGAGGATCTCTCCTTCACGCACCTCGAAGTCCACTCCGAACAGGATCTGGAGGTGCCCGTAGCCGGCTTCGAGTTCCCGACAGGTCAGGAGGTCGGCGTTCTCAGTTTCGGCCGGCGCACTGCGCCGCCGGCGACGCCCTGCGATTGAGCTCCACCTGCTCCTGAGTCGTGCCGCGACTCCGGAGAGCCGCTCCTTTACCCCAACTGCGGCTGGGGGCTCCTCTTCGTCCGGACGCGAGTAGAGGAGATTCGGGCTCAGCCCCTGCCGTCGCAGGACCCTCGTAAGAGCGAAGTCCCGCAGGCGGTAGGTCAGCTGTGCCAGCCCGCCCGGAGCGAACTGCAGCACCGCGATGATGCCACCGCCGGTGAGCAGCAGCTGCGCGGCCGCCCCGAGGTAGTACTGAGACAGATAGACGTACAGCGCGCCAAGGACAGCCCCCCACAGCGATCCCATCCCGCCGACAACAACCATCGCGAACGCCTCGAGGCCGAGGACGGGAGCGAACCCTCCGAATGGCACCCCGCGGAAGGCGAGCACGTACAGACCGCCGGCGAGGCCGGCCAGCGCGCCCGACACACCAAAGGTGACGAGCCTGACCCGGGTCACGGAGATCGCCAGCGCTTCGACCATGCGTTCGTTGTCTCTGGCGCCGACGGCGGCACGCCCGATCCGGCTCCTCCGGAAGTTGCGAGCCAGGCCGAGTGCGATCAGGGCCACTATCAGGCAGAAGTAATAGAAAGGAAGAGGGTCGCTGAGGTCGAACCGCCCGAACAGGACCGGAGGGGTCACGAGGTCCGGGGTGAAGCTCGGGAAGTGCAACGAGCTGAGAAAGTATGTGGACGCCGGAACCGCAAAGGCCAGGGTCACGGCCGCCAGATACAGGCCGCGGATCCGAAGCGCAGGCAGACCGATCAGAAGGGCGGCCATCACACCGACGAGCATCGACGCGGCGAGGCATACGAGAAGGCTCGCGTTAAAGCTCGTCAGCAACCACCCGGTCGTCCCGGCCCCCAATCCCGCGAATGCGAACTGGCCCAGGCTGACCTGTCCTCCCCAGCCGGTCAGCACCACCAATGAAGCCGAGAGGATCACGAAGATAGAGACGAAGGTGAGGAAGGTGAGCTGCGAGCCGTCGAGCCAAAGCGGCACCACCGCGGCTACGAACATGGCGGTAGCGAGACCGCCCAGACGTGCGCGCCGCACCCCCGGAAGCTCCCGGATCCGCGCGGCCAATGGCCGTGGCTCCGAAAGCGCGACGTAGCCGCCGAGATCCTCTCCGTCAACCCTCGTCGTGGCCCGCCGCCGCGACAGCAGTGCAACGAGGATCATCCCGAACATGACCAGATCGACCACGCTGCTCTGCGGAAAGCTCCAGAAGATCGCTTCCCGCAGGACTCCGATCGCGACACTCGCGCCGAAAGCGACGGGGAGGCTGTCGAAGCGGGCGACGACGGCAGCTACCAGAGGAACGACCAGGGTCTGCGGGCCCGGGAGCAACGTGGATTGAAATCCCTGGACACCCGCCGTGAGGATGGCGCCGAGCGCGGACATGACGCCGGCGATGACCCAGGTGAGCATGGAGAGCCGCTGCACGGGGATGCCCAGCAGCTCCGCGCGCTCGGTGGAGTCAGCGGCCGCGCGGGCACCGATCCCGGCGTCGGTACGGCTCAGGAAGATGACCAGGCCGACGAGAACCAGGGGCACGGCCGCGAGGGCCATGAAGTCGTCGCCGGTGAGCACCAACGAGCCCACGTGTACCTGTCCGCCGACCGGAGCCTGGAAAGGGATGATGGAACCGATGCGGTCGGACGCGCCGAATGCATTCTGCAGCAGTAGCGTCATCGCGGCGAGGAGCTGAGCGATCCCGATGGTGACGACGGTGAGGATGAGTCGTGGCGCCGTGGCGAACCTGCGGATGAACGCCCGCTCGATCTGGGCGCCCAGAAGGATCGCTCCCACCAGGCCGGTTGCGGCTGCGAGCCAGTAGTTCCAGTGGGCCACCTCGACCAGGAGAACCACCAGCGTCGCCACGATGCCACCGATGTTCGCCTGCGCGAAGTTGATGATCCGTGTCGAGCGATAGATCAGGACGAGCCCCATCGCGGTCAGCGCGCCGAGGCTCCCCAGGATCAGCCCCGGGACGATGGCCACCACCGGTACGCCTCGCGGAAGCAACGCGGAGCCGGCCAGGTACGCGATCGCCACGCCGGCCGCCACGGCTCCGGCGCGGCGCGTGGCTATTGCCCGTAGCACTGCAGCTGCCCGGAACCCAGCTTCGCTTTCCGGTACGGATAGTCGGCGGGGCCTCCGCATGCCACCCATTGGCCGGTGCCGCCGTCGTAGGGGCTCTTATCGGTCGCGTTCCATTGCAGCACGCTCATGCTTGCGACCGGGCTCCATTGATCGGAGGCGAACGACCACCGGCCGAAGTCAGAGGATGCCTTCGAGTCCGGCAGGCTGAACCAGCCTTGATTGAAGCTCTGCGCGGTTAGCTCCGGACCGGCTTGCTGGAGAGCCGAAAACAGTGCCAGTAGCAGAGAGCATGATGAGTCGACTCCTTGCGGCCCGGACTGCGGGTTCTTTCCCGGATCCGCGAGCTGGTAGATCCCGTGACAGAGCCGCTGTGCGGGAGGGCCGTTCGTCGCGTGCCAGGGGCTGACGTCGATGGAATGGGCCAGCTGGTTGGGGTCCGCTTGCCGGGCCAACGCCTGCGGGAAGACGGTGAACATCCACTCCGGCCGGTAGCCCCCTGAGGTGGCGGCGTGTGTCATGAACTGCGACATGAGGGGATCGGTGAGCATGATCACCGTGGTCATGCCGTCCGCCGCCATCCTGGCGGTGATCGTTGCTGCCTGCTGCGCCTCCAAGGTCACGTCTGCGTTGTACCGATAGAGTTCCGCCGACGCGCCACACTTTCTTAGCTGATCGACCGCGATCGCGCCCCCTCCGGCGTACTCCGGTTGTTCGGGTTCGAGGATCGCGAACTTGCGCGTGGAGGCGCGATAGAGCGGGTCACCGGCGAACACGGCATTCATCTTGGCCATCCGCTGGCAGGCGACCGCCGCCACTCCGGCGCCCTGTATGTCGGCAACAGGCCCGAGAGGCACGCCGTACATGTACGGGGCGTTCGCGTTGTAGGCAGCCAGAGAGTTGCCGGGAGCGAAGCTGATGATCCGACGAGCGGCTTCCGCATCGGAATACGCCCCGGAAGTGATGGGGAATCCGTCGACGAACGCCCCGAGCTCGTATGCCGTCTGGGCATCGGCGCTCGCGGCCTCCTGACCCTTGTTGGCGCCCTCAGCGAAGAAGCTCCCCCTGCCGTTGAACGTCTTGACGACGACCTCTCGTCCGTACAGCTCGAACTGGCCGTTGAAGAAATCGACCAGCACCCTGGTGTCGTGGGCGATCTCCGCAAACGTCGGTACACCGGTGGTCTCGGCGGCCGAGTCCCAGTCGCTGGGGTTGCGGAGCACGAGAGTGATCGTGGACTCGGTGACACCATGTGCGGTGGCGCCGCCGTTGTTCCCCGACCAAGCGGGCGTGCACAACGGCGCGTACGGCGACCAGGAGACCTGGCGAACACCCGGCCCGCACTTCACACCGCTGACGGCCTTGCCGGACGGACCCGAGACCCCGCTTGTGCCGCCGGATGACCCACCTCCGGATCCCTGCCCTGTGGATCCGGCAGGCGCGGAACCAACGGAGCCTGACCCGGAAGGAGCGGTGACCGATCCCGCCCCGGATCCGCCGGTGGTGGTGGTCCCTGCTGCGGGAACTCCGGTGGTGGTCCCTGCTGCGGGGACGCCGGTGGTGGGCGATACCGATGAAGCTCCCTGCTGCGTGAGGGTTTCCCCGGGAGCCTGGCTGTTGGATGCGTCCGGGACCAGAACGACGAGCAAGATGAACGCCAGGACACCCGCCATCACCGGGATGTAGCGGGCCGCTATCTCGCCTACGGATGGCAGCGGTTCGTAGTCCGGATCCTCCACCGTTCACCACCTTCGGCCTGCGCCTTTCGAGGGTCGAAGCCGCCAGAACGTGCATCGGTCACGAGCACGGACACTATGGTTTGTGGTATATCACAGATGTTTCCCACGCGCATCTGGAGGTGCCTTGTGGCGGGAGCGGATGCTGCAGACGGCAGCAGGCAGCTGCTAACGGACCTCGTCCATCAACGGCTGCGAGAAGAGATCCTGCATGCTCGCCTTCAGCCCGGCCAGACGATCCTGGAGCCCGACCTTGCCGCCCAGTTCGGGGTTTCCAAGACGCCGGTACGCGAAGCCTTACGCCTCCTCGTGCAGGACGGCTGGGTGACGGTGTTGCCTCGAAAGGGCTACCTGATCCGCCCGCTTGGGCTCGATGACCTGCGGGAGGTGTTCCATCTGCGGGAGATGATCGAACCGGGCTTCGCTGCGGAGGCGGCGTGGCGGTCGGCCGGGAACGGGGGCAAGGCGATCCGTGAAGCGGTTGAGGCGCAGCGCTCTGCCAAGCAAGACGTCGACCTGGCGCTGGAAAGCGCTGCTGCCTTTCACATCCGGATCGCCGAGATGGCAGGGAACGCGCGCGGAGCGAAGATCGTGGCCAACCTGGTCGACGAGGTCACTCGACTTCACTACCTCATGCCGAGCCTCGAGGCCCACATCGAGTCCCGGGAGGAGCTCGATGCACACGAGCAGATCGCCGTGGCTATCGAGTCCGGCAACCAGAAAGACGCATCCCGCGAGATGAGGGATCACCTTCGGGCGACCGACCGCATCCTCGTCGAGGTATTTGGGGTTCCGCGCCGAACCGCTCGAGCATGAGCGACGGGGCGCCCGTGGGGATCGTCGGCGCGGGGCCGACGGGACTCAGCGCCGCGATCCTTCTCGCTCGCTTCGGCATCGACTGCACGGTCTACGAACAGGCATCGGTCCCCTCTGACCATCCGAAGGCTCGTGGCGTTCGGGTCCGCACGATGGAGCTGTTCCGCCAGTGGGGGCTGGAGCCGGAGCTGCGAGCGAAGGCTCTGCCGGCGGACGCGCTGCGATTCATCTATTGCGAAACGCTGGCCGGCGACGAGCTCGCTCGGACGGAGGATCTCGAGCCGGGCACGTTTGCGGCAAGCCCGACGACGCCTGGCCGCGTCGCTCAGAGCGAGGTCGTGGAGACCCTGCTCGGCAAGGCTCGCTCCGAGCCGAAGATCGAGCTGCTCCCCGGGACGCGCGTCTCCTCCGTCGCCCAGTCCGACGACGGTGTGAACATCACGACGCAGGATGGTCGCCGCCGCGAGTTCGCCTACCTCATCGCAGCGGACGGTGCGGCATCCGGCATCCGCGAGACGCTTGGCATCGGCCAGACAGGTCAGGACGTGGTCTCGTGGTGGCAGAGCATCTACTGGCGAGGCGATCTCGAACGGTGGACCTCCGGCCGCCTGTGCATCCAGTTCGTCACCGGCACGGCTACCGGCCACCACGTGGCGATCGCGCCCGTGGACGGAAAGAGTCGCTGGGCCACGACGATCGTCCGTCCACCGGCTCCGGAGCGACCGCCGGACCCGTCCGAGGGTGAGGCCCGCGAGATCATCCAACGAGCCGTCGGCTCTTCCGAGGTCGACCCCGAGATCCTCGACATCGCGACATTCCGAGTCAGCGCGCTGAACGCCAGCCGATACCGAGAGGGCCGGGTCTTTCTTGCGGGCGATGCCGCCCACGTGCTTCCGCCAACCGGCGGGCTCGGCATGAACAGCGGCATCCAGGACGTGCACAACCTCATATGGAAGCTGGCCTTCGTGCTCAAGAACTGGGCTGACCCACAGCTCCTCGAAACCTACGAGACGGAGCGAAAGCCGGTCGCCGAGGCAAACCTCGCCTGGAGCTTGCAGAACTCGAAGAGGTTCCGCGAACTCCTCTCGTCCCTGGCCGACGGGGATGCCCGGCAAGTGGCGGTCTTGCTCGCCGAGCAGAAGGGGCACGTGAGTGCCCTGGGCCAGGATCTGGGCTTCGCCTACGAGCAAGGATGCGTGGTCGAGGATGGGACGCCCACGCCACCTTTCTCACCCGGCCACTACGAGCCAGTTGCTCGTCCCGGGCACCGCGCGCCGGCCTTGTGGCTGGACACCGCTGCCGGACGGGTCTCGACGATTGACCTCTACGACCAAGTCTTCACCCTTCTTCTCGGTGATGACGGTGGGTCGTGGCGTCCGCAGGAGCCAGGCCCCGGCCGCCTGCAGGTGCTGCAGATCGGGGACGACCCACTCGACCGTGCCGAAAGCGATCTGCACGTGGCCTACGGCATCACCTCGACTGGCGCCGTGCTGGTGCGTCCCGACGGTCACGTTGCCTGGCGGGCGCCAAGCTTGCCGGCGGATCCCGCGGGAACGCTGGGAGCCGTTCTTCGCGTGCTGAGTCTGCGCGTCCTGGACACGGCAGGTGCTGCAACGTGATCAGGGGGTTCAGCGCTCACCTCAACAGCCTGTACGGGCATCTCGAGGAGGCGGACCGTTGCGCGGCAGCCGCAGCGGACGGGTTTCGATGCGTCGAGATGTGGGCGCCTCCGGAGCCCGATGCGGCCCGGCGGCTGGGCGAACGGATCCAGCAGCTCGGGGTATCGGTCGCGTCGATCAACACGCACCCTGGCCCAGAGTCCGACGACTTCGGTCTCGTCGGCGACCCCTCGCGCGTTGACTGGTGGCGAGAGGACTTTCGCTCGTCGCTGGAGTTCGCCCGCGCCGTCAACGCCGAGGGCATCAACGTACTCGTCGGTGGGCGACGGAAAGGCACGGCTCGGAAGGCTCAGCGGCGCTGCCTCCTCGACAACCTCGAGTGGGCCCTGGGGGAGCTCGAGGCGGAGGATCCCGTGCTGCTGCTCGAGCCACTCAACGCAGCCGACCGCCGATCCCCCTTGCTGCAGGACGCCGCGGGCGTCCTGTCGGTCATGTCCGAGCTCGGTAGTCCCCCACGCCTGCGCCTGCTCTTCGACGCCTACCACCTCTTCCAGGAAGAGGACGATCTGATCCAAGCTCTCCACCTCGCGGCCGGGACCATCGGTCACGTGCAGCTCGCCGACTACCCCGGTCGGGCCGAACCGGGTACCGGCGAGATCCCGGTGGCGAGCTTCCTCTCCGAGCTCGACCGGACCGGCTACAGCGGCTGGGTCGGGCTCGAGTACTTCCCGAGCGGGCGTGACGGGTCACCGTTCGCCTGGCTCCGCGATTACCCGGCCTTCGATAACCGGTCGCTCCCTGAGGCCGCCTTGTGAGGGAGCCCGCAGACAGCACCAAGCTGGACGGGGATGAAGGCTTCGCTGCTCGCTCCTTTCTCCGCTCCGGAGGGCTGACGTCGTCGGAGGTGCGCCGGCGACCCGTCATCGGCATCTGCACGAGCTGGAGCGAGCTCAACCCGTGCAACATGCCTTTGCGCGACCTGTCGGCGCGTGTCAAACATGGCGTCCGCGAGGCGGGGGGTCTTCCGCTCGAGTTCCCCACCATCTCGCTCTCCGAGGCGTTCGTGCACCCGACGACGATGTTGCTGCGCAATCTCATGGCAATGGATGTCGAGGAGATGATCAGTGCCAGTCCGGTCGACGGAGTCGTGCTCCTCAACGGATGCGACAAGACCGTCGCTGCCCAGATGATGGGCGCATTGAGCGCGAACAAGCCCGCGCTCCTACTGGGGTCCGGTCACCGCCCCCCGGGCAACTGGCAAGGGCAGACGCTGACCATCGACGACTCATGGCGCCTGAACGACGAGCGTCGCGCCGGAGCCATCAGCGACACGGACTGGGATGAGCTGGAAGGCTGCCTGAGCCCCGGACCCGGCGTCTGCAACGTGCTCGGCACCGCGATCACGCTCGCGATGATGGCTGAGGTCTTGGGGTTCGCACTCCCGGGCAGCGCGCTGATACCTGCCGGCTCTGACGAACGCCTCGCGCTGGCCGAAGAGACGGGGCGGCAGGCCGTCAGGGCGACGAAAGAAGGCAGGCGTCCCCGTGAGCTTGTGACACGCGCCGCCCTGCACGATGCGTGGCGGCTGGTCTGCGCCGTCGGAGGTTCGACGAATGCGATCATCCATCTGCAGGCGCTGGCCGGACGGGCCGGGATCGACGTCAACTGGGACGAGCTCCGGGACATCGGCCGGACGACCCCAACGCTCGCGCGCGTCAAGCCCAACGGACCGTTCGAGTTGGCGGACCTGCACGCAGAAGGAGGTGTGCGCGCCATCGCCCGTGAGCTGCGGGACGTGTGGCAGCTCGACCGGCGCACGGCCGACGGAACCACCTGGGCGGCAACCGTCGAATCCCTGCCGCCGTCCGCCCCGCGGGCTCTGGCCCGTGGTGCCGAGCCGGTCGACCCCCGCGGTGCCATCTCGCTGCTGCGTGGCAACCTGGCACCGGGTGGTGCGGTGATCAAGAGAAGTGCCGGATCGCCGCAGTTGCTCTCCCACGTCGGTCCCGCGGTCGTCTTCGACGGGCTCGCCGACCTGCGCGCCCGTGTGCACGATCCCGACCTTCCCGCGACCGAGCAGAGCGTGCTCGTGCTTCGGGGCGTGGGGCCGGTCGGAGGACCCGGCATGCCTGAGGTGGGAGCCATTCCGATCCCGGCAAAGCTGTATGAGGCCGGGGTGCGCGACATAGTGCGCATCTCGGATGCCCGGATGAGTGGGACATCGGGCGGAACGGTCATCCTCCATGTCGCCCCGGAGGCGGCCGTGGGTGGTCCGCTCGGCCTGGTGCAGGACGGCGATCTGATCGAGGTCGATGTCGACGAGGGCCGCCTCGAGCTGTTGGTGGACGAGGCCGAGCTCGCCCGTCGCAGCCAGGCACGGACGCCGGACCCCTCACTCCCCGACCGCGGCTATCGTCGGCTCTACGCACTGCACGTCACGCAGGCCAACCATGGCTGCGACTTCGACTTCTTGAGCGTGCCCGCCTCGGCGACGTCGCCGGCGGCGGAGGAATCCCAGACGGCCTTGGAGGTCAGATGAGGCTAGTCAGTTTCGGTGTGAGCGGCAGCGAACAACCAGGCGTGCTCATCGACGACGACACCATCGTTCCGCTCAGCAGGATGCTCGGTGACCTCGGGCTTCCGGGCGCCGACATGAACGCCGTCCTCGGACTCCTCCCCTTCCTCCGCCCCCTGATCGAGGAGCTCACCGGTGATCGCGGCACGCCACGCGTGCAGCGTTCGGAGGTCCGGCTCGGACCGCCGGTTCCTGCGCCCCGGTCTCTAATCGTCATCGGGGGCAACTTCCACAGTCACGTGAAGGAGATGGCCGCGATGAATGACGGCAAGCCACCCCTGCAGCCCATCATCGTGTCCAAGCCCACGACCAACCTCATCGGCCCATACGACCCCGTCATCAGACCCGCTGCCACCGCCGAGCTCGACTACGAGGCGGAGATGGCAGTCGTGATCGGAAAGGCCGGCCGTCACATCGAGCGAGCGGCCGCCATGGACCACGTCGCCGGTTACATGAACATCCAGGACATGACGGCGCGCGACCTGATCCTCCCAGCCGGCGAACCATGGATGCACGTTCAGATGGGCCGCGCCAAGGGTTTCGACGGATCAAGCCCGTGCGGACCCTGGTTGCTGACCGCTGACGAAGTTCCCGACCCCCAATCTCTCGAGGTGCAGATGTGGGTCAACGACGAGCTACGTCAGAAGGGGAACACGAGCGACATGGTTGTCGATGTGGCCGGACTGGTCGAGAGCGTCAGTGCCGTCTTTCGGCTGCGCCCCGGCGACATCTTCCTCACCGGCACGCCGGCCGGTGTCGGGGCGAAGATGGACCCGCCACGATTCCTTCAGCCTGGCGACAGGATCCGCATGTCCATCACGGGCCTCGGTGAGACCGACAATCTCATCACGGCCCCATGAGCCGGAAGCAGCCCGTCGTCGGATTCGTCGGCCTCGGGGCGATGGGCTCCCGGATGGCCCTGAGACTTCTCGACGCCGGCTATCCACTCGTTGCCTATAACCGGACACCCGAGCGAGCCGCAGACGTCGAGCGCGCGGGAGCGATCATCGTCACGACTCCTTCCGAGGTGGCCGAGCGTGCTCAGGTGATCATTGGGTGCCTGCTCAACAGCGACGCGGTCGGACACGTCTACACGGCGGACGGCGGACTGGTGGGCGCCAGCCGCCCGGGTCAGGTCTACGTGGAGCACGGCACGTTCGCGCCGGAACTCGCCAGAGATCTGGCCGCGACGTTGGAGCAGCGAGGCGCCGCCTTCCTCGACGCTCCGGTCACCGGTGGGCCCGAAGCTGCAGCCTCGGGCCAGCTCACCACGATGATCGGAGGGCCCGCCGCCGCTGCCGCGGAGGTGTCCGACATCCTGCACGCGTACGCGGCCCGCGTCAGCCACATCGGAGGGACAGGGACCGGCCTGCAGCTGAAGCTCGTGAACCAGCTCCTAGTGAGCTGTCACGTGGCCGCTGCCGCCGAAGCCGCTGCGATGATCCGACGGCTGGGACTGCCGATCGAGGCCGCCTCGGAGGTCCTCAACTCGGGGTGGGGCGCAAGCGCCATGCTGAACCGCAGCCTCAGTCGCCTCCGCGACGACCTTCTGGACACGTCAGAGGCCACAATTGGCGGCCTCACCGAACCGCAAGAGCTCGTCGCTCAGCTCGTTGCCGAAGCCGGGCTGACGCTCACGCTCATGCCGGCTGCCTCAGCGATGTTCCGGGATGCCTGCGAGCTTGGCCTCGGGGCGCAGGATCTTGCCGCCCTCTTCAGGGTCGTCGAACAATCGACTCCAAAAGCACGCGACTCCCAGCCCGCACGATGAAGACTCCCCACCCCACCTGCGCGGGGTCCTCTCACGAAAGAGCGTGTGGGTAGTGGGCAGGCGAAGTTAGCGAGAGTGAATGTTTGAGCACCTCTAGACCTCGAACCGATCCCCGAGTCAGTCGGCCGCCTTCGACCCTTCGTCAGTCTTCCCGAAAGCCCTTCGGCGAAGCAACTTCCGAAGATACCGCTGCATCCCCTCGACGCATGCGGCTTTCTGCCTATCGCCACTCTCACGTGGGTAAGCGACCCCAAGTGGGACATCGTCATCAGTTTGTACGCGAGCCTCGTGCCATGCTTCCGTGATCTGGGGGCCTGTCTCGAGCCGAACTGCTTGCACAAGAGACGAGTAAGCCTCACCCAAGGGCTTCGACTCGAGATTGAGCCGTGCTACAAAGAAGTCAAGCTGAGTCTGTGTTGAGCTTGCCTTCGCAATCAACTCCGCGGGCGTCATGGGGCTTTGGTCAGAGCGCCGGCGAACAAGGTAGGGAAGCTCTTGGTACTCGGCTACGGCTTGAAGAGCCTCGCTGAACAGAGTGCGAAGATCATCGTTGCGCTTGCTCCTCCGTTCGTACAGATATCCAAGAACGGCAACGAGAGCCGCAACAGAGGCAGCGATCAGCGGGCCGGCCACGTCTCTCCACAGCGACTCGCTCTGTGTCGCTACGCCACGTAGGAATTCCGATGTCAGTATCACGTTGTCCTCGCGCTTCCTCCCCCGCCCGCTGCCCGCTGCTGCTCGGCTGAAAGCCCGTGTGGTGCCTCATCGAGGGGCCAGTCCCCTGTAAGGAACCAGTGCATCTCTAGAAGAAGTTGTCGTCTAACCATCTCTATCAAGACAAGGAGACCAAGTTCGTGTGTCCACCGTCTCTCAATAGGGTCCCATGGATACCAAAGACACAGCGCGCCATCGTCGAACACGTGCTTGCGACGCCGCGCGACAGTCGTAAACACTCTTGGATAGTCCATCGGTGCTTGGCCGTAGGTGTCGTAGGGAGGCTGTCGCCAGAACTCGATCGTCAGGTCGTGAGTCTCGAGATCGCCAGGGACGTGCAGCTGCTCCACGACATACCTGACTACATGCGGCTGGTACCGCCATGTGACCTCTTCCGGCAGAGATCGGCGCGCATCTCGCTCGAGGGGATAGAGAAAGGATAGATCGGCTCCGTACCAGGCCCCCGGGCTTGGGTCGAGAGGCGGACTTCGGCCTAGAAGCAGACGTTCAGTGATCGGGTGCACTAACGGTCAGACCACCCCCTGCTGCGAGGCAGGGCAACTCCTGCTCCACTGCCCACGCCCGTCGACGCGCCCACTGAGATCCGACCTATCTCGGTCTTGCGGTCTTCGTCCGCGAGCGCGCCCGGGTCCGGCTCAGGAACGATGTCCTTCAATACGGACGCCATCTCCGCTTGAGCACGCAGTGGACGCTCCTCTTCCTCGGCCTCCCTCGCAGCCCGGATGTGATCAAGAGCCTGGCTGAGCTTCTTACGCGCATCCTCCAGCGTCACATTCGGGGAGATGTTCGATCCTACGCCCGCTGGATCAGGCGTAGTCCCCTCCTTCAGCCCTGCCAACGCTTCCGAGAAGAAGGCCTCAAGCGCTTCAACGAGAGGAAGAGGTTTGGTGATGCTATCCAGCGCTAGAGCCTTTATGTGCCAGGGGCAGAAAGGCCGGCCGTGATGCCCGTTCCAGTGCTTCAAGAGCCTTATGGAGTGCGCGAACACGACCTCGGTCTGATCGATGGCGTCCCGCACTAGGCGAGTGTGTTCCTCGGGGTGGGATCGATCCCAAGTGTCGTTCTTAGGAATCCAGAGCCCGCGGTCTTCGTGATCGACAGCACAAATGATGTCCCCAGTGAAGTCGTCCGCTCGCGCTGTCACCGGATCCGAGAATCTGATGAGGACCGACCTCTTCCTGCCTTCGACCTCGACCCTCAGATTTGGGAACTCGTCGCCAAGAGCGGTCTTTACTGCGTCGCGAGCACGGTCTTTTAGCTCTTCCGAGCTCCTACCGTTCGGACCGTACTCCCCCTCAGGGTTGGGCACGACGACCCCGATATCGAAGTCGGCGAGGGGATCGTTGGCATCTCCATGGGCGAGAGATCCATTGAAATAGATCCGGGATCCGGGAAACTCACCCTTCAGGGCAGCCGCTACGAGCTCTCTCCTTCGGCGAGCCTCCTCGATCTCCTCAGGCGTAACGGCGATCTCCTTCCGGGCATCTTCCAAGAGCTTGGCGATGGAAGTCATCCTGGATCCCCTCTCTAGAGACGATTTACAAGAACATTCTCACCTTACCACGAGAGCTTTGGAAATAGTGCCTCAGGATGCTCTGAGACTTCAGATTTGGCGCACTAAATCCGCTCGACTCGGCCACACGGCGCAATTCGGATCAGAACCTGCCTTGGGGGCTCGCGTACCCAACTTTGGGCCCTCTATCTTTCTAGGCTCTACACTTGACGAGAAACGCATGGGGACTCCCGCCAGCAAGGAAATTGAGGTTGTTCGCCGGTTCTTTGATGGCCAGCAGCTGCGCCTGGCTCGAGAGCTTCGCGGATTCTCTCAACAGCACCTAGGGAGCCTTGCTGGCGGTTTGAGTGGAGCTGCGATAAGCCAGTTTGAGCAGGGAGCTGCAAAACCGCGAACTCGAACGCTAGCCGAATTGGCGACCGCCTTGAGATTTCCTATCCAGTTCTTTGCAAGTCACGCAAACCGCAGCTGGCTGGACCCACCGGCGTCCTTCCGGAGTCTTCGCTCGACATCTTCGCGAGAACGCCAGCAAGCCCGGGCCTTTGTTGAATTGGTTCATCAGTTTGTTTCAGCGATCGAAAAACGGATCGAGCTTCCGACTGTGGATATCCCAGACCACCCTGTATCTCCCACTACCGAACCTGACGAGATCGAGCAAATAGCGGCACAAGTGCGCCGGGAGTGGACTATCGCGGCCGATAAGCCCATCGCCAACATGATTGAAATACTCGAACGCCATGGGGTCATAGCGGCCCGGGTCGAGTTTGAGAACCAGCGCATGGATGCCTTCTCTGTCCCGTTCACAACTCATCCGATCGTTGTTTTTTGCGCTGACAAGGGGAAGCGGGATCGATCAAGGTTCGACGCTGCGCACGAGCTTGGACACCTGGTTATGCATCGGACAATCAATGAGGGAAGCCCGGTGATCGAGAAACAGGCTCACAGTTTTGCCTCCGCTTTCTTGACTCCCGCCGAATCGGTTGTCAGCGACCTTCCGCACCACCCGGAATGGGATGTTCTTCTGGCAGCAAAGCGAAAGTGGGGAACCTCAATTGCTCAATTGCTATACCGGGCTCGGACGTTGGAACACATGAAGGAAGAGGACTACATCCGCGCTACAAAGATGATGTCAGCGCAAGGGTGGCGAAGAGACGAGCCGGGTGACTTGGGGGCACCGGAATCCCCCTCCGTTCTCCGGAACGCCGTCGCTTTACTTCAGCGAGATGGGTTCACTCTGCAAGAGATTGCCGACGAAGCCGCGCTACCTATGGATCAAGTGAACCGCATCTTGGACGCAATGGCACCGACACGACCAAAGGTGCTTATTTAGGGCGCTGAGATTCAGAATCATGAAACGGTGATGGGAACGAGTGACATGGTGTCGTTGCCAAAGATGTCGATGACCTTGACCGCGATCACGTAGCGGCCGGGCTCCTCGTAAGTGTGCTGTGCAGTCGTCAGCTCCAGCTCGCGGTTCTTGCGTGTTCGGAAGCTCTGCCATTCGTTCTCGAAGATGTAGGAGCCTGTCCACCGTTCCTCGAAGTCCAGGAACTCGCCCTCCTCGACCACGACCCCGGGTACCCGCCCTTCTTCACCGATGCGCTTGGCGAAGCGCACTATCTCCTTGCGGCTCTCGTGGTTGAAATCAACCGCCCAGTAGTCCACCCAGTCGGTCCACTCCTTGGTTAGAACCTCACGGGTGATGACACCGTTCTTGTCCTTGCTGATTTTCACCAGTTGCCCCTGTTCGCACATCACCTCCGACTTACCGTTGCGAAGGCTCTGGACGATCTCGTTTGCCACACCCTGGCTGTAATACACAGAGAAGTCGGTCAACTCGACGCCTACGGAGCGCCCATCCGATGAGAAGCGGGGAGTGGCCTCGATGTAGCTCACGTCGAAGAAGCGCACTTCCCCTTTGTCCACGGCCCGCTTATCGAACACCTCGGGTGGAATCGTCTTCGGCGCCAGATCAAGGCCCTTCGCCTTGGCCTCGTCGAGCACCGCCGGGAACAGTCCCATCTCGAATTCGAAGGCAAGGATATCCGCCTGCGTGACGCCGACCTTCCGACACTCGAGGATCACCTCCTCCACGAACAGCCGGCCAACTGGCAGGTTGATGGGTCCTACGACGATCAGTCGGGCTCCAAACTTCCCGTGGAAAAACGAGTCACCTTCGAGCCTCTCCGCCTTGTAGGCGCGCAGAATGAGTTCGCGAAAGTCTTGCTCTTTGCGGCTGAGTGCCTTCTCCCGCTCCTTACTCGGGAGCGCGGAACTCACGTTCAGATAGACCTGACGTTCGTACCGACCGAGGTTCAGCACCTCGAAGGCGCGGAACGGCTTTCCCTCCCCCTTTCGGTCGCGCTGCACCTGGATGAGCCGCTTGCGCGTGGTATGGATACTGAACTTGCCGAGGTCGGCAGCGATCCACTTACGTCCGAGTCTTTCGGCCACCGCCGCAGTTGTGCCGCTGCCGCAGAAGAAGTCCGCTACGAGGTCGCCCTCGTTGCTGCTTCCTTCCAGGACTCGCTGGAGCAGCGCTTCAGGTTTCTGGGTTGGATAGTCAAGTCGCTCGTCGGCAAGATGGTGAATCTTCAGAACGTCCGTCCAGACGCTTTGCACTGTCGTCCCAGGCATCTCTTCCAAGTAGTACTTGTAGCGCACGAGACCCTTGCCGGTGTAGTCCAGCCTCCCTTCCTTCTCGTAGCGCTCCATCGTCGATCTCGGACATCTCCACGACCGGGTAATTCCGTTCCACTCGTAGACATATCCCCCCCCGGAGAGTCCCGACGCTGACAGATCCGCCGACCGATACCTTCGGCCGGTATCTGCTTCGACATACTTGAACTGCCTCTCTATGTACTCGTCTGAATACGGGACGTGCTGCCTATTCCACGTCTGATTGGCACCTCGTGCATAAAACCAAATGGTGTCGTGAACCTTGCCGTACGTGTTGGAGTCCGAGTGTGCTTCGGAGCGTTTCCATATGATCTCGTTCCTGGATTGCTCCTTTCCGAAGACTTCATCCAAGAGCATCCGTACAAATGCGGACACCCGCCAATCGCAATGCACAAAAATGCAGCCATCACTATGCAACAGGTCGCGCATGAGAATCAGGCGTTCGTAGATCATCGCGATGAAGGAATCTGCACCGCGTCCCCAGGTATCTCGATATGCGATCTCCTCGAGGAGGTTCGGCTCCTTGTGGAAGGTTTCATCACCAACCTCGATGTCCATCGAAAAATCCGCGCCAACGTCAAAAGGGGGGTCGATGTAGATGAGCTTCAGTCCGCCGGCGTCTTCGATCTGTTGGCGAAGGCCGCCGCCGCGTAACGACGACAGGATCAGTTTGTTGTCGCCCCAGATCAGCTTGTTCGTCCACCCCTCCAACTGGCGGCCTCCCCCGTCGAAGATCCCCTCTTGTGGCTTCTCCTCTTTGCGCGGCTCATCGACGCGTTCGAGCGTCTGGAACGGCAGGATCACGTTCGTCACGTCGCGGGTCTTGCCGTTCCACACCAGTTCAACCTCGCGCTTGTCCTCGAACAGGAGGAAGCGATAGCGCTCGGGGAGAGGCTTCCCTTCTTGGATCAGGGTGATGAGGTCTCGCTTCTCCGCATCCGAGAGCTCGGAGGCGTCACCCTGAGGGCGTGCCACTTGAACCCTCCTGGTAGTCCTTGAAGCTGTTCGCGAGCGCCGCGAAGCTGTCCGGGTGGTGTCTCTGGAAGCCTTCTTGATCGACGTATACGAAGCCGTATCGGATGCTGGTGTCGCCGGCGCTCGCGGCAGTTGCATCCAGGCACCACTGACGGAGTCGCTGCATCTTCTCGGGTAGGTCCAACTCTTCTCGACCCTTCGTCTCCACGATCCAGACGTTCCCGTCCGACGTCCTCACAATGAAGTCGGGCGTGTACGTCGATAACTCGCCGTCCACCTTGACGTAGTCAAGCTTGAAACCCACGGCGAGGTAGTTCTTCGCGAACGAGGCTACGTCCTTGGCGGTGTTCTCAAGAAAGCCGGCGAAGTCGAGTTCCAACCCCCCCGAGTGCGCCTCGCCGACGACGCGGTTAAACACGGACTTGGACGCATCGAGATACGCGCGGTGCTCGGTTCTGAACGGGCGTGTGTCGCTGAGCCGGATGAATCCCTCCACCTCGGCGCTACCGCGATCCTGGATCGTGAGGCTGTTGATCGCCGTCTTGAACGAGTCGTAGATGACCTTACCGACCTCCCCTTCAGAGAGGTTTCGAAGAACGACCGGGTCCGCCAGGTCCACGGGCGGGCCCTCGAAGAGGTACTCGCGGATGAACGTCTTCATCTTCCCGTACACAACGTCGTAGCCCCCAACAAGACGGAGGTCGCCCAGGATCTGCTTCGCGAAGAACCCGAGGACAGATCGGTAGTCCACCGGTGAAGCGTCATCGATCCGGAGCACATGATGGATGTTCGCGTCCAGCATGGTCTTGAAGACGATCTCCCGCGTCTCTTCGACAGTGAACGGTTTGAGCGGAAGGCGGTCGTTGCCGAGCTTCGCCGGGTCGAGCTCGTTGAGCTCCTTGAAGTTCCGCTGGAACCGCCGAGTGAGCCGCGGGATGGAGATGTCCAGCGAGTCGATGTCCTTCTTGGTGTTCTCGCGATCGACCTCGACCACGAGAGAGTCGTGGCGGTTCGTCCCTGACCCCATGGGGACCCGCTCGAAGACGATGCCCTCGCTCTGGATCGACTCGACGAATTCCATGAAGGCCGGAGTTCCCATCACGGCGACGGTCTCCCGCACGTCCTCTCCGAAGTACATGAGGCGAAGCCCGCGGCCGAGGGTTTGCTCGGGAAGGATGTTCGATTTCGCCACGTACGGTCGAAGACCGACGATGGTTGTGACGTTCCGCACATCCCAACCCTCTTTCAGCATCATCACCGAAACGATGGCCGAGTAAGGCGAGTCCCAGGTATCGATCGAGTTCGCCTCCTGCCGGAGCCGCTCCAGCTCCTCCTTCGACTTGCCGGACGACGCCTCGGAGATCTCGCCGTTGTCTTTGGTGTGGATGACCAGCACGCGTCCCTGCAGCTCCGGGGACGTCTTCTCCAGGTATCCGCCAACCTCGTCGCAGTTGCGCGTGTCATCCACCATGACGAAGAGGATCGCTTTCTTGCCGAGCCGCTCGTGCTCCTTCGCGCTCTTCTTCCACTCTTCGATCCCGAGCCTCAGGTAGTCCTCATACTTTTCGCTGAAGATCGCGGAGGTGCGCTCCTTGAGTTTCTCGCGACTGGGTGCGTCCGGGAGGATCGGATGCTTGACGACGTTCTGGTGGATGGCCTCGACGAGCGGGTAGTCGGACACCGTCTGGACGAAGATGGACCCGTTGTCGTGGCGTGGCGTCGCGGTCACGTCGATCTGGATCGACAACGACTCGTCCTTCTGTAGCATCCGGTTGTGGATGTCTTGGATGTACTTGAACCACGCCATCCGACTGTCGTGGATGTGGTGCGCCTCGTCGTTGAAGATGGCCAACTCGGCCACGTCGCGCACGATCTCACCGAGATCGGCCTTGCTGTCCGTCGTCTTGCCGACCGGTTTCGGTCCGAACGGCTCGAGGAAATAGTCCCGGAGGTCGTCATCTTCAAGGGTTGGGTCGTCGGTGTCGGTCAATGACACACGATGGATATTGGTAAGGAAGATGTTCCCGGTATCGCGAAGCACGCGCACGTCGTCTTGGATGTGAAGGGTCAGTTGGAAGTCGGCCATCCAATTCTGCCCTTCGTGCCCGTCGGGCGGAAGGATTGGGTCGTTGAAGAAGATCTTGAGGCCATCGAAATCGGTGCGAAGTCGGTCTAGAACGATGATGTTCGGCGCTATCACCAGAAAGTTACGAGCAAGGGAGGAACCCGATTCGTAGAGCTTGTGGAAGTAGCACCAAGCCATGAGCAGCGAGATGACCTTCGTCTTGCCGGCGCCCGTGGCCATCTTCAGGACGTAGCGCGGCCAGCTCTCATCAAACATCCCGGCGGAGACAGCGCCGGAAGCATCGAATCGAAGGAGGTCGAAGTTGTCGCGTGCCTTCTTGACCTCGTAGAGCCAGATGGCGGTCTCAACCGCCTCGCGCTGGGCGTAGTAGTACCGGAATTCAGACGAAATGCCGTCCGCGTCTTCGATCGGGTGTGCGCTGTCGAACCACCAACGCAGAAGCGTTTGGCTGGTCGCGGACGCGCCCTCGTAGTCGGCCGCCCGCCACTCGGCCACGGCTTCCCTGACGCGCGCAACGAGCGGCGGAAGCAACTTCTCGTAGGCGGTGCTCCGAAGTGTCTCATCTGCCGGAAACCATCGCTGCTCCGGGAGCAGCGGCGCGTATGGCGAGGTCGGGAAACCGGGGTGCAGACCCACGCTCTAGTCCTTTCCGGACGTGACCATCGCGCGACTGTATCCGAGGCTTCGAGGTCGGCTCAAACCCGTGTCCACCTCCGGATCAACGTCTGCGACAAGGTGGCGCGGCATGGAGGGTAGAATCAGTATGAAGAAGCCCGATCCTCAACCAGCGTCTCGCCATCGCGGGATCAGATGGAGTGGAACATTGAGCACTGCTGGCGGTCCGCGCGCAGACACCTTGCGCAAGCGTGGTGGGCGGCCTAACACCGTACCCGAGAGGCCGCCGCCGCCTCCTCCTCCTCCACCGCCGCCTCCTCCACCGCCGCCTCCTCCACCGACCCCGCCGAAGAGGGACTGACCCTTAGAGCTTGCCAACGACCTTCCTGAGCCTTGTTTTGTTTGTGGCGTCAGTCGCTCCCGGCGTCTGCTTCGTCATCCGTAGAGAGGCTCGAAGGGGAGAGAGGCTGCTGTCGCCTCTCCGAGAAACCGCGGCCGTATTGCTGGTCGGTGTTCTGTGTGATGTTGTTGTCCTGTCGCTGGTCCCACTTTTCCACCCTCTGATGGACGGAGGATTCCCTGACCTAAAGGCCCTCCTTTCCGCACCTGCGAAGTACGCGACCAACCATCTCGGCCTGGTCTGGTGGTGGTCCATTGGTGTTATTGCGGCGGCTTGCCTGCTCGGGTTCCTCCTCGGTGGGATCGACCTCGCTAAGCAACGGGAGGGCAAGAAGCAGCGCGTCCGACGCTTCCTGGGCACCCGGTTCGGGCCTGTCGAGTTCACCTCAGCCTGGAGCAAGTTCTTGGCGGACACCGAGCGTGAGCTCGTCTACGGCACCTGCGTCCTTGATGACGGGACATCCCTGCGGGGATATGTGCAGTGGTTCAACACCGACATCGCCGAGTCAGCCGATCGAGACCTCGTCCTTGGGCCCGGGATCCTCCTTCGCTATCCGGGCACCCAGAAGGAGGTCTCGCTTGGAGACAGGGAACTAGTCGTTATCAGCGCGCGACAGATCAGATATTTGACTATCGACCGAATAGCAAGGCCGGCTCTCGCTGAGGAGACCACAGAGGAATAGTTGAGTTCGGCCCGGCCGCACTCCGCGAGCCTCCAGGTCAGAAATCCAAAGCTCCACGCGACTCCCCAGCCCGCGCGCTGAAGCGCCGCCCCCGGTACTCAAGGATTGTTAACGAGATCCCGGCACTGCTCTTCGATGGTCAGAAGCAGCTCGTAGGCCACCTGTCTCACATTGGCGAGGGCAGGGCTTTGGGCGAGCAAAAGGTTCGTCGTCCCATCCCCGTACTCCCATCCCAATGAGTTGCTTCTTGTCAGGGCCGCGTACGCAGGCTTCAGTTCCGGATCCACATGCGCGCCACCATCGAGGTGGGCCACGCCAAGCACTAGATCCTTTCGGCTGAACTCATTGCCCTGGATATCCCTCAACACGGGGGTTCCCCACCAACTCCTGAAGGGCTGGGGCACACGTCGCTCACGCCCGCCCAGGGCCGCCACGTATCGAACGGAGCCACCCCCGAACTGGATCGTCGCCAGGCCAGAATCACGGCGTCGCGTCTGCACCATCCGCCCTCCTTCAAGCCGAGCCTTTGCTTCCACGGGCGGTAGTGAGGTATCCACGAAACGGAGCTGTCCCTTGACACCGAGTTGTTCGAGCACCGAATGAGCGGTCGCCGTGTCATGGACCAGGATCCGGATACCGGTGGCTAGACGCTTGGCCTCCGACTGGTTGCCTTGATCGAACGCAGCGGATGAGACCCGTAGGAAGTCGGTCTGCTCACGCAAATGACGAAGGAGGTCCTCACGCGTTTGCTTCACACTCAGGATGTTACGGCTCATAATCGAGTCGCGATCTTGTCGGGGCCAAAGGCGCGCACGTTCGGGAGGGGCGACGTTTTAGGACCCCTATCTCCTAACCCGGATCGACGCTGATCGGCAAGATGATCCGGGAGCCAGCATGGTGAACGACGTGTAGCGACGGGGCCATGCTTTGAGCGGTTGCCAAAGGCTCGTCGGTCCCGAGATTGCGCGCATACCGAGGATGGGCACCCCCCGACACCTGCAGGCGCAGCCGGTGGCCGATGCCCAGGCGATGCGCGCAAGGATCGAGCTCCAGGGTGACGTGCTGCACCTTGTCGGCGGGCACCTTGGGATCCAGGCGGACCAGCGAATCGGCGAAGTTTCGAGACGTCCCATTCGCATCCACGTCGCAGAGGCGCACGAAGACGTCCGCGTGAGGGTTGTCGACGCTGAGTGCCAGCTCTACCCGAGGCCGCCCGATGATGTCCAAGTAGTTCTCGAGCGGACCGCTGGTGAACGTGACGACGTCGGCTCGGGCCTCGAGCTTCTTGTTGTCTTTCGCACCGCCATGGCGGGGGTGTAGCAGGCGCCCACCGAGAACGGGAGTGGGATCCGAGGGATCGAAGCTGAACGTGGTCGTTCCCTCCCCTGCCGAATCACCCAGGACGCCGCCCTCCCCAAGGAAGAAGAAGCCCTCTTCAGTCTTCGGCGGCCACTGCGAGTATTCCCGCCACTCGCCGGCTCCAGTGACGAAGACCCGGACCGGCTTCGCGCGCTTCGCCGACCCTCCTTCGCCCAGGTGTTCGCCAAGCCACTCCAGGCTTTCCTTGGTGATGATCCCGGTGGCCTTCATGGCCGTCTCCATGTGGGTCCAGGGGCCCAGAGTGAGGGCGACGTTCACCTTGCGACCGTGGAGCTTCTCGTACTGTTCGATCGTCTGGTCGAGGAAGATGTCGTGCCAGCCTCCGACCAGCAGCATCGGCACCTTCGACTTACGCAATGCGTCACCGGCACGCCGGTACTCCGCCCAAAACTTGTCGGCCGGATCGTCGTGAGCCACCCAATCCCGATACCAGCTCGCCCCTCCGTTCATGAATGGCTCGCCGGCTTCTGCCAGTGGCAGCCCGGAGAAGGCGTCACGAGTGCGGCGCTCGACGGTCATCAGGTGGGCAAGCCTTCGCACGTGACCGAGCCGTTCTTGGTTCGCGACCGCCTCGCTCCATCCGAAGCCGATAGAGAGGGCGAAGGCGCCGGTGCCGTGCAAGACCTGGCTCATATCGTGCGGCCCGACCACGACGACCGCCGCTCGTAGCTCGGGCGGCGGCTCCGAGAGCAGCGCCCACTGCGCGAAGCCGAGATACGAGCCGCCCAGGGTCGCCAGTCTCCCGTCGAACCAGGACTGGGACCTCAGCCACTCCACCGTGTCCTGGGCGTCGGCGGCCTCCTGCACGAAAGGCTGAAAGTCGCCCGGAGACCCGGACGTTCCGCGGACGCTCTGCACGAGCACGTGATAGCCGGCAGACGCGAAGGTCCGTCCGAACATCAGGCTGTTGGGGAAACCACGTCCGTACGGTGAGCGGACGAGGATGGTCCCCGCGGGCGAGTCGCTTTCGGGGACGTAGTGGTCGGTGAGCAGGTGGGAACCGTCTCGCGTGGGCACCTCGATGCCCTTGACCACACGGAACCCGCCGTCGTGCTTCGGAAGCTTCAGCATGCGCCCGGCTATGCCGCCGAGCAGCTTGCTTCCGAGCCCCGGCTTCTCGCCCACTGCCTCGTGTTGCTCCATCGACACGCTCCCCCGTTCGGACCTATCCACGAGTGAGATCCACCCCCGTGAAAGATTCTGGAGATATATCATACGCAAATGCTCCAGCCCGCTGAGGAGACGACGCCCCTCAAGAAACGGGCCGCGCTCCAGGGTGAACGTCTGGGAACCCTGGTCCGGCGGCTCAAGGCTGTCGACTCCGACTACTGGCGGCAAAAGCTGAACCGCGTGGATCCCGATGGCATCCAAGGGATCGAGGACATCGCTTTGCTGCCGTTCACCTCGAAGCCCGAGATGCGGGACACCTATCCCTTCGGGATGCTGGCCGTGCCTCTCGAGGAGACCGTACGCATCCATGCCTCGTCCGGGACCAGGGGGAAGCCCACGGTCGTCGCCTACACCCGCCAGGACGTCGAGGTCTTCGCCGAGGTCAACGCACGCGCCATCGCCTGCGCCGGTGGGAAACCGGATGACGTCCTGCACGTGGCGTACGGCTACGGCCTTTTCACAGGCGGACTCGGCCTGCACTACGGAGGGGAACGGCTCGGAGCAACGGTCGTTCCGGCCTCCGGCGGGAACGCCGGATTCCAGGTCCAGATGCTGGCCGACCTTGGCGCGGCCGGTCTTGCATGTACCCCTTCCTTCGCCATGCAGCTGGCCGAGGTGGCCACCGCCGAAGGCCTCATCGACCGGATACACCTTCGCTACGGAACGTTCGGCGCCGAGCCGTGGTCCGAGGCATTCCGGGAGAAGCTCGAAGCGGCGTGGGGAGGGATCGACGCCTGCGACATCTACGGGTTGTCCGAGGTGATCGGCCCGGGTGTCGCGATGGAGTGCCGGGAGGGCAAGGGTGCCCTGCATGTGTTCGATGATCATTTCTTCCCCGAAGTGGTCGATCCGGAGACCGGTGACCCAGTGACGCCCGGCGAGCAGGGCGAGCTGGTCCTCACGACACTTACCAAGGAGGCCCTTCCCGTTCTACGTTACCGAACCGGGGACATCACGCGGTTCGTGGACGAGGAGTGCCCTTGTGGCCGAACCCACCGCCGGATCGCCAGGTTCTCCGGGCGGGTCGACGACATGCTCGTTATCCGGGGAGTCAATGTGTTCCCGAGCGAGATCGAGGCTGTCCTGCTCGATGATCCATCCCTGGCCGGCCAGTACGCCATCGTGGTCGACCGGCGGGGCACGATGCCCGAGCTCGAGGTTCGGGCCGAGTTCGCGTCTCTCGAGCTCGCTCAGGCGAGGGCAGAGGTGGAAGGCCGGATCGGCTCGCGGCTTGCCGAAAGGCTTCGACTACGGGTGAAGGTTGGCGTGGGCGATCCCGGCTCGATCCCCCGTCAGGAGACCGGCAAGGCCCAGCGTGTGTTCGAGCGAACCGCCGATGAGGATCCCTTCCCCGAAGTCGAGGCCTGACACCTCCCCTTCGTCACCAGCGGCCAGGTGGCATCACGGAGCCCGCCCACGCGTAGGCCCCGATCGAGACGTCGTCCTCGTCCCACTCGATGCCGTTGTGCACGCTCACGACTCCTTCGATCTCCCGCGCGAAGTCGGCGATCCCCTCCGCCAGGGAGCGCCGAGAGACGCTGCCTCGAAGGATGACCTCGCCGTCATCGACGTCCACCGAGACGTCCTTGGCCCCCTCGTTGAGCGAGGGCATCACGGCGCGCTCGACGACCTCCTGCCGGGTCTCGCCGTCGTCCCGCAGGAACACCTTGAGCAGGTCGATGCGACTGATCACACCGAGCAGCCGTCCGTCCTCGGTCACGACGGGAAGCCGCTTGACATGCCGCTCGATCATCCGGCGAGCGGCTTCCTCGACACTCGCGGCGGGACTGATCGAGATCACCTCTCGCGTCATGAGCTCGGCGGCGAGTCCACCCGCCGCCTTCATCCGGCGCCGGCGGTGACGTTTGCTCTCGAACAGCGGCTCATCGTCCGACCCGGGGTCGGCCTCCTTCTGGATGAGGTCGTCCTCACTCACGATCCCGATCACGCGGTCGTCTCCATCCACGACGGGGACGGCACTGACGCCGTGGTGGGTCATCAGCCCGACGATCTCCTTGAACCCGGTCGACGGCCCGACCCGCACCGGACCCGAGATCATCAGCTGTCCCACGTTCCTCTTCATGACTCCTCCTCTTCTCAACCGGGAGACGAGCTCGTGAGGCTTCCCCGACCGAAGCCGAAGCCGGTCAGCTCGGGCGGTCGGGTGTTCGTGCCTCGATCGTCCGCAACGAACGCCAGGTGGTCCTCCAAACCGATGACCCCATCGACCCGCCGGACCAGCTGGACGAGCACTTCCTTCGTGCCCTTGGTCTCGACCTTCCCCTCAAGCGTCACGATCCCCCTCTTCACGGAGACGCTGATCGTCTGTGGGTCGATCCACATCGTCTCGAGGATCAGGTCCTCAGTGATCTCGCGGCGGATCGTCTCGTCGGGCCGGAGGTACGGCCGGATGAGGTCCTGGCGACTGACGATGCCCAGGACGCGCTTGTCCTCGTCGACCACGGGAAGACGCTTGACGCCGTTTTCGAGGATCGTCCGTGCCGCCTCGTGCACCGTGGCGTCCGGCCCGATCGTCACGACGTGCCTCGTCATGACGTCACCCGCGACGACGTTCTCTCGACGGCTCTCGATCTCCTCGAGTCGCTTCTTGCCGATGAACCAGTCGAGCAGGAAGCTCTTGGGACCTCCCCACTCCTCGTTCCGCAGCAGGTCGGACTCGGAGACGATCCCGATCAACTGGTCAACAGGGTTAAGGACCGGAAGGCCGCTCACGCGGTACTCGGCCATCAACCGGGCGATCTCCTTGAACGGCGTGTCCTCCCGGGCGGCCACGACCGTCCGGGTCATCACATCCGACACCTTGGTTGTCTTCATCTCGCGCCTCCACTCTGCTCCGTCACCAACTGTCGCCAAGTGCGCAGATTCGCCACATGCGAGCGGGCGTCGGCGCCCTTCGCCATCTCCGTCACCTCCTGCTCTCCCTTACAGAATCGACGACGGAGGAACGCTGGAGCAGGGCCGGCTGGCCCACTACCGTCGGGACCTTCGACCTCTTCAGCCCTCGCTGTCGCCCGGTCCGGGCCAGGGCAAGGTCACGAGGAGGGCCGTCTCCGGACCGCCGCCCGACCTCGTCGGCGGCTCCGGTGCCTCGACGTCCACCCACATCTCTGGGCTCACGGGCCCCTCGCTGTTTCCGGGTCCGGGCCAGGGAAAGGTGAAGAGCTCGTCGGTGCTCATCAGCTCTCCCGGTCCGGTCGCAGCTCAGGCCACATTCGCGTCAAGGAGATCACCGACGGTCCTTATCAAAGAGCGAGCCTCGGGCGGCCATGGGACAACAGTCACGACCGCGGGGTCGAACACGTTCGCGATCCCCGGATCGGGCCCGAAGACCACCACGGGCTTGCCGGAGGACGTGTAGAGACTCAGGAGCTCGAACGCCGAGGTCCCCACCTCTTCGATCTCGCTGTCGAGGTCGAGACCGAGCACGACGACATCGGCCGGCTCGACGAGTGGGCACTCCCCACGGCGCCCGCCGACGCACGTGTAGTCCGGCGACTTCGGTCCCGGGCAGGTCCGCACCTCGTACCCGCTCTCCTGCAGCCACATCCCGAACTTGTGCCGGTTCCCCGGGTCCGCTTCCACCAGGAGCACTCTTCGCGTCTCCATCGCTGCCTCCTTCACTCCCGGTCGCCTTCACGCAACTTCGAGCTCATCTTGCACGTCGATGACGCCCTCCACC